>NZ_NIXO01000006.1 GCF_002204795.1 Pseudomonas sp. K2I15
AAGCGGGCCGCCGCGACGGCCCGTCCCTGGCCCGTCGCGGCTAAACCGGCGTCCTGCCGGTTTACCCGCTCCTCAATACCTGCGTTCGGCCTCGGGCTGAATGGGGCAGTCAGATCAAGATCAAAAGTAAGAGCACAGCGGCCTACCGGCCGGCTTGAGTGTTAGAAGCAAGGGCCAGATCCAGAGCGAAAGCAGAGCTGCTTTTATGTGGGAGCGGGCTTGCTCGCGAAAAACCTGAGGGCGCCGCGTTCATTCAGGACGCCAGCGTCATCGTTAACGATCTTCGCGAGCAAGCCCGCTCCCACATTTTTGGACCGTGCCCGCTTTTGCTTTTGATTTTGCTTCTACCACTCAAGCCGGCCGGTAGGCCGCTGTGCTCTTGCTTTTGATCTTGATCTTAGGCGCCCCGTTAAACCACGCTGGCCGAACGCAGGTAGTACGGAGCGGGTAAACCGGCAGGACGCCGGTTTAGCCGCGACGGGGCAGGGACGCCCCGTCGCGGCGGCCCGCGCAGTAATACCGGAGAGAGGGCACACCGAGCCCAAGCGAGGTGCCGAGTGGTGGGGCAAGAGCGTTTTGCTTACTTTTGCGCTGTTCAAAAGTGAGCCGCTGTAAGAGCGGAACCATAGGCGGCCGTTACCTAAATAATGGATAAACACACCCACTCGGCTCCAAATTTTTGATGGGTGTATGTCAAGCGTGCATGCGAACCCACACGCTGACCAACACCGTAGCCGCCATCAACCAGGCCACCGCCGCCACCGCCAGCGATGCCTCCAGCCGCATCCGGTCGACCATCACGTACAGCGTCGCCAGGTACACAAAGTACGGAATGATCGACCACATCCCGAACACGATCGTGGTCTTCAAATCCTCCACCGAGCGGCCTTTGCCGACGATGTAATGCGCGATCAACGCGAACGTCGGAAACAGCGGCACCAAGCCTGCGATGTAATAGTTCTTGGTCTTGGCCAGCGCCGCAAGGATCAGCACCACTCCTGCGCCCAATGCGGCCTTCAGCAATAAATCCACAATGCGCTCCTAGTGGCTCAGCCCGTATTTCTTGACCTTGTCGAACAGCGTGGTCTTGGCCATACCCAGTTCCTGGCTGGCCTGGGTCAGGTTCCCGCCGCTGCGTTGCAAGGCGTCGTTGAGCAGGTTGCGTTCAAACGCTTCCACCGCTTCGGTAAACGCCAAACCATGGTTGCCGCTGCTGGCGCCGCTCTTTTTGAACGCCGGCAAACCCAGGGCAAACCGCTCGGCCACGTTGCGCAGCTCACGCACGTTGCCCGGCCAGTCATGGCTCATCAGGTTGGACAGGGTCTGGTTGTCGAGGTCCGGCGCGGTGCGGTCGAAACGCAGAGACGACTGCTGCAGGAAGTGTTCGAACAACTGCAGGATGTCTTCGCGTCGCTCACGCAGCGGCGGCAGTTCCAGGGTCACCACGTTGAGGCGGTAGTAAAGATCGCTGCGAAACTGGTTGGCGCGGCTCAGGTCGTCGAGGTCGGACTTGGTGGCGGCAATCACCCGGCAATCCACCGCTACGCTCTGGTTCGAGCCCAGGCGTTCCAGGGTGCGCTCCTGCAACACCCGCAGCAGTTTGATCTGCAGGTTCATCGGCATGCTTTCCACTTCATCGAGGAATAGCGTGCCTTCGTGGGCGTGCTCGATCTTGCCGATGCGGCGTTTGCCGGCGCCGGTAAACGCGTTGGCCTCGTGGCCGAAGATTTCGCTTTCGAACAGGTTTTCCGGCAGGCCGCCGCAGTTCAATGCGACGAACTGATGGGAATGGCGTCGGCTGAAATCATGCAGGCAGCGCGCAACCAGTTCCTTGCCGGTGCCGGTCTCGCCTTCGATCAACACGTTGGCCGAGGTGTCGGCGACGTTGGCGATCAGCTCCCGCAGGTTCTGCATGGCGGGGGAGCGGCCAATGATCCGGCCTTCCAGCGAGTCGCGCTCAGCCAGTTGCCGGCGCAGTGACCAGACTTCCCGGGCCAGGCCGCGTTGCTCCAGGGCGCGGCGGGCAACGTCCACCAGGCGCTCGGGAGAGAAGGGTTTTTCCATGAAGTCATAAGCACCGTTGCGCATCGCGCCCACGGCCATGGAGATGTCGCCGTGACCGGTGATCAGCACCACCGGCAGGCTTTTATCCAACGCCTTGAGCCGGGTCAGCAGCTCCAGGCCGTCGATGCCCGGCAGGCGGATATCGCTGATGACGATGCCGGCGAAGTTTTCACCGACGCGCGTCAGGGCTTCTTCGGCGCTGGCCACGCCCACGCTGGGAATGTCTTCCAGGGCCAGGGCTTGCTGGCAGCCGAGTAATACATGGGGGTCGTCTTCGACGATCAGGACGGTCAGGTCGGTGGTTTTTTCTGCGTTCATGTCGACTCGACTTGTTGAGGGCTCGCCAGCGGCAAACTCAGGACAAAGGCAGTACCACCGCTGGCAGGGTGCTCGACGGCGAGGTTGCCGCCGGTGGCCGCCGCGAGGCTGGCCGACAGCGTCAGGCCCAGGCCCAGGCCTTGCTCGCCGGGTTTGGTGGTAAAGAACGGTTCGAACAAATGTTTGCGGGCCTCAGGGTCAATACCGTGGCCGTTGTCGCGCACCTGCAAGCGGTATTTGCCCTCGACGATGTCGCCTTCCAGCCACAGCTCGGGGGCCGGTTGCGCTTGCATCGCGTCCAGGGCGTTGCCGATCAGGTTGACGAGGATCTGTTCCAGGCGTGTCTGGTCGATCTGCAACTGCGCGCTGCTGAAGTGGCGGTGTACCGTCAGCGGCAGGGTCTCCAGGCGACTGCCGAGGATCTGGAATGTGGCGTCTACCGCCTTGCCCAGATTGGCCTCGCCCTGGTCATCACCGCGCCGGGCAAAGGAGCGCAGGCTGGCGGTGATGCGGCCCATGCGGTCGATCAGTTCGTTGATGGTCTTGAGGTTGGCGCTGGCGGTGTCCAGCGCCCCACGCTCAAGGAAGCGCACGGTGTTGCCCGACAAGGTGCGCAAGGCGGCCAGCGGTTGGTTCAATTCGTGGGCGATGCTGGTGGACATCTGGCCGATGGCCGCGAGTTTTCCGGCCTGCACCAGTTCGTCCTGGGCCCGGCGCAGGGTCTCCTCGGCCTGGCGCCGCTCGCGAATCTGGCTCTTGAGCCGCTCGTTGCTGGCCCGCAGGTCGGTGGTGCGTTCGGCAATCCGTCGTTCGAGCTGGTTGTTGGCTTCCTGCAAGGCCTCGCGGGCGGCGAGGCGGGTGGCGATCACCTTGCGGCGCTCGTTCCAGGCAATCAGCAGGAACGCCACCAAGGCGAATGCCACGGCCACCAGGATGCCCTGGTTGATGGCGGCCCGGCGCAGGTCATTCAGCGGGGTCAGCAGGGTGAAGTTCCACGGCGTGTCATTCAGCGGGCGGGTCTGGGCCAGGAAGCTGACCTCCTTCTCGTCGGCCACCACTTCGGTGTTGGCCGGGAAGGTCAGTTTTTCTGTGCCTTCGCTCAGGCGCTCGCGGGCCAGAGGTTCCAGCTCGTTGAGGGTCGCCCAGTAATATTGCAGGCTGCGGGCCAGGCGTTCCTTGGTGTCATCGCTCAATGGGCGCACGGCCTTGAGGCGCCGGGCCGGGTCGCTGGAGAGGATGATGATGCCATTCTCGTCACTGACGAACGCTTCCAGGCGTGCCCGCTGCCAACGTTCTTCCAGGGCTTCGAGGCGCACCTTGACCACGGCGACGCCGATGATCTTGCCGTGTTCTTCAAGGCCATGGGCCAGGTAATAGCCGGGTTCGCCGTTGGTGCTGCCGATGCCGTAGAACCGGCCGGGCTGGCCGCGCACGGCGTTCTGGAAATAGGCGCGGAAGGACAGGTCTTCACCGAGGTAACTGTCGGCATCGCGCCAGTTACTGGTGGCCAGCACGCGCCCGGTGGTGTCCATCACATAGATCGCCCGGCTGCGGCTGCGCCGGTTCAGGCCTTCGAGGTAGTCGTTGACCGTGGACCGGGTTTCAAAGTTGGGGTCGGCCAGCAGCTTGGAGACGCTGGTTTCCAGCTCAAGCAGGCTAGGCAGGTAGGTGTATTTGCTGATCTCGCTTTCGACGGTACGAGCGTGCAGCTCCAGTTGGCGCTCGCCGGTCTCGCTGAGGGTGCGGATTCCATAGAATTCACTGATCCAGAAGCCGACGTAACCCAGTCCGATCATCAGCGCGATGATCAGCGGCGGCAGGAACAATTGGCGAATCAGACGAGGCTTCACGGCAAGTGATGGCGGCGCGGCGCGAAAGAGGTTGGGGTCGCATTTCATCACAGATGCCTTGGGTCAGCTATCGCTCACTTGCCAACTGTAGGAGCGAGCTTGCTCGCGAAAAACTCAAGGGCACCGCGCTCATCCAGGATGCTCGCGTTATCGTTGACGCCTTTCGCGAGCGAGCTCGCTCCTACAGAAGAGCAGCGAGCTGCGGCTTTTTAGTGCTGCAGGATTTTCTCAAGGAAGTGCTGCGCACGCTCGGAGCGGGCGCTGATGTCGCCGAAGAATTCCTCTTTCGGGCAGTCTTCGATGATCTTGCCGGCGTCCATGAAGATCACGCGGTCGGCTACCTTGCGCGCGAAACCCATTTCGTGAGTCACGCACATCATGGTCATGCCTTCGTGGGCCAGTTGCACCATCACGTCGAGCACTTCGTTGACCATTTCCGGGTCGAGGGCCGAGGTCGGTTCGTCGAACAGCATGACGATCGGGTCCATCGCCAGCGCACGGGCAATCGCCACACGCTGTTGCTGGCCGCCGGAAAGCTGGCCCGGGTGCTTGTGGGCGTGGGCCGACAGACCGACGCGCTCCAGCAGTTGCAGGCCCTTCTTGGTGGCTTCTTCCTTGCTGCGGCCCAACACCTTGATCTGCGCGATGGTCAGGTTTTCGGTGATGGTCAGGTGCGGAAACAGCTCGAAGTGCTGGAACACCATGCCGACGCGTGAGCGCAGTTTTGGCAGGTTGGTCTTCGGGTCGGCAATCGAAGTGCCATCCACGACGACGTCGCCTTTCTGGAACGGTTCCAGGGCGTTGACGCACTTGATCAGGGTGGATTTGCCCGAGCCGGACGGCCCGCACACCACGATCACTTCGCCTTTTTTAACCTCGGTGCTGCAATCGGTCAGCACCTGGAAGTCGCCATACCACTTGTTGATATTCTTGATAGAGATCATACGGCAAACCTTTTTTGCAGACGCTTGACCAGCAGCGAGGCGGAAAAGCTGATGATGAAGTAGACGACACCGGCGAAGATCAGGAACTCATTGGAGCGGCCAATGATGTCGCCATTGGAGCGGGCGGAGTTGAGGAAATCCACCAGGCCCACGGTGTAGACCAGCGAGGTGTCCTGGAACAGGATGATCGACTGTTGCAGCAGCAACGGGGTCATCTTGCGGAATGCCTGGGGCAGGATGATCAGGCGCATGGTCTGGCTGTAGGTCATGCCCATGGCTTGCGCTGCGGCCATCTGGCCCTTGGGGATCGACTGCACGCCGGCCCGCACGATTTCGCAGAAGTACGCCGCCTCGAACATCATGAAGGCCACGACGCAGGAGGTAAATGCACCGATCGGTGTGTCTTCGCCGGTGATCCAGCGCAGCACGAACGGCACCGCCAGGTAGAACCAGGTGATCACCAACAGCAACGGGATCGACCGGAAGTAGTTCACGTAGGCACCGGCCAGGCGCGACAGCAGCTTGTTGGACGACAAGCGCATCAGCGCCAGGATGGTGCCGATGATGATCCCGCCGACCACACCCATGACCATCAACTGCAAGGTCATGACCATGCCGTTCCACAGGCCCGGGATGGCGGGGATGATGCCACTGAAATCGAATTCCATTATTTACCCCCCACGGAGATCAGGCCGGGCACGGCAACTTTCTTCTCGACCACGCGCATCAGCAGCATCAGGCTCATGTTCAGGGTGAAGTAGATCAGCGTGGCCAGGGTGAAGGCCTCAAACAGGTTGGCCGAGAACTCGGCGGTCTGTTTGGTTTGCGCAAGCAGTTCCATCAAGCCGATCAGGGACGCCACGGAGGAGTTCTTGAAGACGTTGAGGAATTCTGAGGTAAGCGGTGGAATGATGATGCGGTAGGCCTGGGGCAGCAGCACGTTCCAGTAGATCTGCGGCAGCTTGAAGCCCATGGCACGCGCGGCGGCTTCCTGGCCGCGTGGCAGCGCCTGGATGCCGGTACGCACTTGTTCGCACACACGGGCGGCGGTGAACAGGCCCAGGCACACGACAACGCTCAGGTAGGCCGAGGTGGTCGGGTTGAGGTCTTGTTTGTACCAGTCCTGCAGGTTCTGCGGCAGCATGTCGGGTATCAGGAAATACCAGATGAACAGCTGAACGAGCAGCGGTACATTGCGAAACAGTTCCACGTAGCAGGTCGCGATGCCCGATACGATGCGGTTTGGCACGGTGCGCATGACGCCGAGTACGGAGCCCAGCAGCAAGGCGATGATCCATGCCACGATGGCGATGGCGATGGTCCAGCCCAGTCCGGAAATGTACCAGTCGAGATAAGTCTCGCTGCCAACGCCGGTGGACTTGAAGAATACGCCCCAGTCCCAGTTGTAATTCATTAGGGTCTCCCCTCGAGATCGATCGATGTACAAGCACCCGCTTGGGGAAGATCCTTTCCCGCCTGACGGTGAACGCCAGGCACACGCGATCGGCTCGAAAACCGCCAGGTCGAGTGTTCCAAAATTAAAGCCAGCAGGTAGTAACAGACGCCTGAGGGAGGGTTGGCTCCCTCAGGACATAAGCTTAGTCAGGTATCAGATTTTTACGTCAGGCGCCGGCTTGTCGCTTGGAGTGGCGATCAGGCCCTTCACCTTGTCGCTCATCGGGAAGTTCAGGTTCAGGCCTTTAGGTGGAATCGGGCTTTCGAACCACTTGCTGTAGATCTTGTTGATCTCGCCGGATTTGTACAGGCCGACGATCGCGTCATCCACGGCTTTCTTGAAGGCTGGGTCGTCTTTACGAACCATGCACGCGTAGGCTTCGAAGGACTGTGGAGTACCGGTGATTACCCAGTCATCCGGCTTCTTGGCCTTGGCTTCTTCACCGGCCAGCAGGGCGTCGTCCATCATGAAGGCGACGGCGCGGCCGCTTTCCAGCATCTGGAAGGATTCACCGTGGTCCTTGGCGGAGATGACGTTCATGCCCATCTGCTTGTCGGCGTTCATCGCTTTGATGATGCGCTCGGACGTGGTACCGGCGGTGGTCACGACGTTCTTGCCTTTCAGGTCAGCGAAATCACTGTAGGACGGCTTGCCATCCTTGTCTTTCTTGACCAGCAGACGGGTGCCGATTTCGAAGATGTTGATGGTGAAGTCGACTTGCTGGGCGCGTTCGGCGTTGTTGGTGGTGGAGCCGCACTCGATGTCCGCGGTGCCGTTCTGGATCAACGGGATACGGGTTTGCGAGGTGACCAGGTTGTACTTGGTCTTCAGGTCGGGTTTGTTCAGGTCTTTTTTCAGGGCTTCAACGATAGCCAGCTGAATGTCGTGGGAGTAGCCCACTGGTTTGCCCGAACCATCCGCGATGTAGGAAAACGGAATGGAGCTGTCGCGGTGAGCGAGAGTGATGGTGCCGGAGTCGTTGATTTTCTTCAGTGTGCCGGTGAGTTCGGCGGCGAAAACTGGAGTGCTGATCAGAGCAGCAGCGATAGCTGCGCCCAAAATATGGGGAACGATACGCATCAATACTTCCTCGACATTTGTTTTTTTTATGAGACCGGTTGGGACGGCCACGTTTTTATATAAACAGTACTGCGAATGCCCATGACGGCTCCTGAGGCGCCTCAGGCAATCGCCTACGAGTGTAGAGCATGAGTCGTGCCAGACCTGGGATAAAAGGTTAATAGCATGATTTATATAGAGATTAACTTTATATGACTGAGGTTTTGAGCTGGTCTGATCCGAAAAACCGAATAGGCTGGGGTGTGATGTTCGGAAAACCGAATGATGGGATGAGCGTTGATCGCCCATGAAAAAAACCCGGGAGTGTAGCTCCCGGGGCTTTTAGTGTGGCTTTGTCGTCAGAACGTGTAGTCGGCTGACACCACCGCTGCGCGACCATCGCCGGGCACCGCCCAACCGTTGTTACGGATGCGGGTCAGGTATTCCTTGTCGAACAGGTTGTTGATGTTCAACTGAAGGTTCAGCTGTTTGTTGACCTTGTAGCCGAGCATTGCGCGCTGCACCGCGTAGCCGGGCGACGTCGGTGAATTCGCGGCACTGACCAGGTACTGCTTGGTTTGCGCCGTTATGCCGTAACCCACCTGGAAGTCGTAGGGCAGGTCATACACCGTCCAGATGCTGGCTGCATGTTTGGGCGTGAAGGTCAGCGGCTCGCCTTTCTGCACGTCGATGCCGGTGGTTGCCAGGGTGTAGTCGCTGGCGCTGCGCAGCACACGGGTGTTCAGGTAGGTGTAGTTGGCGAAGACCTTCCAGCGGTCAGTGATCGCACCGCTCAGGCCCAGCGCCACACCGTCTGCACGTGCCTTGCCGTCGAGGGTTTGCGTGCCGCTCAGGTTGCTTGGGTCGTTATCGGCGACTTTGTAGTTGGTGCGGTCATTGCGAAAGATCGCGCCCGTCAGCGACAGGGCATTGTCGAGCAAGTCCCATTTGGTACCGATCTCGTAGCTGACGGCAGTTTCCGGGGCAACGTCGCAGTTGTTGGTGGCCACGCTTGAGGTTTTGGCCGGGGTGTAGCAACCCCCATTGACGCTGGCTTGCGACGGCGTCTTGCTGTTGCCATAGGCGATATAGAAGCTGGCGTTTTCCACCGGTTTATAGACCAGCGCCATGCGGTAGGACGTCAGGTCATCCGCCTGGCCGTAGCGTGTGCCGGGCGTCTCCACGCCGGTGCTGGAGTAGGCATTGGTCACCGAGCTGCCGGCGTTGTGCTCGTAACGCAGGCCGCCATTGATTTCCCATTGCGGGTTGAGCTTGAGCGTGTCGAAGGCGTAGACGGCGCGGTTGTTCAGCGCGCCATCGATGTGGGCGGCACGGGTGAAGTTGACCGGGCCCGTCCAGTCCGAGTTCGGATCGCTGTAGCTGACCGGTGGCGGGACTATCGTGCTGCCGTTGGCGTTGGTCAGCCATTTGCCGGTATCCGCCTCGTATTCCTCGCGGCTGATGGAGATGCCGGTCACCAGCGTGTGGTCGATAAAACCGGTGCTGAAGTGGCTGGTGACGTCGGTCTGGTTGGTGAACATTTTGTTCTGGGTATTGCGCTCGTTACCCAGTGAGCCACCGCTTGGCTGGAAAAAGCCCGGTTGCAGGCCCGCGGTGCAAGGCGCGCCCGTGATCTGGGTGCCGCTGGCCAGGCAGCCGGCCTGTGCGCCTTCGGGGCCCGAGGCGCGCAGGTATTGGCGAACGCGCTCGACGCGGGTGAAGTTACGCACTGACACGGCATCGTTGAAGTCGTGCTCGAGCTTCAGGCTGAACGAATCCGAGGTGATTTTCTGGTCATTGATGTTGTGGTAGCCGTAGTAATCGCTCCAACCCACGCCCGGCATGGGCTTGCCGTTGTAGATGGGGATACCGTATTGCGGCGTGTTGTCGTCTTTTTGATGCTCGTAACTGACGGTGACGCGCGTCGGCGTGCCCAGGCCAAACGCGATCGAGGGCGCGATGCCCCAGCGTTCGTAATCTTCATAATCGCGGCCGGGCACATCGTTGCCATGGGCCATCAGGTTCAGGCGGAACGCCGTGGTGTCGTTGAGCGTCTGGTTGGTGTCCAGGGTGGTGCGCTTGTAGTTATCGGTGCCGATGCCGGCACTGATGGTGGTTTTGTCGCGTAATTCTGGCTGCTTGCTCACCAGGTTGATGGTGCCGCCGACCGCACCGGAACCGGAGTACACCGAACTTGCGCCGCTGACGACTTCGACCTGTTCCAGGTTGAACGGGTCGGTGCGGCTGTATTGCGCGCTGTCGCGCACGCCGTCCACGTAGATGTCGCCGCTGGCGGAAAACCCGCGCAGGTTGATGCTGTCACCATACCCGCTGCCACCTTCGCCGGCGCCGAACGTGATGCCCGGCACGGTGCTGAGCACGTCGCGCAGGGTCAGCAGGTTTTGGTCATGAATGACTTCCTTGGGCACCACTGTGATCGTCTGCGGCGTGTCGCGCAGCGCCTCGGTGTACTTGGGGGAAGAGGGGGCCACAGGGTTGTAGACGCTCTGGCTCGGAGCCTGGCCTTCGATGCTGGTCGCGCCGAGCTGAATGACGCCTGTGTTGTCCTCTGGTGCGGTGTCCGCCGCATAACTGAATCCTCCCTGCGCAGCCACTGCCAAGCCCACTGCCGACGCGAGCAAATGCCGCGATGAAAGGGGGGCAGAACTGATCCCGGTAGCCATTGAGTAATCTCTTGTGGGTGTAAGTGAGATGCGATCGTAATTGATAAGCAGTCTCAAATGTACTACTTTGTAACTAAATAATTCATGAAATTTTTTTGGTGCTTGTTCACCACACGGGGCAGGAATGCAGAGTGCACAGCCAGGCAGCGATCCGTCGGAAATCGGTGATAACCCGCGTGCCTATGTGCGCTGGGTGATGCATGCCGCTCAATTGGGTGATGCCGACGCACAGGCCACTCTGGCTCAGCTGCTGCTCGACGGTCGTGGTGTGCAGAAGGATGAGGCGTTGGCGTTGAGCTGGTTTCGCATCGCCGCACGGCAGCGCCACCCCATGGCGTTCAACATGATCGGGCGCTGCCTGGAGAATGGGTGGGGCTGCGAAATCGACCTCGAAGACAGCGCGCTGCATTACCGCAAGGCTGCCGATCTGGGTCTGGATTGGGGCTTGTACAACTACGGCCAGTTGCTGACGCGTGGCCGTGGTGTGGAGCACGATCTTGTCGCGGCGTATGAGTTATTCCGTCAGGCTGCGGCCAAAGGGCACGCCAAGTCGATGAACCTGCTGGGACGGTTCCACCATGAAGGCGTTGTGGTGCCCAAGGATGTTCAGCTGGCGAGGCAGTGGTATCAGCGCTCAGCCGAGGCCGGGGATTTTCGTGGGCAATACAACCATGCCTCGGAGCTGGCTGAAGACGGCGACGAAGCGCAGGCCTGTCTATGGCTGGAGCGGGCGCTCGCGACAGCTACGGCGGGTTTCCTGCAGGCGGCGTATCCGGTGTTGGTGGGATCCGCGTTCTCCGGTATTCGTGAAATGGGCCTGCGTTATCAGCGCCAGGCGCTTGGCACGTAAAAAAGCCCCTGGACCTTTCGGTGCAGGGGCTTTTTAGCGGCGGGTGTCAGGCTGCTTCGATCTTGCCGCGATTGTGCTCGACCTTGGACAGGTAACGCTGCACGTTTTCCTGTTCTTGCGGTGTGGTGAACAGGCCCAGTTTGCTGCGGCGCCACAGGATGTCCTGGGGCTGCGTGGCCCATTCTTCAGCACACAGGTAATCGACTTCGCGGGTGTACAGGCCACCACCGAGGTGGTCGCCCATGTCGGCCAGCGATTGCACGCCTTCCAGCAGGCGCCAGGTACGGCTACCGTAGGTAGTGGACCAGCGACGGGCAATCTCGCTTGGCACCCAGTCGAACTTGCTGCGAATCGCATCGGCCAGGGCTTCTGGCGTGCTCATGTTTTCGCCGCCGGGCAGGGTGGCCGTGGCGGTCCAGCTTGGGCGCATCTGCGTGAAGTACGGCGCCAGTTGCGCCATCGCCGATTCGGCCAGCTTGCGGTAAGTGGTCAGCTTGCCGCCGAACACCGAAAGCAACGGCGCCTCGCCCGAGGTGCCGGACAGCGCCAGGGTGTAATCGCGGGTCACGGCCGACGGGTTGTCGGATTCGTCATTGCACAGCGGGCGCACGCCGGAATAGGTGTGCACGATGTCGTCGCGGCTCAGCTGTTTCTTGAAGTGCGCGTTGACCACGTTGAGCATGTAGTCGGTTTCACCTTCGGTAATCGCCACTTTCGCCGGGTCACCGGTGTACTCGCGGTCGGTAGTGCCGATGATGGTCAGGTGATTCAGGTACGGAATGGTGAAGACGATGCGCTGGTCTTCGTTCTGCAGGATGTGCGCGTGGGCGCCTTCATACAGCTTCGGCACGATCAGGTGGCTGCCCTGGATCAAGCGGATGCCGTAGGGCGAGTCCAGCTTCAAATCATCCTTGATGAACTTGGCTACCCATGGGCCAGCCGCGTTCACCAGTGCGCGGGCGCGGATCGAGAACAGGCTGCCGTCGGCACGTTCCATGTTCATTTCCCACAGGCCTTTGCTGCGGTGCGCGCTGACGCAACGGGTCTGGGTGTGGATATGCGCACCCTTTTCCCGCGCGGCCATGGCGTTGAGTACTACAAGGCGGGCGTCGTCGACCCAGCAGTCGGAGTATTCGAAGCCTTTGGTGATTTCGCTTTTCAGCGGGCTGTCGGGGCCGAACTTGATGCTCTTGGAGCCTTCGAGTTTTTCGCGCTTGCCCAGGTGGTCATACAGGAACAGGCCGGCACGAATCATCCACGCCGGGCGCAGGTGCGGGCGGTGCGGCAGTACAAAGCGCATCTGCTTGACGATGTGCGGGGCCTTGGCCAACAGCACTTCACGTTCAGCCAGGGCTTCACGCACCAGGCGGAATTCGTAATGTTCCAGATAACGCAGGCCGCCGTGGATCAGCTTGCTGCTGGCGGAGGAGGTGTGGCTGGCCAGGTCGTCCTTTTCGCAAAGGAATACCGACAAACCGCGCCCGGCTGCGTCTGCTGCGATGCCGACGCCGTTGATCCCGCCACCGATAACGGCGACGTCATAGACTTCGGCAAGCGGTGGGGCAGGCAAGGTAGAAGGGTTCATCGGCTGGCCTCGCGATCTTTTTCGTATTGGAATTCGAACATAAATGTTCATTTGCGAAAATGGTAGCTCATAAACGCGGGCACAGCCAGCCTGCTTCGATTGAAAATACTGATCGAAGGGCGAGGAAAGGAAAATTTGTGAACTGATAGTTCCCACGCTCTGCGTGGGAATTCAGCCTGTGACGCTCTGCGTCGAACAGCGGACGCGGAGCGTAGGAACGATCAGATAGGCTTACACCACTTCCAGTCGAATCTTGTTCTGATTCAGCAGTTGCACCAGCGCCGGGACCGGCTGCTGATCGGTGACTAAACAATCAATCAAACTGATCGGTCCCAGGCGAATCATGGCGTTACGCCCGAATTTGCTGGAGTCCGCCGCCAGGATCACCTTGCGCGCATTGGCAATGATCGCCTGGGAAACCCGCACTTCCTGGTAATCGAAGTCCAGCAGGCTGCCGTCTTCATCAATGCCGCTGATGCCCACCAGGGCGAAATCGACCTTGAACTGGTTGATAAAATCGACGCTGGCCTGGCCCACCACGCCGCCGTCACGACGCACGTTGCCGCCGGTCAGGAGTACGTCGAAGTCGTCTTTGGCGCTGAGCATCATGGCGACGTTGAGGTTGTTGGTGATGATTTTCAGGTGGCTGTGGTTAAGCAGCGCGCGGGCGATCGATTCGGTGGTGGTACCGATGTTGATAAACAGCGAGGCGTGATCAGGGATTTGCGCGGCAATGGCTTCGCCGATGCGCTGTTTCTCGTCGCGCATCTGGTCGGCACGCATGGCGTACGCGGTGTTTTCAACGCTGGAGTCATAGGCTGCGCCGCCGTGGTAGCGGCGCAACAGATTGGCTTCCGCCAGTTGATTGATATCACGGCGGATGGTTTGCGGGGTGACAACGAAGAGCTGCGCCATTTCCTCGATACTCACATAGCCGCGTTCGCGAACCAGTTCGAGGATTTGTTGCTGGCGGGGAGGCAGATTCATGGTGCGTCCTTTGGGCTGCCGTAAAAAGTGGCCCATGATGACGCAGGAATCTGCTCCCTGCCAGTTACAACCCTATGTGTGTCCGGCGCTTGGCTTATTCAGCGCCTTCGTGGGGTTCCCAGTCGCGGGTGCGGCTGACCGCTTTTTGCCAGCCGGCGTAGAGTTTTTCCTTCGCCGTTTCTTCCAGTTGCGGTTCGAATTGGCGCTCGATCACCGCCTTGCCGCGCAGTTCGTCCAGGCTGCTCCAGAAGCCGCACGCCAGGCCAGCCAGGTAGGCGGCGCCCAACGCGGTGGTTTCGCGCATTTGCGGGCGCTCAACCTGGGTGCCGAGGATGTCGGCCTGGAATTGCATCAGGAAGTTGTTGGCGACCGCACCACCGTCTACCCGCAAGGATTTGAGGCGTTCGCCGGAATCCTGCTGCATGGCGTCGAGTACGTCGCGGGTCTGGTAGGCAATCGACTCCAGGGCGGCACGAATGATGTGATCCACGCGTACGCCACGGGTCAGGCCGAACAGCGCGCCACGGGCATACGGGTCCCAATACGGCGCGCCCAGGCCGGTGAAGGCCGGTACCAGGTACACGCCGTTGCTGTCCTTGACCTTGCCGGCGAAGTATTCGGTGTCGGTAGCGTCGGCGATGATCTTCAGCTCGTCACGCAGCCATTGCACAGTGGAGCCACCGTTGAACACGGCGCCTTCCAGGGCGTAGGCCACTTCGCCACGCGGGCCGCAGGCGATGGTGGTGAGCATGCCGTGCTTGGATTTCACCGCCTTGTCGCCGGTGTTCATCAACAGGAAGCAGCCGGTGCCGTAGGTGTTTTTCGCCTGGCCCGGTTCTACGCACATTTGGCCGAACAGCGCCGCCTGCTGGTCACCGGCGATACCGCCGATGGCAATACCGCTTTTGGTACGGCCGTAGATTTGCGAGGAAGACTTCACTTCCGGCAGCATTTCGCGCGGGACATCGAGGATTTCCAGCATCTTCGAATCCCACTCCAGCGTGTGGATGTTGAAGAGCATGGTGCGCGAGGCGTTGGTGTAGTCGGTGACGTGGGTCTTGCCGCCGGTAAATTTCCAGATCAGCCAGCTGTCGATGGTGCCGAACAGCAGTTCGCCGTTGCGCGCACGCTCGCGGCTGCCTTCGACGTTGTCGAGGATCCACTTGAGCTTGGTGCCAGAGAAGTACGGGTCGGTGACCAGGCCGGTGGTGTCGCTGATGTATTGCTCATGGCCGTCGCGCTTGAGCTGCTGGCAGATCTCGGTGCTGCGGCGGCACTGCCACACGATGGCGTTGTAGATCGGGCGGCCGGTGACCTTGTCCCAGACCACGGTGGTTTCACGCTGGTTGGTGATGCCGATGGCGGCGACCTGGTCATGGTGCAGGCCGGCTTGTGCCAGGGCCTCGACCATCACGGCGCTCTGGGTGGCGAAGATTTCCATCGGGTCATGTTCAACCCAACCGGCTTGCGGGTAATGCTGGGCGAATTCACGCTGGGCGGTGCAGACCACGTTGGCATCACGATCAAAGATGATCGCCCGGGAACTGGTGGTGCCCTGATCGAGGGCAATGATGTAGTTCTTATTCTGAATGTCGGTCATGTCGATTGCCTTGGACGGAGAATAGGGAAGTTAAGTAAACAGCCTGGGCCGCAAAAGGGCAGTACGGCCCAGGCTATCGCATCAGGAAGTACGGGTTTTGCCGGTGCCGGCAGCTTCGGTTGCATCAGTTGTAGCAGGTGCGGCGCTGGGCAGGTGACGGGCAATCAGTCCGCGATACGCGGCAGCACCGAGGCAGGCACCGACGATCGGTGCAAAGATCGGAATCAGGAAGTAAGGAATGTCGCGCCCGCCAGTGAAGGCTATTTCACCCCAGCCGGCGAAAAAGGTCATCAGTTTGGGGCCGAAGTCACGGGCCGGGTTCATCGCAAAGCCGGTCAACGGGCCCATGGCGCTGCCGATCACGGCGATCAGCAAACCAATCAGCAGCGGCGCCAACGGGCCACGGGGCAGGCCGTTGTTGTCGTCGGTCAGGGCCATGATCACGCCCATCAGGATTGCGGTGATGACCATTTCCACCAGGAACGCCTGGGCCGTGCCCAGCAGCGGATGCGGGTAGGTGGAGAACACCGACGCCAATTCCAGGCTGGCCTGGGTGCCGCGAATCATGTGGTGGGTTTGTTCGTAATCGAAAAACAGGTTGCTGTAGAGCGTGTAAACCAACGCGGCCGAGCAGAAGGCGCCAGCGACCTGGGCGATGATGTAGAACGGCAGTTTGCGCTTGTCGAAATCGGCAAAAATGCACAGGGCGATACTGACTGCCGGGTTGAGGTGAGCCCCGGAAATACCGGCGCTCAGGTAGATCGCCATGCTGACGCCGATCCCCCAGATGATACTGATTTCCCACAAGCCGAAGCTGGCGCCCGCGACCTTGAGCGCAGCAACACATCCGGTACCGAAGAAGATCAGCAACGCAGTGCCCAGGAATTCGGCCATGCATTGGCTTGAGAGTGAAGGTTGTTGAAGTGCAGTTGTCATGGAAAACCTCTGTTTTTGTTGTTGTCTGGCGTTTTGCCGCAACGGGCAAGCTGCGATTTTCACCGTGGCGAGGATCCCCATCCTGTTCGCGGCTTACTGCTGTGAAACCGTAGGTGTATTCCTACAGTATTCGTAAACGAAAAAATATAGACAAGAATGACTGCTGTCAAAGGTCGAAAGTGAACGATCGGTCATTTTGTAATTATTGGTGTGGTGAATGATCGTGCCGTGGGCGATGGGAGGTGCTGGCGGGGACCGCGCGGGCTCATGGCAGGAGGCTTCGGACTAGAGCCTTTTGCCTCTCGTTGGCCTAGAATCAGCCCTCTGTTTTTTGACCTTTTTGCCAAGCCTGGAGCCCGCATGACGCCCGCATTGGACCTGTTGAAAAAAGTTCGTGCCGAACATCGAATCCACAGTTACGAACATGATCCCAAGGCAGCGTCCTATGGTCTGGAGGCCGCGGAG
Source organism: Pseudomonas sp. K2I15 (assembly GCF_002204795.1). Lineage (GTDB taxonomy): Bacteria > Pseudomonadota > Gammaproteobacteria > Pseudomonadales > Pseudomonadaceae > Aquipseudomonas. The sequence goes on from NZ_NIXO01000006.1 coordinate 16,799, forward strand.
AAATTGGGGCTTGATCCGGCGCAGGTGTTCAAGACCCTGCTGGCCAGCAGTGAAAAAGCTGAGTTGCTGGTGGCCGTTGTGCCGGTCGTCGGAAGTTTGGATTTAAAAGCGTTGGCGCAGGCCGCCGGGGTGAAAAAGGTCGAGATGGCGGACCCTGCTGCGGCGCAACGGGCGACTGGTTACCTGCTGGGTGGCATCAGCCCGTTGGGGCAGAAGAAGCGCCTGCGCACTTTTGTCGATGTGACGGCGCAGTCGTTTCCGACCATTTTTATCAGCGCGGGCAGAAGGGGGCTTGAGGTGGAATTGGCTGCGGCAGTGCTGGCCGAGCACACCCAGGCCAAGTTCGCGGAAATTGGCCGGGCGTGATGCTTTCTGTAGGAGCGAGTTTGCTCGCGAAAAACTTGAGGGCGCCGCGTTGATTCAGGGTGCCAACGTCATCGTTAACGACCTTCGCGAGCAAGCTCGCTCCTACACGGCCTGGAACAACACCAAGTGCTCGGCCGCCACGCGAATGCCCACGTCGGCACCGACAAGATGATCGGCGTGGCTGGGGAAAATCGATTCCAACTGTGCCCCTGTAGGTAACTGCAAGCGATACAAGGTCGATGCACCGAGGAACGTCTTGCCGACGATCCGAGCTTTTAAGGCGCTCTCCGGCGCATAAACGATGTCGTCGGGGCGCAGCAACACATCCACCGCACCGCCTGTAGGCCAGGTGTAGGCACGATTGCCGCATAACTCGCCCAGTTCGGTGGTGACCGATTCCGGGGTGTTCAGTTGCCCGCGAATGAAGTAACCCTGGCCAATAAAGCTCGCGACAAAGGGTGTCAGCGGTTCGTGGTAGAGGTTGTAGGGCGTATCCCACTGCTCCAGGCGGCCTTCCTTGAACACGCCGACATGGTCACTTACCGCGAAGGCTTCTTCCTGGTCATGGGTCACCAGAATCGCACTGGTGCCCCGCGCCTTGAGGATGTCGCGCACTTCATGGCTGAGCTTGCGCCGCAGTTCGCCGTCGAGGTTGGAGAAAGGTTCGTCCAGCAGCAACAGTTGCGGTTCCGGCGCCAGGGCTCGGGCCAGGGCGACGCGCTGTTGCTGGCCGCCGGAGAGTTCGTGGGGGAAACGCTTGCCCAGGTTCTTCAGGTTCACCAGTTCCAGCAGTTCGGCGACAATTCGCTCTTTTTGCGGGTGTTTGCGAATGCCGAAGGCGATGTTGTCGGCCACGCTGAGGTGTGGAAACAGCGCGTAGTCCTGGAATACCATGCCAATCCGACGTTTCTCCGGGGCCAGTGTGAAACCGGCGCTGGAGATGACTTCGCCCGCCAGGCTGATCTCGCCTTCGTGCACCGGCTCAAACCCGGCAATCGCCCGCAAGGTGGTGGTCTTGCCGCAGCCCGAGGAGCCCAGCAGGCAACCGATGTCGCCGGCGTTGAGGTGCAGGTTGAGGTTCTGCACCACCCGTTGGTCCTGATAACCGCATGCCAGATTGCGCAGGTTCAGCAGTAATGGCTGGCTCATGCAGGGCGGTACGCCGGCGCAACCAAAAACTCGAGCAGGGCTTTTTGTGCGTGCAGGCGGTTTTCTGCCTGGGCCCAGGCTACCGAACGTTGGTCGTCCAGCAGGTCGAGGCTAATTTCTTCACCACGGTGGGCGGGCAGGCAGTGCATGAACAGCACGTCTGGCGCGGCCAGGTCGAGCAGGGCGCGGGTGACCTGGAACGGTGCGAACAGCTTGAGGCGCTTGGCGGTTTCTTCTTCCTGGCCCATGGAGGTCCAGACGTCGGTGCTCACCAGGTGCGCGCCGATCACCGCGTCGCGCGGGTCGCGCACGATGGTCACGCGGTCGCCGGCCTGGGCCAGGAATTTTGCGTCCGGCTCATAGCCTTCAGGGCAGGCAACGCGCAATTGGAAGTCGAACTGGATCGCCGCTTCTATATAGCTGTTGCACATGTTGTTGCCGTCGCCGATCCAGGCCACGGTCTTGCCCTGGATCGAGCCTCGCTGTTCGAGGAAGGTTTGCATGTCGGCCAGCAACTGGCACGGGTGCAGGTCATCGGACAGGCCGTTGATCACGGGCACGCGGGAGTTGGCGGCAAATTCGGTAAGGGTGCTGTGGGCGAAGGTACGGATCATCACCGCATCCAGCATGCTCGACATCACAATCGCGCAATCGCTGATCGGCTCGCCGCGGCCCAGTTGGGTATCGCGAGGCGACAGGAAGATAGCCTGGCCGCCGAGCTGGATCATGCCGGCTTCGAAGGACACACGGGTGCGGGTCGACGACTTCTCGAAAATCATCCCGAGCACGCGGTTTTTCAAAGGCTCGAACAGTACGCCGCGGTTACGCAGGTCTTTAAGCTCAATGCCTCGACGTATCACGCTGACCAGCTCTTCGGGCGTGCAATCCATCAGGGAGAGAAAGTGCCTTGCGCTCATCATTAACTACCTTTTTGCAACAGACCGCAGATACTCAAAGCCTTGTTTATTTTGAAAACGGGCGAGACCTGCGGCGAAAGCCGCACGGGGCGACGAAATAGGGGAAGGCGCGATCTTATAATTAAATGTCGCGTCTTACCAATAGGGCTACAGTTTTTAGGGGAGTTCAAGGACGCGGGGAGGGCGCTTTTGAAGCCTGTTTCCTGACAGCAGCGGGTCATTTGTACACTGGCGCTGCGCCACATTGCAATGTGTGAGGGCGGGCGCAGGCCGGGGCGCGTCGGTTTCAGCGGGCTGTCGGAGGGCGCTGAAACATTTCCTGATGTTTCCTCATGGCCTGGCCTGATGCCGTTGGATTCACGCGACGAACGTTGCTGGCGCTGCCGCCTGGGGCGGGCCATAGTTTTTGTCCGAAGCGCTCAGCCCACAATAAAGAGACTGGCCATGACCAAGACTCTCCACCACCGTGCCTGCCATCTGTGCGAAGCCATCTGCGGCCTGACACTGGAAACCACCCAAGGCGAAGACGGGAGCCTTGCGATCACCTCGATCAAGGGCGACCCGCTGGACACGTTCAGCCGTGGCCATATCTGCCCCAAGGCCGTGGCCCTGCAAGACATTCAGAACGACCCGGACCGCCTGCACCAGCCCATGTTGCGGGTGGGCAGCGAATGGCAGCCAATCCCGTGGGACGACGCCTTTGCGCTCGTAGCCGAGCGCCTCGCGGGCATCCAGGCGCGCCACGGGCAGAATGCGGTGGCGGTGTACCAGGGCAATCCGAGCGTGCACAACTATGGCCTGATGACCCACAGCAACTACTTCCTGGGCCAGCTCAAGACCCGCAACCGCTTTTCCGCCACTTCGGTGGATCAGTTGCCCCATCATCTCACCAGCCACCTGATGTATGGCCATGGCTTGTTGCTGCCGATCCCGGATATTGACCATACCGACTTCATGCTGATCCTTGGCGGCAACCCGCTGGCGTCCAACGGCAGCATCATGACCGTGCCGGATGTGGAAAAACGCCTGAAGGCCATCCAGGCCCGGGGTGGCAAAGTCGTAGTGGTTGACCCGCGGCGCAGCGAGACGGCGGCAATTGCCGACCAGCATCTGTTTGTGCGCCCCGGCGGCGATGCGGCGTTGTTGTTCGGCTTGCTCAATACGCTGTTCGCCGAGAACCTGACCCGCGACAGTCACCTGCCGGTGGATGGCCTGGATGAAGTGCGCCACGCCGTGGCCGGCTTCACCGCCGAAGCCATGAGCCGTCAATGCGCGGTGCCTGCCGAGCAGATCCGCCAGTTGGCGCGGGACTTCGCAGCGGCTGACACGGCGGTGTGTTATGGCCGCATGGGCGTGTCGACCCAGGCGTTTGGCACGCTGTGCCATTGGCTGGTGCAGTTGATCAACCTGGTCACCGGCAACCTGGATCAAGTGGGCGGCGCCTTGTGCACCACGCCGGCAGTCGACTTGGTGGCTTCGACTTCCGGCGGCCATTTCAATCGCTGGCAGAGCCGGGTTTCCGGGCGGCCGGAGTACGGTGGAGAGTTGCCGGTGTCGGCACTGGCTGAAGAAATGCTCACCGAGGGCGAAGGACAAATCCGCGCGTTGGTGACGGTGGCGGGTAACCCGGTGCTTTCCACTCCCAATGGGCGGCAGCTGGAGCAGGCGCTGGATGGCCTGGAGTTCATGGTCAGCATCGACCTGTATATCAACGAAACCACGCGTTATGCCGACCTGATTTTGCCGTCCACCTCGGCGCTGGAAAACGATCACTACGACACTACCTTCAACATGTTCGCAGTGCGCAACGTCACCCGCTTCAATCGCGCCATCCTGCCAAAACCCGAAGGCGCGTTGCACGACTGGGAAATCTTCGTCGGCCTGGCTCGGGCGTTTGCGGCGAAAACCGGCAATACGCTCAAGCCAACCATGCCGCCCGCGCAGATGATCGACTTCGGGCTGCAGGCCGGGCCTTATGGCGATAGGTTGTCCATTGCAGCGCTGGCAGATCACCCCCACGGCCTGGACCTTGGGCCGCTGAAGCCCAACCTGGCGGGCCGCATGAAAACAGCCAATGGCCATCTTCAGGCTGCACCGCCGGTGATCCTCGCAGACCTGGTGCGCTTTGCCGCGCAGCCGGTGCCCGAGGTTAATGAATTGCTGCTGATCGGCCGCCGGCATGTGCGCAGCAACAACTCCTGGATGCATAACTACCACCGGTTGGTGAAGGGCAAACCCCGTCACCAGTTGCTGATGCACCCCGACGACCTTGCTCATCGTCAGCTGAGCGACGGGCAGCGGGTGCGGGTCAGCTCGCGCATTGGCATGATCGAAGTGGAAGTGTTGGCCAGTCTCGACATGATGCCCGGCGTGGTCAGCCTGCCTCACGGTTGGGGCCACGGCCGCCCGGGTGTGCAGATGACCATCGCCAGCGGGCAGCCGGGGGCGAGCGCGAATGACCTGACGGACGAGCGGCAACTGGATGAGCTGTCGGGCAACGCGGCGTTGAACGGCGTGCCGGTGCAGGTGGCGGCGGCGTAAGGATTGTCTGTCGGGGAGTCCGAGCGTCACGCTAGGGTTTGCGTTACAATGCGCCACCGTGCCGACCCATGAGTCGGAAAGTTCCAGCCGAGGTGTTCCATGGATATCATCGAAACGATCAAAGAGCAGATTGCCAGCAACACTATTCTGCTTTACATGAAGGGCGCACCTAACGCTCCCCAGTGTGGCTTCTCCGCAAAAGCTTCCCAGGCAATCATGCAATGTGGCGAGAAGTTCGCCTACGTGGATATCCTGCAGAACCCGGAAATCCGCGCCAACCTGCCGAAGTACGCCAACTGGCCAACTTTCCCACAGCTGTGGGTTGCCGGTGAGCTGGTCGGCGGTAGCGACATCATCACCGAAATGGCGGCTGATGGTTCGTTGCAGGCACTGATCAAAGACGCAGCAGAAAAAGCAGCTGCGAAGACCGAAGCCTGATTTGTTTTAGGCTACGGCAATAAAAAGCCCCGCTTCTCGAAAGAGAGCGGGGCTTTTTTGTGGCCGGGAATTAAGGGTTATTCACCCATCTGCGATTGCAGATAATTCTCGATAGTCACTTTGTCGATCAGGCCGACTTGGGTTTCCAGCCAGTCGATGTGTTCTTCCTGGTCTTCAAGGATATCTTCCAGCAACTCGCGGCTGCCGAAGTCGCCCTTGGTTTCGCAATGAGCAATGGCGGCCTTGAGGTCGGTATGGCTCTTGCGCTCGAAGTTCAGGTCGCAGTTGATCATTTCCTGGGTGTGCTCGCCGATGTTCAGCTTGCCCAGGTCCTGCACGTTCGGCAGGCCTTCCAGGAACAGGATGCGCTTGATCAGCGCGTCTGCGTCCTTCATGGCCTTGATGGATTCTTTGTATTCACGCTTGCCCAGCTTTTCCAGGCCCCAATCGTCATACATGCGCGCATGCAGGAAGTACTGATTGATCGCGACCAGTTCATTGGCAAGGATTTTGTTGAGTTGCTGGATGACTGTAATGTCGCCTTTCATGATTGGGGTCCTGCCCTGTATTAGCTGTATATAAGGCGGAGTTTGAGCTGCGCATTTACTACTGTCAAACCTAAGTTATTGAATAATAAATGAAAATTAATCGGAATAAGAATGTTTGTGTTCCGCGTCTTGACGCTAACTGTTTGAATTGCGGGCATAAAAAAACCGGACACTAAGTCCGGTTCTTTAAAACAACGCCAATCAGGCGTGTGTAAATTCTGCTGAGTAGGGGATCGCAGCCTGGGCAGTTTGCAGTTGCGTCAGGGTTTCCCGTACTACTTGCTTGGCGAGGCAGGCGCATTTGCCGCATTGGCTGGCAACGCCGGTGGTTTCACGTACTTCCTTGTAGCTGCAGCAACCTTCGTAGATTGCTTCGCGGATTTGTCCGTCGGTGACGCCAGTGCAGAGGCAGACATACATAAGGGAGAACCATCGCGGTAAGGCTTAAGTGCGACGGATCTTAATGTTAACGAGAATGATTGTCAAAGTAGTTTCTCCAGCTTTTACGTTTGCTTGCTCCCTCGCAGACGAACGGCTTTTTTCCGGTATGATGGTCGGTCTTCACGAAGCGTGATCGCGTCACAGGCCTGTCGTTTAGCTGCGGCACACTGGGACGGATCCTTTTACTTCAGTCACCACCATCAGGAGATACCCAATGAGCGTACTCGTCGGCAAACAAGCCCCGGATTTCGACGTACCTGCCGTCCTCGGCAATGGCGAAATCGTAGACAGCTTCAAACTGTCTGAAGCCATCAAAGGCAAATACGGCCTGGTGTTCTTCTACCCGCTGGACTTCACCTTCGTCTGCCCTTCGGAGCTGATCGCCCTGGATCACCGCATGGACGATTTCAAGGCCCGTAACGTTGAAGTGGTAGCCGTTTCCATCGACTCCCATTTCACCCACAACGCCTGGCGCAACACCGCCATCAATGATGGCGGCATCGGCAAAGTCAAATACACCATGGCTGCCGACATGAAGCACGACATCGCCAAGGCCTACGACGTTGAGTCCGAAGGCGGCGTGGCGTTCCGTGGCGCGTTCCTGATCGACGACAAGGGCGTTGTGCGCTCGCAGATCATCAACGACCTGCCGCTGGGCCGTAACATGGAAGAGCTGATCCGTCTGGTCGACGCTCTGCAATTCCACGAAGAGCACGGCGAAGTTTGCCCTGCCAACTGGAAAAAAGGCGACAAAGGCATGAACGCTTCGCCGGAAGGCGTTGCGGCTTACCTGACCGAGAACGCTGGCAAGCTGTAAGCCAGATTCGAGGGACAAAAAAACCGGCCTGAGAAGGCCGGTTTTTTTATGCGCGGGATTCGACCTCAGTCGCCGAAGTCTTCCCAGCCGCCCATCTGTTTCCAGCGGTTGACGATGCCGCAGAATAGCTCGGCAGTCTTCTCGGTGTCGTAGCGGGCCGAGTGGGCCTCACGACCGTCGAAGTCGATACCGGCCGCCTGGCACGCTTTTGCCAGTACGGTCTGGCCATAGGCCAGGCCTGCAAGGGTCGCGGTGTCGAAGCTGGAGAACGGGTGAAACGGGTTACGCTTCATATCCAGGCGCGTGACGGCAGCGTTGAGGAAGCCCAGGTCGAAACTGCTGTTGTGGCCCACCAGGATTGCGCGTTTGCAGCCATTGGCCTTCAAGGCCTTGCGCACGCCACGGAAGATGTCGGTCAACGCCGCTTCTTCACTGACCGCCATACGCAGCGGATGGTCGAGCTTGATCCCGGTAAATTCCAGGGCGGCCGCTTCGATGTTGGCGCCTTCGAACGGCTCGACACGGAAGAAGTGGGTGTGTTCCGGGAACACAAAACCCTGTTCATCCATGCCGATCGTCGTGGCAGCAATTTCCAGCAACGCGTCAGTGGCGCAATTGAAGCCGCCGGTTTCTACGTCGATGACAACCGGCAGGTAGCCGCGAAAACGTTCGGCCATCGGGTGACGGGAACCGCCACCTCCGCCGCTGTGTTCCTGGTCGTCGTCGTAATGGTCTTCGCTCACGGGTGTTCCTCCAGCAGGCGCCAGCGCAGTGTTTCACCGGCGCGCAGCGGGATAACGGTCAGCTCGCCAAACGGCAGGCTGGTGGGGGCGGTCCAGTCTTCACGGACCAGGGTAATGCGGTCGGTATTCGCCGGCAGGCCATAGAAGCGCGGGCCGTTGAGGCTGGCGAACCCTTCAAGTTTGTCCAGGGCGTTGCGTTGTTCGAATGCTTCGGCATACAACTCGATCGCCGCATAGGCGGTGTAGCAACCGGCACAACCACACGCCGCTTCCTTGGCGTGTTGGGCGTGAGGCGCAGAGTCGGTACCGAGGAAAAACTTCTCGCTGCCACTGGTGGCGGCATCGAGCAGCGCCACCTGGTGAGTGTTGCGCTTGAGAATCGGCAGGCAATAGAAGTGCGGCCGAATCCCGCCCACCAGCATGTGGTTGCGGTTGTACAAGAGGTGATGCGCGGTGATGGTCGCGCCGACGTTCGCCGAAGCCTCGGTGACGAACTGCACGGCATCCGCGGTGGTGATGTGTTCGAACACGACCTTGAGGGTCGGGAACAGCTCGACCACGCGGCGCATGTGCTCGTCGATGAAGATCTTTTCACGATCGAACACATCGACATCGCCACGGGTGACTTCACCGTGGATCAGCAACGGCATGCCGACTTCCGCCATGGCTTCGATGGCCGGCAGGATCTTGTCGATACTGGTGACGCCGGAATCGGAGTTGGTGGTCGCACCGGCCGGGTACAGCTTGGCGGCGTGCACGAAACCGCTGGCTTTGGCCTGGCGAATATCTTCGGGCTGGGTGAGGTCGGTCAGGTACAGCACCATCAGGGGTTCGAAGCGGCTTCCGGCCGGTCGTGCAGCGAGGATGCGCTGGCGATAGGCGTCGGCTTGCGCAGCGTTACGCACCGGAGGTACCAGGTTAGGCATGATGATGGCGCGGCCAAACGTGCGCGCTACATCGGCCACGGTTTGGGGCAACGCAGCACCATCGCGAAGATGAATATGCCAGTCGTCGGGACGCAGCAGGGTCAGGCGGTCGGACATTGGGGATTCCAGGCGGGTCAATCTGGTGGGAATGCTACCGGAAAAGACTCTTGCAGGCACTCGCTATCAAGTTTTGCAGGATGCGACCGATATCCCTGGGTATGCCTTAACGATGTATGACGCCTTGATGTGTTGTAGAAACCAGTGGAGCCTCCCGTGCGCCAGCATTATCTAGCCCTGCTCAGTGTGTTCGCCAGCCTGCCCGCGATGGCCCTCACGTTCCAGACACGTCTGGAGAATATTGAGTGGAAAGTGGAGGGCGATAAGTTCGAGTGCCGCTTGAGCCAGCCGATCACCGATTTCGGCTCGGGCGAGTTCGTGCGCCGGGCCGGCGAGCAGGCGACGTTTCGTCTGAAAGCCTTTAACGGTTCGTTGGGCGCCGGCTCCGCGACCCTGCTGGCGGCCGCTGCGCCGTGGCAGCCGGGGCGCGGTGATATCAACCTCGGTGCGGTGCGTGTCGGCAGCGGCGATGTGCTGTTTAACAGCTCCCAGGCCCAGGCTGGGCGCTTGTTTACCGGCTTGCTTGAAGGTCGCAGCCCGACCGTGCGGCACTATGGGCGCGAAGGTGGTTACTCCGAGATTCGCCTGTTGCCGGTGAAATTCAACAAGGCGTACAACGATTATCAACTGTGCACCACCAAGCTGCTGCCGATGAACTACGAGCAGGTCAAGCAGACCGAAGTCGGCTTCCCGGGCGGCGGCATCGAATTGGATGCGGCGGCGAAGAAGAAGCTCTCGGTGATCCTCGAGTTCATGAAGGCTGATCCCACCGTCAACCACATTGAATTGAACGGCCACTCCGACAACAGCGGCAATCGCCTGACCAACCGTGATGTTTCCCGGCGTCGCGCCATGGCCGTGATGGACTATTTCAAGGCCAATGGCATCGAGGAATCGCAGATCACCCTGCGTTTCCATGGCGAAAGCTACCCGTTGGCGCCGAACACCAACCCGGCCAACCGGGCAAAAAACCGCCGGGTGAATATTCAACTCGAACGGCTGGCTGCCCCCGAGAAACCGGCGCCCCAAGCCAAAGCGCCCGGCAATGCCGCCACCACCTCATAAGGTGCGGCGTTTCGTCGCCCGCTCGACATAATCTGTCGCTTTATCTTCATTTGCTGTCGCGCCCCTGTAAATTCACGGTTTTGGTCGGTAGAATCGACGCCTTTCCGTACAACCCCGTGGAGTGATGGCATGGCCGACGTAAACAAGGTCGTTCTCGCGTATTCCGGCGGCCTGGACACTTCGGTGATCCTCAAGTGGCTGCAGGATACTTATAACTGTGAAGTGGTGACCTTCACCGCTGACCTGGGTCAGGGCGAAGAGGTCGAACCTGCACGTGCCAAGGCGCAAGCCATGGGCGTGAAAGAGATCTACATTGACGACCTGCGCGAAGAGTTCGTCCGCGATTTCGTTTTCCCGATGTTTCGCGCCAACACTGTCTACGAAGGCGAGTACCTGCTGGGTACTTCCATCGCACGTCCGCTGATCGCCAAGCGCCTGATCGAAATCGCCAACGAAACCGGCGCTGACGCCATTTCCCATGGCGCTACCGGCAAGGGCAACGATCAGGTGCGTTTCGAACTGGGTGCCTACGCCTTGAAGCCAGGCGTAAAAGTGATTGCTCCGTGGCGCGAGTGGGACCTGCTGTCCCGTGAAAAGCTGATGGACTACGCTGAAAAGCACAACATCCCGATCGAGCGTCACGGTAAGAAGAAGTCCCCGTACTCGATGGACGCCAACTTGCTGCACATCTCCTATGAAGGCGGCGTGCTGGAAGACACCTGGACCGAGCACGAAGAAGACATGTGGAAATGGACCGTCTCCCCGGAGAACGCTCCTGACAAGGCCCAGTACCTGGAACTGACCTACCGCAACGGCGACATCGTCGCGCTGGACGGCGTCGAAATGACCCCGGCTACCGTCTTGGCGACCCTGAACCGTATCGGTGGCGAACACGGTATCGGCCGCCTCGACATCGTAGAGAACCGTTACGTGGGCATGAAGTCCCGTGGCTGCTACGAAACCCCGGGCGGCACCATCATGCTGCGCGCTCACCGCGCCATCGAGTCCATCACCCTGGACCGTGAAGTCGCTCACCTCAAAGACGAGCTGATGCCCAAGTACGCCAGCCTGATCTACACCGGCTACTGGTGGAGCCCTGAGCGCTTGATGCTGCAACAAATGATCGACGCGTCCCAGGCCCACGTGAACGGCGTTGTGCGCCTGAAGCTGTACAAGGGCAATGTGATCGTGACCGGTCGCAAGTCCGACGAGTCGCTGTTCGACGCTAATATCGCCACCTTCGAAGAAGATGGCGGCGCCTACAACCAGGCAGACGCTGCAGGCTTCATCAAGCTGAACGCATTGCGCATGCGCATTGCGGCCAACAAAGGTCGCAAGTTGTTCTGAGTGTTTTAAGTTGTAATGAAAAATGGCCCCTTTAAGGGGCCATTTTTTTTGGCCGAAAAATAAACCTGGAGCCATTGGGGATGATGCGGTGTTTATTGTTCGGATCAAAAAGTCCATGCGCTCAAGGATGTGGCGTGGAATGTTTATGTTTTTACGGGGGCAATGTTTATTAATTTAGCTCGATAAGTGATGCATTGTTGAAAGTGAGTTTTTTTGTTGTATGCAGGAACTATGTACTACAGAAATTTCACTCAGAAATGTACGGCGAATATGTCAGATGAGGACATGCCTGTAGGATTTCTGGAGCGTAACTAACTATGTCGGATGGAACTTTTAAAAAGCGGGTTTCAGCCCGGGTTCACAGGTTTTTGGCTGAGGTACAAGGGGTATTTCCTGAAACTTATGTGCGGCACGTTTACCCTGGCCCCCGTAATCCTGGGAATTTTCACTCAAAATATGTTTGTACTCGGAAAGTTCTGAAAGCCCGAACAAAACTGGACACCTCCGGCTTGGCGTTTTTTTGTAGGTTAAATCCTATGTCTTTGTGGGTTGGGTCTCTGCTTGCTGTTGCTTGGGGGGGAGCGCTATGCCAAGCGGGAAACGACTAGGCTATTGTGCTTGCTCTTAATAATTCGAACAGCGAAATTGGACTTGCCCATGAATAAAGTGCTGATCGTGGATGATCATCCCGTCATTCGTCTTGCTGTGCGTATGCTAATGGAACGTCATAGTTATGAGGTCGTTGCCGAGACCGATAACGGTGTCGATGCCTTGCAACTTGCACGGGAGCATATGCCGGACATTGTCATACTGGATATTGGAATTCCCAAACTCGATGGCCTGGAAGTTATATGCCGGCTGTCATCTAACAAACAGGCCCATCCCTTCAAGGTGCTGGTGCTGACGTCCCAGGCGCCCGGGCATTTTTCCATGCGGTGCATGCAGGCGGGGGCTGCCGGCTACGTGTGCAAGCAGCAGGACCTCACCGAGCTATTGAGCGCGGTCAAGGCGGTGCTGTGCGGCTACAGCTACTTCCCTAACCAGGCGCTGAATTCGGTGCGCTCCACAATGGGTAACGCCAGCGAAGCGGACATGGTCGAGCGCCTGTCTGGCCGGGAGATGATGGTGTTGCAGCAACTGGCGCGCGGCAAAACCAACAAGGAGATCGCCGATGGCATGTTCCTGAGCAACAAAACGGTGAGTACCTACAAGACTCGCTTGCTGCTTAAGCTCAACGCACGCTCGCTGGTGGACTTGATCGAGTTGGCCCAGCGTAACGGGTTGGTATAAGCCACCGCCCACTTACATGCAGTCAGAAAAAAGCCTCCGTAAGGGAGGCTTCTGTTGGTTGTTGGGTCGATTAGAGATCGAAGTCGTAATCGGCCAACTGTTTTTGCAAACGCCGCTCTTCCAGAAGGTTGTCGATGGTGCGGCGTTTGCTCAAATTGGTCTTGGCCACCTCTACCGGTGCTTCCGCTGCATCATCGTCGGGTTCAGCGCCAACGACGTCGTCTTCTACATCCAGTTGTTCTTTGCCAGTGCTCATAAGGTTAACTCCAGGCTAAGACTGCCGTTGGCGCTCCTTATAGCGATAATCTCGGGCCTGGTAAAAAAGATTTTTTCAATCGACTCATCGATAAAAGCAATGATGGCTCAATCGTCGGAAGTCTTTTCCTTGTATTCGCACAGGTCTTCGATGCGGCAACTGCCGCAGCGCGGCTTGCGAGCCTGGCACACATAGCGTCCGTGAAGGATCAGCCAGTGATGTGAATCCAGCAGATAAGGCTTGGGTACAAACTTCATCAGCTGTTTTTCAACCTCCACCACATTCTTTCCACGGGCAATCCCGGTGCGATTGCTGACCCGAAAGATGTGCGTGTCTACCGCCATGGTCAATTGGCGAAATGCTGTATTGAGCACCACGTTGGCGGTTTTGCGGCCTACGCCCGGGAGGGCTTCGAGGGCTTCGCGTGTCTGCGGCACTTCGCTGCCATGCAGTTCCACCAGCAGCCGACAGGTCTCGATGACGTTCTTCGCCTTGCTGTTGTACAGGCCGATGGTCTTGATGTACTCCGACAACCCTTCAACCCCAAGGGCGTAGATCGCCTCCGGGGTATTGGCAACCGGATACAACTTGGCAGTGGCCTTGTTGACGCCGACGTCTGTGGACTGGGCCGAGAGAATCACGGCGATCAGCAACTCGAACGGCGAGGAATAGGCCAGTTCGGTCTTCGGTTCCGGGTTGTCTTCGTGAAGCCGGCGGAAAATTTCCAGGCGTTTTGCGGCGTTCATGGGGCGAGCGGTTCCTTGCAGACAGTCAGTGTGGTTTTGAAAAGTGCGCCCAGGCTTGTCGCCCGGCCAGTAATAACCCGAGCAGGATAAACCCGGTGGGCGCCAGTGCGGTGATAGAACCACTGCCTATCAGCCCTCGCAATACGCCCAGGGTGACCAGCAGTACGCCAAACAGGCCGAACAGTTGCACGCGTGCCTTGCTTTGGCCTGCCTCGAAAAAGCCTGAATGCTCCAGCAGCACGCATTGAACACTGATCAGTGCCAGGTAAACACCCAGTTGTTGATAGAGGGGCAAGGCGAACGCTTGCAAGAGCAATTGCACGCAACTGACCAGCGTCGCGGTAATCAGCAGGCTGGCCATCAGTTGCATACGCTCGCCGAGGCGGTTGCGCAGGCCGTGCATGCCAAGGCCGTACAGCGTCACGATCAGCACCGAGAGTACCCAGAAGCTCAGCGCCTTGGGCAGGGTGTCGCTCACGCCAATCAATGGCGCCAGCATCAGCGAACGGGCCAGGGTTTTAGTCATGAACAGGCGGCTCCTGCATCAGTTGCCGGTGGTCATCAAAGTAGCGCAGGGCATCGTGAACCGCATTGATCACCGCGCGGGACGTGATGGTCGCGCCAGCCATTTGGTCAAATTGGCCATGGTCTTTCTTCAGGGCCCACGCCGAATCCTTTGCGTCTTCACGGGACAGTCCCTTGAATGCCGCCAGCCATGGATTGCCCGGTTCGGCGATATGCCCACCCAGGCTTGGGGTTTCCGACTGGCTCAGGGTTTTCACCGCCAACAGCTTGCCGTTGTGGGAGATGGCGATCAGCAATTCGATGGGGCCGCCATAGCCCTTGGTTTGCGAGCGCAGCAGCACTGCGCCGGGCTGGCCGTTCAAGGTGGCGAGGTAGCCGCCCAACAGTTGGCTGTTTGCCAATACCTGCGGGTTTATCGTAAGCGGGTGTTCCAAGGGCTGATTGTCGTAAGTGCCGGTGGGCAGGATATCCAGCAAGGCTTGGCGCTGAAGGTTTTGTTGGGCCTCGGTGACACGGCTGGCGGTCAACTGCTGCACGCACAGCGTCAGCACGATCCCGGCAGCGGCGATCAACAACACCGTCACCAGGCCCCGGGTGGTGTTCATGAACTCACCGCTGGCTGTCTGGGTGCCGCCAGGTGTTCAAGCGCCGGCACGGCGAGGTTCATCAGCAACACGGCGAACGCCACGCCGTCGGGGTAACCGCCCCACGTACGAATCAGGTAAACCAGCAAGCCGACTCCGACGCCGAACATCAGGCGCGCCCGCAGGCTTTTGGCCCCAGACACCGGTTCGGTCACAATAAAAAACGCCCCGAGCATGGTGGCGCCGGTCAGCAGATGGAACAGCGGCGAACCGTGGGAATCCGAACCCGAGCCGTTCCAGCACAGCAGGCTGATCACGAACAAGCTGCCGAGCATCCCCACAGGCGCGTGCCAACTGAACACCCGTTGCTGCAACAGCCACAGCCCACCCGCCAGAAATGCCAGGTTCACCCATTCACTGCCTTTGCCGGCGACGTTCCCGAAAGCAGGATGGCTGGCAAACAACTCATCCATGGTCAGGCTCTTGTTGATCCGCAAGGCATCCAGGGCGGTCGCCTGGGCCCAAGCGTCCGGCGCATTACCTTGCACGCCGAACACTTGTTGCAGGCCGGCCAGCAGGTCCATGCCGTGGGAGGCGGGCCAATGGGTCATGGGTTGGGGAAAGGCAATCAGCATCAACGCGTAACCCACCATGGCCGGGTTGAACGGGTTCTGATTGCCGCCATACAGGTGCTTGCCCAGCAATAACGCACTGGCGACGGCCGCCACGCATAACCACCACGGACAATAAGGTGGCAGCGCCAACGCCAGCAGCGTGGCCGTGACCAGGCCGCTGAGATCGCTGACCGAACGCCCGCGCAGTCGCTGAACGCCAGCCTCCACGACAAGCGCACAACTGCCGGCCAGCAACAGATTGATCGGTACGCCCCAGCCATACAGCCAGAACATCGCCAGCAAGCCCGGCATCGTCGCCAGCAGCACACGTTTCATCGCGTGCTGCTGACGATCAACGGCGTCAAGCGCTGGCATCAGCGCCCACCAGCGTCGCAAGCGCCTGCTCTGCCGTTTCGAAGTGCTGTTGCAGAATGATCAACTGCGACTGCTGTTCAAAAGTCGGCGGGTGACCGAACGCTTTCAGGGATTTGTGCAACTGGGCACGGCTCATGGCCAGGTTGATCTTGGCCTTCTTCAGCGCGGCGTCCATGGCGGCGGCTTTTTGTGCACGAACCCGCTCAATGGCGGCCTGGACCGGATTGACAGTGACCTCGGCCACGGGGGCCGCGCGCTTGGTCCGGGCCAGGCGTTCGGCGAGCTTCTGTTCTTCCTCACGTTGCAGCCGCGCGTTGCGCTGTTCAAAACGCCGCCGGGCCCGGTCGCGCTTGAGGCTGCGTGCCTGGCGCTCGTGATCGTTGGAGGCCAGCCCGCCGACAATCGGTAATACCGTGGTCAAGGGGCGCATTTCGATGCAATCAACCGGGCAGGGCGCCACACACAGGTCGCAGCCCGTGCACTCGTCGATAATCACGGTATGCATCAATTTTGCGGCACCGACGATCGCGTCGACCGGGCAGGCCTGGATGCACTTGGTGCAGCCGATGCACTCCGCCTCACGGATAAACGCGATCTGCGCCGGCGCCTCGCCCCGGGAAGTGTCCAGTTCCAGCACCGGGAGCTTCAACAGTTGCGCCAGGCCAGCGATGGTTTCCTGCCCGCCGGGCGGGCACTTGTTGATCGCCTCGCCTTGGGCAATGCCTTCGGCGTAAGGCTTGCAGCCAGGGTGCCCACATTTGCCACATTGGGTCTGCGGCAGCAGGGCGTCGATACGTTGAATCAGGCTCATGGTTTGATCATTGCGTTGAAACCCAGAAAAGCCATGGCCATCAGCCCCGCGCTGATCAACTCCACCGGCAGGCCTCGAAAGGGCAGCGGTATGTCGTTGTCGGCAATACGTTGGAGCAGGTCGCTGAACAGGCTCAGCACCAGCCAGAAACCCAGCCCGGCGCCCAGGCTCAGTGCGGCCATGTGTGTCAGACCTTTATCGGCTTGCGTACCCAGCAGCACCACGCCCAATACCCCTGCATTCCCCAGCAATAACAGCCACAGGCCATCGAACGGCAGCTTGGGTAACTGGCGGGACAAGATGCTTAACAGCGGGTGGACCAGCAGCACCGTCACCGGCAAAAACACAAACAGCCGCAAAGACGTCAGCGCCAGGGGCTGCAAAAAATAGTGATCGAGCAGATAGCCGAGGACGCCACTCAATAGCATCAGCACGTTGGTGGCGATGCCCAGCGCATGTACACGCCGGCGAGAGTCGGCCGTGGATGCCAACACCGGGTCGACAGCCAGCGGCATCTGCAACACGAAGTTGCTGATCAGGGCTGTGCTGACAAGGGTGAGAAGCATATCGGTCATGGTCGTGCCGGGTTAAGCAAACAGAATCCGATTATCCGGCAAGCGAGGAGGGGGTACTAGCTCAAACCACCCCATGGCCAAGACCATGGGGCAGTTCGCAGTTTTACTTGATGCGCTGACCCGGCTTGGCGCCGCTGTCGGGGCTCAACAAGTAGATCTCTTCACCGCCAGGGCCGGCCGCCATTACCATGCCTTCGGAAATGCCGAACTTCATTTTCCGTGGTTTGAGGTTGGCGATCATCATGGTCAGGCGACCATCGAGCTTGGACGGATCCGGATAAGCGCTCTTGATCCCGGAGAACACGTTGCGTTGCTCGTCACCGATGTCCAGTGTCAGGCGCAGCAGCTTGTCGGCGCCTTCCACGGCTTCGGCCTTAATGATCAGGGCAACCCGCAGGTCGACTGCGGCAAAGGCGTCGAAGTCGATTTCTGGCGACAGCGGATCTTTCGTCAGTTCGCCATTGCCCGCCGGTGCCGTTTCGCCGGTGTCGGTCTTGCTGGCCTCGAGGTCTTCTTTCGAGGCGTCGCTCATGGCCTGGACTTTTACCGGGTCGATACGGGTCATCAGCGGCTTGAACTCATTCAACTGATGGTTGCTGAGCAAGGTCGCGTGGTCGTTCCAGGTCAGCGGCGGCACGTTGAGGAATGCCTCGGCGTCGGCAGCCAGCAATGGCAATACCGGCTTGAGGAAGATCACCAACTGGCGGAACAGGTTGACGCCCGTGGCGCAGATCGCCTGGACTTCAGCCTGCTTGCCTTCCTGTTTGTTCAGCGACCACGGCGCCTTGTCGGCGATCCAGGCGTTGGCGCGGTCGGCCAGGCCCATGATCTCGCGCATGGCACGGGCAAAGTCGCGGGCTTCATAAGCGTCGGCGATGCTTGGCGCGGCGGCCAGGAACGCGTCGGTCAGCTCCGGCGCGGCATTTTCAGCCACCAGCACACCGGCGTTGCCCTTGTGGATAAACCCGGCGCAACGGCTGGCGATGTTGACGACTTTGCCTACCAGGTCCGAATTGACCTTCTGTACGAAGTCTTCCAGGTTCAGGTCGAGGTCGTCGACGCCACGGCCCAGTTTGGACGCGTAGTAGTAGCGCAGGTATTCCGGCGACAGGTGGTCCAGGTAGGTGCGCGCCTTGATAAAGGTGCCACGGGACTTGGACATCTTCTGGCCGTTGACGGTCAGGTAGCCATGCACGGCGATGCCGGTTGGCTTGCGGTAGCCCGAACCTTCGAGCATCGCCGGCCAGAACAGCGCGTGGAAGTTCACGATGTCCTTGCCGATGAAGTGATACAGCTCGGCGGTGGAGTCCTTGGCCCAGAACGCGTCGAAATCCAGCTCCGGCGTACGGTCGCAAAGGTTTTTAAAGCTGGCCATGTAGCCGATCGGCGCGTCCAGCCACACATAGAAGTACTTGCCTGGCTCGCCCGGGATCTCAAAACCGAAGTACGGCGCATCGCGGGAGATGTCCCACTGTTGCAGGCCGGCGTCCAGCCATTCGGCGATCTTGTTGGCCACGGCGTCCTGCAGGGTGCCGCTGCGGGTCCAGGTTTGCAGCATTTGCTGGAAATCCGGGAGCTTGAAGAAGAAGTGCTGGGAATCCTTGAGCACCGGGGTGGCGCCGGAGATGGCCGACTTCGGATCCTTCAGGTCGGTAGGCGCGTAAGTGGCGCCGCATTTTTCGCAGTTGTCGCCGTACTGGTCTTCCGTGCCGCATTTCGGGCAGGTGCCCTTGATGAAGCGGTCGGCCAGGAACATTTTCTTTTCCGGGTCGAAATACTGGGTGATCGAACGCGTGTCGATATGCCCGGCGTCTTTCAGCCGCAGGTAGATCTGGCTCGACAGCTCGCGGTTTTCTTCGGAGTGGGTCGAGTGGAAGTTGTCGAAATCCACCAGGAACTCGGCAAAGTCGGCGCTGTGTTCAGCCTGGACGTTGGCGATCAGTTGTTCCGGGGTGATGCCTTCCTTCTCGGCGCGCAACATGATGGCCGAACCGTGGGCGTCGTCCGCGCAGACATAAATGCATTGGTTGCCGCGATGCTTCTGGAAGCGCACCCACATATCAGTCTGGATGTACTCAAGCATATGGCCAAGGTGGATAGAACCATTGGCATAGGGCAGGGCGCTGGTGACGAGGATCTTGCGTGGCTCGGACATGGGGCTCGGCTACTTGATGAAACGGAGGTCGGCCACTATAAAGCGCCGGGAAATTTATTTCACCCCGTGCAGCGGTTTCAGGATTTTCCCGATGCCCGAAAGCGTGCCGCTGGGCCGCCGGAACGGTTAGGATAGCCGCCTGTTTTAGTCAGTCTTTTTTCGGGAGTAGCCCATGAGCGCCGTCAATCGCGCAGCGGTGGAAGCCGTTCTTCGCCAATACACCGACCCCTACCTGAACCAGGACCCGGTCAGCGCCGGGTGCGTACGCGCCATCGACGTGCAGGGTGACAAGGTTTCGGTCCAGCTTGAGCTGGGCTATGCCGCTGGCCTGTTCAAGAGCGGCTGGGCGCAGATGCTGCAAATGGCCATTGAAGGCCTGGACGGCGTCAGCTCGGCCAAGGTCGACATCCAGTGCGTGATCGCTGCGCACAAGGCCCAGGCACAGATCCCGGGCCTGGCCAACGTCAAGAACGTGGTGGCCGTGGCCTCCGGAAAGGGCGGCGTGGGCAAATCCACCACCGCCGCCAACCTGGCCCTGGCCCTGGCCCGCGAAGGCGCGCGCGTCGGCATTCTCGACGCCGACATCTATGGCCCGAGCCAGGGTGTGATGTTCGGCATCGCCGAAGGCACCCGGCCGAAGATCAAGGACCAGAAATGGTTCGTGCCGATCGAGTCCCATGGCGTGGAAGTCATGTCCATGGCCTTCCTGACCGACGACAACACGCCGATGGTCTGGCGCGGCCCGATGGTTTCCGGCGCCTTGCTGCAACTGGTCACCCAGACCGACTGGGGCAACCTGGACTATCTGGTGATCGATATGCCGCCGGGCACCGGCGATATCCAACTGACCCTGGCGCAGAAAGTCCCGGTGGCCGGCGCGGTGATCGTCACCACGCCCCAGGACCTGGCGCTGCTGGATGCCCGCAAGGGCGTGGAGATGTTCCGCAAGGTCAACATCCCGGTGCTGGGCGTTGTGGAAAACATGGCGGTGCACATCTGCTCCAACTGCGGCCACGCCGAGCACCTGTTCGGTGAAGGCGGCGGCGAGAAGCTGGCGACCCAGTACGGGGTTGAACTGCTGGCATCGCTGCCGCTGTCCATGGGAATTCGTGAGCAGGCTGACGGCGGCAAGCCGACGGTCGCTGCCGAGCCCGATGGCCAGATCGCCATGGTCTACCAGGAGCTGGCCCGTCACGTAGGTGCGCGGATCGTCCTGCAGGAAGCCGAGGCTCAGGCGATGCCGACGATCACTGTCAGCGACGACTGATCCACCTGATGGGAAAAAAGCCTCGACGGTGTCGGGGCTTTTTCTTGTCTGGCGAATACTCAAGGGTCACTTGTTACCCTTTTACGTAATTGCTGGTGTAAGCATTCACTTACTTTTTCGTAAGTGTTTGGGTTTTTTCGCCGGTGCAGACGTCTTGAATTGATAGCCTATATTTCTATCTAATTGAAATATAACAACTATTTATTCTCATGTGAGCGCCTGAATCTGTAGTCCCGCGATTGTGATCCCGTTGAACTTCCCCGGGAACTCTCTAAGATCAGCCCTGTGTCCACGGATTGACACAGTCATCAAGGAACGATGATTCAGGGAGCCTCGCAGGATGCGATTCATCAGGACGATGAAAAGGAACACAGGGACTAGGGAAAAAATGTGGGCGGGTCATACCGCCCCTTTTTTTTGCCTGTAGAAAAGTGAAACCCGCCCCGCAGACATGCAAAAAGGCCCGCAAGGGGCCTTTTGGAGGGCGTCGACGCTATCAGCGCTCGAGGTCTGCAATCTTGCCTTTTTTGCCATCCCACTCCGCCGCTTCCGGCATCGGGTCTTTGCGCTCAGTGATGTTCGGCCATATTTCCGCCAGCTCAACGTTCAACTGAATAAATTCCTGCATCTCTGCCGGGACTTCGTCCTCGGAGAAAATCGCGACGGCCGGGCATTCTGGCTCACACAGGGCGCAGTCAATGCACTCGTCCGGGTGGATGACCAGGAAGTTCGGGCCTTCGTAAAAGCAGTCCACCGGACACACTTCTACGCAGTCGGTGTACTTGCACTTGATGCAGTTGTCGGTGACGACGAAGGTCATTTCTAATTCTCTCCTCAGGCGGCGGCAGCGAAACCCCTTGTGGCAGGGCTCGCGAGGTTCGGGAGCGATAGTCTGCAGGCCAGGCTAAAAGCCCACAGCATCCCAAACCGCGCGAGAGTCTACCAGCTTGCAAGCGTCTGCGTTATATCCGAGTCTTCAGTGCATATAACATTTCGAGCGCTTTTCGCGGCGTCAAGTCGTCCAGGTCAAGCTTGGCCAACTCATCCAGCACCGGATGAGGCAGGCTGGCGAACATGTCGCTCTGGTGTGGCGCGCTGGGTTTGTTGCTGGTTTTAGCCGGGCTGGCCACGGGAATCTCGTGGGGCAGGGCGGTTTCTTCCAGGCGGCTCAGGTGCTCGCGGGCACGGGTGATTACCTCGGTTGGCACACCGGCCAGTTGCGCCACGGCCAGGCCGTAACTCTGGCTAGCCGGGCCGGGCAGTACGTGGTGCAGGAACACGATACGCTCGTTGTGCTCGGTGGCATTGAGGTGAACGTTGGCGACCAGCGGCTCGTTTTCCGGCAGCACGGTCAGCTCGAAGTAGTGTGTGGCGAACAGCGTATACGCCCGCAGGTGCGCCAATCGCTCGGCTGCAGCCCACGCCAGGGACAGCCCGTCGAAGGTGCTGGTGCCGCGGCCCACCTCGTCCATCAGCACCAGGCTGCGTTCGGTGGCGTTGTGCAGGATGTTGGCGGTTTCGCTCATTTCCACCATAAAGGTCGAACGGCCACCGGCCAGGTCATCGCTGGAGCCGATCCGCGTGAAGATGCGGTCCACCAGGGACAATTCGCAACTGGCCGCCGGCACAAAGCTGCCGATATGTGCCAGTAGCACGATCAATGCGGTCTGACGCATGTAGGTGGATTTACCGCCCATGTTCGGACCGGTGATCACCAACATGCGGGTATCGTCGTCCAGCGACAGGTCGTTGGCGACGAACGGTGTGGTCAACACCTGCTCCACCACCGGGTGGCGACCTTGCACGATACGCATGCACGGCTCGCTGACAAAACGCGGGCAGTTCAGGTCAAGGTTCAGGGCACGCTCGGCCAGGTTGCTCAGCACATCCAGTTCGGCCAGGGCGGCGGCTGTGTCCTGCAACGGCGCCAGCTTGTCGATCAAGCTTTCCAGCAAGGCCTCGTAGAGCATCTTTTCCCGAGCCAGGGCGCGGCTTTTGGCCGACAGCGCCTTGTCTTCGAAGGCTTTCAACTCTGGCGTGATAAAGCGCTCGGCGCCCTTGAGGGTCTGGCGGCGCTGGTAATCAATCGGCGCCTGCTCGGCCTGCTTGCTCGGCAACTCAATAAAGTAGCCGTGCACACGGTTGTAGCCGACTTTCAGGTTAGCAAGGCCGGTGCGGGCTTTTTCGCGGGCTTCCAGGTCGATCAGGAACTGCCCGGCGTTTTCGCTCAGGGATTGCAGTTCATCCAGTTCGGTGTCGTAGCCGGTTTTCAACACGCCACCGTCACGAATGATCGCGGGCGGGTTGTCGATGATGGCTTTTTCCAGCAGCGCCGCCAGTTCCGGGTAGGTGCTGGTGGTGACTGCCAACTGCTGCAGGTGCGGCGCATCCAGTTCGGTCATCGCCGCTTGCAGTTGTGGCAGGGCGCCGAGGGCATCGCGCAGGCGTGCCAGGTCGCGGGGCCGTGCGTTACGCAGGCCGATCCGCGCGAGGATCCGCTCGATGTCGCCGATTTCCTTGAGCTGCGGTTGCAGCTTTTCAAAGCGGTAGCGGTCCAGCAGGCAGGTAATAGAAGTCTGACGGGCTTGCAGCACCGTCAAATCCCTCAGCGGGCGGTTCAACCAGCGGGTCAGCAAGCGGCTGCCCATGGCGGTCTGGCAACGGTCGACCACCGACTGCAAAGTGTTGTCGCGACCGCCGGCCAGGTTGGTGTCCAGCTCCAGGTTGCGCCGGCTGGCGCCGTCCAGCACCACGGTGTCGTCCAGGCGTTCATGACGCAGGCTGCGCAAATGCGGCAGGGCGGTGCGCTGGGTTTCCTTGGCATAGCTGAGCAGGCAACCGGCAGCGCCGATGGCCAGGGTCAGGGTCTCGCAACCGAAGCCCTTGAGGTCTTGCACGGAGAATTGCTGGCAAAGACTTTTCAGCGCCGAATCACGCTCGAAATCCCACGGCGCACGGCGCTTGGTCCCACGGCGACGTTCCGCCGGCAAGTCCTTTGGCCAGTCATCCGGGATCATCAACTCCACCGGGTTGACGCGCTCCAGCTCCGCCAGCAGGTTCTCCCAGCCCTTGATCTCCAGCACCGTGAAGTTGCCACTGGTGATGTCCAGCACCGCCAGGCCGAACAGTCGCTCGTCCCCCAACACCGCGGCGATCAGGTTGTCGCGACGCTCATCCAGCAGCGCCTCATCACTCACCGTGCCTGGGGTAATGATGCGCACCACCTGACGTTCAACCGGGCCCTTGCTGGTGGCCGGGTCGCCGATCTGCTCACAGATAACAACCGACTCGCCCAGCTTCACCAGCTTGACCAGGTAGCCTTCCAACGAATGATAAGGAATCCCGCACATCGGAATCGCCTGCCCGGCTGACTGCCCGCGCGCGGTCAGGGTGATGTCCAGCAACTTGGCGGCCTTCTTCGCGTCCTCATAGAAGATCTCGTAGAAGTCGCCCATGCGATAGAACATCAACTGATCAGGGTGCTGGTTTTTCAGGCGCCAGTACTGCTGCATCATTGGGGTGTGGGAGGACAGATCGGACGTGTTTTTACTCATTGGATAGTTAGCAAATTCGTTGAAAGTGGTGGGGCAAAGGGGGCGCTTGGCCCAGCATTTTTTGCAATGGGCGCAAGGTTAACACGCGAGGTCGGGGCTTCGCAGTGCACAAACAGTCAGGTAAAACCCGGCAATCAATGCATTAAATATGCAAATTAGCATTTGCCAAGCATCAAAACTGCCTGCACTATCCGCGTTATGCAAAAACGCAACGTTTCTATCGTCTTAAGAGAGCTGCTGGACCGCGACCGGATCTCCCCCACGGAGCTTCACCGGCGTACCGGCGTGCCTCAATCCACACTGTCCCGGATCCTCAGCGGCAAGATCGTTGACCCGTCAGACAAGCATATCTCACGCATCGCCGATTACTTCCAGGTCAGCACCGACCAGCTGCGCGGGCGCGCGGCGCTGGTGCCGGCGCGGTCGGAAGAGCGCGACCCGATGCATTCGGAACTCAAGGACATAAGCCTGTGGGACGACGACACGCCCGTTAATGATGACGAGGTGTCGATCCCCTTTCTGCGCGAGGTTGAATTGGCTGCTGGATCAGGAAGATTCGTCATCGAGGAAAGCGAGAAGGCCAGCCTGCGTTTCGGCAAGCGCAGCCTGCGGCATAACGGTGTGCAGTTCGACCAGGCCAAGTGCGTCACGGTGCGCGGCAACAGTATGTTGCCGGTGCTGCGTGATGGCGCAACGGTAGGCGTTAACGCCGGCAAGTGCGGGATTGGTGACATCGTTGATGGTGACCTGTATGCCATTAATCACAACGGCCAACTGCGGGTGAAACAGCTCTATCGTCTGCCTTCGGGGATTCGCCTGCGCAGCTTCAACCGCGATGAACACCCGGACGAGGACTACAGCTTCCAGGACATCCAGGATGAGCAGATCAGCATCCTCGGCCACGTTTTCTGGTGGGGCATGTACGCCCGCTAACCCTCGTGCGTAAGACAAAGCCCGCCAATGAGCGGGCTTTTTTTCGCCTGTGCAAAACCTCCAAGTCCTTTGCCCATAAGGCTATCAATGCATCCATGCATATATTCCGTAAAAATAAATGCATTTGTGCATTGACTGTATATGCATACATGCATATTCTTCATCTCAAGCCAGCCAAGAAGGCCTGGTGGAGGCGGCAAGGATGCTGCCAAGGAAGACAAGGACGTTACGCAACACCGGCAAGGACGCCATCGAAGCGATGGCACGGATGCCAGGCAACACCGGCAAGGATGCCGACGCTCTTTAGTTTCAAACCGCTTCAAGAACAGGCAGCGATGAACCGGCCTTAACGGTTCAGAGGGTTGGCAACTGGCCCGGGTGTGCAGCGTAAAGCACCAGAAGCAGTTATCCGGCAGACAGGGATCGTGGTCGGAAAAACATTGAGGAAAGGTCCGTACCGCGCCAGTAGCGCCGAAAGACCGAGGACCGCATTACTGAAAAGCCCGGGCAACCGGGCTTTTTGGAATGCCTACCTATAAATGGAATTACCCAAAACCCGGCAACGCGCCGGTAATGCTCAGCCAGGAGGCGTGACATGACAAACGAGCAGCAAGCGTTAGCGGAAATGCCTATCTGGCTGGTGATCGTACTGGCCCTGATCGGCGGTGTTTCCGGAGAAATGTGGCGCGCCGACAAGGAAGGCGCCCGCGGTTGGTCGCTGGTGCGGCGCCTGGCCCTGCGTTCCGGGGCGTGCATGGTCTGCGGAGTTTCAGCCCTGATGCTGTGCTACGCCGCCGGCATGTCGATCTGGACAGCCGGCGCCATTGGTTGCCTGACCGCCATGGCCGGCGCCGACGTGGCCATCGGCCTTTATGAACGCTGGGCCGCCAAGCGCATCGGCGTCAACGAAGGCACCGGCCGGGACCCGCAGTAACCGTTGCAAGGACGCTACTTAAATGACACTCATCGAAAACCCCTCCCAACTGCCCCAAGCCATCGGCGAGGCGCTGCACGCGGCCTTTCCGGACCTAAAGGTGGGCAATCATCAGGATTTTCAGGGAGCCGGGGATAACACCGGCGTGTTGATCACGGTCGAAGGCAATGGCCCGGGCGTTCGCTCCCGCGAAGGGCGCAAGGCCCACGCCCTGGGAATTTCACTCAAGGCCATGGTCGCTCCAGGTGCATTGCCGTTTGATGCCTGCGACCTGGCCAGCCAACTGATGGACCTGGTGCTGGATAACCGCTGGAACCTGCCGCAGGCCCAGTGCGACCTGCCGACCAATATCGTCGCCGCGCCCTCAATACGCACCACCGCAGAAACGGACTACGACACCTGGGTCGTTACCTTCACCCAAATCCTCTATATCGGACCGCCGTTGCTCAACGATCCCACAGGCAAACCCCTGTTCGCCTGCACCTGGGAAGTCTCGAACATCGACGACCCCGACCAATACAAACCACTGGCGGAGTAGCTCATGTTCGACGCGCTGTTACGCATGCAACTGGGGCCGATCATCGAGCGGTTGGCCGAAATGGAAGCCCAACTTGAAGACCTGTATCGACGCGCTGAAAGTTTCTGCCGCATCGGCGTGTGTCAGGAGGTCGACGCCGCCAGCAATACCTGCAAGGTCAGCCATGGCGACTTGCTTACCCCGGCGATTCGCTTTTTCAACCCCAGCGCCGGGGCGCAGACCGAAACCCGCATCCCCTCCGTGGGCGAGCAGTGCCTGTTGCTCAACTACGGCGGCGGGGAGGGTGGGGCGCAATCGGTGGCCTTGTTCGGCTTGAACAGCGACCATTTTCCGCCGGTCTCCAGCGTCCCGACGCTGACCCGGCGCCGCCATCAGGATGGTACGCAAACCGACTACGACGACGCCGGCCACGTCCTCAACTGGACCAACGGCCCCACCGCCGTCACCGCTTCCCGAGAACGCGTAGACGTCAATATCGGCCAAGCCCGTCTCGCCATGACCGCTGACAGTATCCAGTTGCAACTCGGCGCCGTCGGCCTGCTGCTGGATGCCTCCGGCGTTCACCTCAGCGGCCCGGTGGTGGATCACCAGGGCCGCGTGATCAGTACCGCATAAGGATTTGCCATGATCGGAATCGATAGAAACACCGGGGCGGCGGTCGATGACTGGCTGCAATTTGTGCAGCGCGCCACCCGCGCGCTGACCACCCCTTTGGGCACCCGTCAGAAGCGACCGCTGTACGGCTCGATGATCCCGCAATTGCTCGGGCAGAACCTCGGCGATGACCTGCTGATTCTCGCCCAAAGCCATGCCGCCCAAGCGTTCTACAACCCGCAGAACGGCATCGCCGACTTCGAAGCGCAAGTCATCGTCGCCAACCGCCAGGGCGCAGGCCTGTTGTTGCGCTTCGCCGGTACCTGGAAAAACCGCAAACAATCCTTCGAGGTGGTGACATGAGCATGCTGATACCCGGCCAGAACCAGTTGGCTGAGCCGGCGATCATTGCCGTCGACGAGTTCGAACCGTTGTTGGCGGAGTTCAAGGCGTTTGTCGTCGATTACGTCGCCACTCGTGCGCCGGAAAATGCGGCCAAGCTGAAGGTCAGCCTTGAGAATGAAAGCGAGCTGCTGACGCTGGCACTGGAAGCCTTCTGCGTTCGCCTGCAAACCCACGAGCGCAAATACAACGCCCGCATCAAACAGATGCTGGCGTGGTGGGCCACCGGCAGCAACCTGGACGCACGCCTTGCCGACATGGGCCTGGAGCGCCAGGTGCTCGACCCCGGTGACCCGGCGGCTTTCCCACCTGTGCCGCCGACGTTGGAGAGTGATGACGACGCCCGATTGCGTTATTACCTGGCGCCACACGCTCCAGCGGCGGGCTCGCGGATGCAGTATCGCCGGGAGGTTTTCACCCTCGGTGAGCGGCCGGCGGTGAACGTGCAAAGTGCGGCGCCCGGCATGGTCACGGTCACTTACACCTTCGATCCGGATGGCTACGCGGCGCAGGTCAAGGATGGCAATGGCCGTCGCACAGCACCGGGTGAAGTCATGGTTACTGTTCTGTCTCGTGAGGGTGACGGCACGCCTTCAGCGGATTTGCTCGACGGCGTGCGTCGACATTTCACACGACCGGATGTGCGTCCTGAAACCGACCGCGTGACGGTGCAAGGCGCACAGATCCAGCGCTACAAAATCCGCGTGGTCGCCAAGATCAACGCCGGCCCGGACTCGGGGCTGACCCAGGTCGCAGCGCAGCAACTGCTGCAAACCTACGCCGAGTCCTGTCATCGCCTGGAAGGGCGGGTCGACCCGAGCTGGATCGACTACGCCATTCACTCCGCTGGTGCTGCGCAACTGCAAATCCTCGAGCCGCTGGAGCCGATCATCAGCACGGCGTTCCAGGCCCCTTATTGCACGGGTGTCGAGGTGGAGGTGCGCACGCTATGAGTGAGCCAAAAACCAGCCTCTTGCCCGCCAACAGTTCACCGCTGGAAAAGGCGCTGGACTTGGGTTTTGGCCACTTGCTCGACCGAGTCACGCCACCGTTCCCTGAACTGATGGACCCGGCCAGCACCCCCGTGGCTTTTCTGCCCTATCTGGCGGCGGACCGAGCCGTCAACGAATGGAGCACTACCGCCCCCGAAGCCGAAAAGCGCCTGACGGTAAAACTCGCCTGGCCCACTGCCCGGCAAGCTGGCACCCGCCAGGCCCTGGAAAACGCGGCCAAGGGTTTGCAACTGGCCCCGGAAG
This sequence comes from Pseudomonas sp. K2I15, assembly GCF_002204795.1. GTDB lineage: Bacteria > Pseudomonadota > Gammaproteobacteria > Pseudomonadales > Pseudomonadaceae > Aquipseudomonas. The sequence continues at coordinate 45,623 of NZ_NIXO01000006.1, forward strand.
TTCGCGCCTGGTACGAGCAGACACCGCCCGGCGAGCCCTACAGCTTTTCTGTCCGGGCCTACACCGAACTGCCCTACAGCGAAGAAATTGACACGCGTCTCGACCACCGCCTGTCCGACGCCAAAAGCGAGCGCGACATCCTTTCGATCTCCGTGGGTTTGAGCGCGTTTGGCCGCCACAGCATCGGCGCCGCCACCGTGTGCGGCGAACTGACCACGATTTATCCGCTGGTGCTTACCGGGGTCGAGGCATCTGGCAGGTGCTTCATCGCCGCCGGCCTCTACATCGTTGAAACCACCACCCTTTATCCACAGGAGTCCTAAATGGCTGACTACTACACCCTGCTCACCAATGCGGGGATCGCTTATGAAACAGCCTGCAAGGCTGCTGGCGTGCCGATCAAACTGGCGCAGATCTCGGTCGGCGATGGCAACGGCGCGGTTTATAACCCTGACGCGAACGCCCAGGCGCTGAAGCGCGAAGTGTGGCGCGGCCCCTTGAACGCATTGTTCCAGGATGACAAAAACCCTAGCTGGTTGCTGGCTGAGGTAACGATTCCTCCCGAGGTGGGCGGCTGGTACGTGCGCGAGGCAGGGATCTGGACCGACACCGGCATTTTGTACGCGATCGTCAAATATCCAGAGTCGTTTAAGCCGGTGCTTGCGACGTCGGGCTCTGGAAAAGAGTTCTATATCCGGTCGATTTTCGAGACGAGCAACGCATCAGAAGTGACGCTGCTTATCGACGACAATGTCGTCAAGGCCACGCGGGCCTGGGTGGTCGGCTATGTCGCTGATGAGCTGGCCAAGCTCGATAGCAAGCGGTCGGTTCGTGTGGTTACCACGGCAAATATCGTGTTGAGTGGCCCGCAGCAAGTTGATGGTGTTGCGGTTGTTGTTGGCGACCGTGTTTTGGTCGCTAAGCAAACGGTTGGCAAGGATAACGGCCTGTATGTTGTAGCCACCGGCGCCTGGGTGCGTGCGACAGATGCGGATAATAGCCTAGAGGTGACGCCCGGCCTGTTCGTCAGTGTCGAAGAGGGCACAGCCTACGGTGACAGCGTTTGGCAGCTCGTTACGGATGCGCCGATCGTGTTGGGTACCACTGCACTGACCTTTGAAATGGTAGCAGGGCGCACGGGCGTCGTCGCTGGCACCTACCGTAGCGTGACCGTGGATAAGCTCGGTCGCGTTATTGCGGGTACAAACCCGACAACGCTTGCGGGGAGCGGTATTACTGATGGTGCAACAAAGACCGCGCTCGCCGAAGCGATTAGCGGTGTAGTGGCAAAGACTGGCGGCACGATGTCGGGTTCGATTACGTTATCTAACAATACCGAGGACACCCCGGAGCTTGGTTTTAAATCCCCAACTGGTGAAGTATATTTTGATTTATATAATCAAAACGCAAGAATCTTCGCAAGATACAATGGGGTTGATTCAACGCCGCTTCTGTTAAATCTTCCAACGCAGACGGCCTATGTGTTTGACAGTATTATCTGGAACGCTGCAAATTTTGACCCCGCAGCAAAGCTTGCGGTAGGGGCTGGCGGGTGGCTCGGCGTACCGGCAATAGTCAGCGGGCCTATTGCGGGGATTTCCTCAAGCCAACTATTTTCTGCTGTTGGTCCAGGCACTACAGATACGTCGCCTAGCTACCCGAATACGGTTGGCCTGCATATGATCTTTGCCAACCCACAGTTTGGCGCCGACATCGCAGTAAGCCTCAACGACAATATAGGTGCTCTTTTATTCCGTAACTTAGGTCCGAACTCAAGTGGTTGGCGTAAGGTCTGGCATGACGGAAACTTTAACCCGTCATCGAAATTAAACGCGCAAAATTGCGCAAATGCTGGCTTTACCGATAATACGGCTGTCATGCCGTTCATGACTCACTCAAATGGCACAACAGTGGCGCTCCAAGTGAGAAAGCCAAATGATACGGCGTTGTTAACCACAAACGGCTGGAGCAAGAACGCAGATACCGGCGAGGTCATCCAGTGGATCGAGTTTGCTTTTGACGACATGCCATCTATCAAAACAGTAAACGTAACTTGGCCTTTTCAATTTCCAACACAGTTTATTAACGCGAAGATCAGCTTTCGTAAAAACTCAGCGGCAGCAGCATGCCTGCAAGGTTATTGCTCAGTGCCCACCACGGCGGGTTGTACGGTTTACATCGAGGAATGGGCACCCATTGTTCAATCAGGGATAGTCGTAACTGTCGAGGCTAGGGGTAATTAAGAAGTGAAAGTATTCTATAGCGCGAAATCAAACACGTTTTTCAATGAAGTGTTACACGGAGCTCGGACCATCCAGGTACCAGACCCTGACTGGAAACGGCCGAGTATGAAGGTGCCCGATCCTAACTGGACTCCCCCCGATATGCAGGTGCCGAATCCTGCGTGGGTTGAGGGTGACGAATCAGTGCCTGAAACAATATCGGCTCCCGATTTTGATGCAGTTGCACCAATGATCGATTCGCCGGACTTGGACGCAGTGCAGCCGTTGATTACTACGCCTAACCCAGCATGCTTGCTCCCGCCAGCGGCGGAGCTTGTCGAGGTCAGCCAGGACGAACACGACGCGATCTTTCGGGCCGTCTCAACAGGCAAATCGAGCTTTACGGGCGGCAAAGATGGTCGACCGGTCATCGTTGCGGCACCTGGGCCGACGTTGGAAGAATTGAAATACAGCGAGCGAGCCTTCCGCGACAAAATGCTGTTGCTCACTGATCCGCTGGTCGCACGTCATCGTGACGAGCTGGAGGCTGATCGCCCTACAACCCTCACAGCCGAGCAGTACAAGCAATTGCAGGGCTACCGGCAGGATCTGCGCGACTGGCCTGAGTCGCAGTATTTCCCTCTAGTCGAGCACAGGCCTGAGTCGCCGCCCTGGCTAGCTGAGCAACTCTAATAACGCCCCTTACTGACAAGGCGTTTTGCCCTGTCACTTCCTGAAAATCCAAGACAACCGCGCAGCGGTTTTTTTATGCCCGGAGATCCACCTATGCCCAACCGCCAAACCTACACCGTCCTAATCCCATTCCCCACCGGCGCCGGCCATTGGTCCACCGCAGGCGAAGAAATCGACCTGCTGGACGTCGAAGCATCCGCCCTGCGCACTGCCGGCCGCCTGGAACTCACCAGCGTCCTCAACGCTACCAAGGCCTTGAAGGCCACCACCAAGAAGGCTGAATAATCATGGCTGAGGTTTTGAACTTCGAGCACAACGGCATCACCGTCAATGCCACCGAATCCCCCGAGGCCATGGGTGGCCTTGGCGATAACGTCATCGGCCTGGTGGGCACTGCCCCCAACGCCCACGCCTCGATCCCGAAAAACGCTCCGTTCCGCATCAACAGCTTCACCACCCAGGCGCTGCTGGACCCTACCGGCGCCGAGACCGGCACGCTGTTCCACGCCGTGTACCAGATCCTCAAAGTGGTCAAGGTGCCGGTCTACGTGGTGATCGTCGACGAGGGCACCACCCCCGCCGACACCCTCAATAACGTGATCGGCGGCGACGAGCCTGTCACCGGCCGCAAACTCGGCCTCGCCGCCCTGGCCAGCGTCCCTGAAGACCTGACCATCATTGGCGCCCCAGGCTTCACCGGCACCAAGGCCGTGGCCGGCGAATTCGCTTCCTTCGGTAAACGCATCAAGGCCCGTGTGGTGCTGGATGGCAAGGACGCAACCGTCGCCGACCAAGTGACCTACAGCGGCGAACTGGGCGGTGCCGAGCTGGGCTTCGACCGTTGCCTGTTGGTGCACAACATGCCGTCGGTGTACTCCAAGGCCGCGAAGAAAAACGTGTTCCTGGCACCGTCGTCCCTGGCCATCGCGGCACTGGCCAAGGTCAAGCAGTGGGAAAGCCCGGGCAATCAGGTGACCTTCGCCGAAGATGTTTCCCGCGTGGTTGAGTACAACATCCTCGACACCTCCACCGAAGGCGACCTGCTCAACCGCTACGGCGTGAGCTACTACGCCCGCACCATCCTCGGCGGTTTCTCGCTGCTGGGGAACCGTTCCATCACCGGCAAGTTCATCAGCTACGTCGGCCTGGAAGATGCGATCAGCCGCAAGCTGGTCAAGGCCGGCCAGAAAGCCATGGCCAAGAACCTCACCAAGTCGTTCATGGACCAGGAGGTGAAACGCATCAACGACTGGCTGCAAACCCTGGTGGCTGACGAAACCATCCCCGGCGGCAGCGTGTACCTGCACCCGGAATTGAACAGTGTCGAGAAGTACAAGAACGGCACCTGGTTCATCGTCATCGACTACGGCCGCTACGCGCCGAACGAACACATGATTTATCAACTCAACGCCCGCGATGAAATCATCGAGCAGTTCCTGGAGGACGTTCTCTAATGTTTACCAACCGAGTCAGACAGGCCATTGCGGCCACCCTTCAAGGCCTGCCGTTGTCGGCCACCGTGGAAGAATTCACCCCGCCGAAGATTGAATTCGACATGGAACTCATGTCCGGTGGGCGGTTCATCGCCGAGGAAATGGCGAAGAGCGGCAAGGTGTTGAATGCCAAGTTGATCCTGCAAGGTGCAGGCCCGGAAATCATGCTGGCGTTGGGCGTGCGCCTGGGGGACGACATCCTGCTGAACGTGCGTGAAGCCGGCCAGGACCAGGACGGCCGGACCTATTTCACCTACCACACCGTCGGCGGCAAGCTCAAATCCCTGGAGGAAGCGAAGCTGAAGATGGGCGAGAAGGCGACTACCACGCTGGAGCTGTCCTGCCGCACCTACAACCGTCTGGAAAACGGTATCACGGTGATCGACATCGACGTGCGCACCCAGAAGTTCGTGCTCAACGGCGTCGACATCCTCGGCGATGCGCGCCGCGCGGTACTGATGCCGTAAGCCCCCGGGAGCGGGTTTGCCCGCTCCCATACTTCATCAAGGAATTGACTCATGGCCTGGATGCCTCCGCTGCACATCCTGCTGTCGCCGATCACCGCCGACACCGGTGCGACGATCGAGCAGGTGCAACTCAAGCCGCTGTACTACGCCGCGCAAAAAGACGCGCTGGCCCGGGCCGGTGATGACGAGGACGACCAGTTTTTCGAACTGGCAAAACTCGCCACCGGCTTGTCGGAAAAAGAGCTCGACCAGCTCAAACGCCCGGACTACGTAACCATCGCCCAATACGTGCATGACATGTCGACCCGCCCGGCCTCGTTCTTCCAGGACGAAACCCGCGAGCCAGGCGACTCCAGCATCACCGAACAGGTGAACCTGCTGCTGCCGCTCAACACCGCCGGCCGCACCCTCACCGCCGTGACTCTGGAAATGCCTGCCCTGCGCGCCACCAAAGTGATGAAAAAACTCACCACGGCCAAAGAGCGCGCCGAGTTCATCACAGCCCATTGCTCCGGCCTGATGATCCCTGATTTGGCAGATCTCACCGTGCCCGACTGGACCGAACTGCAGGAGCGAATCGACGATTTTTTAAATCAACCGGCGGCCTTCTTTCGGAGCGCGACATCGAAGTAATCCTCGATGTCGTGCCGCTGGTTTACTCGGTGAACGAAGCGGAAATCCTGGACTGGGAAGTCGGAAAAGCATTGCGCCGCTATGACATCGCGATCACTCGCCTTGGCGTCAAACAGGAGTAGAGCGGGATGCAAATTAACTATGCGCTGGCGTTTGCCGGGCAGACGGACGACCGGGGGCTTTCTGGGGACCTGTCACCGTCGGCCCAGGATTTGACTGGGCCTTCCTCCCTTGACGCGGTGCCCGCCGCGCTGACGGACCTTAGCTTGGCGCTGGCCAGTGCCAGCCTGGAAATCAATGGTTTGACCCTGGAGCAAGTGCGGCTGCGAGAGACCCTGGAAACGCTCAACAGCACGTTGTTCATTAAAGGGAGTTCGTTGGAGACCAAGACGGTTGATGTCGCCGCTAACGCACCGAAAAGCGAACAGAAAGAACTGGCGCCGGCGTCCGATTCTTGGGCGGACAAGGGCCTCAAGGCCGGTGTGGATGTCGCGAAGGATTTACGCTCGAGTTTTTTGGATACGGTCAAGACCCGAGTGATGGGCAATGTGGTCGATTTGACGCTCGGCAAGATTCCCAGAATCGGAAAACTGTTCAAGGACGGGGGACTTGATAAGGACAAAGACAAGGACAAGGGCGACGACAAGCAATGTTGCCCCGGCACAACGTCCCCCGGTACTGGCGGCATACTTGAAGCGGCGGCTGCACATCTGTCTGAGCGCATTGAAGATACGGTGAGGGAGAGGGATAACGGTCGCACAGCCGGAAATAGTAAGAAGCGGCGCGTCAAGCCTACCCAGCCCCGCCAAACGGCTCCGCGTGGACCGAAGGCAACAGTCGCCTCGACCAACCTTCCTGGTAATTCGTTTGCCTCCTACGCAGCGCCGTCGGCAAAACGGTCTATGGCGCGTGGTGCAGGCAAAGGCTTGGCAGCGAGTTTATCGGGAGCGTTTGCCAAGCTGGAATCGGCAGGCACTCGCCGCCTCGGTCCGTTGAAGTACGTCGACACCGCCATGGATGTGGTTCAGGGCGTACGCAATGGCGATGCCAAAGCTGTTGCCTCCGGACTCAGTACCGCGGGCGGTGCCTGGGCGGGAGCCTCCGCCGGCGCCGCTATCGGCACCCTGATTTTTCCCGGTGTCGGCACTGCTGTCGGCGGCGCCATCGGTGGTTTGCTGGGCAGCGAGGCGGGGACCTGGCTTGGCGACAAATTGTTCGGCCCAAGTGATCGTCTGCCTGCGCCCAATGCGCTGAGCAATGAGCTCAACGCCGCGCGCACGGATAACGTGCAGGTCACGATTGCCCCGAGTATCCAGATCACCGGCGTCAACCCCGCCGATGCCCAGCAAGTCGTCAACCAGGTGATCCAGGCCCTGCAATTCCAATGCATGCCGATGGTCACTGATTCCCTTGGCATCCGGCGCAACGCGGCACTGGCCGATCCAGGAGGTGATTGATGCGACAACAAATGGTACTCGGCGACTTTATCTTTGGCTTGTCCCGAGGGTTTACCTATTCCTCGCTGGTACGTAACAGCGACGGCGGCTGGAGTGACCTGACGATTATTGCCAGCAAGCCGCAGTCGCGGCAAAACGGCCAGAAGCTGGAAAAACTCACGTTCAGCGGCACGGCAATGTACGCCGTCGGCATGCAGCGCCTCGATGAACTGCGCGCGCTGCAAAATGCGCGGGCGCCGTTGCCCCTGGTCGATGGCATCGGGCGCAACTGGGGCCTGTGGCGGATCAATACTGTAGTGGAAACCCAGGCCAATGTGATCGATGACGGAACAGCAATGGTCATGACCTGGACCCTTGAGCTGGAGGAGTTCGTCAATGCGTAGAGTCCGAAGTATTGCCGGTGATTCGGTCAACCTGCTGCTCTATCGTGAGCTCGGACGATGCGATGACGTGGCTGAAGAGACCCTCTGGCGCCAGAACCCTGGCCTCGCAGAATACGGCCCTGTGTTGCCTGCCGGTGTATGGGTTAGCGTGCCTGAGCTGGAGTCGCGGCCAGCGGCCGTGCGGCCTGTTTCGGCTTGGGATTAAGGAGGCAGCATGGCACAGGGATTTACGCCCATCGTGGAGTTTTACGGCGCCAATGCGGCGCTGCTCAATCAACGCCTGATGCACTGGAGCCACACTGACGCCGCAGGCATTGAGTCTGACCGGCTTGAACTGACCCTCAATATCGAGGGCCTGGAAGGCCTGCCGAGCCTGACTGGCAAGATCGGCTTGCGAGTCGGGTACCAAGAGTCGGGGCTGGTGGAAAAAGGCGAGTTTGTCGTCACCCAGCGAACCCCGGTGCTGTTCCCCATGCGGCTGATGATTGTCGCCACGGCGGCGCCCTTCAGCGTGGTCGACAAAACAGGTTACCGCCAGCGTCGGTCTGCCAGTTATGGGCCGATGACCCTGGGTGCGTTGTTTCGCCAGCTGGTCAGCCGCCACGGGTATTCACCGCGTGTGGCGCCGTCTTTGGAAGGGATTGTGATTCCCCATATCGACCAGTCCAACGAAAGCGACATGGCCTTTATCACCCGTCTCGCCAGGCGCTACTGCGCCGTCAGCAAACCGATCAACGAATTGTATGTGCTGGCTGAAAGTGGCCAGGTCAAATCGCTGTCCCTCCAGCAACTGCCGGAAGTGAAATTGTCCATCACCGCTGACAACCGTCCTGGTGACCAGGCCTTTATCACCGCCAAGCTCGACGAAAAATCCCGGGCGAAATACGAGGGTAGCCGTGTCACCTGGTGGGATGCGAGGGCGGGCAAGCAGCGCGTGGTCCAGGTCGGGAATGCCCCGTTCAAAATCCTGCGCCAACGCTGTCAGAACGAAGCGGAAGCGCGTGCGGTGGCCGAAGGTGAGTTGCGCCGCGTCGGCCGTGAAGATTTGAAGTTGCTGATCGATTGCCCTGGCAACCCGTTGCTGTCCGCCGAAGGCTTGCTGCTGCTGGATGAAACCTGGCCCTCATATATGCAGGGGCGATGGTCGATTACCAAGGTGACTCATGTTGGCGACCCGGCGACGGGGTATCGCAGTTCGATCATCGCGGGTGGGTTGTCTTCCGGCGGTTGATCGCTTTATGCAAGCGGGACGGTGATTATTAGTGCCACGCGGCCGCCTAGCGCCGACAACTATGTGAAATATCCGATTGTTCCTTCCCGCCGCACGCAGTACGACGATCTTTTGATTCCGGCGGGCAGTGGAGTATTCGTTTATTTTACCATTCAGTATGCCAGCGCGTTTCAGATGTCCTGGGACGTTCTCAATGCTGACGGCACTGTTGCGTACACAGCACAGGCGGATCGAAATCCCGCATAAGTGCGGGGCTTTCAAGCAATGCCGCGCGACTTGGGTTGCGCACCCATTCAGGCCTCGCCATCGTGCGAGGCTTTTTCGTTTTTGGCGTCTGGAGAAACCTATGCCTGTCGCACAGCAGGAGTTGCTGCAGATCTTCGGGAACGCTGGCCTGCGAACTGGAGTGTTCATTGGCGCTTTAAACACCGCCATGGTTCACCACCAAATCACCACGCCCAAACGCATCGCCGCCTTCCTCGCCCAAATCGGCCACGAGTCCGGCGAGTTGCGTTACGTACGTGAACTGGGCAGCGATCGATATCTCAGCAAATACGACACCGGCGTCTTGGCTGCCCGCCTGGGCAATTCGCCCGAGGCAGACGCAGACGGCCAGAAATATCGCGGCCGCGGCCTGATCCAGATCACCGGTCGGCGCAACTACTTGGCGTGCAGCCAGGTGTTGTTCGGCGATGAGCGTCTATTGCAGCAACCGGAGTTGCTGGAACAGCCGCAATGGGCTGCCGAGTCCGCCGCGTGGTTCTGGCAGAGCAATGGGTTGAACGAACTGGCTGACAAGGACCAGTTCACCACCATTACCCGGCGGATCAACGGCGGCCTGAACGGTTTGGAAAATCGCATGCAGTTGTGGGCACGGGCGAAGGCAGTGTTCGGGGTTCCTGATGCCGGACCTGCTGATGGTCTCTTGTAACTTGCATGGCCCATCGGCTCCTGTAGGGTAGGCAAACGCCCGCTCACTCAAGGAGACGACCGTGAAGGAAATTACTCAACTCGCCGCTGAACTTGGCCGACGCCTGCAGGTTCTCAATGCCCACGTCACCACTGCCGAGTCCTGCACCGGCGGCGGTATCGCCGAGGCCATCACGCGGATTCCCGGGAGTTCGGCCTGGTTCGAGGCGGGTTACGTCACGTATTCCAATCGGCAGAAGACCCGGCAGTTGAATGTGCCGGAAGCCCTGTTTCCCAAAGTCGGCGCTGTCAGCCGCGAAGTGGTGGAGGCGATGGTCCGGGGCTCCCAAGAGAAAAGCCTGGCACGCTTTGCCGTGGCGGTCAGCGGCGTGGCCGGGCCCGATGGCGGTTCGCCGGACAAGCCGGTGGGCACCGTATGGCTGGCCTGGGGCGTTGGCGAGGAAATTACCACCGAGCTCGAACACTTCCCCGGCAACCGCGACGAGGTCCGCCGACAAACGGTAAAGGCCGCGCTAGAGGGCTTGTTGCGACGAGCTGCAGCAGAAATAGAAAATCAGGGGTAGGCGATCACGGATCTTTGTGGAACAATACTGTCTACTTATACAGGTGTTGGCCGCCAGGCCTTATTGATTACGTGAGGACTTTAATGGACGACAACAAGAAGAAAGCCTTGGCTGCGGCCCTGGGTCAGATCGAACGTCAATTCGGCAAGGGTGCCGTAATGCGTATGGGCGATCACGACCGTCAGGCGATCCCGGCTATCTCCACTGGCTCTCTGGGTCTGGACATCGCGCTCGGCATTGGCGGCCTGCCAAAAGGCCGTATCGTTGAAATCTACGGTCCTGAATCTTCCGGTAAAACCACCCTGACCCTGTCGGTGATTGCCCAGGCACAAAAAATGGGCGCCACCTGTGCGTTCGTCGATGCCGAGCACGCCCTGGATCCAGAGTACGCCGGCAAGCTGGGCGTCAACGTTGACGACCTGCTGGTTTCGCAGCCGGACACCGGTGAGCAAGCGCTGGAAATCACCGACATGCTGGTGCGCTCCAACGCCATCGACGTGATCGTCATCGACTCCGTGGCAGCCCTGGTTCCCAAGGCTGAAATCGAAGGCGAAATGGGCGACATGCACGTAGGCCTTCAAGCCCGTCTGATGTCCCAGGCCCTGCGTAAAATCACCGGTAACATCAAGAACGCCAACTGCCTGGTGATCTTCATCAACCAGATCCGGATGAAGATCGGCGTGATGTTCGGCAGCCCGGAAACCACCACCGGTGGTAACGCGCTGAAGTTCTACGCTTCGGTCCGTCTGGACATCCGTCGTACCGGCGCGGTGAAGGAAGGTGACGAGGTTGTAGGTAGCGAAACCCGCGTCAAAGTCGTGAAGAACAAGGTGGCTCCGCCGTTCCGTCAGGCCGAGTTCCAGATTCTCTACGGCAAGGGTATCTACCTGAACGGCGAGATGATCGACCTGGGCGTGCTGCACGGTTTCGTCGAGAAGTCCGGTGCCTGGTATGCCTACAACGGCAGCAAGATCGGCCAGGGCAAGGCCAACTCGGCCAAGTTCCTGCAGGACAACCCTGAGATTGCCACGGCGCTTGAAAAGCAGATCCGCGACAAGCTGCTGACCCCGACGGCCGACGTCAAATCGACGTCTACCCGGGAAACGGCTGACGACATGGCTGACGCTGACATCTGAGCCAAACGATGAGCGTTGTACTGGATACACCCGTCGCCGTAAGGCGCACTGCAATGGACCTGCTCGCACGACGCGAGCATGGTCGAGTCGAGCTGACGCGAAAACTGCGTCAGCGCGGCGCAGATCCCGAGATGATCGATGCTGCCCTTGACCGTTTGACGGAAGAAGGGCTGTTGTCCGAATCCCGTTACCTTGAGAGTTTTGTGTCCTACCGAGCCCGATCCGGCTATGGCCCCGCGCGAATTCGCGAAGAGCTAAGCCAGCGTGGCCTGCAACGTGCTGACATCGAACTTGCCTTGCGTGAGTCCGGTATCAGTTGGCAGGCGCAGTTGGAAGATACCTGGCGTCGCAAGTTTGCCGGGCATCTGCCTATTGATGCGCGGGAACGTGCCAAGCAAGGTCGCTTCCTGAGCTATCGCGGATTCTCGATGGAGATGATCAGCCGCTTGTTGAGCGGTCGGGATATGGATGACTGAAAGTGGCGCCTGGTAAATGGGCTCCTCTGGTTATTGCGGAGCTTGGTGTGGCGAGGGAGCTTGCTCCCGCTGGGCTGCGCAGCGGCCCCAACCTGCGACATCGTTCTACCTGACACAACCAAAAAGGCCCGCTATGAAAATAGCGGGCCTTTTTTGCGTTTCAGGGGCAGGTCACGCCGTCTCCGTCACCCGCTGCTGCGTTTTCCCCTGGGCCTGTGCCCAGTTCTCCGGCAAGTTGATGTAATCCACCAACTCCCGCAACCGCCCCTGGTCGCGCCCGTTGAAGTTGAACACCAGCCGCGTCAGATGGCTGAAGCTTGGCTCGTCGTGCTCCTCGCCAATGTACGCAGTTTGTTGGAACTCCCCACTTAGGCGAAGGCTGGCAAATGCTTCCTGCAAGTGAGCCAGCGCATGGTCACTCAACGGATGATGCATGCGAATCACAAACTGGCGCTTCAGCCAGCGGGTGGAGTGGAAGTTGGCGTAGAACTGGTTGATTTCGTCCACCGCCTCTTCAGCGCTGTACACCAGGCGCACCAGCTTGAGGTCGGTGGGCAAAATGTAGCGATTGGCTTCAAGCTGGCTGCGGATAAAGTCCAGGGCACCTTGCCAGAAGCTGCCACCCGGTGCGTCGAGCAGTACCACTGGCACCAGCGGGCTTTTGCCGGTCTGGATCAGGGTGAGTACTTCGAGCGCTTCATCCAGGGTGCCGAAACCGCCCGGGCACAGTATCAAGGCATCGGCTTCCTTGACGAAGAACAGCTTGCGGGTAAAGAAGAAGTGGAAGGACAGCAGGTTCTCGGTGCCATCGATGGTCGGGTTGGCATGCTGCTCAAAGGGCAGGGTAATGTTAAACCCCAGGCTGTGTTGCAGGCCGGCGCCTTCGTGGGCCGCCGCCATGATGCCGCCGCCACCGCCGGTGATCACCATCAGGTCCGAGCGCGCCAGAACCGCGCCCACTTCCCGCGCCAATGCATACAGCGGGCTTTCGACCGGCGTGCGCGCCGAGCCGAACACCGTGACTTTGCGTCGTCCCTTGAACTGTTCCAGTACACGGAAAGCGTGGTCCAGCTCATGAATCGCCTGCAAGGTGATCTTGGCGTTCCAACGGCTGCGGTCGTCCTGGGCCATGCGCAGCACGGTGAAGATCATGTCGCGATAAAGGGGAATGTTCGGGCTGTTGGGCGCAATCAGGTGGAGTTGCGCGTCGACCTGCTGCGTGAGGTCGGTGCCGTTTTCTTGAAATTGACGGATCAGGAGTTCATTCGGTTCGTAAGGCATTCAACTTCTCCTTCTTCACAGAACCCTGGGTGCCGGCGAGAAATTCGTCGGGACCACGACACTGCATGTGTCGTTGCCTCTGATTAACGAGGTGGGCGAAACCGGTTCTGTATATTCCTTATGATTAAAAACCTTTGCACTGCACGCTCAGGAGGGCAACCCTCTTTTGCCCTGAAAGTGTTACAAAACCGTGTGAAAACCCGATGTTCAAGGCTTTCAAGATGAATTGATCATGAGCCTATAAAGTCTTGGCTGGCAACCGCTTATTGATCACTTGTGAGGGAGTTTAGACGCTGCCGCGAACGGGCAATGGCGGATAGTTCAGAGGGGGCATATTGCGCGCCGCTGATCAGCGGCGCGCGACAGGGGGCATCGCTTACTTTTTCTTCTTCGCAGCAGCCGGCGCCGGGCAATCTGCTTCCTGGAACTTAACCGACGCCACCGGGCGGTTGGTTTTGTTCTCGGTGATTTCGTAGCGCATCACTGCACCCTTGGCCATCAACTCGCGATAGCCCTTGTTCAAGCACACGCTTTGCCCCAGCTGGAAGTACACAGCCTTGGGATTGGCGCGCATTTGCTCAGCGCGGTCAGGCTGTACGCTGAGATGGTCAATCAACTGCAAACCTTCAACGGTGTAGGCCACTTCCAGGGTCTTGTCGTCAATTTCCCGGGGCAGGTCTTTATTGCTTTCCTCTGCGACGCTTTGCAGCTTCTTGTTCAGTTGAGCCTCCAGCAGCGAGGCCGCTTGGGCACCCAAAGGCAAGATCAGCGCCAGGGCGACGGACGGAACTAGAACACGTGGCATAAGACGCAGCATGAAACTCTCCTGATTCGGTTACTGGTGCATAGACCAGCCACTGCGCTGTGCGTTCAGTGGCGCGCGATTATAGGTGACCGGTTGCCACTACGGCCAGCGTATTGCCGGGAAGTACAGGTAGGCGCGGGCGGCTCTGGTAAACTGCGGTAACTTTTGCCTTCCCGAGTTCTGTCCGTGTCGATTCCCACTTTCCTGCGGCGCACCCGATGAGCCACGCCGTCTCCCGTTTGCGCACCCAGCGCCTGGCCCGCGCCGTAAAGCCGTTTGTTGCACGGGGCTCGCGTGCCGAACGCTGCCCCGGCTGCCGGGTGATTCCCGAGTATTGCCTGTGCGCCTGGCGGCCCAAGGTCGAGGCGAAATCCGGCATGTGCCTGCTGATGCATGACGTAGAGCCGATGAAACCCAGCAACACTGGCTGGCTGATTGCCGATGTGATCAACGACACCACGGCGTTTCCCTGGTCGCGGACTGAAGTTGAGCCCGAGTTGCTGACCTTGCTGGCCGACCCGCAATGGCAGCCGTACATCGTGTTTCCCGGCGAATTCGTGGCACCGCAGCGGGTGGTCAGCCAGGTCAAGCTGGAGGAGGGCAAGCGCCCGCTGTTCATTCTGCTGGACGGTACCTGGAGTGAGGCGCGCAAGATGTTCCGCAAGAGCCCGTACCTGGAGCACTTGCCGGTGTTGAGCCTGGCGCCCGAGCAACTGTCGCGTTACAAGCTGCGCCGCTCCAAGCGCGATGACCACTTCTGCACCGCCGAAGTGGCCGCCCTGTGCCTGGAACTGGCTGAAGACCTGGCAGCCAGCGAGGTGCTGGATGCCTATCTAGACGTGTTCAGCACCCACTATCTGGCCGCCAAGTTTCAGTTGGCGCTGGACCCGGCCGATAGCGTCCATACTCGCCTTGCACCTTATCTATAGGCGTCATGGCCAGCAGACCTTGGCATGATGGCCGCGCAAATGCGCAGCCCGCTAAAATGGCCGCGGGCGTAGCGCTTGACCACCCAGGCTACGCTGGGCATGCTTGGCGCCGATTGGGGCGCTGTCATAGATTAGAAACGTCGTTTTTTGACGTTGAGCGCGCCCTCTGGTGACTGCTGGCCTGGCAGTCACGTTGCGCGTTGGCGAGCACTGAACCCATCAGTGCCTCCATAAAAAACAGGATCATTTAATAAATGGCCACATACGAAATCCTGATTGCCGATGACCACCCGCTGTTTCGCAGCGCACTTCACCAGGCGGTCACGCTGGGCCTGGGGCCGGATGTACGCCTCGTCGAAGTCGCCAGCATTGCCGAGCTGGAAACCCGCCTAACCGAAAAATCCGACTGGGACCTGGTTCTGCTCGACCTGAATATGCCCGGCGCCTACGGTTTTTCCGGGCTGGTACTGCTGCGCGGCCAATACCCGCAGATTCCGGTGGTGATGGTGTCGGCGCAGGAAGAGGCGTCGGTGGTGGTGCGCTCCAAGGAGTTCGGTGCCAGCGGTTTCATTCCCAAATCCAGCTCTATGGAAGACATCCAGAAAGCCGTGCGCACGGTGTTGGACGGTGATGTCTCCTGGCCGCCGCAAGCCTTTGAAGAGATCAATGTCTCCGACGAAGCCAAGGCCGCCCGCGATGGCCTGGCCAGCCTGACGCCCCAGCAGTTCCGCGTATTGACCATGGTGTGCGAAGGCCTGCTGAACAAGCAGATTGCCTACGAATTGAGCGTGTCGGAAGCGACCATCAAGGCCCACGTCACGGCGATCTTCCGCAAGCTGGGTGTGCGCACGCGAACCCAGGCGGCGTTGCTCTTGCAACAACTTGAGTCAATTTCGCAGCATTAAGACGCTGTTCATTCACGTTTTTTTGACTTTGCTTGCTCTAGTTTCCCCCCACCTTTTTGCTCAGTTGCCTACTCTATGTCGCCTTTCAAAGGTCAAACCGGTATCAAACGTATCTTCAACGCGGGGGGATATTCCCTGGATGGCCTGCGTGCGGCTTTCACCGGCGAGGCGGCTTTTCGTCAGTTGGTGTTGCTCAACGTCATCCTGATCCCGCTGAGTTTCTTCCTGAATGTCAGCCGGGTGGAGCGGGCGTTGCTGATTGCCGTGTGCCTGCTGGCGTTGATCGTTGAGCTGCTCAACTCCGCGGTGGAAGCGGCGATTGACCGTATCTCCCTGGACCTGCACCCCTTGTCGAAAAACGCCAAGGACATGGGCAGCGCCGCTCAGTTCGTCGCGCTGACCATCATCGCTCTGGTGTGGGCCGTCATCCTGATCTAGGCAATGGTCGGCAGCACAATCTCGTCGCTGCGCTGCACCCCGGCGGTGAAGGAACGGCACAGCTCGAGGAATTCGCGCATGGCCGAGGTCTGGTATTTCTGCTTGTGCCAGATGAAGTAGAACTGCCGGGCCAGGTCCAGGTCCGGGGTTTCCACCGGTACCAGGCTGCCGCGCCGGAACGCGTCGCGCAGTGCCAGCCGAGAAATGCAGCCAATCCCCAATCCTGATTCCACCGCGCGTTTGATCGCTTCGGTGTGTTCCAGCTCCAGGCGGATATTCAGCGCGCTGCGGTGATGACGCATGGCTTGGTCAAAGGTCAGGCGCGTGCCGGAGCCTTGTTCCCGCAGGATCCACGCCTCATGGGTCAGCTCTTCCATGGTCGCCTGGCCGCGCTTGGCCAGGTGATGCTGGGGCGCGCAGAACACCACCAACTCGTCTTCCACCCAGGTTTGCACCTCGATGTCCGGGTGGCTGCAGTCGCCTTCGATTAGACCCAGATCAATTTCGTAGTGCGCCACCTGATGCACGATATGCGCAGTGTTCTGCACATGCAGCTTCACCTGGCTCTCGGGGTGCTGCTGCATGAAGCTGCCGATCAGCAGCGTGGCCAGGTAATTGCCGATGGTCAGCGTGGCGCCGACCGCCAGGGAGCCGAAGCCCGACTTGCCGTTGAGCAGGTCCTCGATCTCCTTGGCCTGGTCCAGCAGCGCCACCGCCTGGGGCAATAGCTGGTGACCGAGGGCGTTCAGGCTCAGGCGTTTACCGGCGCGGTCGAATAATTGGCAGCTGGATTGGCGCTCCAGCTCGGTAATCGAGGTGCTGGCGGCGGATTGAGATAAGGCCAGAAGGCCAGCAGCGCGCGAGACGCTTTCCTGCTGGGCGACGGCGACGAAGACTTGCAGTTGACGTAGAGTAAATCGCATATCGATATAACCGATAACCCTTATCTTAATAATCCAGTTAACAGATATTGTCGCCGCCATTAGAATGCTGTGCAATCGCGCATCCAACAGTTGGCGCAGACCCATTTCCAGGAGTTCCCCGTACATGAGCAACATGAACCACGAGCGTGTCCTCAGTGTTCATCACTGGAACGACACTCTGTTCAGCTTCAAGTGCACCCGCGATCCGGGCCTGCGCTTCGAGAACGGTCAGTTCGTGATGATCGGCCTGCAACAGCCTAATGGCCGCCCGCTCATGCGCGCTTACTCCATTGCCAGCCCGAACTGGGAAGAGCATCTGGAGTTCTTCAGCATCAAGGTGCCTGATGGCCCGCTGACTTCCCAATTGCAGCACTTGAAGGAAGGCGACGAGATCATCATCAGCAAAAAACCGACGGGCACCCTGGTGCTCGACGATTTGAAGCCTGGCAAGCACCTGTACTTGCTCAGCACCGGTACCGGCCTGGCGCCGTTTATGAGCGTGATCCAGGACCCGGAAACCTACGAGCGTTTCGAAAAAGTGATCCTGTGCCACGGCGTGCGTTACGTCAACGAAGTCGCCTACCGCGAATTCATCACCGAGCACCTGCCGCAGAACGAGTTCTTCGGCGAGGCCCTGCGTGACAAGTTGATCTACTACCCGACCGTGACCCGCGAGCCGTTCGAAAACGAAGGCCGCCTGACCGACCTGATGCGCAGCGGCAAGCTGTTCAGCGACATCGGACTGCCGCCGATCAATCCTGAAGACGACCGCGCCATGCTGTGCGGCAGCCCGAGCATGCTGGATGAAACCAGCGAAGTGCTGAACAGCTTCGGCCTGAAGGTTTCCCCGCGCATGCGTGAGCCGGGTGACTACCTGATTGAGCGTGCGTTCGTCGAGAAATAAGCGCGACGCAAAAAAATGTGGGAGCGGGCTTGCTCGCGAAGGCGGTGTAACAGTCACCAGATGTATTGACTGATCCACCGCCTTCGCGAGCAAGCCCGCTCCCACAGTTGTTTCCGGCTTATCCAGCCGACACCACTTCCAGCACACAAATCATCCCGGCCTCGGGATAGTGCCAGCGCACATCCACATCCCAGAACTGCGCCCCATATTCCCGTTCAGGCCCCGGCGTCTGGTACGCAGGCCGTGGATCCTGTGCCAGACACTGCTCGATCAACGCCACCAATGGCTCCTCAAGGCGCTGAGCATGGCCCTCTGCCTGTTGCAGTGCAGTCTTCAGCCACTGCACGGGAATCAGCTGCGGCGCGGCGCTGGCGATGCTGTTGCTGGCTGTGTCAACGATGTCTGCGTACGGCACATACGGTTTGATGTCGAGAATCGGTGTGCCATCCAGCAGATCGATGCCGGAAATCCAAAGACGGCCGTCTTCCACCTTGTCCAGCTTGACCACCGATTGGCCAATCCCATTGGGCCGGTGGGTCGCGCGGGTGGCAAATACGCCCATGGACTTGTTGCCGCCCAGACGCGGCGGGCGCACTTTCAGCCGTGGCTTATCTTCCAGCGCCTGGTGGAACAGGAACAGCAGCCACACATGGCTGACCTGCTCCAAACCCTGCACCGCCTCACCCTGATCGAACGGTGCCACCAATTCCAGCACGCCCCGGGCAGCAGGCGCCAGTTGTGGCTGGCGCGGGATGGCGAACTTCTCCTTGAAACAGGAGCGGACAAAACCGATGGGCGAAACACTGTAGGTCATGGTCTGGCGTCGAAGCGGGGTGAGGCGGGCATGATAACCCGAGCCACGGCCCTCAGAGGCTGAAGCCGCCATCCAGTGGAATAATATTGCCGGTCATGTAGGCGCCCGCAGTGCTCGCCAGGCTGATGGCGAGTGCTGCCATCTCTTCCTCTCGCCCCCAGCGTTTCATCGGGATCAGTGCGGTGTCCTCCGCCAAAGCCTGCTCATCATTGCCGATATGCTGGGTCATCTTGCTCGGAAAGCGCCCGGGAGCGATCACGTTGACGTTGATGTGCTGGCTCACCAATTCCCGCGCCAGAATCCGCGACAGCTGGTGCAGCGCCGCCTTGCTCGGCCCGTAGGCATACGCCTGCTCACCAAACGAGGAAATACCTGCCACCGAGCCGATATTGATGATGCGCGCCGGATTGGCTTCAGCCCCGGCCTTGCGCAACAGCGGCAGCAACTGCTGGATACAGTTGAACACCGACGTCACGTTCAGTTGCATGACCTTCTCCCAGCCCTTCACCGGGTAGCTTTCCAGTGGCGCCCCCCACGTGGTGCCAGCGTTGTTCACCAGAATGTCCAGTTGGCCGATACGCTCAGCCAGGTGCGCAGCTAATTGCGCAACGCCTTCTTCCTGGGCCAGGTTGGCCGCCAGGCCATGGCACTCGCCAAATGCACTCAATTCGATGGCGGTTTGCTCGCAGGCCTGGGCATCACGGGCACACACGTAAACGATGGCGCCGGCCTCGACAAACGCCTTGGCGATCATCTTGCCGATACCACGGGTGCCGCCGGTCACCAGGGCGGTGCGGCCTTGCAGGGAGAAGTAAGGGTGCATGGGCGATCCTGAACGAAAGGGTAAGAGGGTTCACCCTAGTCGCCAGCCGCCTTGAGCGGAGCCACTATTTTTCTACGGAATGGACGGTCATGCGTGCCTGCGGGGCCCGAAGGCCGCCGCAAGCCCATCACTCAGGCGCGAACGCGCAGGGTCAGGCCCTTGAGGAAGTTGCGCAGTAACTGGTCACCGCAGGTGCGGTAGTTGGTGTGGCCGAACTTGCGGAACAGTGCGCTCAGCTCTGGCTTGGATACCGGAAACTCGGAAGCCTTGAGGATCGCGTGCATGTCGTCTTCCTTCAGTTCGAAGGCCACGCGCAGTTTCTTCAGGATGATGTTGTTGGTCACCGGCAGTTCGATCGGCTGCGGTGGGCGGCTTTCGTCCTTGCCGCGCTTGAAGATCACCAGGCCATCGAGGAAATGCGCCATGACTTCGTCCGGGCAGAACACGAAGCCTTCTTCCTCGTCTTTCTTGAGGTAGGTCAGCAGGTCGTCCTTGGTGACTTCCATGCCGCCGAGCTTGGTGATCTCGACCATCTTGTTGTCGCTGATGTCGAGCATGTAGCGCACGCTGCGCAGTACGTCGTTGTGAATCATGTGGGCAATCCTGGTCATTCAACTGTGGACACCGCCCAGGCAGGCGGTATCGAGAGATTCGGCGGCGGAAAAAGTCTTAGAACTTTTCTTTGCCGGACAGATAGCGCCATTGGCCTACCGGCACTTTGCCGATGGACACTCCGCCGATGCGGATGCGTCGAATGGCGACGACTTTCAGGCCAACGGCTTCGCAGAACAAGGCAATCACACCCGGTTGCGGGTTTTTCAACGCAAAGCGCAGGCGGTTCTCGTTCTGCCAGCTGGCTTTCACCGCTGGCAATTCCTTACCTTTGTAGGTCAGGCCGTGGTTCAGGCGGTTCAGGCCGTGGGCGACCATGTCGCCGGACACCTCCACCACGTATTCCTGTTCGATCTTGTTCGCGTCAGCGGTCAGCTTGCGCAAAATTTTCCAGTCCTGAGTGAACACCAACAGGCCGCTGGCCTTGGCTTGCAGGTCGCTGCTGGCGGTCAGGCGCAGGAAGTGGCCTTTGAGCGGGCGCTTGCTGAAGCGGTGTTCTTCCGACAGGGTCTCGGCGTTGATCGACGCCATGGCCGTCTCGGCATCCACGCCAGCGGGGGCGTGGAACAGAATGGTCACCGGCTCCGGCGCAGTGGCCTTGGCCTCAGGGTCAAGCTCGACCTTCTGGGTGGTGACCTTGAACTGCGGCTCGTCGATCACTTCGCCGTCCACCGTGACCCAGCCGCCTTCGATGAACAGCTCAGCCTCCCGACGGGAGCAACCGACCAGTTCGATGAGGCGTTTGGAGAGGCGTAGGGGTTCAGTCATGACAAGGGCCGAAACAAAAGGGGGCGGCTATTGTACCTGTGTGGCGCCGGTTAATCCCGGCTCCATTTCATTTAGCCGCGGCGCGCCTGTTGCTGCGCCTGGCGTAAACGCATGTGCAGCAACGGATAAGGCTGGCCCATGCCGTCATGCTCCGTGCGTCCGATCACTTCAAAGCCCTGCTTGAAGTAAAAGCCCAGGGCCTGCGGGTTCTGTTCGTTGACGTCCAGTTGATCGGCGTTCATGGATTCGATGGCATAGCGCAGCAATTGCCGGCCCAGGCCCTGGCCACGGTGCGCGGGGTCGATAAACAGCATCTCGACCTTGCCTGCGGCCACCCCGGCAAACCCGGTGATGCGCTGGCGCGAGTCCTTGGTGCAGATCAGCATCACCGCATCGAGGTAGCGGGTCAGCACCAGGTTTTTCAGCAACTCGATGTAGCTGTCCGGCAGGAAGTCATGGGTGGCCCGCACTGACGCCTCCCAGATACGGGTCAGTTCCTGATAGTCGCTGGATTTGGGTGTATGGATAACCGAATGCTGACGCATGCCCGCCGCCCCTGCCTGGATTTACGTTGATGGGCAAAACGATAGACCTAAAAAAGCCCCGCATCTTGTCCAGAGGCAGGGCTTTTTCAATTCTTTACATCTTATGCGCGCTTTTCAGCCCACAGGTCGTACTCGTCGGCGTCGGTCACGGTGCACCAGACCTTGTCGCCCGGCTTCAGGTCGCTGGCATCGTCGATGAATACGTTACCGTCGATTTCCGGGGCGTCGAAGAAGCAACGGCCTACAGCGCCTTGTTCGTCGACTTCGTCGATCAGTACTTCGATCTCACGGCCGATGCGCAGTTGCAGGCGCGCCGAGCTGATGGCCTGTTGATGCGCCATGAAGCGCTCCCAACGGTCTTGCTTGACGTCGTCGGGAACAATGGCAGCGTCCAGCAGGTTGGCCGGAGCGCCTTCAACCGGCGAGTACTGGAAGCAGCCGACGCGGTCCAGTTGGGCCTCGGTCAGCCAGTCCAGCAGGTACTGGAAGTCTTCTTCGGTCTCGCCGGGGAAGCCGACGATGAAGGTGGAACGGATGATCAAGTCCGGGCAGATCTCGCGCCAGTTCTTGATGCGCGCCAGGGTCTTGTCTTCGAAGGCCGGGCGTTTCATGGCCTTGAGGATTTTCGGGCTGGCGTGCTGGAACGGGATGTCCAGGTACGGCAGGATCTTGCCGGCGGCCATCAGCGGGATCAGCTCGTCAACGTGCGGGTACGGGTAAACGTAGTGCAGGCGCACCCAGACGCCGAGGCTGCTCAAGGCTTCGCAGAGTTCGGTCATGCGGGTTTTCACCGGCGCGCCGTTCCAGAAACCAGTGCGGTACTTGACGTCGACGCCGTAGGCGCTGGTGTCCTGGGAGATCACCAGCAGCTCTTTCACGCCGGACTTGACCAGGCGCTGGGCCTCGTCCAGTACGTCGCCCACCGGGCGGCTCACCAGCTTGCCGCGCATCGAGGGGATGATGCAGAAGCTGCAGCTGTGGTTGCAGCCTTCGGAAATCTTCAGGTAGGCGTAGTGGCGCGGGGTCAGCTTGATGCCTTGTGGTGGCACCAGGTCGATCAGCGGGTTGTGGTCCTGGCGCGGCGGCACCACTTGGTGCACGGCGTTGACCACTTGCTCGTACTGCTGCGGGCCGGTCACGGCCAGCACGCTTGGGTGCACCTTGCGGATGTTGCCTTCTTCCACGCCCATGCAGCCGGTGACGATCACCTTGCCGTTTTCCTTGATGGCTTCGCCGATCACTTCCAGGGACTCAGCCTTGGCCGAGTCGATGAAGCCGCAGGTGTTCACCACCACCACGTCCGCGTCCTGGTAGGTGGACACGACGTCGTAGCCTTCCATGCGCAGTTGCGTAAGGATGCGTTCGGAGTCGACCAGAGCCTTTGGGCAACCCAGGGATACAAAGCCGACCTTGGGGTTGGCTTTTGCGATGGTGGTGGACATGTCTAACCTCGGTATTGAATGACGCCGCCAGTCGTGCATGAAAGGCTGCGGACGGGCGCTTGGTGCGCCTCTGATCAAAAAGTGCGCAATTCTATCGACGGGAATCGCTCTTGACCAGCTTTATGCAGGGAAATACGACGAGTGCTGCGCTATGCTTCGCGCCGTTGCACCTGAGTGAATTTCCTCGGTCAATAAATCGTCTGTAACGAGAAGTAAAACAGCGCATGCTGTGGACAGCATAGGCGCCCGCAGCAGGCGCGCTGTTTATAAAAGACCGCAGGTCAAAGGGCAGGAGTGGTTGATGGGTCAGGCAAGTAGTCAGGCAGCAGGTGCCGAGCATTCCAACGCAAAGCCGATCGGCATGCTGGTGGCGGCGGTGGGGGTGGTTTACGGCGATATCGGCACCAGCCCGCTCTACACCCTTAAAGAGGTGTTTGCTGGCGGTTATGGGGTTCAGGTCAATCACGACGGGGTCTTCGGGATCCTGGCGCTGATTTTCTGGTCGCTGATATGGGTCGTTTCGATCAAGTACGTGCTGTTTATCCTGCGCGCCGACAACCAGGGCGAGGGCGGCATCATGGCCCTGACGGCACTGGCCCGGCGCGCGGCGGCGCCGTATCCCAAGTTACGTTCGGTGCTGGTGATTCTCGGCCTGATCGGTGCGGCGCTGTTTTACGGCGACAGCATGATCACCCCGGCGATCTCGGTATTGTCGGCGGTCGAGGGCCTGGAACTGGCGTTTGATGGCCTTGAGCGCTGGGTGGTGCCGCTTTCGTTGGTGGTGCTGGTGGGGCTGTTCCTGATCCAGAAGCACGGCACTGACCGCATCGGCAAGCTGTTCGGCCCGGTGATGGTGGTGTGGTTTCTGGTGCTCGGGGGGCTGGGTGTGCATGGCATCAGTCAGCACCCTGAAGTGCTCAACGCGCTGAACCCGGTATGGGGCGTGCGCTTCTTTACTGCCCACCCTGGCATGGGTGTGGCGATTCTCGGCGCCGTGGTGTTGGCGCTGACCGGTGCTGAAGCGCTGTACGCCGACATGGGCCACTTCGGGCGCAAGCCGATTGCCCGTGCCTGGTTCGCCTTGGTGTTGCCAGCGCTGGTGCTCAACTACTTCGGCCAGGGCGCGCTGCTGCTGGACAACCCGGACGCAGCCCGTAACCCGTTCTATCTGCTGGCACCGGAATGGGCCTTGGTCCCGCTGGTGGCGTTGTCGACCCTGGCCACTGTGATCGCTTCCCAGGCGGTGATCTCCGGGGCGTTCTCCCTGACCCGCCAGGCAATCCAGCTCGGTTACATCCCGCGCATGCACATCCAGCACACTTCCAGCGCCGAGCAAGGCCAGATCTACATCGGCGCGGTGAACTGGTCGCTGATGGTGGGTGTGATCCTGCTGGTGCTGGGCTTCGAATCTTCCAACGCCCTGGCCTCGGCCTACGGGGTGGCGGTGACAGGCACCATGTTGATCACCAGCATCCTGGTGTCGGCGGTGATGCTGTTGCTGTGGAAATGGCCACCCGTGCTGGCGATCCCGGTGTTGATCGGGTTCCTGCTGGTGGACGGGCTGTTCTTCGCCGCCAACGTGCCGAAGATCGTCCAGGGTGGTGCCTTTCCGGTGTTGGCGGGGATTGTGCTGTTTATCCTCATGACAACCTGGAAGCGCGGTAAAGAGCTGTTGGTGGATCGCCTGGATGAAGGCGGGCTGCCGTTGCCGATCTTTATCAGCAGTATTCGCGTGCAGCCGCCGCACCGCGTGCAGGGCACGGCAGTGTTCCTGACTGCGCGCCCGGACGCCGTGCCCCACGCCTTGTTGCATAACCTGCTGCATAACCAGGTGCTGCATGAGCAGGTGGTGCTGCTGACGGTGGTCTATGAAGACATCCCGCGTGTGCCGGCCCAGCGTCGCTTCGAGGTCGATTCCTATGGCGAAGGTTTCTTCCGGGTGATCCTGCACTTTGGTTTCGTCGACGAGCCGGACGTGCCCGAGGCGCTGAAGTTGTGCCATCTGGATGACCTGGACTTCAGCCCGATGCGCACCACCTACTTCCTCAGCCGCGAAACCGTGATTGCCTCGCGCATCAAGGGCATGGCGCGCTGGCGCGAGGGGTTGTTCGCCTTCATGCTCAAGAACGCCAACGGCAACCTGCGCTTCTTTAAGCTGCCGGTTAACCGGGTGATCGAACTGGGTACCCAGGTAGAAATGTAAGCCCAACAAAAAGCCCCCGGTGCCTTGCGGCAGCGGGGGCTTTTTTGTGGGCGCTTATTCGGCCGGGGTCTTGCCCTGGCGCTTCTCGATGATGTCTACCAGGCGCTTGGCCAGCGCCGGGTAGTTCTCGTCGAAGTGATGGCCGCCAGGCAGCTTCACCGCCTCGCCGACTGCAGTCTTCTCGGTGCAGCCGCTCTCGTCGACTTCTTCGGCACCGTAGATGCACACCACCTTGTCGGCGGGCAGCTTGGCCATTTCCGGGCCGGTAGCGGCTTCTTTACCGGCATTGCCCAACCAGCCTTCCACTTCAATTTCGAAGCTGCCGGTGCGGGCGAAGGCCAGCAGGATGATCGCGTCTACACGCTGCTGCTCGCTTTCCGGCAGGCGGTTGTAGATGGCCGGCAATACATCGGCGCCGAACGAGTAACCGGTCAGCACAAAGCGCTTGGTGCCCCATTTCTGCCGGTAATGCTGCATCAGCTCGGAGAGGTCTTTGGCGCTTTGTTCCGGGCTCTTGTGCTGCCAGTAGTAGCGCAGGGTGTCGATACCGACCACCGGGTAGCCGATCTTGGCCATTTCCCCGGCCACGTCGCGGTCCAGGTCACGCCAGCCGCCGTCACCGGAGAGGAACAGGGTGACAGTGTCCTTGGCCTGGCCGGCAGGCACTTCGACCACCGGGATCGCCAGGCCGCCGTTGTCCGAACCCACCAATTGCTTGCGCAGTTCGTTGTTCAGCACTTGCGGGTAGTGAACGTCGTAGTCGCTGATGCTGGTGGTGGCGCGCGGCGTGTCGCGTACGAAACTGGCAGCATCATCGTCAGGGTTATCGTTCCAGGCCACCAGCCAATTGCCGTGGGCCGAGGTTTTCGGCAGTGGGTCGTTGCAGCCAGGTTGTACCAGCGCGAAGCCGACGGAGATGGCGTTGGCCTTGTCATCGTTCTGTGCGGCCAGCCAGCGCCAGGCCAGGGCTGCGCCAGGGCCGATGCCGCTGACCAGGGTCGCCGGGCCGGCAAGCTGGCCCAGGGCGGTTTGCAGGGCCTGTTCCTGCAGCTTGCAGTCGTCCTTCGGCAGGATCACCTGAACGATCTGCGCTGCGCCGCCCTGGCTTAGGGCGATCAATTGGCTGTCGGTCAGGGTTTCGTCGGCCAGCACGGCCACGGCCACCCGGGCCTTGGGTGCGGTGCCCGGGGTTACGCGGGTCAGGACGGTGCCGTCGGCCTGTGGCAGTTGTTCCAGAGTCGGTTGCGGTGCAGGGCGGTTCCAGTACCAGTAACCGCCACCAAGGATCAGTGCCAGTACCACCAAAAATGCCAATACATACCGCCAGGAGCGTCGAATCATCAGCGTTTCACCAATCCAGTCAAGCCGCCCGCAATCAGGGCGGCGGTGTCGGCCAGTGCCACCAGCGGATCAAGTCCTGCGGGCACGGCCATATAACGGGGTTCCCAGTCAGGCTGGAACTTGTCTTTGAAGCGGCGCAAGCCTTGGAAGTTATACAGTTGCTCGCCACGGCGGAACACCATCGAGCCCAGGCGTTGGGTCAGCGGGGCGCCACGTCGTGGTTGCAGGCCCGACAACGGCACCATGCCGAGGCTGAAGCGGGCGTAGCCATGGTTCTTATAATGTTGAATCAGGCCGACCATCATGAATTCCATGGTCAACTTCGGCGCGTCCGGGTGCGCACGCATCAGGTCGAGACTGGCCAGGTCGTGGCTGTAGGTCTCAAGCAGGTTCGCAAACGCTACCGGGTGCCCTTCGAAGCGAATGATCGCAATACGAAAGTGCTTGAGGTAGTCGTCGCTGAATCGTCCGAGGGAAAAGCCTTTTTCCCGCACGTTCTTGCCGGTCAGCCACGCGTCGGAGATGACTTTCAGCTCCTCCATCGGGGCCTGGCCGGGCTCGTGGATCTCCAGGGACAGGCCGTCGCGGGTCCCGCGGTTCCAGGTGTAGCGCAGGTCCTTCATCTCTTTGCCCTTGGCTTCCAGGTCAAAGCGTTTCAGGTCTACCCGGGCTTCTTCGCCCAGCTTGATCGCGGTCAGGCCGATGTCCATGTAGTACGGCAGGTTCTCCGCGCGCACCTGGTAGAACACCGGACGGGCGTGGTGAATGTCGCACAGGTCACGGAACTGCCAGATCATCTCGGCCCGTTGCAGGGTCGGGCCGATCGGGTCATACAAGGCCACCAGGCTGCGACCGCGACGAGCGTACATCAGGAACGCCTCGTCGTTGGGGTGAAACAGCAGGGCTTTGTCGCCGGTCAGCGCCAGGCCGCCATCGGGTTGCGCCGAGTTCATCAGGATCTTGGTGGCGCGTTCCAGCTCGTCGGGTGTCGGCAAGTGGATGATCGGGCGTGCGGTGCGCAGCAGCCAGGTCAGCGAGACAACCACCAGCACCACGGCAGCGCCCAGCAGCGAGCGCAGGCCACGCGGGGCGTTCGCGTCGAGGGTGAACTGCCACCAAAGCTGATGGCTGTAGGGCACGTCCTGGTAGGCGAACAGCAGCAGCCAGATCGACGCACCCAGCACGCACACGCTGGCCACCAGGTACAGCGGCGAGAACGGCAGCTCAGTCAGGCGGCTGGCGCGATAGAACGAGCGCCGGAAGATCGCCAGCAGCACGGCGGTCATGGTCATCAGGCTGGCTTCTTCCCAGTCGAAACCCTTGAGCAGCGAGAGCAGGGCACCGGTCAGCAGCAGCACCATGGTCAGCATCCACGCGGCCGACAACCGGCGACGCAGGCCCTGGGCCAATAGCAGGCAGAGCACGCCGATCAGGCTGGCACCAAAGTGCGAAGCGTCAATCAGGCGATGAGGAATCAGGAAGCCGATGTTTTCCAGGCGTGAGTCGATCTCCGGGGTTGCGCCGGAAAACAGCAGGACCACGCCGGACAAAAAAACCAGTACGGCCAGGATCGGTGCAGCGAGGCCCGAGGCCGCCCGCAGGCTTTGTTGTGTCTGGAACAGGCGCTGGGCTTCATTGACCA
Source organism: Pseudomonas sp. K2I15 (assembly GCF_002204795.1). Taxonomy (GTDB): domain Bacteria; phylum Pseudomonadota; class Gammaproteobacteria; order Pseudomonadales; family Pseudomonadaceae; genus Aquipseudomonas. Next base: position 73,682 of record NZ_NIXO01000006.1, read on the forward strand.
GCAGGAACACACAGGCGATCAACAGCGGCAGCACCACATAGATCATCCGGTACAGCAGCAATGCGGCGGCCAGTGGTGCGGCGCCGAGCTTGTCGGCAAAGGCCGCCAGCAGAATCGCCTCGAACACGCCGACACCGCCCGGTACATGGCTGAGCACGCCGGCGGCCAGGGCCAGCAGGTACACCAACAGGAACGGGCCAAAGGGCGGCGCTTCCGGTAGCAGCAGATACAGCACGGTAGCGGCAGCGGCGACGTCGAGGGCGGTGATGATCAGTTGCAGGAAGGTCAGGCGACGGCCCGGCAGGCGCAACGTGCGGCGCCCGGCCTTGACCAGCAGGTTGTCCGGGTAAGGTTGTTCCGGCAGGCGGCGGCGGTAAATGCCGATGCACAGCGCTGCGGTCAACAACAGCACAGCGCCTGCGATACCACCGAGCAGGCCGGCCGGTAAATGCAACGCGTTGGACGCGGCGGGCAAGTTGCTCAAGGTGGCCAGCGCAGCGAGTGGCGGCAGGGCGCAACCGAGGGCCAGGCTGGCAAACACGGTCATGCGCGCCACTTCGGAGGCACCGATGCCATAGCGTGCATATAAACGGTAGCGTACCGAACCGCCCGAGAGCATCGACAGGCCAATCGCGTTGCCGATGGCGAATGCGGTAAAGCCGCCGTAGGCCAAGGTCTTGGCAGGCAGCTTCACACCGGCATAGCGGGCGCCGGAAAACTCATAGCCCAACAAAATGATAAAGCCTGCGACCGCGGCACCGAAGGCACCCAGCAGTGCAGGCTTGGGCACTTCCAGGATCGAATCGTGGAGCGCGTACAGGTCCAGCTCAAGCAGCAGGTGGCGACAAGCGATAAGGGCGATTGCGAACAGCAACAAGGTGACGGCCAGCCCGATGGGTTGGCGGTATTTGCTCAACAGATCCAGCCAGCGCAAACGGGTGGGAGTGATCGGTTGTGTCGCTGTGACAGTGTCTTGTGGTTCAGACGAGTTGGCGCGCATCAATCACCTCTTGGATTGTGCGCGACAGGATGGAGGTATCCAGCCAAGTTACCAATCCCTATGGACAAAATAATTACAAATATTAACGCGTATCGCGCGGTGCAGCGACAGCGCCCATTGGTCGTAGAAGGACAGTGCTTGAAGACTTAGCATAGCTTGCAATGAGATGGACTCTACAAACCGTGTACGGTTTCATGAAAGATGCCATGCCATTGTTTCAAAAGGGCTTTTTCGTCAGATACAAAAAAGGCCACTCTTTCGAGCAGCCTTTTTTGATGTTTGGTTGCGGGAGCCGGATTTGAACCGACGACCTTCGGGTTATGAGCCCGACGAGCTACCAGACTGCTCCATCCCGCGTCTGTGTGGCGGCATTCTACAGAGCAACGGCGGGGTGTCAACCGTTAATCGGCCAATGGGTCAAATAAGTGCAAATTAGCCTTGGATTGTCACGCGCGAGCGCTAAGTGCGCGATTGGGAAAGGTTTTTTGTCAGACAATCGAAAAGAGGGATAAAACAGACACGCACAAAAAAGGCCACTCTTTCGAGTAGCCTTTTTTGATGTTTGGTTGCGGGAGCCGGATTTGAACCGACGACCTTCGGGTTATGAGCCCGACGAGCTACCAGACTGCTCCATCCCGCGTCTGTGTGTCGGCATTCTACAGAGGAACGCGAGTGTGTCAACCGCTGATTCAAAGAAAAGCGCTTGTGGTTCAATCGGTTAGCTCTCCAAGGCGGCCCCTTGATAGGGCTCGGGGCCAGTCTGGCCAAGGCTTTCAGCTCTATTGGGGGGTGGGTTTCGATTGATAAAATGAATTCATCTCTGAATTTTCCTACCGCTTAGGCGGAAGATTCAAACTACTGGTGCTATATACAGGTGTGAGTGAGATACTGCCCGCCTGTTCGTTTTCTGCCCTGAACCACTGCCTTATATATGACGCAGCGCAAAATCATCCACGTCGACTGTGATTGCTTCTACGCCGCCATCGAGATGCGCGACGACCCGACCCTGGCGCAAAAGCCCTTGGCGGTTGGTGGCTCGGCAGACCGTCGTGGCGTGATCGCGACCTGCAACTACGAAGCCCGGGCGTACGGGGTGCGCTCAGCCATGTCGTCCCGGCACGCCTTGAAGCTGTGCCCGGACCTGACCATCGTCAAGCCGCGCATGGATGCTTATAAAGAGGCATCAAAGGAAATCCAGACGATCTTTCGCGATTACACCGACCTGATCGAGCCGTTGTCGCTGGACGAGGCCTACCTGGACGTCTCCGACAGCCCGCATTTTGGCGGCAGCGCCACGCGCATTGCCCAGGACATTCGTCGGCGGGTCTCCAACCAATTGCACATCACCGTTTCTGCAGGCGTGGCGCCGAACAAGTTTCTCGCCAAGATCGCCAGCGACTGGAAAAAGCCCAATGGGCTGTTTGTGATCACCCCGGACCAGGTCGAAGACTTCGTCTCGGCGCTGCCGGTGAAAAAGCTCCACGGCGTGGGCAAGGTGACCGCCGACAAGCTGACGCGGCTGGGGATTGAGGATTGTCTGCAACTGCGCGAGTGGAACAAGCTGGCGCTGGTGAGGGAATTCGGCAGTTTTGGCGAACGCCTCTGGAGCCTGGCCCGTGGGATCGATGACCGTGTGGTGCAGAACGATAGCCGCCGGCAATCCATCAGTGTGGAAAACACCTACGATGTCGACCTGCCGGATTTGCCCAGTTGCCTGGAAAAACTGCCTGAACTGATGGACACCCTGGCCGGGCGCATGGCGCGCATCGACAGCAGCTATCGGGCGGGCAAGCCGTTCGTCAAAGTGAAGTTCCACGACTTTACCCAGACGACCCTGGAGCAGGCCGGGGCAGGGCGGGATCTGGAGAGTTACCGGCAGTTGCTGACCCAGGCGTTCAATCGCGGCGGCAAGCCGGTGCGATTGCTGGGGATAGGCGTGCGTTTGCTGGATTTGAGCAACGGCAATGAACAGCTGGAGCTGTTCAGCCGTTAACTACCTTGCCCCGGGGTCCGCCACCAGGCGACCAGCATCCTTGGTCAATGCCTGCAAGAATTCCTGCTGCAACTCCGGATCATTGCGGGTCAGCTCGATCAGGCTTTGCTCCAGCTCGCTGGCTTCTTCTTCCAGGCCCAACTCCGACAGACGCTTGACCCGGTGCACCCACTCGTTGACCTCGTCGTCTTCCAGGTCGTCGTAGATCAACCCGTGAGCTTCGAGCAATTTGCCCCGCAGGGTGCTGCTGATGGCCAGGGATGAGTCCGAGTGCACGTCATCCTGGGCATCTTCAACACTGATCTTCAGGGTGCTGATGCGGTTCAGGTCCTGCTCGGCAAACGGGCTGTCCAACAGGTTGAGGCGCAGTACACCATTACGGTCGGTGGTCAGCTCATGGGTTTGCTTGCCAGCCGTTACCTGTACCGGGCGCTCGCTCCAGGGCAGGCTCGAATACTCCACGCGCTTGTCGCGCTGGACTTCATCGATACCTGCCAGGTTCTGCTGCGCACGACCGTTGGATTGCACGTTCATGAACGGGTTAATCCCGTCCACGCCGTAGCTGAGCCAATCGCGGGTCATGCTGGCAGGCAGGTTGCCCAGGGCGAAGATATTCGCCACGTTGGCGCCGACGCCCGCCACCAGCGCGACCGCGCCAAAGGGCATCTCATAGAGTTTGCGCCAAGGCTGGTAGGGCGTGTAGCGGTCGTAGCGACGGCTGACTTCGAATTCGGTGACCTCAAAGGTCTTTTGCTCGTGAATGCGCACCCGGCGTTGCGGCAGCTCCAGCACTTTGGGTTCGCCCACATCGATCTGCAGGCTGTGATCGAGCAATTTGCGCTCGATGCGTTCCTCGTGCTCGCTGCGTTGGGACATTTGGTTGGCGCAGCCGCTGACCAGCAGGGCGCCACATAACGTGGCGCCCCCCAGGGCTATGGTGTTTCGCTTGAACATGACGACTCTTGATCTGGTTTTCAGCGACGAATACGCGCCTGAAGGAAAGACAGCACGTCAGCCACCGGCAACGGTTGGGCTTCGGCTTCGGTCCGGCTCTTGTATTCCAGATTGCCATCGGCCAGGCCGCGGTCACTGACCACGATCCGGTGCGGGATGCCAATCAGTTCCATGTCGGCGAACTTGATGCCCGGGCTGGTTTTCTTGTCCCGATCATCCAGCAACACTTCAAAACCGGCAGCCGTCAGTTCGGCATACAGTTTGTCGGTGGCTTCGCGTACTTGCTCGGTTTCGTAGCGCAGCGGTACGAGGGCAACCTGGAATGGCGCCAGGGCGTCGCTCCAGATGATGCCTTTCTCGTCGTTGTTCTGCTCGATGGCAGCTGCAACCACGCGGGATACGCCAATACCGTAGCAACCCATTTCGAGGGTGATCGGCTTGCCGTTCTCGCCCAGCACTTCGCACTTCATCGCCTTGCTGTACTTGTTGCCCAGCTGGAAGATGTGCCCGACTTCGATGCCGCGCTTGATTTCCAGGGTGCCCTTGCCATCCGGGCTTGGGTCGCCTGCAACCACGTTGCGCAGGTCGGCCACGGTCGGAACCGGCAGGTCACGTTCCCAGTTCACGCCGAAGTAGTGTTTGTCATCGATGTTGGCACCGATGCCGAAGTCGCTCATCAGCTCGACCGAACGGTCGATGATGATCGGCAGCGGCAGGTTCAGCGGGCCCAAAGAGCCAGCACCGGCGCCAATGGCGTCGCGCAGTTCGGAGTCGGTGGCCATGACCAGCGGGCTGGCAACGCCTGGCTGCTGGGCGGCTTTGATTTCGTTGAGCTCGTGGTCACCACGGATCACCAGGGCGATCAGCTTGCCTTCTTCCTCGGCACGCACGATCAGGGTCTTGATGGTCTTTTCAATCGGCAGATTGAATTTCTCCACCAGGGCCGCGATGGTCTTGGTCTCAGGCGTGTCCACCAGGCGCAGCTCTTCGCTTGGCGCAGGGCGGGAGGTTTCCCGTGGCACGGCTTCGGCTTTCTCGATGTTCGCCGCGTAGTCGGAACCGTTGCTGAACACGATATCGTCTTCACCGGATTCGGCCAGCACGTGGAATTCGTGGGAGCCGGCACCGCCGATGGAACCGTTGTCTGCTTCAACCGGGCGGAACTTCAGGCCCAGACGAGTGAACACGTTGCAGTAAGCGGTGTGCATGCGGTCGTAGGTGACCTGCAGGGACGCCTGGTCCGGGTGGAACGAATAGGCGTCCTTCATGATGAATTCGCGGCCGCGCATCAAACCGAAGCGTGGGCGGATTTCGTCACGGAATTTGGTCTGGATCTGATACAGGTTGAGGGGCAGTTGTTTATAGCTGCTCAACTCGTTGCGCATCAGGTCAGTGATCACTTCTTCGTGGGTCGGGCCGGCGCAGAAATCGCGGCCATGACGGTCCTTGAAACGCAGCAATTCAGGGCCGTACTCTTCCCAGCGCCCGGATTCCTGCCACAGCTCAGCCGGTTGGGTGCTCGGCATCAACACTTCCAGAGAGCCGGCAGCGTTCATTTCTTCACGAACGATGGCTTCGACCTTGCGCATCACCTTCAAGCCCATGGGCAGCCAGGTGTACAGGCCCGAGGCCAGTTTGCGGATCATGCCGGCGCGCAGCATCAGCTGATGGCTGATCACAACCGCGTCGGAAGGCGTTTCTTTCTGTGTGGCGAGCAAATATTGACTGGTGCGCATGGTAGGCCGTTGTCGGTTGCTTGGACTTGAAATGACGTTGGATTGTACGGGCGCAAACTGCCGACGTACAGGTATCAGACTGTAGGGCTGTTTGTAGGAGCGAGCTTGCTCGCGAAGATCGTCAACGATTACACGGGAAACCAGGATAAACGCGGTGCCTGTGAATTCTTCGCGAGCAAGCTCGCTCCTGCAGGGCTCAGCTTTCTTCGGGAGGATTCAACCGAATCCGCCGGCTTTCCTGAAACCAGTGCAAGGCAATCAGGATCAGCGTCGGCACACCCAGCAGGCAGGTGATCAGGAAGAAGTTGTGGTAACCGAACTTCTCGACCATCACCCCCGAATACCCGCCGATCAAACGTGGCAGCAGCAACATGATTGAACTGAGCAAGGCGTATTGGGTGGCGGAGAATTTCAGGTTGGTCAGGCTCGACAAATACGCAACAAACGCCGAGGTCGCCATCCCAGAGCTGAAGTTATCCAGGGAAATGGTGAAAATCAGCATCTGCAGGTCTGGGCCCATGTCCGCGAGCATCACGAACAGCAGGTTGGTACCGGCCGATGCGATGCCGCCGATAAACAGGATCGGCAGGATGCCGAACCGCACGATCAGCAGCCCACCCATGCCAGCACCCAGCAGCGTCATGATCAGGCCGAAGACCTTGCTGACGCCGGCGATCTGGTCCTTGGTGAAACCCTGGTCGATATAGAACACGTTGGCCATTACGCCCATCACCGTGTCCGACATGCGATAGGTGGCAATCAGCCCCAGCAGCAGGAAGGCCTGCCAGCGGTAGCGCAGGATAAAGTCGTTGACCGGTGTGAGCACCGGCGCCAGGCCCCGGCGGCCCATGGCCGACAGGCACAGGGTGGTCAGGATGATATAGAGGATGGCCCGCAGGAACGCGCGGTCTTCCAGCAGCAGATCGAGCAGGCTGACGCCATGGAACAGCACGCTGGCGAAGTCAGTGTTGTATAGCTGGGTAAACATCGCCGGTACTGACACCAGCAGCACGATCAACACGAACACCGACACCAACTGGTGAGCAAAGCTGTAGCGCCCGGCCTGCAATTGGGTGCGCAGTGGCACATTGGGTTCGCGCATGAACAGGGTGGTCAGTAACGCAGGCACCATCAGCGCGCCAAACAGCACATACGTGCCGGCCCATGCCGAGTGCTTGTAATTGAAGCCGGTGGAGCCGAAGCCTTCAGCGAAAAACAGTGCGCCGGCGGTGGCCAGCAGCGCGGCAATTCGATAGCCAGACATATAGCTGGCGGCCAGCGCAGCCTGGCGGCTGTCGTCGGCGATTTCCAGGCGGTAGGCGTCTACGGCGATATCTTGGGTGGCGGAAGCGAAAGCGACGATAACGGCAATGGCGATCAGCCAGGACAGGTGCTTTTGTGGATCGCAGAAGCCCATGCCGATCAATCCGAGGATCACCAGCGTCTGGGACAGTACCAACCAGGACCGACGACGTCCGAGCTTGCCGAGCAGCGGCAGGCGCCATTGGTCGAGCAAGGGCGACCAGACCCACTTGAAGGCATAGGCCAGGCCGATCAGGCTTGCGTAACCGATGGTTTCGCGGGCCACGCCGGCCTCGCGCAACCATACCGAGAGCGTCGAGAACACCAACATGTAAGGCAAGCCGGCAGCAAAGCCGAGCAGCAACAGCACTAACGTCGAGGGGCTGGCATAGGCGGCGAGCGCGGCGCGCCAGGTTTTACGGGGCATGGGCTGGAGTCTGCCTCAGAATTACGCAAATAAAGCGCGCACTCTAACCGCTGTGCTCTACCGGGCGCCAGCCATGACGCTGAATATCAACGCGATTATTCAGGATGCTGATGCCTTCGCCGCGCAAACGCGCGCGTTGCTCGTCACCGGAGGCACTGCCCACCGGCAGACTTATCCGACCACCGGCACCCAACACGCGGTGCCAAGGCAGTTTGGTGCCCTCGGGCAGTTGGCTCAGAGTGCGGCCCACCCAGCGTGCGGCACGACCCAAACCGGCCAGGTGCGCCAGCTCCCCGTAGCTGATTACGCAGCCTTCGGGCACTTGGGCGAGGGTCAGGTACAGCACGGTGCGGCGCATTTCAGCGGGGCTTTGCGGGGCGTCGGTCGTTTCGTTCACGGTGGGCATATCCGATGAAAATATCCGGCTATTCGTAGGAAATGTCTGCAAATGTAACGCTGAGAGCGGAACTCGATGCAAATACCCGAGTCAGTCTTTGCTAAGAAGTTATCCACCCCGATAATGCCCGTTTTTTCGCCAAACTCGAGCCCCATATCTGCTTATGTTGTCCAGAACCCTGCTATGCCTCGCTGTTTTCAGCGCCTCCACGCCGCTGCTCGCCGATACCGTCTGGTTGAAGAACGGTGACCGCCTGACCGGTAAGATCAAGGTTTTCGACGGTGGCAAGCTGCTGATCCAGACCGATTACGCCGGAGCCATCCCGGTGGATTGGAAGCAGGTCAAAACCCTGGAAAGCGATCAGGAATTGCTGGTCAAGCAGGATGCCTACACCGGTGAGAAGGCCAAGTCCCTGCAGGCCGCCGACGATGGCAAGGTCACCCTGGCCAATGGCGAGGCGCCCAAGACCGTCGAGCTGGCCAGCATCCAGCAGATCATCAAGCCCAAGCCTGTGATCGAGGACCTGGTGTGGAAGGGCAATGTCGACATGGCGCTGGACTACAAGCGCGCGGAAAAAGACACCAACGACTACGACATCGACTTCAAGACCACCGCGCGTCATGGCCAGTGGCGTCATACCGCCCAGGGCGAGTACAACCGCGAATTCCAGGACGATGTAACCACCACCGACAACTGGGCGCTGGAATACGACCTGGACCGGTTTCTCACCGAACACTGGTTTTGGCAGGGTCGCCTGACCTACAAGCGCGACAAGGTCGAAGACCTGTCCCGCCAGCGCACCGTGGGCACCGGCCCGGGCTATCAATTCTGGGATGATGAACTGGGGGCATTCTCCCTTGGCTCGTTGGTTAACCGCACCGATTACGAATATCAGGATGGCGGCACCGATAACTTCTATTCGCTGGCCATGAAGTGGAACTACAACCGCTATCTGGTGGGCAAGAGGGTGGAATTCTTCACCAACGGCGAACTGGGCAAGCCGCTGTCAGGGCCGTCCTCCTATTCCCTGGACGCTGAAATGGGGCTGCGCTACAAAGTCACCGAGTGGGCCTCCCTCAACCTCAAGGCCGAGCGCGACATTATTAGTGGCGACTCGGAAAGCGCGTTGAGCAAGACCCGCTATACCGCAGGTTTCGGCGTCACCTGGTAATTAAAGGCGCAACCCGCCGTCCTCTTCTCCAGCGCCTCGGGCCCCTGCACAGATAGGCCCGGGCCGTCACCCGTGGGCCTGGCAGGCGGCCACCGCCTGGTCGAGTTTTTCCTGATTGAGGTCCACCAGCGCCAGGTGCGCGCCTTTGGCTGCAAAATACTCGGCCCTGGAACGGCCCAAACCCTGGCAACCGCCGATGATAATGATTACTTTGTCGTTGAGATGCATTCGCAAGTCCTGCGTGCAGTATCAAGCGGCTTTCCAAGTTTGTTTTTTGACGGAATTTAGCAAAGGAGTCATAAGTTGAGCGCGCACGTTGCCAAGAATGCCCGAGAACTACTGCTCAAGGAATACCGTGGGGCACTCGCCACCTTGTCCAAGGCCATGCCCGGTTTTCCGTTTGGCTCAGTGGTGCCGTACTGTCTGGACGCCGAGGGCCGGCCGCTGATTCTGATCAGCCGTATTGCCCAGCACACCCATAACCTGCAGAAAGACCCCAAGTGCTCCTTGTTGGTCGGTGAGCGTGAGGCGGACGATGTGCAGGCAGTAGGGCGCCTGACCTACTTGGCCGAGGCGGAAAAACTCGAAGACACTGCTGCGATTGAAGCCGCCGCGGAGCGTTATTACCGCTATTTCCCGGACTCGGCGAACTACCACAAGGCCCATGATTTTGACTTCTGGGTGCTCAAGCCGGTACGGCACCGTTATATCGGTGGTTTCGGCGCGATCCATTGGGTCGACCAACTGACCCTGGCCAATCCGTTCGCCGGCAAGGCCGAGCTGAGCATGATCGAGCACATGAACAGCGACCACACCAAGGCCATCGCCCACTATGTCGAACTGGCCGGCCTGCCGACCTCCGAGCCTGCGCAAATGGCCGGTATCGACAGCGAAGGCATGCACCTGCGCATTGGCCAGGCACTCTATTGGCTGCCGTTTGCCGAGCCTTGCAACACTCCGACACAAGTACGCGAAGCCTTGGTTTTCCTGGCTCACGCCGAGGTCTGGCCGAAAAAAGCAGCCGCTGAAGCTTGAATTCACGAAACGGCGACGTCATCTAAGGTGAAGTAGCAAGGCATTCTTGCGTTGAGGAACCATTTGATGCGCCCTTTTTTGTTGCTCTTTTTGTTGTTTCCGGTGCTGGAACTGTTCGTATTCGTACAAGTCAGTGGGGCAATCGGGTTTTTCCCGGCGCTGCTGCTGATCATTCTCGGCTCGATGCTCGGCGTTCTGGTGCTGCGCGTCGCCGGCCTGGCCACGGCGCTGCGTGCCCGTGAAAGCCTGAATCGTGGCGAACTGCCTGCCCAGACCATGCTCGAAGGCCTGATGATGGCTTTGGCCGGTGGCCTGTTGATCCTGCCGGGTTTTATCAGCGACGTGGTTGGCTTGGTGATGTTGCTGCCGTTCACCCGCAAGCTGCTGGCGGGCAAGATGCGCCAGCGTGCCGAAGAGGCGGCGATCCGCCAGCGTGCCTTCGCCGACGACCTGCAACCCCGTGGTGGCCCGGCCCCGCGCCAGCCCCTGGGGCGTGAGGGTGACGTGATCGAAGGCGAGTTCGAACACCGCGACCCCAAGTAATCCCCTCACTGGCACGGCACCTGCGGGTGCCGTGCAGCTTTTAAAGACACCCCCGACACAAAAATTTTCATCTCTGCACCCTTGTAATAAGCTTATGCGCCCTTATGTAACGGTCACCGCAAGGTTTCTGGTGGCGACACCAGACAGACTTCCGCGTTTCGCGCCGCGAACCGCGACCGGCACCGCCGGAATTTAACCTGCCGGAATTGACACCGGCCGATGAAAAACACAATTAGGAGAGATCGACAATGAGCAAGCTTCGTCCTCTGCATGACCGCGTCGTCATCCGTCGCAGTGAAGAAGAAAAGAAAACCGCAGGCGGGATCGTTCTGCCAGGTTCGGCTGCTGAAAAAGCCAACCACGGTGTGATTCTCGCTGCTGGCCCAGGCAAAACCCTGGAAAACGGTGAAGTACGTGCGCTGGCTGTGAAAGTGGGTGACAAGGTTGTTTTCGGCCCTTACTCCGGCAGCAACACTGTGAAAATCGACGGCGAAGACCTGCTGGTAATGGCTGAGAACGAGATTCTCGCTGTTCTGGAAGGCTGATTTCCCCGCTCATCTTCCCGTTACTATAAAGTATTTAAGGAATATCGATCATGGCTGCTAAAGAAGTTAAATTCGGCGATTCCGCCCGTAAAAAAATGCTCGCCGGTGTCAACGTCCTGGCTGACGCAGTAAAAGCGACCCTGGGCCCTAAAGGCCGTAACGTGATCATCGAGAAGAGCTTCGGCGCTCCGACCATCACCAAGGACGGCGTATCCGTCGCCAAAGAAATCGAGCTGAAAGATCGCTTCGAAAACATGGGCGCGCAGCTGGTCAAAGACGTTGCCTCCCGTGCCAACGATGACGCAGGCGACGGCACCACCACCGCTACCGTCCTGGCTCAGTCGATCGTCAACGAAGGCCTGAAAGCCGTCGCTGCCGGCATGAACCCGATGGACCTGAAACGCGGCATCGACAAGGCGACCATCGCCATTGTCAAAGAGCTGAAGTCCCTGTCCAAGCCTTGCGCTGACACCAAGGCAATCGCTCAGGTCGGCACCATCTCGGCCAACTCCGACAGCTCCATCGGCGACATCATTGCCGAAGCCATGGAAAAAGTCGGTAAAGAAGGCGTGATCACCGTTGAAGAAGGCTCGGGCCTGGAAAACGAACTGTCGGTTGTTGAAGGCATGCAGTTCGACCGTGGCTACCTGTCCCCGTACTTCGTCAACAAGCCAGACACCATGACCGCCGAGCTCGACGGCCCGCTGATCCTGCTGGTTGACAAAAAGATCTCCAACATCCGTGAACTGCTGCCAGTTCTGGAAGCTGTTGCCAAAGCCGGCCGCCCACTGCTGATCGTTTCCGAAGACGTTGAAGGCGAAGCCCTGGCGACTCTGGTTGTGAACAACATGCGCGGTATCGTGAAAGTGGTTGCCGTGAAGGCGCCAGGTTTCGGCGATCGTCGCAAGGCCATGCTGCAGGACATCGCTGTTCTGACTGGCGGTACCGTTATCTCCGAAGAGATCGGCCTGAGCCTGGAAAGCGCTACCCTGGAACACCTGGGTAATGCCAAGCGCGTCACCGTGACCAAGGAAAACACCACCGTGATCGACGGTGCTGGTGTTGAAGCTGACATCCAGGCACGTGTTACCCAGATCCGCGCTCAAGTGGCTGATACCACTTCCGACTACGACCGTGAAAAACTGCAAGAGCGTCTGGCCAAGCTGTCCGGCGGCGTTGCAGTGATCAAGGTTGGCGCTGGTTCCGAAGTTGAAATGAAAGAGAAGAAAGCCCGCGTTGAAGACGCCCTGCACGCTACCCGTGCAGCCGTTGAAGAAGGCGTGGTACCTGGCGGTGGCGTGGCACTGGTTCGCGCTCTGCAGGCTATCTCCGAGCTGAAAGGCGACAACGCTGACCAAGACGTTGGTATTCAATTGCTGCGTCGTGCTGTTGAAGCACCGCTGCGCCAGATCGTTGCCAACTCCGGCGACGAGCCAAGCGTAGTTGTCGACAAGGTCAAGCAGGGTTCGGGTAACTTCGGTTACAACGCTGCTACCGGCGAATACGGCGACATGATCGAAATGGGCATCCTGGACCCAGCTAAAGTGACTCGTTCGGCTCTGCAAGCGGCAGCTTCGATTGCCAGCCTGATGATCACCACTGAAGCAATGATCGCCGAGATCAAAGATGACGCTCCAGCTGGCGGCGGTATGCCAGACATGGGCGGTATGGGTGGTATGGGCGGCATGATGTAAGCCAGCCTTACCCCGATACTGAAAAACCCCGCCTGCAGCGATGCAGGCGGGGTTTTTTTATGGGTACGATTTCTTGGCGTACATATCCGTTATTTTTGTACTGGCCGATATTGGTTTCGCTCTTGCAGCGAGTCTCTTTTGGAAGAGCGCCAAAAGTAACCCAAAACGCTCCTGCCTCGACCTGTCGACGGCCCGTCGCGGCTAAACCGGCGTCCTGCCGGTTTAGCCGCTCCTCAATACCTACGTTCGGCCTCGGGCTGAATAGGGCGGTCAGATCAAAATCAAAAGCTGCTCGTCTGTAGGAGCGAGCTTGCTCGCGAAAAACCTGAGGGCGTCGCGTTCATTCAGACCGCCAACGTCATCGTTAACGACCTTCGCGAGCAAGCTCGCTCCTACAGTAGTGGACCGCGGCTGCGTTTGATTTTCAAAAGTGCCCCGCCGTAAGGGCGCAACCCATAGCGGGCCTAACCGCAATAACGGATATTCACCCCGCCTTAACCGCAACCTTCTGCGGCCGGTACAGCAGAAAGTAATACGCCCCCAAACAAATCACCCAGCTGAAAATCGCCGTCCACACGTTATGCGAAAGAAAATGCGCGCCCTGCATCGTGCGGCTCACTGAAAGCACCGTGCCCAGGCCCAGCGCAAACATGAATGCCGAGCGCGCCATTCGCGGCCGGCGATCCCGCAGTGCAAAAAACAGTGCAAACAACGCAAACCCAGTCGCGGCATGCCCGCCCGGCCAGCAACGCCCCGGCTTGTCCGTAGGCGGCCGGGGGCTAAGCAGTTCGCTGTAAGTCTCCTGGCCACCAAACTCCTTGACGCTCCACGGGCATTGCACCCCGGTCACCGTCTTCAATGGCGAAACAAACGAAGTGGCCAGCGCCAACGACAGCACCAGGCAACCCAGTTCCCGGCGATAGGGTTTAAGCCGCTCAACAACAAACGCCCCGGCAAACCCGGCGATCGCCAACACCGAAAACACGATCACCATCTGCTTGGCGCGATCGTGAAGAATGTCCTCCAGAAAGAAACTATGCCGGCCCACAAAGCCGCCTTCGGAGGCGTTGTAAAACAATTTGGCCACGTCCATGTCCAGCGACGTCAGCTCCAGCAGCAGCATGGCTACCGCCAGAATGGCAGGCACTCCCAGGCACAGCCAAAAGTTGAGGGGTTTGGAAACCGGGCGAACAGCGATTGTTTGCATGGTGAACTCGGACTTTAAAAAAAAGCCCCGGTCAGACCTGGCCGGGGCATTTTGGTTAGCGTGTACTCACCGCAGGAGCCTCAGCCTTGGGCACCCTCCAGCTCAGCAACTGTTGTTTGTAGCCGTAACTGGCGCCTTGGTAGTAGGTGATGGCCCGCTGGATCAACGGGTCATCGCTGCCAACCCGGGTTTCATGGCTGTCGCCCAGTGCCTGGTCATGGCGACGCAGGCCTTGGCGTGGGCTGAGAATCGCCAGGTCCTTGCCGTCGAACAAGCCCAGGTACTGGTAGTTACCGACCACCACACGTGGCGGCAGCGGGTTGTCTAGCAGCAGGTTGCGGCCAAAAAACGTCGACTCGTAGCTCAGGTTGAGCAAGCCCAGCAGCGTCGGCGCCAGGTCGATCTGGCTCGCCAACTTGGCGTTTTCCCCGGCCTCGATCAACTTGGGTGCGTAGATGAACAGCGGGATCTGGTAATTGACCATGGGCAGGTCCTCCTTGCCCGCGCTGCCGGCCGTGTGGTCGGCGACGAAAATAAAGATCGTGTTATCGAACCATGGCTTCTGGCGCGCCGCCTCCAGGAACTGGCCGATGGCGTAGTCGGTGTACTTCACTGCGCCATCGCGACCGTCGCCGGATTTGATATCAATGCGGCCTGCCGGGTAGGTGTACGGGCGGTGGTTGGAGGTGGTCATCAGTTGCAGCAGGAATGGTTGCTGCTTGGCGTAGTCGGCGTCTGCCAGTTTCAGCGTCTGTTTATAGAGGTCTTCGTCGGCCATGCCCCAGGCGTTTTTGAAGCTGATTTCGGCTTCAGGCACGCTACTCTGGTCGACCACGCGGTAACCGTTGCCGCTGAAAAACGCGTTCATGTTGTCGAAGTAGCCACGGCCGCCATAGACAAACACGCTGTCATAGCCAACGGCATTGAGCTGTTGGCCCAGGCTCCCGAAGCCGCTTTCCCGGCCGATGCGTTTGACGATGGAGCGCCCGGGCGTTGGCGGGATGGCCAGGGTGATTGCTTCCAGGCCACGGTCGGTGCGGGTACCGGTGGCGTAGAAGTTATTGAAGTACAGGCTCTGTTTGCGCAGCGCGTCGAGGTTGGGTGTGAGGTTATTCGCGTCGCCGTTACTGCCCATGTACTTGGCACTGAAGCTTTCGATGGTCACCAGCACAATATTGGGTTTGCGCAGTGTGCCCGGGTTGGTAATGGTGCGACGGATATCCAGCGGGTCAGTGCCGATAAACTTTGCATTGGGTTCGCTGAGTTCGGCGCGCAACTGCTTGGCGACCACGTCGGCCGGCAGGCTCTTGTAGAACTGGTTGTAGTCCAGCTCGTTGTTACGGAAGGCGGCGAAGAACTGATAGGGGCCATTGCTCGCCAGTTCATTGTTGTAGGCGTTGCCGCCCTGGCTGCGCGGGCTGTCCTGATTGATCAGTTGCAGGCTCAGGCCGGCCACCAACAACAGGCTGAGGGCGTTGAGCAGGCGTTTGCGCATCGCAGGCAATGGCGCAGTCATGGCCGCGTTGAACGGCTTACGCAAGGCCAGGCTCAAGACGATCGCCATCACCGCCAGCAGGCTCAGCAGTTTGCCAATCGGGTAAGACTCCAGCAGGTTATTCAGCACCTCTTTGGAGTAAACGAGGTAATCCACGGCAATAAAATTGAAGCGCACGCCGAACTCGTCCCAGAACAACCATTCGGCCACGCTGGTGAAGAGCATGGCGAACAGGCTGACGGTCAGTACCGCTTGCAGGAACCAGCGATGGCCCCGGCGGCGCCATAACGCCGGCGGGCACAGCAACAGGTACAGTCCCAGGGGCAGGGCGGCATAGGCCAGGAAGCCGAGGTCATAGAGCAGCCCCACGCCGAATACCGGCAGCAGGTTACCGCTCACTTCGTCCAGGTGGGTCACCAGCAGCAGAATGCGGGTCAGTAGAAAAATAACCAGCCAGGCACCGGTCACCAACAGCAAATAGCGCATTGGCGCCGTTTTTGGAAAACCCATGTCAACGTTCCTTATTTTCGATGGGCGCGATCTTCGCGCTGACACTGTAGTCAGGTTGTGAACCTATAGTGAAAAACTCGTTAAGTCCCGCAATTGGTTGAAAACAGTAATCGACGCGGCCTTCAGGCCTAGCCGTGAGCCATACTTGGCCTTAAGCTGCGCGAGCCAACACGGCCGTTACCGCGTACGGAGACACTGCCCATGCGAATTTTATTGGTTGAAGACAACCGCGATATTCTGGCCAACCTGGCCGATTACCTGGGGCTGAAGGGCTACACCGTAGACTGTGCGCAGGACGGTTTGTCGGGCCTGCACCTGGCTGCCACTGAACATTACGACCTGATCGTGCTCGACATCATGCTGCCTGGCATTGATGGCTACACCCTGTGCAAACGCCTGCGTGAAGACGCACGCCGCGACACGCCGGTGATCATGCTCACCGCCCGCGACCAATTGGATGACCGGCTGCAGGGCTTCAAGTCCGGCGCCGATGACTACCTGCTCAAGCCGTTTGCGCTGTCGGAATTGGCCGCGCGCATCGAAGCGGTGCTGCGTCGTGCCCAGGGCGGCGGTCGCCGTGCCTTGCAAGTCGGTGACCTGAATTACGACCTCGACACCCTGGAAGTCACCCGCGAAGGGCGCCTGCTCAAGCTTAACCCGGTCGGCCTGAAGCTGCTGGCGGTGCTGATGCAAAAAAGCCCTCACGTGTTGCGCCGCGAAATTCTCGAAGAAGCCCTGTGGGGCGATGACTGCCCGGACAGCGACAGCTTGCGCAGCCACGTCCATCAACTGCGTCAGGTGATTGATAAACCCTTCGCCAAACCGTTGCTGCAAACGGTGCACGGTGTGGGTTATCGCTTGGCCGAGGGTCGTGATGGAGTTTAAGCAAAGCCTTGCCCAACGGATCATCATTGCCTTTGCCTTGATGAGCGCATTGGTGGCGGGGGCCTTCGCCATGGGCATCGTCGCTACCGTGCACCTGGTGGAAGAAAAACTCATTTCGGCAGGCCTGGGCGGTGATTTGCAACGCCTGCTGCTGATGGACAGCGTCGAGGACTGGAGCCATCGTCCCGAGCCAGACCAGTTGTTCTACTTCAGCGGCGGCCCCGGTGATTTCGAGCTGCCCAAGGACTTGCGTCACCTGGACGCAGGTTTTCATGAGGTGTTCCGCGAGCAGCTTTCCTACCACGCGATGGTCGAAATCGTCGACGGCCGCCGCTATGTCCTGCTGCAAGACCAGAGCGATTTCGAAGAACGCGAGCGCGTGCTATTTGCCGTAGTGCTGGTGGGTTTCGTGCTCAGCCTGGCGCTGGCGGTATTCCTCGGCTGGATACTGGCCCGTAAGGTAATGGCACCGGTGGTTCGCCTGGCTCGCCAGGTGCGTCATCGAGACCAATTACTCGGCCTGGCGCCGCCCCTGGCCCCGGATTACGCGGCGGATGAAGTGGGTGAGTTGGCAGTGGCCTTCGACGCGACCCTGGGCCGCTTGCGCCAGGCATTGTCCCGGGAGCAACTGTTTACCAGCGACGTCAGCCACGAGTTGCGCACCCCGTTGATGGTGCTCGCCAGTTCCTGTGAACTGTTGCTGGAGAACCCGGCGATTGATCAGCGCGGCCGCAACCAGGTCGAACGCATCGCCCGGGCCTGTGAAGAAATGCGCGAACTGGTGCAGACCTTCCTGATGCTGGCCCGTGCCCAGCGCGAAGAGGCCGGCATGTCGCCCCAGGCTAACCTGGCGCAGGTGGCCGACGATCTGCTGGGGATCTGGCGTGAGCAGATCGAGGGCAAAGGCCTTGAGCTGGTTTATCAACCGGGTAATCCCCTGGATACCCGCTACAACGCGACCTTCCTGCACGCGGTGATGGGCAATCTTCTGCGTAATGCGCTGCATTACACCGAGCACGGCTTTATCCGTCTCACCCTCGAGCCGAGCGGCTTTGTGGTGGAGGACTCCGGTGTCGGGATTCCTGAAGACAAGCGCGAAGCGATGTTTGAGCCGTTTGTGCGCGGCAGTGAAAAACGCGGCGAAGGCCTGGGCCTGGGTTTGTCCCTGGTCCAGCGCATTTGCGAGAACCAGGGCTGGAGCGTCAGCCTCAGTACCATGGAGCCCAACGGCTGCCGCTTTCATGTCGAGTTGAGTCAGGTCAAAGCCTGATGCCTACCCTGCCGCTATCGTGCGGCAGACTCCCCGTTTTTCGCCGAAGATGGCACCATGCCACGACTTGTATCTGCAAAGTTTTGTAATGTATACGATTCGACAGGACAAGTTTTTCACAATGTGTTGACCTGTTGATCACAGGGTGCTGCTTAAGGTTGTAGGCATTAGTAACTGGGGACCCGTTGATGCCTACTCCGATCAAGCTCGAATTTTCCGAAAAGTACGACGATCAGCACGCGCAGAATTATTTGCTCAAACATCAGGACAATCTGGCTCGCCGGTTGTCCCACAAACGCGACGAGCAATTGGCGCGTGGTGCATTGGCCATGGCCGGTGAGCCTGGCCTGGTGCTGGACTTGCCCTGTGGGGCCGGGCGTTTCTGGCCGCTGCTGGCAGAAAAGCCCAACCGCGTGATCATCGGCGCCGACAATTCAGAGTCGATGTTGAAGATCGCCACCGTCGCCCAACCGGCGGATGTGGTGAAGCGGGTACGCACCTTGCAAACGTCTGCCTTTGATATCGATTTGCCGGATAACGCGGTCGACAGCATTTTTTGCATGCGCTTGATGCACCACATTGGTGACCCCGAGCACAGGCTGGCGATACTGCGTGAATTTCAGCGTGTTACCCGTGACAGCGTGATTATCTCGCTGTGGGTGGACGGCAACTTCAAGGCCTGGAAACGCAAACGTGCCGAAGTGCGGCGTCGGATCAAAGGTGAGCAAGAGGGTTACCAAAATCGGTTCGTGTTACCGGCTGCTACTGTTGAGGCAGAGTTTGAACAGGCCGGTTTCCGTGTTCATGAATCACTGGACTTCATACCGCTCTACGCCATGTGGCGAGTGTATGTATTGCGCAAGAGGTAACAGGATGGCTGTCGAGTGTTTAGCAGGTAGTGAAGTGGCTCCCGAGGAGCGATTTGATTATTTCTGGCGCCAGCAGGGCGAGTGGGTCGAGGAACCCAATCGTCGTCGTGGCGGTGAAAGTGGTGTGCAACGGGTGATGGGCACCAATGGTCGTTTGCTCTACAGCAAGCGCCAGACCGGCCATATCTACCGCAGTTGGCTTCATCCTTTTGGGCGTCCCACCGTGTTACGCGAGCGTGATGCAATCAATGGTTTGCGTTTGCTGGATGTACGCGTGCCGGAACTGGTGTTCTGCGAAGCCCGCCGCGACCCGGAGCACCAATGGAAGGCGTTGTTGGTGACGGCGTCGCTGGACGGTTTCGACGAGATCGAAAACTGGTACGCCGCTGGTGGTCGTGAGCAGTATGGCGAGCTGGTGCACGAGCGCCTGCTCAAGGAACTGGCCGGAACCCTGGCGCGTATGCACAAGGGCCGTTGGCAGCATGGTTGTCTGTATGCCAAGCATATTTTCGTACGCGTGACGGGCAAGGGCGACTCGGCCAAGGTTGAAGTGGCGCTGCTGGATTTCGAGAAGTGCCGCCAGCGTTTGACCGCTTTGCGGGCGGCTCGGCATGACATGTTGCAGTTGCGCCGCCATTCGTCGTGGAACTCTACGGACTGGCAGAAACTGAGCTACTTTTACGAGACGGCGTTTGGCAGCGCTATCAAGGGTTTAACGTAATGAAGCTAGAAATTGCACGAGGTTTGTTTCTGTTGGGGGCTTTGGGCATAGCTGCCCTGGCCCTGGCTGCTTGGGAGCAGCCCCGGACACAAGTCCTCAGTGCGGTGCAGGGTGTCGGGCAGCAATGCCCGATGCCGCGGATCGCCAAGGTCGGTGTTGCGGCCAAGCCTGATCATGAGTTGTTGTTGTTCATGTTTGGGATGTCCCAAGGGATGAGGCCACAAAGTTGAAGAGATTGAAGCCCAAATAAAAGGCCTCGCTAGTTCGAGGCCTTTTATTTGGGCTTGGGTTTTGGGGTTGGTTGATCGTGTACATATCCGTTACTGCGGTAACGGCTTCTTATGGTTTCGCTCTTACAGCGAGTCACTTTTTTACAAACGCCTAAAAAAGTAACCAAAAAACGCTTTGCCCCACCACTCGGTGCCTCGCCTAGGCTCGGCATGCCGGAACGAAGGCCATCGTGGTTGATGGGGCCCGCAGATCAAGATCAACAGCAGATCAAGAACACGGAGGCCTGAAAGCCGACCTGAGTGTTAGAAGCAAGGGCAAGGGCAAGGGCAAGGTCCAGAGCGAAAGCAGAGCTGCTTTTATGTGGGAGCGGGCTTGCTCGCGAAAAACCTGAGGGCGCCGCGTTCATTCAGGATGCCAGCGTCATCGTTAACGACCTTCGCGAGCAAGCCCGCTCCCACATTTGGACCGTGCCCGCTTTAGCTTTTGATTTTGCTTTTGCTCTACACCACTCAAGCCGGCCGGTAGGCCGCTGTGTTCTTGATCTGCTGTTGATCTTGATCTTAGGCGCCCCGTTAAACCACGCTGGCCGAACGCAGGTAGTACGGAGCGGGTAAACCGGCAGGACGCCGGTTTAGCCGCGACGGGGCAGGGACGCCCCGTCGCGGCGGCCCGCGTAGTACTACCGGAGCTGAGGGCACACCGAGCCCAAGCGAGGTGCCGAGTGGTGGGGCAAGAGCGTTTTGCTTACTTTTGCGCTGTTCAAAAGTGAGCCGCTGTAAGAGCGGAACCCATATCAGCCCTTACCAAAAAAACGGATATGTACTCCGTTCAAAAAGCCCGATAAGCCCGCATAAACAACCCCACCACCTCCTGCACATGCTCCTCAGCCGCCTCAGCACTCAACTGCCCGCCACACCCATACAACAAACAAAAATTCGCCGTGCCCTTGAGCAAGCAAAAAAAGTGCTCGGCGGCGGTCAGCGGCTTGGGAATACTCAGTGCGCCACTCTGATCAATCTTGCCGAGGAGCCGCTCCATCCCCTGCAACATGCGCATCGGCCCGGCCTCGAAAAAGATCTGCGACAACTTCGGATCCTGGCTGCCGGAGGTCATCATCAGGCGATGCAGATTCACCGATTCCTCGCTGTTGATCAGCACATGAAACCCGCGAGCAATATTGAGCAGCACCTTTTCCACCGGCATACCCTCGGGCAGCTCGAAATACATCACCGGTAACTGCTCTTCGCACTTGGCAACCACCGCCGCCGAGAACAGCGTCTCCTTGTCGGTGAAATGGCTGTACACGGTCAGCTTCGACACCCCGGCCTCCACCGCCACAGCATCCATGCTGGTGCTGGCATACCCATTACTCAAAAACAGGATCTTCGCCGCATCGAGGATCGCCTGGCGTTTTGCCATGTCCTTGGGACGCCCGGGGCTATTGGTATTTACAGGATTGTCGGACATTTTCACTTTATTACTGGACTGGTGAGTTTGGTATTAATAACATACTGGCCAGTATAATTATTCCTAGCACCATTAGCGAAAGGTCCTTCAGCATGCGCAGCTATTTCCTGCCACTCGCGTTGCCTGCCAGCTTGCTACTCCTGTTGGCTGCCTGTGGCCATGAAGAAGCCGCTCAAACCACCGTCCGCCCGGCCATGGTGGTTCAGCCAGAGCCTTCGGCGCAGGCGTCCGATAGCTACCCGGGCGAGGTGCGTGCCCGCTACGAACCCGACCTGGCCTTTCGCATTGGCGGCAAAGTCAGCCGACGACTGGTCGAGGAGGGCGAGCGCGTCAAGGCCAACCAGGCGCTGGCAGAACTCGATCCCCAGGACGTGCGCCTGCAACTGGAAGCTACCCGCGCCCAGGTCGCCGCCGCTGAAGCCAACCTGAGCCTGGTGCGCGCCGAGCGTGACCGCTACAAGACCCTGATGGACCGTCAGATGGTCAGCCGCTCCCAGTACGACAATTCCGAAAACCTCTACCGATCCGGTGAGGCTCGCCTCAAGCAGATCAAGGCCGAATTCGACGTGGCCAATAACCAGGCCGGTTACGCGGTGCTGCGGGCGCCCCAAGATGGCGTCGTTGCCAAGCGTGCGGTGGAAGTGGGCCAAGTGGTGTCTGCCGGGCAGACGGTGTTTACCCTGGCCACCGACGGCGAGCGGGAAGTATTGATCAGCCTGCCGGAGCAAAGCTTCGGGCGCTTCAAGATTGGCCAGCCGGTATCCGTAGAGTTGTGGAGCCAGCCCGACCAGCGCTTTAACGGCCGCATCCGCGAACTGTCGCCCGCCGCTGATCCAAAGTCGCGAACCTTCGCCGCCCGTGTCGCCTTCACCGGTGGCAAGGTGCCTGCGGAACTGGGGCAGAGCGCCCGCGTATTCATACAGGCTGACGGCCTGATTCCCCTGGCGGTGCCGCTGTCTGCCCTCAGTGCGGAGAACGGTGCGTCCTACGTCTGGGTGGTGCAGCCCGACAATACCCTCAAGCGTACACCGGTGCGCATCGGCGCCTTTGGCGAGAAAACCGTGCCGGTGCTGGAAGGCTTGAACCCTACCGATTGGGTGATCGCAGCCGGTGTGCATGTACTCCATGAGGGCCAGCAAGTGCGCCCGGTGGATCGCGCCAACCGAGTGGTAAGTCTGGCGGCCAAGGAGTAGTCCCCGATGGGTTTCAATCTTTCCGAATGGGCGTTGCGTAATCGCCAGATCGTACTGTTTCTGATGATCCTGCTGGCGGTGGTCGGTACCTTGTCCTACACCAAGCTGGGACAAAGCGAAGACCCGCCGTTTACCTTCAAGGCCATGGTGATCAAGACCAACTGGCCAGGGGCGACCGCCCAGGAAGTCTCGCGCCAGGTCACCGAGCGTATTGAGAAGAAACTGATGGAGACCGGCGACTACGAGCGCATCGTGTCCTTCTCGCGCCCCGGCGAATCCCAGGTCACTTTCATGGCCCGGGACTCGATGCATTCCGCGCAGATCCCGGACCTGTGGTACCAAGTGCGCAAGAAGATCAGCGATATTCGCCAGACCTTGCCGCCGGATATTCAGGGCCCGTTTTTCAACGATGAATTCGGCACCACCTTCGGCAATATCTACGCCCTGACCGGTGACGGTTTCGATTACGCCGTGCTCAAGGACTACGCCGACCGCATCCAGATTCAACTGCAACGGGTGCCGGATGTGGGCAAGGTCGAGTTGCTGGGTCTGCAGGACGAGAAGATCTGGATCGAGCTGTCCAACCTCAAGCTAGCCACCCTCGGCTTGCCGCTGGCAGCGGTGCAACAGGCGCTGCAGGAACAGAACGCGGTGTCCACCGCCGGCTTCTTTGAAACCCCGAGCGAGCGTGTGCAGTTAAGGGTTTCCGGCAACTTCAAAACGGTTAAAGAAATTCGCGACTTCCCGATCCGCGTCGGTGATCGCACGTTCCGCATTGGTGATGTGGCCGAGATTCATCGCGGCTTCAACGACCCACCGGCGCCGCGCATGCGTTACATGGGCGACGACGCCATCGGCTTGGCCGTGGCCATGCGCGATGGCGGCGATATCCTGGTACTGGGCAAGGCCCTGGAAGGCGAATTCGCGCGCTTGCAGAAGAACCTTCCTGCCGGCATGGAGCTGCGCAAGGTGTCGGACCAACCGGCGGCGGTGAAAACCAGTGTCGGCGAATTCGTCCAGGTGCTGGCGGAAGCGCTGGCGATCGTGTTGTTGGTGAGCTTCTTCTCACTCGGTGTGCGCACGGGCATGGTGGTCGCCCTGGCGATTCCGCTGGTATTGGCTATGACCTTTGCCACCATGTATTACCTCGGCATCGGCCTGCATAAAATCTCCCTTGGCGCGTTGGTGCTTGCACTGGGCCTGCTGGTAGACGACGCGATCATCGCCGTGGAAATGATGGCGATCAAAATGGAGCAGGGTTACGACCGGCTCAAGGCCGCCAGTTTTGCCTGGACCAGCACCGCCTTCCCGATGCTCACCGGTACGCTGATCACGGCGGCGGGTTTCCTGCCGATTGCCACGGCGCAATCGAGCACCGGCGAATACACCCGTTCGATCTTCCAGGTGGTGACCATCGCGCTACTGGCTTCCTGGGTCGCGGCGGTGGTGTTTGTGCCGTACCTGGGGGAAAAACTCCTGCCGGACCTGGCGAAGATTCATGCGGCCAAGCATGGCACCGATGGTCCGGATCCCTACGGCACGCCGTTCTATCAGCGCGTAAGACGCCTGGTGGAGTGGTGCGTGCGTCGGCGCAAGACGGTTATCGTTCTGACCTTGCTGCTGTTTATCGGCTCGGTGGCACTGTTCCGTTTTGTGCCCCAGCAGTTCTTCCCGGCTTCCGGGCGACTGGAACTGATGGTCGACCTGAAACTGGCTGAAGGCGCGTCCCTGAGCAACACGGCTGACCAGGTCAAACGCCTGGAAGGTCTGCTCAAGGAACATGCTGGCATTGAAAACTATGTTGCCTATGTCGGTACGGGCTCGCCACGTTTCTACCTGCCGCTGGACCAGCAACTGCCGGCCGCCAGCTTTGCGCAGTTTGTGGTGTTGGCCAAGACCATCGAGGAGCGCGAAAGCCTGCGCACCTGGCTGATCGAGACCCTCAACGAACAGTTCCCGGACCTGCGCTCGCGGGTCACGCGCCTTGAAAACGGCCCGCCGGTTGGCTACCCCGTGCAGTTCCGGGTGACCGGCGAGCACATCGAAGAAGTCCGGGCCCTGGCGCGGAAAGTGGCGGCCAAGGTTCGCGAAAATACCCACGTGGTCAACGTGCACCTGGACTGGGAAGAACCGAGCAAAGTCGTCTACCTCAACGTCGACCAGGACCGTGCCCGCGCCCTCGGTGTGAGCACCGCCAATCTGTCGAAATTCCTCCAGAGTTCCCTCACCGGTTCCACCGTCAGCCAGTACCGCGAGGACAACGAGTTGATCGAAATCCTGCTGCGCGGCACCGTTCACGAGCGCACTGAACTGTCGCTGCTACCAAGCCTGGCGGTGCCGACCGACAACGGCAAAAGCGTCGCGCTGTCGCAGATCGCGACCCTGGAATACGGCTTTGAAGAAGGCATCATCTGGCACCGTAACCGCCTGCCGACCGTGACCATCCGCGCCGATATCTACGGCAAGGAACAACCGGCAACCCTGGTGCAGCAGATCCTGCCGACGCTGGAAGGCGTGCGCGCTGAACTGCCGGACGGTTATCTGCTGGACGTCGGTGGTACGGTGGAGGATTCCGCCCGTGGCCAGAACTCGGTCAAGGCCGGTGTGCCGCTGTTTATCGTGGTGGTGCTGACCTTGCTGATGCTGCAACTGCGCAGCTTCTCGCGCACGGCGATGGTCTTTCTGACGGCGCCGTTGGGGTTGATCGGGGTAACGCTGTTCCTGCTGGTGTTCCGCCAACCCTTTGGGTTCGTGGCGATGCTGGGGACCATCGCACTGTCGGGCATGATCATGCGTAACTCGGTGATCCTGGTGGACCAGATCGAGCAGGACATCAAGGCCGGCCTGGCACCCTGGCAGGCGATTATCGAGGCGACGGTGCGCCGCTTCAGGCCGATCGTATTGACTGCCCTGGCGGCGGTATTGGCGATGATCCCGCTGTCACGCAGCGTGTTCTTCGGGCCGATGGCGGTGGCGATCATGGGCGGGTTGATTGTGGCGACGGCGTTGACGCTGTTGTTCCTGCCGGCGTTGTATGCGGCCTGGTTCAGGGTTCGCAAAGACGCGGCGTGAAGGCCTTGGCGTATCGGGCGAAGGAACCATTGCGGCCCAATTGCCACATAGGGGTTACCTGATAGGCAGGTGATGTCTTCTGGCGAACAGGTCGCAGAGGATGGGTCCACAGACAGATATCAAGGGGTATGTATGCTGTTAAATTTACTGACATTGCCATTGCAACTGATGGGTTTGGCGAATGGGTTTGGTCGCCACCATTCAAATCGCAACCCTGATGTGAACATCACTATCAACAATGACAATAACAACCTGAACAGCAACGCGATCTCTGTAACCTCGCAATCGCACGCCAGCAGGCCGATTCGCTACTGAAAATGGCACTGTGCCCGGGTGTGGTGGATTGAGGTCCGGCAGACATGAAAACGCCCTGAATCGTTCAGGGCGTTTTTATTGGCCTGCGTTACGTTTTACAGCGCGCCAAAGACTTTCTTCGCCAAGCTGGTAGCGGCCGCTGCCGGGTTCTTGCGAATGGTCTCTTCCTGCTGGGCGATCATCTTGAACAACCCGTCCAGTGCCTGCTCGGTCACGTAGCTTTCGACGTTTGCACTCTTGGCATCAATCGCGCCAAAGGTGGCCGCCTTGCCCGCGAGGGCGTTGTACTGCTGGGCAACGCCGACCTTGTCGGTGGCGGCCTTGACGATCGGCAGGAACTTGGCCCGGATCTCGTCGCGGCTGCTTTTGTTCAGGTACTGGGTTGCCGAGTCCTGGCCACCGGTGAGGATGCCCTTGGCGTCGGTCACGCTCATGTTTTTCACAGCGTTTACCAGGATCGGCTGAGCCTGGGTCACGGCAGACTCGGCGGCCTTGTTCATGCTGGCTTCAAGTTGGTTGACCTGGTCACCCATGCCGAACATTTTCAACTTGTCGGCGACTTTGCCCAACTTGCCCGGCAGGCCGATCTTCACTTCGGGGTTGTTGCTGAAACCACCGGGCACGCCCAGTTGTTTGACGGCAATCTGCGCGCCTTGGGTCAGTGCGTCCTTGAGGCCGCCGGTGGCGTCACCCTGGGACAGGCTGCCGAGGGACAAGGCCATCGCGTTGGCGCCGAGCAGCAGGCCGGCGCACAGGGCAGTGAGGCGAAGGGAGTTACGGAGCATGGGCGCTTCCTTATGTTCGATTTTTAATCAGTGTGCAACCGCATCCACGCGTACGCGCAGCGGTTGTGGGTCCTGGCCGTTCAACTGCACAGAGTGCCGTTCGGTGGTAATAAACAGTAGCTTGCCATCCAGTTCGATGCGAGCGCTGACCGAGTAACTGTGGCCAGGTTTGACCTGGGCCGGATCGTAGCTCAGGTGGAAGGGGAGCGGCACCTGGCCTTTCACCGGGCCTTTCTGCTCGGCCAGGGTCACGGCCGGGGCGTCCATCAAGGACACGTCTTGCAGGGTCACACTCAAGGTGGCGGCGGGCGGCAGGGCGATGCGTTGCAGGTAGAACACTTCGCCATCGAGGCTGGCTTTGGGCGCGGGGCTCATGGTCTGGCAGGCTCCCAGTAGGGCGGTCAGACCCAGGAGGATGATTTTTTTCATGGTGCAGCTCCTTGTCAGCGGCGCCAGAAACACCCTGGCGCCTCGGTCACTCTAGTGCGTTTCTTCTGGTACGACGGGCGTGTCGGCCGCGTCTTCATTGCGATGCAGGGCCACCTGGCGAATCGACAGGCGAATCTCCGCCGGCAACACGCGCTTGGCCGCGCCTTCGGCCAGTTCACCCAGCAGCGGGTGATAGCTCAGCTTGCCGGCCTCGTCGCGGCGCAGCACATCTTGCTCCAGCAACGTCTGGATAAAATGTCGGAAAAGGCTCTTGTCGAAGAACTCCGGGGCGTTCAGGCCGTGCAGGATCGACAGGCGCTGGGCCATGACGGTGCACAAGTCTTCCAGCTCTTCGGCGCTGATGCTGTTCTGGCCGCTGTTGAGCAGCAGCGAGATGGCCATGTAAAAGCGTTGCAGGGTCTGGGCGATG
Organism: Pseudomonas sp. K2I15; assembly: GCF_002204795.1. Taxonomy (GTDB): domain Bacteria; phylum Pseudomonadota; class Gammaproteobacteria; order Pseudomonadales; family Pseudomonadaceae; genus Aquipseudomonas. Next base: position 101,358 of record NZ_NIXO01000006.1, read on the forward strand.
CTTTTGGACAGCAGCGTCAGCAGCACAAAGTGCCGTGAGCTCGGGGCCGGGCGCAGGTACACCTCGTTCTCGAAGCGCAGCAGGCCTTGTTCGACGAAGGCTTCCAGCCACTGGTCGACCACCGCGTCCAGCTCGTCCAGCGACCAGCGGATAAACAGCTCTGATTGCAGGTACGGGTAGAGTGCGCGGGTGTAGCGCAGGATCTGTTCGCGGCTCATGCGCGAGCTGCTTTGGAAGAAACTCGCCAGCAGCGCCGGCAGGGCGAAGATGTGCAGCACGTTGTTGCGGTAGTAGGTCATCAGGACGGCGTTTTGCTCGTCCAGATAGAGGATCTTGCCGAGGGCATCACTCTGTTCCGACAGCAGGTCCATGTCCTTGACGTGATTGATCAGCGCCTGGCCATCACCTTCGGGCAAGGTGGTATGGGGCGAATAGGGCACCTTGCGCAACAAGGCCAGATAGAGGTCAAGCTGGCGCGCCATGGCTTGGTCATCCAGGGCCAGACGGGTGGTGGACAGCAGCGCCAGCGCCACCAGGTTCACCGGGTTGATCGCCGCCGCTTCGTTCAAGTGTTGCGCCACGCGCTCGCCGAGGCGGTTGGTGGTTTCGTTGAGCCACGCCGGCTTGTAGTTCGGGCCCAGTTCCTGGGAGCGCCAGTCGGGCTGCTCGCTGTCGAGGAACTCAGCCAGCTTGATCGGTTCGCCGAAGTTCACCGCGACCTGGCCAAAACGCTGCTTGAGGGCGCCGACCACTTTGAAAATATCGAAAATCGACTCTTTTTTCTTGCTCGCGCCGCGCAGCTCGCCCAGGTAAGTGCGGCCTTCCAGCACCCGTTCATAGCCGATGTACACCGGCACAAACACGATGGGCATGCGTGAGGAGCGCAAGAAGCTGCGCAGGGTAATCGCCAGCATTCCGGTCTTGGGTTGCAGCATGCGCCCAGTGCGCGAACGTCCGCCCTCGACGAAGTACTCCACCGGGAAACCCTTGGTGAATAGGGTGTGCAGGTATTCGTTGAATACCGAGGTGTACAGCGGGTTGCCCTTGAAGGTGCGGCGCATGAAAAACGCCCCGCCACGGCGCAACAGGCTGCCGATCACCGGCATGTTCAGGTTGATCCCGGCGGCGATGTGCGGCGGGGTCAGGCCGTTCTTGAACAGCAGGTACGACAGCAGCAGGTAGTCGATATGGCTGCGATGGCACGGCACATAGATCACCTCGTAACCCTGGGCGACTTTTTGCACACCTTCGATGTTGTTGACCTTGATGCCGTCGTAAATCTTGTTCCAGAACCAGCTCAGCACCACTTCCAGGAAGCGGATGGCGGTGTAGGTGTAGTCCGAGGCGATCTCGTTGCCGTAGCGCAGGGCCTGGGCCTTGGCTTTTTCAGGGGTGATTTTCTCGCGTTCGGCTTCGTCGAGGATCGCCTGGCGCACCAGCGGCATGTTGACCAGGCCTTTGACCAGGTTGCGCCGGTGGGACAGGTCGGGGCCGATCACTGCGGTTTTCAGGTTGCGAAAGTGCACCCGCAGGATGCGTTGGGCCATGCGCACCGTGCGTTCGTGGCCTTTATTGTGCTCGATCAATTCACGCAGGTTGATGGGCGCGGAGAATTGCACTCGGGTCTTGCGGCCCAGGATCAGGATGCTCAGCAGCCGGCGCAGGCGGCCGGTGACCGCCCAACTGTCGGCAAACAGCAGTTTCCAGGGGCTGGACTCGCTGTCGGGCGATTGGCCCCAGAACACGCTGACTGGAATGATCTGTGCATTCTCTTCGGCGTGTTCAGTGAGCACGTCCACCAGGCGGGTCAGGGTGGGTGGTGCGCCACGCTTGTCCTGGCGGCCGAGCCAGTCGGGGTCGGGCGTCAGGTAGAAGAAGGCCGCCGGCTCCATCAACGGGCCCACCGATACCGGCAGCACCGGGCGCGGCAGGCCGGCCTTGGTACATTCGGTATCAACCACCGCCAACTCGGTGAGGGACGGGGATTGCAGGACGTAAAACACCGGACGGCTGCGGTCGAGGTTCAGGGTAAGGGACGACTGGTTGATCGTCTCTGAGCGAACCCAGAGGTACAACAGCCGGCGCAAGGTGCCAAATACCAGACGGCGAAAGGGAGAACGGGTCATACGTCTTCTGCTTTAGTGGGAAAAACCGAGCAGATGCTCGGGGCGCTAGTGTGCAGTATTAGCCGAAAATCGGCAAAAAAGCGGCGAAGTAATCTTGAGTTGAAGCTTTTTGAGCCTGTCTTATACTCGGCAGTTCAACTGCGACGACTCAACAATAAACGTACTTATAAAAAGCATGTGGGAGCAAAACAGATGGCAACGCGCGAAACCGGTAATGTGAAGTGGTTCAACGACGCCAAGGGCTACGGCTTTATTCAGCGGGAAGACGGCAAGGACGTGTTTGTGCACTACCGCGCCATTCGCGGTGACGGGCACCGTTCGTTGGCTGAAGGCCAGCAGGTGGAATACGCCGTGGTGACGGGCGAGAAGGGCTTGCAGGCTGAGGATGTGGTTGGGCTGTAAACAATTGCAGCGACACCGCATAACCCCTGTGGGAGCGGGCTTGCTCGCGAAAGCGGCGTGTCAGTTGATACTCAGGTGACTGACACACTGCATTCGCGAGCAAGCCCGCTCCCACATTTTTGATTGGGTTCACAGCGTCAGATCAGGCGGTTTTCCAGGTGATCTGCTCTTCACCGTCTTCGCTGATACGAATCCAGGTATCCGCGCTTTCTTCACCTTCTTCCTCAACCCAGCTACCCGGCGCGCAACGCACTTCGACGTTCAGCGCGGCAAAAGCTGCGCGGGCGCAGGCGATGTCGTCTTCCCACGGGGTCTGGTCGCTTTCCAGGTACAGGCTGTTCCATTTGCCTACGGCTTTGGGCAGCCAGGTGACCGGCACGCTGCCGGCGGTGCACTTGTAGGTCTGGCCGCGCTGGACCCAATCGGTGCACGGGCCCAGTGCGGCGCCCAGCCAGGCGGCGATGGCCTTGTGGTCGACGTCGGCGTCCTTGAGGTAAATCTCGATATCAGGTTGGCGCATGGATGTTCCTCATTGCGGGATTTTGAAAATCCATTCGCGGGTTCAGCGCAGGCCCCAGAGGCCCACAAAATAATGGGTTATTGAAGCACGAAATAGTCGTAGCGCATCGACACAGTGACCAGCAGCGGTTCGGCGGCCTCGATCACCTGGGCCCGGCGTTCGGCACTGGCACGCCAGCCGTGGGGTGTCATGGCCAGCAGATTGGCGCGATCCTTGGGGTCGGCCAGGCTGAGCGTGAACTCCAGGGTTTCGCTGTGTTGCAGGCTCATGCCGTCCGGTACCAGCGCCAGGTGTTTGTCGTCGGTGTACTCGCGCACTTCGTCGTACAAACGCTCGCGCAGTTCCATCAGGTGGCCGCGGGTAGGGCCGACCTTCATCAAGCCGCCGCCCGGGCTGAGCAGGCGCTTGGCCTCCAGCCAGTCCAGCGGGCTGAATACACTGGCAAGGAACTGGCAGCTGGCATCGGCCAACGGCACACGGGCCATGCTGGCGATCAACCAGGTCACCGTGGGGTTGCGTTTGCAGGCGCGCTTGACCGCTTCCTTGGAAATATCCAGGGCGTAGCCGTCGGCGCGCAGCAGGGCATCGGCGATCTGTGCGGTGTAGTAACCCTCGCCACAGCCGATGTCGAGCCAGCGTTGGGGTTTGCGTTCAGCGGCCAGTTCGGCCAGGCGCTTGGCCACCGGGGCGTAATGCCCGGCGTTGAGAAAGTCGCGGCGCGCTTCCACCATCGCCAGGTTATCGCCCGGGTCGCGGCTGTTCTTGTGCTGCACCGGCAACAGGTTCAGGTAACCCTGGCGCGCGCGGTCGAAACGGTGCCCTACCGGGCAGGCCACGCCGTTGTCCACTTCATGGAGCGGTGCGCTGCAAATGGGGCAAGCGAGCATCAGGCGAGCAACTTGATCAGGGTCTGGTAGTAGATTTCGGTCAGCACATCGAGGTCGCTGGCCAGAATGCGCTCGTTGACCTGATGGATCGTCGCGTTGACCGGGCCCAGTTCCACAACCTGGGTGCCGAGGGTCGCAATGAAGCGCCCGTCAGAGGTGCCGCCGCTGGTGGACGCCTTGGTCTCGCGGCCGGTGACGGCCTTGATGCTGGCGGCTACCGCATCGAGCAATGCGCCCGGCTCGGTGAGGAACGGCAGGCCCGACAGTGCCCACTCCACATGCCAGTCCAGGCCATGCTTGTCGAGAATCGCCGCGACCCGCTGCTGCAGGCCTTCAACCGTGGACTCGGTGGAGAAACGGAAGTTGAACACCGCCGTCAGGTCACCCGGGATCACGTTAGTGGCGCCGGTGCCGGAATTGAGGTTGGAGATCTGGAAGCTGGTGGGCGGGAAGAAGGTGTTGCCATCGTCCCAATGCTCGGCGGCCAATTCGGCCAGGGCCGGAGCGGCCAGGTGGATCGGGTTCTTTGCCAGGTGCGGGTAGGCCACGTGGCCTTGCACGCCGCGCACGGTCAGGGTGGCGCCGAGGGAGCCACGACGGCCATTCTTGACCACATCGCCCACCAGGGTGGTGCTCGACGGTTCGCCGACGATGCACCAGTCCAGGCGCTCCTTGCGGGCCGCCAAGCGTTCGATCACGGCCTTGGTGCCGTGGTGCGCCGGGCCTTCTTCATCGCTGGTGATCAGGAATGCCACCGAACCCTTGTGGTCCGGGTAGTCGGTCACGAAGCGCTCGGAGGCGACCAGCATCGCAGCCAGGCTGCCTTTCATGTCGGCCGCGCCACGCCCGCACAGCATGCCGTTTTCATCGATCAGCGCGTCGAACGGATCGTTCTGCCAGGCCTTTACCGGACCGGTCGGCACCACGTCGGTGTGGCCGGCGAAGCACAATACCGGGCCTTCGTGTTTGCCGTGGGTGGCCCAAAAGTTATCCACATCCTCGATGCGCATCGGCTCAAGCGCAAAACCGGCGTCGCCCAGGCGCTGCATCATCAGCTTCTGGCAATCGGCGTCGATCGGCGTCACCGACGGGCGACGGATCAGGTCGATAGCGAGTTGGAGGGTCGGCGAAAGGTCGGCGTGGGCCGTCATGAAAATAACTCCGGAAGCATGTCTGGGCTCATGTGGGAGCGGGCTTGCTCGCGAATACAGGCAACTGGGTCTGCCAGCCAGACCGAGGTGATGCATTCGCGAGCAAGCCCGCTCCCACAAATGGCCGTTATCTTATAGCAAAACGGCGGCCAGAGGCCGCCGTTTAGTGCATTGCGCGAGATTTTACGCCGCCGGGGCGGGCGCAGGCTCTGGTGCTGCCGGTTTCGGCAGCGACGACAGGAACGCCATGATCAGCGCCGCCACATACGGCAGCGACTGCACCAGCAACATCACCACCCAGAAGCGCATGTCGTTGCTCGGCAGGCCCTGCACCAGGTAAATCCCCAGTGCCGCGCCCCACAGCAGCAGCATGATGAACATCTCTTCCCGGGCTTCGGAAATCGCGACCCAGAAACCGTGGTTATCGGCGTTTTTCGGTGTGCGAAAGAACGGAATGCTGGTGGTGAAGAAGCCATACAGCACCGCCTTGGCGATGGTGTGGGACAACGCCAACCCGGCCAGCGCCGCACAGAACGCATCTTTCAGGTTCACACCCACCGCACGACGGTAGAGGAAGATGATCTTGCCGACCTTGAACACGAACAACGCCAATGGCGGGATCGCGAAAATCAGCAGCGGCGGGTCAACCCGCGTCGGCACGATAATCATCGCCGCCGACCACAACAGGGCGCCCACGGTGAAGAAGATGTTCATGCCGTCTGCCACCCACGGCAACCAGCCCGCGAGGAAGTGGTAGCGCTGGCCACGGGTCAGCTCGGTGTCCTTGCCGCGCAAGAGGCTTGCGGTGTGACGCTTGATGATCTGAATCGCCCCATAGGCCCAGCGGAAACGCTGTTTCTTGAAGTCGATAAAGGTATCGGGCATCAGGCCCTTGCCGTAGCTGTCGTGGTAATACGCCGCCGACAGGCCTTTCTCGAATACCCGCAGGCCCAGCTCGGCGTCTTCGCAGATGCACCAGTCAGCCCAGCCCAACTCTTCCAGGACCGAACGGCGGGTCATGGTCATGGTGCCGTGCTGGATGATCGCGTCACGGTCGTTGCGGGTGACCATGCCGATATGGAAGAAGCCTTTGTATTCCGCGTAGCAGAGCTTCTTGAAGGTGCTTTCGTTCTGGTCGCGATAATCCTGTGGCGACTGCACCACGGCGATTTTCGGATCGGCGAAGTGCGGCACCATGTGCTTGAGCCAGTTCGGCGACACGCAGTAATCGGAGTCGATCACCGCGATCACCTCGGCATCCTTGGCGGTATGCGGGATCAGGTAGTTCAGCGCGCCGCCCTTGAAACCGGCCAGGGGCGAGACGTGGAAGAACTTGAAGCGCGGGCCCAGGGTTTCGCAGTAGTCGCGCACCGGCTCCCATACGGCCGGGTCCTTGGTGTTGTTGTCGATGATCAGGACTTCGTAGTCCGGATAGTCGAGGGCGGCCAGGGCGTCGAGGGTCTGTTTGACCATCTCCGGCGGCTCGTTGTAGCACGGCACGTGGATCGAGACTTTCGGGCGGTAGTCCGAGTCCCCTTCAACCGGCAGGAATTCACGCCGGCGTTTGTGGGTCCAGACCGCTTCCGCCAGTTCATGTGCCTCGGTCAGCAACACGATAAACACGCCCAGGGCGCCGAGTGCCAGCAGGAAACCCACCGTCAAACTGAACCAGGTGCTGTATTGCTGGCTGTAGTCGTAGCCGATCCACACCAATACCGAGCCGCACAGGAAGGCGATAAAGGTCAGGAACGTACGGCCACGCTGGCGCAGGGCCGAGCCGTCGATCATCAGCAAGGTCAGGGACAGCAGCGCAAGCACCACCGAGCCGATCGCCAGCACTCGCCATTGCGGGATCGCAACGACCGGGCCATCAAAGTTGAATTTCTGCTGGCGCGCGGCGTTGAACACGCCCCAATAGGCGCCCACCGAACCTTCGTCGCTGGCTTTCCACGGCTGGTCAAACGCTTCGATCACGAAGTAGTTGTAGCCCTGGCGGTTCAGCTTGTTGACCAGCGTGCGCAGGTAAATCGCCTGGTCAGCCGGGGAGGCGTCAGAACCGCCACGCATCCGCCCGTTGCTCGGCCAGCCAACCTCCGACAGCAGCAGCGGCTTTTTCGGGAAGGTCTTCTTCAGGTCCCGTGCGCGGTCGAGGACGAACTGGCCGGCCTTGTCCACCGGGATATGTTCCCAGTACGGTAGGATGTGCGCGGCGATCAGGTCGACGTGCTTGGCCAGTTGCGGGTTGTGTTCCCAGATGTGCCATTGCTCGGACGTGGTCACCGGCACTTTCACGGCCGCGCGCACACGGTCCAGCAGCACGATCAGCGCTTCGGGAGTGATTTCTTCACGGAACAACGCTTCGTTACCCACCACCACGCGCACTACGCTGCGCGAACTGTTGGCGATCTCGATGGCGCGCTGTATCTCGCGTTCGTTGCGCTCAAGGTCCGGGCTGATCCAGATCCCCAGCGTCACCCGCAAACCGAACTCTTCCGCCAGCTTGGGAATATCACCCAAGGTGCCGTCGACCGAGTAGGTACGGATGTTGTCCGTCAGCTTGCTCATGATCGCAAGGTCCTGACGCATTTGATCGTCGGTCGGATACTGGTCTTTCTGTGGGTACTGGCCTTGCTGGAACGGCGAGTACGAAAAACCGGAGATCTGCTCAGGCCAGTTAGGGGCATTGACCGGGCGGTTGATCAGCGCCCAGAAGCCGGTGAACAGCGCGGCAATTGCCAGCACCACCACCAGGTTGAGTCCAAATTTACGCGATGACATGGCTATTTCGGGTTCCAAAAGGTGTGGAACGAAAAGAGGTGTCGGCCTACGCCGAACGGCGCGCATCCTACACCGGCCTTTCACTGACCGTACAGCAGGCCGAGAAAAACCGGACATTGGGCAGCGAAAGTTCACCTAAGTTCTTTACTTGTAGCTGGATGCGTCGAACTTGTCGCGGCAACGCCCTATAATGCGCGCCGGTTTTTGGGGTAATGGTCATGAGTACAGAAGATCCACGGTTTGCCGGCGTCGCCCGCTTGTATGGCATTGAAGGCCTGGAACGCCTGAAGGCGGCCCATGTGGCCATCGTCGGCGTGGGCGGTGTGGGCTCCTGGGCGGCGGAAGCCATCGCCCGCTGCGGCGTGGGCGAGATTTCGCTGTTTGACCTGGATGATGTGTGCGTCAGCAACAGCAACCGTCAGTTGCATGCGCTGGACAGCACGGTGGGCAAGGCCAAGGTCGAGGTCATGGCCGAGCGTCTGAAAGGCATCAACCCGGACTGCACCGTGCATGCGGTGGCGGATTTCGTCACTCGCGAGACCATGGCTGAGTACATCACGCCCAATATTGACTGCGTGATCGACTGCATCGACAGCGTTAATGCCAAGGCCGCGCTGATTGCCTGGTGCAAGCGCCGCAAGATTCAGATCATCACCACCGGCGGCGCGGGTGGGCAGATTGATCCGACGCTGATTCAGGTGTGTGATTTGAACCGTACGTTCAACGATCCGCTGGCGTCGAAAGTGCGCTCCACCCTGCGCCGCGACTACGGTTTCTCCCGCACCGTGACCCGCCATTACAGCGTTCCCTGCGTGTTCTCCACCGAACAACTGCGTTATCCCAAGCCGGACGGCAGCATTTGTTTGCAGAAAAGTTTTGTCGGTGATGGCGTGAAGCTGGACTGCGCCGGCGGGTTTGGCGCGGTGATGATGGTTACCGCGACGTTTGGCATGGTGGCGGCGACCAAGGCGGTGGACAAGATTGTGGCCGGGGTGCGCCGGCCTTCGGATCGGGTCAAGGCGTCGTAGCTGAACTCAGTTGCCGCATCCGCTGCAACACCGCATTCAACCCATTGCTGCGCGACGGCGATAACTGCCGCGACAGGCCCAGTTGGTCAAACCAGCCGGGCAAGTCGACGGCTTGCAGTTCGGCGGCAGACAAGCCGTTAACCCGCGCCAGCAACAACGCCACCAGCCCGCGAATCAGCCGTGCATCGCTGCTGGCGGCAAACTGCCAGTGGCCGTCCTGCAAGCGCCCCACCAGCCACACCAGGCTTTCACAGCCTTGTACCAGGTTCGCGTCGACCTTGTCTTCATCCGGCAAGACGGGCATTCGCTCGCCCCATTGCATGAGCAGGCGGGCCCGTTGTTCCCAACTGCCGACCGCCTGAAACGCTTCCAGCGCGACAACGGCTTCCGTCGGCAAGCTCATCGCAACATATCCAGTGCCTGATCCAGCGCTTCAAAAAAGCGCTCCAGGTCATCGGAATCGTTGTACAGCGCCAGCGACACCCGAATCGCCCCCGACAATCCCATCTGCTTGAGCAGCGGCATCGCGCAATGATGGCCGGCGCGTACGGCAATCCCTTGTTCGGTCAGCAAGTGGGCGAGGTCGGCATTGTGTACGCCGTCCACCACAAAGCTGGCCAGGGCCACCTGCGGCGAACCCAGCAGCCGCACGCCATTGCGCGCTTGCAAGCCGCGCAACAGGTAGTCGTGCAGGGCGGCTTCGTGGGCCGTCACCGCTTGCTGGTCCAGGGAACTCAGGTAATCCAGGGTTGCCCCCAGGCCGATGACGCTGGCGATTGGCGGTGTGCCGGCTTCGAAGCCCAGGGGCGCGGGGCGGAAGCTGGCGCTTTGGTAGTCAGCCAGTTGCACCATCTCGCCACCAAACTGCCAATGGCGCAGGTGATGCAAGGCTTCAGTGCGGCCATACAGCACGCCGACGCCGTCCGGGCCGTAGAGTTTGTGGCTGGAAAACACATAGAAGTCGCAGCCCAGCGCCTGCATGTCATGGCGACCATGGACGATGCCTTGGGCGCCATCGACCACTGTTAGTGCGTCGTGGGTCTTGGCCAACGCCAACAGCTGCGGCAACGGCTGCCACGCGCCAAGCACGTTGGACAGTTGGCTCACCGCCAGCAACCGGGTACGCGGGCCTATCAACTCGGCGGCAACTTTCAGGTCGATCAAGCCGTCATCGTTAAGCGGCAAAACCACCAGTTCCAGCCCGCGACGTTTGGCCAGTTGCTGCCATGGCAGCAGGTTGGCGTGGTGCTCCAGGGCGCTGATGACAATCTCGTCGCCCGGCTTGAATAGGTGCTCCAGGCCATAAGCCAGGAGGTTCAGCGCAGAAGTCGCGCCGTGGGTGAAGATGATTTGCCCGTCGTCGCCGACGTTCAGCCACTGCGCCACCTTGCTGCGACTGTCCTCGAAGGCCTGGGTCGCATGGGCGCCCGGCAAATGCTGGGCACGGTGCACATTGGCTGCGCCATTGGCGTAGTAATGGCTGATGGCGTCCAACAAGGCTTGAGGTTTTTGCGTGGTGGCGGCGTTGTCCAGATAGGTCTGGTCTTGCCGTTGCAGGGTGGCGATGGCCGGAAAGTCAGCGCGCCAGGGAGAGGGCACAAGCATGGTGATCAAAGCTCGTATAAACGGCCCGCACCCTGAAGGTGTGGGCCGTTAGTGGCATCGAGTCGCTGCTTAGTTGTGAGCGTGCAGCGCTGCGTTCAGTTCGATGGCCGATTTGTGGGTTTTGCACTCCACGGCACCGGTCTCGGAGTTGCGGCGGAACAGCAGGTCCGGTTGGCCGGCCAGCTCACGCGCCTTGACCACTTTGACCAGATTGTTCTGCTCGTCCAGCAGCGCAACCTTGGTGCCGGCGGTGACGTACAGGCCCGATTCCACGGTGTTGCGGTCGCCCAACGGGATACCGATACCGGCGTTGGCGCCGATCAGGCAGCCTTCGCCCACCTTGATCACGATGTTGCCGCCGCCCGACAGGGTGCCCATGGTGGAGCAACCGCCGCCCAGGTCCGAACCCTTGCCGACGAACACGCCAGCCGACACGCGGCCTTCGATCATGCCCGGGCCTTCGGTGCCGGCGTTGAAGTTGACGAAACCTTCGTGCATCACGGTGGTGCCTTCGCCCACGTAGGCGCCCAGGCGGATCCGCGCGGCATCAGCGATACGCACGCCGCTCGGTACCACGTAGTCGGTCATTTTCGGGAACTTGTCCACCGAGAACACTTCCAGCAGCTCGCCACGCAGGCGGGCTTCCAGTTGACGCTCGGCCAGCTCATTGATGTCGATCGCGCCCTGGCTGGTCCAGGCCACGTTGGGCAGTTGCGGGAACACACCGGCCAGGTTCAGGCCGTGTGGCTTGACCAGGCGATGGGACAGCAGGTGCAGCTTGAGGTAGGCCTCAGGCGTGGAGGTCAGCGCGGCGTCTTCGGCCAGCAGCGTGGCAACCAGCGGGGTGTGGCTTTCAGCCAGGCGGCTCAACAGCGCAGCTTGGGCGGCGTCGACACCTTTGAGCGCGTCAGCCAGTTGCAGGGCCTGGGTGACGGTGAAAGTGATCGCCTGGTTACCTTCGCTGTAACCGAGGATAGGCGCGATGGCAGCGATGATTTCAGCCGATGGATTGAGCAGCGGTTGTGCGTAAAACACTTCCAGCCAAGCACCTTGGCGGTTCTGAGTGCCGACGCCGAAGCCCAGGCTGAACAGGGAATTGGACATGCTGTTACCTCTACAAAAATGGAGTGGGCTGGCCTACTTGAGGGCCGCCGAATAACTATCTGGCTTGAAGCCAATCAGGGTTTTGTCACCGAGATCAAGCACGGGTCGCTTGATCATCGAGGGTTGCGCGAGCATCAATTCAATGGCTTTCGCTTGGTCGAGATCGGCTTTGCGTTCGTCTTCGAGTTTGCGAAAGGTGGTGCCCGCACGGTTCAAAACCACCTGCCAACCGTGCTCATTGCACCATTGGGTCAAGTGTTCGCGGTCGATACCGGCCGTTTTGTAATCATGAAACTCATAGCTGACAGCGTGTTCATCGAGCCAGGTGCGCGCCTTTTTCATGGTGTCGCAGGCTTTGATGCCGAAAAGGTGCAACGTTTTGCTTGAATCGGTCAAGGAATTGCCCCCCTTTGGGCTGACACAGATGAAAGGTCACGGATTATGCCATGGCCAGCGGCTTTCGGCGCCGCTCGTCACAACTGCGTGTTGCCCCGTGCGACTTTTGTGCAAAGGCCATCGCGCAGCATAGGCGGCTAATATGGCACTTCAATGGCGAGTTGTTGCCTGATGTGTGTTGTTGCACGTTGATTGTCTGGGAATCCCGCGTTATGCAAACCGCCTACACCGTACTCATCCTGTTGATGCTGGTCAGCGTTTCGCGCCTTGTCGGGCGTGTCATCCCACTGCCGTTGCCACTGGTGCAGATTGCCGCCGGTGCCTTGTTGGCGTGGCCGACGCTCGGCCTGCATGTAGCCCTCGACCCCGAATTGTTTCTTTTCCTGTTCTTGCCGCCGCTGCTGTTCTCCGACGGTTGGCGCATGCCCAAGCGTGAGTTATGGCGCCTGCGCGGGCCGATCCTGACGCTGGCGGTGGGTTTGGTGCTGTTTACCGTGGTCGGTGCTGGCTACTTCATTCACTGGCTGTTGCCGAGTATTCCGCTGCCGGTAGCCTTCGCCCTGGCGGCCGTGTTGTCGCCTACGGATGCCGTGGCGGTGTCGGCGATTTCCCAGAATCGCCTGCCAACGCCCTTGATGCACATGCTTCAGGGCGAGGCATTGATGAACGATGCGTCGGGCCTGGTGACGTTCAAGTTTGCCCTGGTGGCGGCGGTGACCGGGGTGTTTTCCCTGGCCAATGCCAGCCTGACATTTGTACTGGTGGCCGTCGGTGGCCTGGCCATTGGTGTGGGCCTGAGTTGGCTGGTAGGTCGCTTGCGATCCTGGATGATCGCCCGGGGCTGGGACGACCCGGCGACGCACGTGGTGTTCATGTTGCTGCTGCCGTTTGCCGCTTACGTGCTGGCGGAACGCCTTGGCGCATCGGGAATTTTATCGGCGGTGGCAGCGGGCATGATGCAAAGCTGGCTCGATCTGCTGCCGCGCCAGACCAGCACTCGGCTGCTCAATCGCAGCGTCTGGTCGCTGCTGGAATTCGCATTTAACGGCCTGATTTTCCTGTTGCTGGGCCTGCAACTGCCAGACATCATCAAGGCGGTGGTCAGCCATGAGCCGACGGTGTGGCCGACGTTGCTGTATCGCTGCCTGGACGTGATCGCGATTTTCCTGGTGCTGGTGGTGTTGCGGTTTATCTGGGTGCAAAGCATCTGGCGCCTGTCGGGATTGCTGCGGCGCTTGCGTGGGAAAAGTGAGCTGACGCTGGTGCCCACCGCCCGTTCCTGCTGGTTGTTGACCGTGGGCGGGGTGCGCGGTGCGGTGACGTTGGCGGGTGTGATGTCGGTGCCGTTGCTGCTGGCGCCCGGTGAAGCGTTCCCGGAGCGCGACCTGCTGATCTTCATTGCGGCGGGCGTGATCCTGCTGTCACTGGTTGCTGCGTGTATAGCCTTGCCGTTGCTGCTGCGGGGCATTGAAAAGAGTCCGGACGACAGGCGTCGCAGCGAAGTACGCGATGCCTGGAAGAAAACTGCGGAAGCTGCGATCCATGCCTTGGAGGCAGAAGACGCAGGACCCCAGGACGCAGCCCAGGCTGCACTGGCCACCGAACTCAAGGCGCGGATCATGTCGGAATACCGTCATCAGCTTGAAGTATTCAATGATTCCGCCGAAGCGCAGGCCGTGGCGCTCCAACTGGATCAGTTGGAGCGCCGTTTGCGGCTCAAAGCCCTGCGAGCCCAACGGCTTGAGCTTTACAGTCTCAGCCGCCACCACGCGATTGGGGATGATGTGTTGCGCGAGGTGTTGGCTGATCTGGATTTGAGTGAAGCTAACCTTGGGAAGGAGAAGTAGCCGCGGGCACAGGTTATATCGGTTTGGGATAGGCCTGTTTCATCTGGGCAATATCGCCATCGCTGATCTCCCAGCTTTCCGATTGAGCCCAGTCCATGGACGTCCACTGGGACCTTATTCCGTAATGCATCACTGAGTTGCCGTCGTAAGATTGGTAGCGATGCTGACCGTTTCGCGCCAGGGGGAGGATATTCTTGTCGACAGTGTCCTTGTCCCAGCCAAAGCGCTGGTAGCTGTCGTTATAGGTCTTCTGTTTGTCCCAGGGGATGTTTGAATCCGGGTGCTGATGGGCATGCAGCGCTCCCAGGGCGTGCCCGAACTCATGCAGCGCAACGTAGCGGAATCTGGGCGAAAGGGTATCGCCCGGCAGGATTATTGTGGGCAGGTACGCCGGGATGTTTTTCGCGTCTGTTCCCAGTGCGCTGCCGTAACTCTCATCGAAATGGTTGAGAACGATCCGAATGTCGCCCTCATCGCCGGAGACGAAATCAAACTTGAGGTTAACGTGTGGTAACCATTCGTTGATCGCGTCCTTGATTGCCTCTGCCATTTCTCCGTCGGTGTCGTAGAGGGCAATCTTCAGTGTCGAGCCATTGGGCCAGAGCTTTGCGTCGTCGTGCACATTGCGTTTGGCCCGCACCGGGCTGACGGATTGAGTGCCCGTGTTTGAAAGGGTGTCAGTGGAGGCGGGGCCTCTGAACGAGGCTCCCTGGTTGGCAAGGTTGATCATTAGAGTTTTCGCCGAAAGACCCTGGGAGCCTTTGGGTGGTGCCCATGCCGCCCGGAGTTCCCTGTCCGGGCGGGTCTTGGTCAGCCATCAAGCGGCATCAACGGTTTCGGGTGATGAAGTCGCGAATCCGCGTCGCTGCTTCCACGCATTCTGCCAGCGGCGCAACCAGTGCCAGGCGCACACGCCCGGCGCCCGGGTTGAAGCCGTCCACTTCCCGTGACAGGTACGAGCCCGGCACCACGGTCACGTGCTCTTCCACATACAAATCCCGGCAGAAAGCGGCGTCATCACCTTTGACATTCGGCCACAGGTAGAAACCGCCGTCGGAGTTTTGCACGTCCAGCACCGGCTTCAGGATCGCCAGCACAGCGTCGAATTTTTCCCGGTACAGATCACGGTTGGCCTGTACGTGGGCTTCGTCCTGCCAGGCGGCAATGCTCGCCAGTTGGGTTTGCACCGGCATCGCGCAGCCGTGGTAGGTGCGGTACAGCAGGAAGCCCTTGAGGATCTCGGCATCGCCGGCCACAAAACCCGAGCGCAGGCCCGGCAGGTTGGAGCGCTTGGACAGGCTGTGGAACACCACGCAGCGCTTGAAATCCTGGCGACCCAGCTCCACGCAGGCGCTGAGCAGGCCCGGCGGCGGGGTTTGTTCGTCGAAATACAGCTCGCTGTAGCACTCATCGGCAGCGATCACGAAGTCGTATTCGTCGGCCAGGGCGATCAGTTTTTTCAGGGTGTCGACGGGGATCAAAGCACCGGTCGGGTTGCCGGGCGAGCACAGGAACAGGATCTGGCAGCGTTTCCAGATGTCCGGCGACACCGCGTCGAAATCCGGATTGAAGGCGTTTTCATCCAGGCACGGCAAGTAATATGGCTTGGCCCCGGCGAGAAAGGCTGCACCTTCATAGATCTGATAGAACGGGTTTGGGCTGACCACCAGCGCGTCATCGCCACGGTTGACCACGGTCTGGGTGAAGGCAAACAGCGCTTCACGGGTGCCGTTCACTGGCAGGATATTGCGCGCCGGGTCCAGCCAGCCCTTGGGCACGCTGAAGCGACGTTCGCACCACGCGCCAATGGCCTCACGCAGGGCGGGAATGCCCAACGTGGTCGGGTATACCGCCATCTTGTCCAGGTTGTCGGCCAGCGCGTCGGCGACGAACTGCGGGGACTTGTGCTTCGGCTCGCCGATGGAGAGGGCGATCGGGCGTTTGTCCGGGTTGGGCGTGACACTGCCCAGCAGGACGCGCAATTTCTCGAACGGGTAGGGCTGCAACTGGTTCAGGGCGTTGTTCATCGGTGGATCTCGTTCAATTCATTGGAAGCTGAAAATGGGGTGTCGGTCAGATGCTCAAGCGTGACATCTCGACGCCAGTCTCCTGGTTGACGCTCAACTGCTGGACGATGGCTTCCTGCAAGCGTCGGCACAGTTCAGGGTCGGAAAGCGGCTGGTTGTCGGCATCAGTAATAAAGAACACGTCTTCCACCCGTTCGCCCAGGGTCGCAATCTTGGCGTTCTGTAGCGACAGGTCGAACTCCAGGAAGATCGTGCCGATCCGCGCCAACAGGCCTGGGCGGTCCGGCGCACTGAGTTCCAGCACCGTCACCGGGCGGTGGGCGTCGTTGTGGATGGTCACCTCGGGGGCAAACGCAAAGTGCTTGAGCTGGCGCGGTACCCGGCGCTGGATAATGGTCGGGTAGTCGTCGGGGTCGCGCAGGGCGTCGGTGAGGCCCTTGCGGATCTTTTTCACCCGCTCCGGGTTGTCGCCGATGGACTCGCCTTCAGTGTCGAGCACGATGTAGGTGTCGAGGGTGAACTGGCTGCTGGAGGTGATTACCCGGGCGTCATGAATGTTCAGGTTGAGCTGGTCCATCGCGGCCACGGTCACGGCGAAGAAGTCGTGCTGGTCCGGTGCGTAGATGAAGATCTGCGTGCCACCCTCGAACTCGCGCTGGGTGGTTTCCTTGATCAATACCAGTGGCCCGCCATCGGCCGGTTGCTGCAGGATCGCGTCGCTGTGCCAGGCCACGTCGCCGGCGGTGTGGCGCAGGAAGTAGTCGTCCCCCAGTTGCGACCAGAGTTGCTCGACGTCGTCCGGGTCATTGCCACCACGCACCAGGATATCCAGGGCCGCGCTTTGTGTGCGGCGGATCTGTTCTTCGCGGTCCACCGGGTTCTCCAGGCCACGACGCAGTGCACGCTTGGTCTCGGTGTAGAGCTGGCGCAACAGGCTGGCGCGCCAGGAATTCCAAAGCGTCGGGTTGGTGGCGTTGATGTCGGAGACGGTGAGCACGTACAGGTAGTCAAGACGGGTTTCGTCGCCAACGGCCTGGGCGAAATCGTGGATCACCTGCGGGTCGGACAAGTCCTTGCGCTGGGCCGTGGTGGACATAACCAAGTGGTTTTGCACCAGCCACACAATCAGGCGGCTGTCCCACAGTGGCAACTGGTGACGCTGGCAGAACGCTTCGGCGTCCACTGCACCAATTTCCGAGTGATCACCGTGCCGGCCCTTGCCGATGTCGTGGTACAAGCCAGCCAGGTAAATCAGTTCGGGCTTGGGCAGGCGTGCCATAAGCTTGCTGGCCAGCGGGAATTTCTCTGACACCTGGGTGTACTGCAACTTACGCAGGTGCTTGATCAGGTTCAGGGTGTGGGCGTCCACCGTATAGATGTGGAACAGGTCATGTTGCATCTGCCCGACGATAAAGCCGAACTCCGGCAGGTAGCGCCCCAGAATCCCGTAGCGGTTCATGCGCCGCAGGTTGCGGTGAATGCCGATCTTGCACTTGAACAGCTCGATAAACAGGCTGGTATTGCGGATGTCGTTGCGAAAATCGTCGTCGATCAGGTGACGGTTTTCCCGTAGCAAGCGAATGGTGTCGGCGCGCACGCCTTTGATTTCCGGCTGCTGGGCCATCAGCACGAAGATTTCCAGCATGGCAAACGGCGTGCGTTTGAACACGTTGTCGTTGCGCGCCTCGATGTAGCCATCGTGCAACTGGAAGCGCGAGTTGATCGGCTGCGGCGGTGCTTCATCTTCCGGGGCCAGGATCACTTCTTCGAAGTGCTGGATGATCAGGTCGCTGAGCTGGGCAATGCTCATCACCACCCGGTAGTACTGCTGCATGAAGCTTTCGATGCTGGTCTTCGCGTCTTCGCCTTCAAACCCCAGCAGGGTGGCGATGGAGCGCTGGTGATCGAACAGCAGGCGGTCTTCGGAGCGCCCGGCCAGCATGTGCAACGCGTAGCGCACTTTCCACAGGAATTCCTGGGAGGAGGCCAGCAGGGCGTTTTCGCTCTCCACCAGAAAGCCTTCCCCGGCCAGCGCCCGCAGGTTCAGGGTGCCGTACTGGCGACGCGCGACCCACAAAATGGTCTGGATATCCCGCAGCCCGCCAGGGGAGCCTTTGACGTTGGGCTCCAGGTTGTATTCGGTGTCGTTGTACTTGTGGTGCCGGGCTTTTTGCTCGGCGCGCTTGGCCAGGAAGAAATCCTTACTCGGCCACATGTGTGCGGTACTGGTGACCTCCAGCATGCGCTGGCGCAGGCGCTCGGGACCGGCGATGGTGCGGCTTTCCATCAGGTTGGTGATCACCGTCAGGTCGGCGCGGGCTTCCTGGGCGCACTCGTCCACCGAGCGCACGCTTTGGCCGACTTCCAGGCCGATGTCCCACAACAGCGTCAGAAAACGCTCGATGGAATCGCGAAAAATCTCGTGGTCGGCGCTGTCGAGCAAAATCAGCAGGTCGATGTCGGAGTAGGGGTGCAGTTCGCCACGGCCGTAGCCGCCGACCGCGACCAGGGCGATATCGGCGTCTTCACTCCAGCTGAACTGTTCCCAGGCCTTTTGCAGGATGTTATCGACGAACCAGGCGCGGTCCTCGATCAGCCGGCGGATGTCCCGGCCGGTGCGAAAACGCTCGTCGAGCACCTCGCGGGCTTGACGGATGGCCTTCTTGAAGGCGGCGATGGGGCTTGCCTTCAGCGCCAGTTCCGCCTGGAACTGGCCACGGTCAAAGAGTTCGGGGTCCACCTGGGGCATCGATCGGTTTTCCTTTCTATCTATTGGGGCACGGCGTCGCTATTAGAAAACCGGTACAAACATTACGCCGAAACGCGAGGAATCGTGTCGTCGGCGCGCAGGGTGAAAATCTCGTAGCCGGTGTCGGTTACCAGCAGGGTGTGTTCCCACTGTGCCGAGAGCTTGCGGTCCTTGGTGATAGCGGTCCAGCCGTCGCCCAGCACCTTGGTGTCGGCCTTGCCCTGGTTGATCATCGGCTCGATGGTGAAGGTCATGCCTGCCTTGAGCTCCATGCCGGTGCCGGCGCGGCCGTAGTGCAGGATCTGCGGCTCTTCGTGGAACACCTTGCCGATGCCGTGGCCGCAGAATTCACGCACCACCGAGAAGCCGTTCTTTTCAGCGTGCTTCTGGATCACTTCACCGATGTCACCCAGGCGGCAGCCGGGCTTGACGATCTCGATGGCCTTGTACATGCATTCCTGGGTGACTTGCGACAGGCGCTCGGCCCACACCGGCACGCTGCCGACGTGGAACATGCGGCTGGTGTCGCCGTGGTAGCCATCCTTGATCACGGTGACGTCGATGTTCAGGGTGTCGCCGTCTTTCAGTGGCTTGTCGCCGGGAATCCCGTGGCACACCACGTGGTTGATCGAGGTGCAGATCGACTTGGGGAAGCCCTTGTAGTTCAGCGGCGCAGGGATGGCTTTTTGCACGTCGACAATATAGTCGTGGCAGATGCGGTCCAGTGCTTCGGTGGTGACGCCGGGCTTGACGTGTTCGGCAATCATTTCCAGCACGTCGGCAGCCAGTTTGCCGGCAACGCGCATGCCAGCGATGTCTTCGGCGGTTTTGAGGGTGACGGTCATACAGGCTCTCTCTAGCGCGACGCGCTGAAATCAATACGGTTTACGGGTGTGCGACAAAAGGTTGCAGAATTCGCACAAGCCCAAAAAACGCGATTCTAACAGACGCAGGGGGCAAACCATGAGCGTCTGGCGATCGCTTGTCTCTATAAGGTGGGGGTATTTTGGCTCGATTCAAAGGCTTGCGCAAAAGCGACTGACGGCAAATGTGATTGCGGGTTTCGTTTTTGCCAGCCCTGTGGTATAAAATGCGCCGCTTTCCGGGGATACCCCGCAAAGCTTAAATCCACACACGTGTCGACACGATGACCTGGGTGCCGGAGGCGAATGCCACTGGTTGGTCATTGGGATACGTGGAGGCCAAACCCGACTTATTAAGGAACTATCATGTCCCAAGTCAACATGCGCGATATGCTGAAGGCCGGTGTGCACTTCGGTCACCAGACCCGTTACTGGAACCCGAAAATGGGTAAATACATTTTCGGCGCGCGTAACAAGATCCACATTATCAACCTTGAAAAAACCCTGCCAATGTTCAACGAAGCTTTGACTTTCGTAGAGCGCCTGGCCCAGGGCAAAAACAAGATTCTGTTCGTCGGCACCAAGCGTTCCGCTGGCAAGATCGTTGCTGAAGAAGCAGCGCGTTGCGGTTCGCCGTACGTCGATCATCGCTGGTTGGGCGGCATGCTGACCAACTTCAAAACCATCCGTGCTTCCATCAAGCGTCTGCGTGACCTTGAAGTGCAAGCCGAAGACGGTACTTTCGCCAAGCTGACCAAGAAAGAGGCGCTGATGCGCACTCGCGACCTGGAAAAGCTCGATCGTTCCCTGGGTGGTATCAAGGACATGGGCGGTCTGCCTGACGCACTGTTCGTTATCGACGTTGATCACGAGCGCATCGCGATCACCGAAGCCAACAAGCTGGGCATCCCGGTTATCGGCGTAGTCGATACCAACAGCAGCCCGGAAGGCGTTGACTACATCATCCCAGGCAACGATGACGCAATCCGCGCTATCCAGCTGTACATGGGTTCGATGGCTGACGCTGTAATCCGTGGCCGCAACCACGTTGCTGGCGGCACCGAGCAGTTCGTTGAAGAAGCTCCGGTAGCAGCAGCTGAGTAACTGACGCCTTGGCGTTGACTCAGTAAGCAAAAAGGGGGCTTGGCCCCCTTTTTGCCACCTCGAAAACCATTTGTCGGCAGCGCAGCTACAACACTTGTAACGTGCAGCGGCCTACAAGGGTGGTTCGGGAAGAATTGATCGCCCGTTCAATCGGGTGGAATGGTTGAAAACCTATCCAAGAGGATTTTGAAAATGGCAGAGATTACTGCAGCGTTGGTTAAAGAACTGCGTGAGCGTACCGGCGAAGGCATGATGGATTGCAAAAAGGCCTTGACCAAGGCCGGCGGCGACATCGAAAAAGCCATTGATGACATGCGTGCTTCGGGCGCCATCAAGGCTGCCAAGAAAGCAGGCAACGTGGCTGCTGAAGGCGCAATCGCTCTTAAAGAAGACGGTAAAACCGCCGTTCTGCTGGAAGTGAACTCGCAGACCGACTTCCTGGCTCTGCAGGACGACTTCAAGGCATTTGTTGCTGCAAGCGTTGAGAAAGCGTTCGCTGACAAGCTGACTGACGTCGCTCCGCTGATCGAAGCTCAAGAAGCTGCTCGCCTGGTACTGGTCGGCAAGGTTGGCGAAAACGTCAACATTCGTCGCCTGGCTCGCGTTGAAGGTGATGTTGTCGGTGGTTACCTGCACGGTAACAAGATCGGTGTTGTGGTTGCCCTTAAAGGCGGCAACGTTGAACTGGCCAAAGACATCGCTATGCACGTAGCGGCCAGCAACCCTGAATTCCTGCTGCCATCGGAAGTGTCCGCTGAAGCAATCGAACGCGAAAAAGCCGTGTTCCTGAGCCTCAACGCTGACAAAATCGCCGGCAAGCCGGAAAACATCGTTGAAAACATGATCAAAGGCCGTATCAGCAAGTTCCTGGCTGAGGCTTCCCTGGTTGAGCAGGCGTTCGTCAAGAACCCTGAAATCAAGGTTGGCGAACTGGCCAAGAAAGCCGGTGCTGAAATCGTTTCCTTCACCTACTACAAAGTAGGCGACGGTATCGAGAAGCCGGTCGACAACTTCGCTGAAGAAGTTGCTGCCCAGCTGGCTGCCGCCAAGCAGTAAGACGGTTTTTAACTGTCGCCCAAAAGAGGCTGCCCGCTTACGCGCGCAGCCTCTTTTCAAATGGGGTGATCAATTTTTATTGGTTTCCCATTGGAACTGGCTTACAAAGCCGTGTTCCGATGGCGCTGTGACAGCGTCAAGCTAGAGTGAACGCAGGCCGTAAACGGCTTGCCAAGAATTTTCAAAAATACGCCGCAGGAGAGATTCGCAATGGCTCAGCAGGGCAGTGGTTATCAGGCTCGCTATAAACGCATTCTACTCAAGCTTAGCGGCGAGGCCCTGATGGGCTCGGAAGAGTTCGGGATTGATCCCAAAGTACTCGACCGCATGGCGCTGGAAGTTGGCCAACTGGTCGGTATCGGTGTTCAGGTGGGCCTGGTGATCGGCGGCGGGAACCTGTTCCGCGGTGCGGCACTGAGCGCTGCTGGCATGGACCGTGTAACAGGCGACCACATGGGCATGCTGGCCACTGTGATGAACGCCCTGGCCATGCGTGATGCCCTCGAGCGCGCCAATATCACCGCTATCGTCATGTCGGCTATTTCCATGGTTGGCGTAACGGATCACTATGATCGGCGCAAAGCCATGCGTCACCTGGATGCCAAAGAGGTGGTGATTTTTGCTGCTGGTACCGGCAATCCGTTCTTCACCACCGATTCGGCTGCGTGCCTGCGCGGTATCGAGATCAACGCGGACGTGGTGCTCAAGGCCACCAAGGTTGACGGGGTTTACACTGCTGACCCATTCAAAGACCCGCATGCCGAGAAGTTCGATCATCTGACTTATGATGAAGTGCTGGATCGCAAGCTGGGCGTGATGGACCTGACGGCTATTTGCTTGTGCCGCGATCACAAGATGCCGCTGCGCGTATTTAACATGAACAAGCCCGGCGCCCTGCTGAACATCGTACATGGCGGCGCGGAAGGGACTCTGATCGAGGAAATCGAACAATGATCAACGAAATCAAAAAAGACGCTCAAGAGCGCATGCAGAAATCCCTGGACTCTCTGAGCCATGCATTTGGCCAGATTCGTACCGGCAAGGCCCACCCAAGCATCCTGGGCAGTGTGATGGTGCCGTACTACGGCGCTGACACCTCGATCACCCAAGTGGCCAACATCACTGTAAAAGATTCGCGCACCCTGCAGGTCGTGGCTTTTGAGCGCAACATGCTCGGCGCCGTCGACAAGGCCATCCAGAGCGCCGGCTTGAACCTCAATCCGACCAACCTGGGCGAATTGCTGCTGATCTCCATGCCTGCCCTGACCGAAGAAACCCGCAAGGGCTTCACCAAGCAGGCGCGCAGCGCAGCTGAAGATGCGCGTGTTGCGGTGCGCAACATCCGTCGTGATGCCTTGGGTGACCTGAAGAAGCTGGTCAAGGACAAAGAAATCAGCGAAGACGAAGAGCGTCGTGCCGTCGCCGATATCGATAAGCTGACCAAAGATGCCGAGGCCCAGATCACCAAGGCCACGGAAGATAAAGAAAAGGACCTGATGGCCGTATAAGGGGTCAGGACGCCTTCATGGAAAAGACCAAGCAGACTGTACCCTCTGTGGTGCCGCGCCATGTCGCGATCATCATGGACGGGAATAATCGCTGGGCGAAGAAGCGCTTTATGCCGGGTGTTGCCGGGCATAAAGCGGGTGTCGATGCTGTGCGTGCCGTGATCGAGGTGTGCGCTGAGGCCAAGGTCGAGGTGTTGACCCTGTTCGCGTTCTCCAGTGAAAACTGGCAGCGCCCGGCCGAGGAAGTCAGTGCCTTGATGGACCTGTTCTTCAAGGCTCTGCGTCGCGAGGCCAAGCGCCTGAACGAGAACAACATCAGCCTGCGCATCATCGGCGACCGCTCGCGGTTCCACCCGGAGTTGCAAGCAGCGATGCGTGAAGCCGAGGCGATCACTGCCGGCAGCAACCGTTTTGTGCTGCAAATTGCAGCCAACTACGGCGGCCAGTGGGATATCGCCCAGGCAGCGCAGCGTCTGGCGCGTGAAGTGCAAGCCGGTCATTTGCGCCCGGAAGACATCACGCCCGAACTGTTGCAAACCTGTCTGGTGACCGGCGACCTGCCGTTGCCGGACCTGTGCATTCGTACCGGTGGCGACCACCGCATCAGCAACTTCCTGTTGTGGCAGTTGGCCTATACCGAACTGTACTTCTCCGACCTGTTCTGGCCGGACTTCAAACACGATGCCATGCGCAATGCGCTGGCCGATTTCGCTTCCCGTCAGCGTCGCTTCGGTAAAACGAGCGAGCAGATCGAAGCTGGAGCCCGGGTTTAATGCTTAAACAACGAATCATCACGGCGCTGATCCTGCTGCCTATTGCCCTGTGCGGGTTTTTCCTGCTTGAAGGTGCAAATTTCGCGCTGTTCATTGGCCTGGTGGTGACACTGGGGGCCTGGGAATGGGCGCGCCTGGCCGGCTTTGCCGCACAGTTGCCTCGTGTGGTGTACGCCGCTGTCGTGGCGCTGTTGATGTTCCTGATGTACATCCTGCCGGACGTGGCGCCTTGGGTGCTGGGCGCGGCTGTGTTGTGGTGGGCGCTGGCGACCTATCTGGTACTGACCTTTCCAGTCACCAGCAGCCATTGGTCCAGTGTTGCCTGCAAGCTGGTGATCGGTCTGTTGATCCTGCTACCCGCCTGGCAGGGCCTGGTCTACATCAAGCATATGCAGTTGGGTAACTGGCTGATCATGGCCGTGATGGTGCTGGTGTGGGGTGCCGATATCGGTGCCTACTTCTCCGGTCGTGCTTTCGGCAAGCGTAAGCTGGCGCCGGCTGTCAGCCCGGGCAAGAGCTGGGAAGGCGTGTATGGCGGCCTGGCGTTGACCTTGCTGATCACCGTTGTGGTCGGTGTGGTGCGTGGCTGGACCGTCAAGGAAATGCTCCTGTCCCTGGTGGGCGCGGCCGTGGTCGTGTTCATCTCGGTAGTCGGTGACCTGACCGAAAGCATGTTCAAGCGCCAGGCCGGGATCAAGGACAGCAGTAACCTGTTGCCGGGTCACGGTGGCGTGCTGGACCGTATCGATAGCCTGACGGCCGCGATCCCGATCTTTGCCGTACTGCTGTGGATGGCTGCCTCGTGAGCCGTCTGCAACAGGTCACCGTGCTGGGCGCTACCGGCTCGGTGGGGCTGAGCACGCTGGATGTGATTGCCCGTCATCCCGAGCGGTATCAAGTATTCGCATTGACCGGTTTCAGTCGCCTGAGTGAGCTGCTGGCACTGTGTGTGCGGCACTCGCCGCAATACGCAGTCGTGCCGCAAGCCGCTGCAGCGCGTGGTTTGCAGGATGATCTGCGCGCCGCGGGTCTGGCGACTCAGGTATTAGTGGGGGAGGAGGGGTTGTGTCAGGTTTCGGCTGACCCTGATGTCGACACTGTGGTCGCCGCGATTGTCGGTGCGGCCGGCTTGCGTCCGACCCTGGCCGCCGTTGATGCAGGCAAGAAAATTCTGTTGGCCAATAAAGAAGCCCTGGTGATGTCCGGTGCGCTCTTTATGCAGGCGGTGCGCAAAAGCGGCGCCGTGCTGTTGCCGTTGGACAGCGAGCACAACGCGATTTTCCAGTGCATGCCCGGTGATTTTGCCCGTGGCCTGAGCCAGGTCGGCGTACGCCGGATTCTGCTGACTGCCTCCGGCGGCCCGTTCCGACAGACGCCGCTGGCCGATCTGGAGCATGTTTCCCCTGATCAGGCGTGTGCGCATCCGAACTGGTCTATGGGCCGCAAGATCTCGGTGGACTCGGCGAGCATGATGAACAAGGGCCTGGAGCTGATCGAGGCCTGCTGGCTGTTCGACGCCCGGCCGGACCAGGTAGAGGTGGTGATCCACCCGCAAAGTGTGATTCATTCCCTGGTGGATTACGTGGATGGCTCGGTACTGGCCCAGTTGGGTAACCCGGATATGCGCACGCCGATCGCCAATGCCCTGGCTTGGCCGGAGCGGATTGATTCGGGTGTTGCGCCGTTGGATCTGTTTGCCATTGCCCGTCTGGATTTCGAAGCGCCTGACGAGCAGCGCTTCCCTTGCCTGCGTCTTGCGCGGCAAGCTGGCGAGGCGGGTAACAGTGCGCCGGCGACGCTGAATGCGGCGAACGAAGTCGCTGTGGCGGCGTTTCTTGACCGGCGCATCCGCTTCCCGCAGATCGCGAGTATCATCGAGGACGTTTTAAACCTTGAGCCCGTCGTCGCCGTAAATGATCTGGGCGCGGTGTTCGAGGCGGATACAAAGGCCCGGGCCTTGACCGAGCAATGGTTGAACCGCAACACGCGTTAGCCTATGGGCGTGTTTGAGCCTTCAGGCACTGGATTGAGATGCGGAGAAATTAGATGAGTGCGCTCTACATGATTGTCGGCACCCTGGTTGCTCTGGGTGTGCTGGTCACCTTCCACGAGTTCGGCCATTTCTGGGTCGCGCGTCGTTGCGGCGTCAAGGTACTGCGCTTCTCCGTAGGCTTCGGCATGCCGTTGCTGCGCTGGCACGACCGTCGTGGTACCGAGTTTGTGATCGCGGCCATTCCGTTGGGCGGCTACGTCAAGATGCTCGATGAGCGCGAAGGCGAAGTGCCGGCTGATCAGTTGGACCAGTCCTTCAATCGCAAGACCGTTCGTCAGCGCATTGCCATCGTCGCGGCAGGCCCGATCGCCAACTTTCTGTTGGCTATGGTGTTTTTCTGGGTTCTGGCCATGCTGGGCAGTCAGCAGGTGCGTCCGGTTATTGGTGCGGTCGAGGCGGACAGCATGGCGGCCAAGGCTGGCCTGACCGCCGGACAAGAAATTGTTGCAGTTGATGGCGAACCAACCACCGGTTGGGGGGCGGTCAATTTGCAGTTGGTGCGTCGCCTGGGTGAAAGCGGCATCGTGAAGCTGGTGGTGCGTGAGCAGGATTCCACCACCGAAACCCCGCGCGAGCTGACCCTGGACCACTGGCTGCAGGGCTCCGATGAGCCTGATCCGATCAAATCCCTGGGCATTCGCCCTTGGCGTCCGGCCTTGCCGCCGGTACTGGCAGAGCTGGATCCGAAGGGGCCGGCCCAGGCCGCAGGTCTGAAAACCGGCGACCGCCTGCTGGCGCTCGATGGCCAGGCGCTGGGCGACTGGCAGCAAGTGGTCGACCTGGTGCGTGTACGCCCTGATACTAAAATTGTGCTGAAAGTTGAGCGTGATGGTGCTCAAATCGACGTCCCTGTGACCCTGGCGGTGCGCGGGGAAGCCAAGGCGGCCGGGGGGTACCTGGGCGCCGGCGTCAAAGGTGTCGAGTGGCCACCGTCGATGGTGCGAGAGGTCAGTTTCGGGCCGTTGGCGGCAATTGGCGAGGGTGCGAGACGCACCTGGACCATGAGTGTGCTGACCCTCGATTCCCTCAAGAAAATGTTGTTCGGCGAGCTCTCGGTAAAAAACTTGAGTGGACCGATAACCATTGCTAAAGTGGCGGGCGCTTCTGCCCAGTCGGGCGTTGTAGATTTCCTGAATTTCCTGGCTTATCTGAGTATTAGCCTTGGGGTTCTGAATTTGTTGCCCATTCCAGTATTGGATGGGGGGCATCTGTTGTTTTATCTGGTCGAGTGGGCGCGTGGTCGCCCCTTGTCGGATCGGGTGCAGGGTTGGGGGATACAGATCGGTATCAGTTTGGTGGTCGGGGTGATGTTGTTAGCCCTGGTCAACGATCTGGGACGACTGTAACGCTTCGCTGAATTGCGAATCTGCCGCATTTTGCGGCAGTTTGTTTATTGCCAGTTGGAATAAGAAAGGACTTCATGAAACGTCTGCTGCTAACTGCGGTTCTCACCGTATTGATGATCGCCGAAGTTCACGCCGAGTCCTTCACCATCTCCGATATTCGCGTCAACGGCCTCCAGCGGGTTTCCGCGGGTAGCGTCTTTGGTGCCTTGCCGTTGAACGTCGGGGAACAGGCTGATGACCGTCGCCTGGTGGAATCCACTCGTGCGCTGTTCAAAACCGGGTTCTTTCAAGATATCCAACTGGGTCGCGAAGGTAACGTCCTCGTCATCACTGTCGTCGAGCGACCTTCTGTCGCCAGTATCGAGATCGAAGGCAACAAGGCGATCTCCACTGAAGACTTGATGAAAGGCCTCAAGCAATCTGGCCTTGCCGAAGGCGAGATCTTCCAGCGTGCCACCCTCGAAGGCGTGCGTAACGAGCTGCAACGCCAGTACGTTGCCCAGGGCCGTTACTCGGCGACCGTCGAGACCGAAGTGGTGCCGCAGCCGCGTAACCGCGTCGGCCTGAAGGTCAACATCAACGAAGGCACCGTGGCGGCGATCCAGCACATCAACGTGGTGGGTAACACCAAGTTCTCTGATGATGACCTGGTCGACCTGTTCGAACTCAAGACCACCAACTGGCTGTCGTTCTTCAAGAACGACGACAAGTACGCTCGCGAAAAACTGTCCGGTGACCTGGAGCGCCTGCGTTCCTACTACCTGGACCGTGGCTATATCAACATGGATATCGCTTCGACCCAGGTGTCCATCACCCCGGACAAGAAGCACGTCTATATCACTGTCAACGTCAACGAAGGCGAGAAGTACAAGGTTCGTGACGTCAAGCTCAGCGGCGACTTGAAAGTGCCTGAAGACCAGGTCAAGTCCCTGTTGCTGGTGCAGAAAGACCAGGTGTTCTCGCGCAAGCTGATGACCACCACGTCCGAACTGATCACCCGCCGCCTGGGTAACGAAGGCTATACCTTCGCTAACGTCAACGGCGTACCGACCCCGCACGATGAAGACCACACTGTAGACATCACCTTCGTCGTCGACCCGGGCAAGCGTGCCTACGTGAACCGCATCAACTTCCGTGGCAACACCAAGTCGGCTGATGAAGTGCTGCGCCGTGAAATGCGTCAGATGGAAGGTGGCTGGGCGTCGACTTACCTGATCGACCAGTCCAAGGTTCGCCTTGAGCGCCTGGGCTTCTTTAAAGAAGTCAACGTCGAAACCCCGGCTGTACCGGGTGTGGATGACCAGGTTGATGTGAACTACGCCGTAGAAGAGCAAGCCTCCGGTTCGATTACCGCCAGTGTCGGTTTCGCCCAGAGTGCCGGCCTGATCCTCGGTGGTTCGATCACCCAGAACAACTTCCTCGGTACCGGTAACAAGGTTTCCATCGGCCTGACCCGAAGCGAATACCAGAGCCGCTATAACTTCGGTTATGTCGACCCCTACTGGACTGCTGACGGTGTGAGCCTGGGCTACAACGCCTTCTACCGCACAACCGACTACAAAGACCTCGACGTTGACGTTGCAAGCTATGCAATCGACAGCTTGGGTGTTGGCGCCAACATTGGTTACCCGATCAGTGAGACCTCGCGTCTGACCTTCGGCCTGACCGCGCAACAAGACAAGATCAAGACCGGTGTGTACACCGTGGATGAGATCTTCAACTTCGTGCGTAAAGAAGGCGACCAGTTCCTGAACTTCAAGGCTTCGGCCGGCTGGTCGGAATCGACCCTGAACAAAGGGGTGCTGGCGACCCGTGGTCACTCCCAGAGCCTTACCCTGGAAGCAACCACGCCTGGCAGCGACCTGTCGTTCTTCAAGCTTGACTACCGTGGCCAGCTGTTCCAGCCATTGAGCGAAAACTACACCATGCGCCTGCACACTGAGCTGGGTTATGGCGATGGTTACGGTTCGACCAACGGCTTGCCGTTCTATGAGAACTACTATGCTGGTGGTTTCAACTCGGTACGTGGCTTCAAGGACAGCACGCTGGGTCCTCGTGGTACTCCTAGCCGTGGCGTGGGTGTGACCGGTAACCAGGGTACTGTGGCTGACTCGGACAACGACCCGCTGCCGTTCGGTGGTAACGTCCTGATCCAGGGTGGTGCGGAGATTCTGTTCCCACTGCCATTCGTCAAGGATCAGCGTTCCCTGCGTACTTCGGTCTTCTGGGATGTGGGTAACGTGTTCGACTCCAAGTGCGAACAGGTCACCAACCCGAACGGGTCGAAGTCCAACACGCAGTGCAACGACATCAGTCTGAGCAACCTGGCAAGTTCGGTAGGTGTGGGCGTGACCTGGGTGACGGCGCTGGGCCCATTGAGCTTTGCTCTGGCCATGCCGATCAAGAAACCGGATAACGCTGAAACCCAGATTTTCCAATTCTCCCTCGGCCAGACGTTCTAAGCGTCTGACCCAAGATAACGACAACGGATTCTGTAGGAGTGCATCGTGCGTAAGTTGACTCAATTGGTTCTCCTGGCGACTGTCCTGGTAGCGACCCCGGCTTTTGCCGAAATGAAGATTGCTGTTCTGAACTATCAGATGGCTCTGCTGGAATCCGACGCGGCCAAGAAATACGCCGTGGATGCCGAGAAGAAGTTCGGTCCGCAATTGACCAAGCTGAAGACTCTGGAAAGCAGCGCCAAGGGTATCCAGGACCGTCTGGTAGCCGGTGGTGACAAGATGCAGCAAGGCGAGCGCGAGCGTCTGGAGCTTGAGTTCAAGCAAAAGGCCCGCGACTACCAGTTCCAGTCCAAGGAGCTGAACGAAGCCAAGGCTGTTGCTGACCGTGAAATGCTCAAGCAGCTCAAGCCGAAACTCGACAGCGCCGTTGAAGAAGTCATCAAGAAAGGTGCCTTTGACCTGGTGTTTGAACGCGGCGCAGTCATCGACGTTAAACCTCAGTACGACATCACCCGTCAGGTGATCGAGCGCATGAATCAGCTGAAGTAAGCCATGACTGCGACTATCAAGCTCGGCCAGTTGGCCGAGTTTCTGGGGGCCACCTTGCGTGGCTCTCCGGAGAAGGAAATTACTGGGCTAGCCACCTTGCAGGAGGCTGGCCCAGCTCAGTTGAGCTTCCTGGCAAACCCCCAATACCGTAAATACCTGGGCGACAGCCGCGCTGCAGCCGTGTTGCTGAAGGCCGCTGATGCCGAAGGGTTTACCGGGGACGCGCTGGTTGTTGCCGACCCGTACCTGGCGTATGCCCGGGTGTCCCACCTGTTCGATCCAAAACCCAAGGCCGCTGCCGGTATCCATCCTACAGCGGTGATCGCCGATGACGCACAGGTTGACCCTGCTGCGAGCATCGGTGCATTTGCGGTGATCGAAAGTGGCGCACGCATCGGGGCGGATGTAACGGTAGGTGCTCAATGCTTTATCGGCGCCCGCTGTGAGATTGGTGCCGGTGGTTGGCTGGCTCCGCGCGTGACCCTTTATCACGACGTGCGCATTGGCGAACGTGTGGTGATTCAGTCGGGTGCCGTGATCGGTGGCGAGGGCTTCGGCTTCGCCAACTCGAAAGGTGTTTGGCACAAGATTGCCCAAGTGGGCGGCGTGTTGATCGGCGATGACGTTGAAATTGGCGTCAATACCGCTGTTGACCGCGGGGCCTTGGCCGATACCATCATTGGTAACGGCGTGAAACTGGATAACCAGATTCAGATCGCCCACAACGTGCAGATCGGCGATCACACCGCCATGGCCGCCTGCGTGGGGATTTCCGGCAGCACCAAGATTGGCAAGCATTGCATGCTCGCCGGCGGTGTTGGCCTGGTGGGTCATATCGAAGTGTGCGACAACGTATTCATCACCGGCATGACCATGGTCACCCATTCGATTACCGAACCTGGGGCCTATTCATCCGGTACGGCCATGCAGCCTGCGGCCGAATGGCGCAAGAGCGCGGCGCGTCTGAGGCAGCTCGACGATATCGCTCGGCGCCTGAAACATCTGGAAAAGCGTGTTGGGGACGTGACCCCTGGCGGTAATGCTTCATCAGATGGCTGATACCATTTCCATATCAAGTGTGCACAGCCGCTAGACTGCCTCCTTGATTTGCTAGAGGGGCGTGCCTTAGTCCGCACGCTCCCAATCTTTATTACAGGCTTCCCCCCGAAATGATGGACATCAACGAGATTCGCGAATACCTGCCTCACCGTTACCCGTTCCTGCTGGTGGACCGGGTAACGGACCTCAATGTTGAGGAAAAGCGCATTCGTGCCTACAAGAATGTCAGCATCAACGAACCGTTCTTCAACGGTCACTTCCCTGCGCATCCCATCATGCCAGGCGTATTGATCATCGAAGCGATGGCCCAGGCTGCCGGTATCCTTGGTTTCAAAATGCTCGACCTGAAGCCTGCCGATGGCACGCTCTACTATTTCGTGGGCTCCGACAAGCTGCGCTTCCGCAACCCGGTTACCCCGGGTGACCAGTTGATCCTGGAAGCCAAGTTCATCAGCTGCAAGCGCCAGATCTGGAAGTTCGAATGCCAGGCCTCGGTCGACGGCAAGCCGGTGTGCTCGGCTGAAATCATCTGTGCGGAACGCAAACTATGAGTTTGATTGACCCTCGCGCAATCATCGATCCGACGGCCGTACTGGCCGCCGACGTTGAGGTCGGCCCTTGGTCGATCGTCGGCGCAGGTGTGGAAATCGGCGAGGGGACAGTCATCGGGCCGCACGTGATCCTCAAAGGCCCGACGCGGATTGGCAAGCACAACCGCATCTATCAGTTTTCATCGATAGGCGAAGACACCCCGGACATGAAGTACAAGGGTGAAGAAACGCGCCTGGTAATCGGTGATCACAACATCATCCGTGAAGGCGTGACCATTCACCGCGGTACCGTCCAGGACCGCGCCGAGACCACCCTGGGTGATCACAACCTGGTGATGGCCTATGCGCACATCGGCCATGACAGCGTAATCGGCAACCATTGCATCCTGGTCAACAACACCGCGTTGGCTGGCCACGTGCACGTTGACGATTGGGCGATCCTGTCCGGCTTCACCCTGGTGCATCAGTACTGCCATATCGGTGCCCACAGCTTTTCCGGCATGGGTACCGCCATCGGCAAGGACGTTCCGGCGTTCGTCACGGTATTCGGTAACCCGGCCGAAGCCCGCAGCATGAACTTCGAAGGCATGCGCCGTCGGGGTTTCAGCGAAGACGCGATCCACGCCCTGCGCCGTGCCTACAAGGTGGTTTACCGCCAAGGGTTGACGGTCGACCAGGCCTTGACCGAACTGACGGAGCCGGCTGCATTGTTTCCCGAAGTCGCGATATTCCGTGACTCGATCCAGTCGTCGACTCGCGGCATCACCCGCTGATCATGGCCAAGCTGCGTATAGCGTTGGTGGCCGGAGAAGCTTCCGGCGATATTCTCGGTGCAGGCCTGATGCGCGCCCTCAAGGTTCAGCATCCGGCGGTTGAATTCATCGGTGTTGGCGGTCCGCTGATGCAAGCTGAAGGCCTGACGTCCTACTTTCCCATGGAGCGCTTGTCGGTCATGGGGCTGGTGGAGGTGCTGGGCCGTTTGCGCGAGCTGCTGGCCCGCCGCAAGAAGCTGATCCAGACCCTGATCGAAGAAAAGCCCGAGGTCTTTATCGGAATCGACGCGCCGGACTTCACCCTCAATATCGAACTCAAGTTGCGTCAGGCCGGGATCAAGACCGTGCATTACGTCAGCCCGTCTGTGTGGGCGTGGCGGCAAAAGCGTGTGCTGAAGATTCGCGAAGGCTGCGACCTGATGTTGACCCTGCTGCCGTTCGAGGCCCGGTTCTACGAAGAGAAGGGCGTGCCGGTGCGGTTTGTCGGTCACACCCTGGCCGACACCATCCCGCTGCAGGCGGACCGTGCTGCCGCTCGCGCCGAGTTGGGCTTGCATGACGGGCCGTTGGTGGCCTTGATGCCGGGTAGCCGTGGTGGTGAAGTCGGTCGTCTCGGCGCGCTGTTTTTTGATGCTGCCGAACGTCTGCAAGCCCTGAAGCCGGGCGTGCGCTTTGTACTGCCGTGCGCCAGCCCTCAGCGCCGTGCGCAAATTGAAGCGTTGCTGGTAGGGCGCAACTTACCGTTGACCCTGCTCGACGGCGGCTCGCACCTGGCCCTGGCCGCGTGCGATGCGGTGCTGATCGCCTCCGGCACCGCGACCCTGGAGGCCTTGCTCTACAAGCGCCCGATGGTCGTGGCCTATCGCCTGGCGCCGCTGACCTACTGGATTCTCAAGCGTATGGTCAAAAGCCCCTACATCTCCCTGCCCAATTTGCTGGCTCAGCGTCTGTTGGTACCCGAATTGTTGCAGGACGATGCGACGCCTGATGCCCTGGCGCAAACCCTTTTCCCGTTGATCGACGGCGGCGAAGAGCAAACCCGTGGTTTCGACGAAATTCACCGCACCTTGCGCCGTGATGCGTCGAACCAGGCGGCGGATGCCGTGCTGACCTTGATCGGCCATAAACAGGAAGCCCTATGAAGACGCAAATGGGCCTGGATTTCAGCCTGGTCGCCGACGCCCTTGATCTGGTGGCCGGTGTCGACGAAGTCGGTCGCGGCCCGCTGTGTGGCGCGGTCGTCACCGCAGCCGTGATTCTCGACCCGAACCGCCCGATCCTTGGCCTCAACGATTCGAAGAAACTCACCGAAGCCCGTCGCGAAAAGCTCTACGACGAGATCTGTGAAAAGGCCCTGAGCTGGCACATCGCCCGGGCCGAAGTCGAGGAAATCGACGAACTGAACATCTTGCACGCCACCATGCTGGCCATGCAGCGCGCCATTGAAGGCCTGCACATCACGCCAAAAATGGCGATGATCGACGGCAACCGCTGCCCCAAGCTGACGATGCCGGCAGAAGCGGTGGTCAAGGGCGACAGCAAGGTGCCGGCGATTGCTGCTGCATCGATCCTGGCCAAGGTCAGCCGTGACCGTGAAATGGCGGCTTTCGAATTGATCTACCCTGGCTACGGCATCGGCGGGCACAAAGGCTACCCGACGCCCGTTCATCTGGAAGCTTTGGCTCGCCTGGGCCCGACCCCGATTCACCGCCGCTCGTTCGCCCCGGTTCGCCAGGCTTACGAGGCCCGGGAAAGTCTCAGCGAGGTTTAGTCGCGAGGCTGATGTTTTGCTCAAGGCCCGGTACAATCCGGGCCTTGTTGTCTCCACGTTTTTAGACAGGATCACTATGCCGGCTTCATTCGTTCACCTGCGCCTGCACACTGAATACTCCCTGGTCGACGGCCTGGTACGGATCAAACCCCTGGTCAAAACCCTGGTGGGCATGAACATGCCTGCCGTGGCGGTGACCGACCAGAACAACATGTGTTCCCTGGTCAAGTTCTACAAGGCCGCCATGGGCGCCGGCATCAAGCCGATTTGCGGCGCCGACTTGTGGCTGTCGAACAAAGACCCGGATAACCCACTGAGCCGCATCAGCCTGTTGGCGATGAACGGCGTCGGTTATCGCAACCTCACCGAACTGATTTCCCGTGGTTTTATCGATGGCCAGCGCAACGGCTCGATCATCATCGAGCGCGAGTGGGTGGCTGAAGCCAGCGAAGGGCTGATCATGCTCTCGGCGGCCAAAGAGGGTGAAATCGGTATCGCGCTGTTGGGCGGCAATCCCCAGGAGGCGCAAGTGCTCGCCCGCGAGTGGATGGACGTCTTCCCCAACCGTTTCTACCTGGAAATCCAGCGCACCAACCGCCCCAACGATGAAGAGCAGTTGCACGCCGCCGTGGCCCTGGCTGAAAAGCTCGGCGCGCCGCTGGTCGCAACCAACGATGTGCGCTTTATCAAGAAGGAAGACTTCGAGGCCCACGAAACCCGCGTATGTATCGGCGAAGGCCGGGCGCTGGACGATCCGCGCCGCTCGAAAAACTACAGCGAAGAGCAGTACCTCAAAAGCGCCGATGAAATGGCCGAGCTGTTCAGCGACCTGCCTGAGGCCCTGGAAAACTCCGTCGAAATTGCCAAGCGCTGCAACATTGAAGTGAAGCTGGGCAAGCACTTCCTGCCCAACTTCCCGATTCCCGATGGCATGACCATCGATGAATACTTCCGCAAGGTCTCGTTTGACGGTCTGGAAGACCGTTTGAGCGTCCTGATGCCCAAGGACACCACTGAAGATTACGAAGCCAAGCGCCAGGTCTACGTCGACCGGCTGAATTTCGAGCTGGATATCATTATCCAGATGGGGTTCCCCGGTTACTTCCTGATCGTAATGGACTTTATCCAGTGGGCCAAAAGCAACGGCGTGCCGGTGGGCCCCGGCCGTGGGTCGGGTGCCGGGTCGCTGGTGGCCTATGTGCAGAAGATCACCGACCTCGACCCGCTGGAATATGACCTGCTGTTCGAACGTTTCCTTAACCCGGAACGGGTCTCGATGCCCGACTTCGACGTCGACTTCTGCATGGATGGTCGCGACCGGGTCATCGAATACGTGGCCGAGAAATACGGCCGCAACGCCGTAAGCCAGATCATCACATTCGGTTCCATGGCGGCGAAAGCGGTGATCCGTGACGTGGCCCGGGTGCAGGGCAAGTCCTACGGCTTGGCTGACCGCCTGTCGAAGATGATTCCGTTTGAAGTCGGCATGACCCTGGAAAAAGCCTACGAGCAGGAAGAAATCCTGCGGGACTTCATCAAGATCGATGAAGAAGCGGCCGAAATCTGGGACATGGCGCGCAAGCTCGAAGGCGTGGTGCGTAACGTCGGTAAACACGCCGGTGGTGTAGTAATCGCTCCTACCAAGCTGACCGACTTTTCGCCTATCTACTGCGATGAAGAAGGCGACGGCCTGGTCACCCAGTTCGACAAGGACGACGTGGAGGCGGCCGGCCTGGTGAAGTTCGACTTCCTCGGCCTGCGTACCCTGACGATCATCGACTGGGCGCTGAAGACCATCAACCGCGAGCGCGCGAAGATCGACGAGCCGCCGCTGGATATCGCCTTTATCCCGCTGGACGACAAACCGACGTACCAGTTGCTGCAAAAAGCCGAAACCACGGCGGTGTTCCAGCTTGAATCGCGCGGCATGAAAGAGCTGATCAAAAAGCTCAAGCCCGACTGCCTGGAAGACTTGATCGCACTGGTGGCCCTGTTCCGTCCGGGCCCGCTGCAATCGGGCATGGTGGATGACTTCATCAACCGCAAGCACGGGCGTGCCGAGCTGGCTTACCCGCACTCCGACTACCAGTACGAAGGCCTCAAGCCCGTATTGGCACCGACCTACGGCATCATCCTGTATCAAGAACAGGTAATGCAGATTGCCCAGGTCATGGCCGGCTACACCCTCGGCGGTGCGGACATGCTGCGTCGAGCCATGGGTAAGAAAAAGCCCGAGGAGATGGCCAAGCAGCGCGGCGGTTTCATTGAAGGTTGCGCCACCAACAACATCGACGCGGACCTGGCCGGTAACATTTTTGACCTGGTAGAGAAATTCGCCGGTTACGGCTTCAACAAATCCCACTCCGCTGCCTACGGCCTGGTGTCTTACCAGACCGCGTGGTTGAAAGCTCACTACCCGGCGCCGTTCATGGCCGCGGTACTCTCTGCGGATATGCACAACACCGACAAGGTCGTGACCTTGATCGAGGAAGTGCGCACCATGAAGCTGCGCCTCGATGCGCCGGACGTGAACACGTCCGAGTTCAAGTTCACGGTGAACGACGAAGGCCGCATCATTTATGGCCTCGGCGCGATCAAGGGCGTGGGCGAAGGCCCAGTGGAGGCGATTACCGAAGCGCGTCAGGACGGGCCGTTCAAGGACCTGTTCGACTTCTGCGCCCGGGTCGACCTCAAGCGCATCAACAAACGTACCCTCGACGGCTTGATCCGCAGCGGCGCCCTCGATCGCCTGGGCCCGTACTTCCACGACGAGCCGAAGGCTTACCAGGCCAACATCGACCGCAACCGCGCAGTGCTGCTGACCGCCATGGAAGAAGCGATCAAGGCTGCCGAGCAGACCGCGCGCACCCATGACAGCGGCCACGCCGACCTGTTTGGCGGGTTGTTCGTCGAAGAAGATGCCGACGTTTACGCTAATCACCGCAAGGCCAAGGACCTGACCCTCAAGGAACGCCTCAAGGGCGAGAAGGACACTTTGGGCCTGTACCTCACCGGTCACCCGATTGACGAATACGAAGGTGAAATCCGGCGTTTCGCCCGTCAGCGCATCATCGACCTGAAGCCGGCGCGCGATACCCAGACCGTCGCGGGCATGATCATTGCCCTGCGGGTGATGAAGAACAAAAAGGGCGACAAGATGGGTTTCATCACCCTCGACGACCGCTCGGGCCGGATCGAGGCCTCCTTGTTTGCCGATGCATTCCATTCCGCCCAGTCGCTGTTGCAGACTGACGCGATGGTGGTAGTGGAAGGGGAGGTCAGCAACGATGACTTCTCCGGCGGCCTGCGCCTGCGGATCAAGCGCGTGATGAGTATGGAAGATGCCCGTACCAACCTGGCTGAAAGCCTGCGTCTGAAAGTGCGCACCGATGCGCTCAAAGGCGATCAGCTACGCTGGTTGGGTGACTTGCTCAAGCGTCACCGCGGCGCATGCCCGGTGACCATGGAGTACACCGGCAACGATGCCAAGGCCATGCTGCAGTTCGGCGAAACCTGGAGAATCGACCCGGCGGATGGCTTGATTCAAGCATTGCGTGACCAGTTCGGGCGTGACAACGTCTTCCTCCAATACCGTTGACGGCCAGGCGATATCAAAACGCCTGATCTCGACCGAACATTTAATCTCGACCTAAACGCGCCTCTCCCTTAAGGTAGGGCGCGAATAGACAACCGGCTGGCCAGGCACTCCTTGGCCGTCGACCCAAGACGGACGCTTATGAACCCGAATTTTCTTGATTTCGAACAGCCGATCGCTGACCTGCAAGCCAAGATCGAAGAACTGCGCCTGGTCGGCAATGACAATTCGCTGAATATCGGCGATGAAATCTCTCGCCTGCAAGACAAGAGCAGCACGCTCACCGAAGACATCTTCGGCAAGCTGACCAGCTGGCAGATCGCGCGCCTGGCCCGCCACCCGCGCCGTCCATACACCCTGGACTACATCGACCACATCTTCACCGAGTTCGACGAACTGCACGGCGACCGACACTTCTCCGACGACGCAGCCATCGTGGGCGGTATCGCTCGCCTGGACGACCAGCCAGTGATGGTGATCGGTCACCAGAAAGGCCGTGAAGTGCGCGAGAAAGTTCGCCGCAACTTCGGCATGCCGCGCCCCGAAGGCTACCGCAAGGCTTGCCGCCTGATGGAAATGGCCGAGCGCTTCAAGATGCCGATCCTGACCTTCATCGACACCCCGGGCGCCTACCCGGGTATCGACGCTGAAGAGCGCAACCAGAGCGAAGCGATTGCCTGGAACCTGCGCGTGATGGCTCGCCTGAAGACGCCGATTATCGCTACCGTGATCGGTGAAGGCGGTTCCGGCGGTGCATTGGCTATTGGCGTCTGCGACCAGCTGAACATGCTGCAATATTCGACCTACGCGGTGATCTCGCCGGAAGGTTGCGCCTCGATCCTGTGGAAAACCGCCGAAAAAGCGCCGGATGCCGCTGAAGCCATGGGCATCACTGCTGATCGCCTGAAAGGCCTGGGTATCGTGGATAAAGTGATCGCCGAGCCATTGGGCGGCGCTCACCGTGACCCGGCTGCTGCTGCCGCGTCCATTCGTGCTGAACTCAGCTCGCAACTGGCGATGCTCAAGAAGTTCGACAACGAGGCGCTGCTGGCCCGTCGTTACGAGCGACTGATGAGCTACGGCCTCTAAGTCGACGCGGTACTAAAATGTGGGAGCGAGCTTGCTCGCGAAGGCGGTGGTTCAGTCAATATAGTTGGCGACTGACACACCGTATTCGCGAGCCAGCCCGCTCCCACATTTGCTTTGTGTATGCTGGGTTATCGCATTCCAGATTGATGGCGTACTTTGCTATGAAGCCCACCTTAACCGCCAAACTTCTGCAAGCCCTCGCGCCCTGGCGCAACGCCCCGGCCTGGCATATCGCCTTCTCCGGCGGTCTCGACTCCACCGTCCTGCTGCACCTTCTGGCCACTCTGGCCAAAACAGACAATCTCCCACCACTCAGTGCGCTGCATGTTCATCATGGGCTGCAAGCTGCGGCTGATGCGTGGCCGGCTCATTGCCAGGCCGTGTGCGACGCCTTGGGCGTGCCCCTGCAAGTGATCCGGGTGCAAGTGCAGCCTGGCGCAAGCCTGGAGCGTGCCGCCCGTGAGGCGCGGTATCAGGCGTTTGCCGAGGTCATTGGGGCAGGGGAGTTGCTACTCACGGGCCAGCACCGCGACGATCAGGCCGAAACCTTGTTGTTTCGCCTGTTGCGTGGGGCTGGTGTGCGTGGGCTGGCGGCAATGCCCGCGCAGCGTCCACTGGCGGGCGGCTATCTGGTGCGGCCTTTGCTGGATGTATCCCGCGCCGACCTGGAAACCTACGCCCGCGAGCAACAATTAACCTGGATTGAAGACCCGTCCAACGCTGATTCGCGTTTCTCGCGCAATTACCTGCGCCATCATGTTTTCCCGCAGCTGACCGAACGCTGGCCCCAGGCTGTCAGCACCATGGCACGCAGCGCCGAACATTTGAGTGAGGCCCGGGGCCTGCTCGACGAACTGGCGCAGATGGACCTGCTGGCCGCCAGCCAGCCCTCAATGTTTCCCTGGCTGGCGTTGCCGTCGCTGGCCCTTGAGCCGCTTTGCACGCTCTCCGAGGCGCGCCAGCGTAATGCGTTAAGGCACTGGCTGGCACCACTGACACGCTTGCCCGACAGCGAGCATTGGGCGGGCTGGCAGGCCTTGCGCGATGCCAAGGCAGACGCGCAGCCATTGTGGCGCCTGGCCGACGGTCAATTGCACCGTTGCGGTGGGCATATCTGGTGGTTACCCGCCAGTTGGTCGGAATTTTCTGACACATCGGTGAGCTGGTCACGCCCCGAAAACCCACTACAGTTACCCGGTAACGGCCAATTGCATTTCAGCGGCAGCGCACCCGAAGGTCATCTGAGCATCCGTTATCGCCAAGGCGGCGAAATCATGGAATTGCCAGGCCGGGGGCGGCGCGACCTGAAGCGGTTGCTTAACGAAAGTGCGATACCAGGCTTCATCCGTGGCAGATTGCCGCTGCTGTATCAGGGCCAACAATTGCTGGCTGCGGCCAACCTGCCGGGGCTTACAGCAGGTGGCCATGCCGGCTGGCAATTACATTGGATGCCACCAACCTGCGATCAAGGTTTGAGCTGATAGAGCCTTTCCGGTAGACTACGCTCCCTTCTTGATACAACTTCTGTGGATTCGCCTGAATCGCAGCAGTTGCCGATTACCAAGCAGTCTTTGCTGGGCGATTCCAAAAAATGTGTAGCGATCAACGTACCGGTGCTTCATTGCTGGTCTGTCACAACGCGGCGGTTTTTTTGAAAGGTGCACTGTGATTAATGCAGGTGATCGGGGGCTTCGGCCTTCCTTCGCTTTCCCCGGCGGCTCGGACCGCTTTAACGCAGACTTCTAGGGTTTTTCATGACGCGCTACATATTCGTCACGGGCGGTGTTGTTTCTTCATTGGGGAAAGGCATTGCCTCCGCTTCATTGGCGGCCATCCTGGAGGCGCGGGGACTTAAGGTCACCATGCTCAAGCTGGACCCGTACATCAACGTTGACCCGGGCACCATGAGCCCGTTCCAGCACGGTGAAGTGTTCGTCACCCACGACGGCGCCGAGACTGACCTGGACCTGGGCCACTACGAGCGGTTCATCCGCACGACCATGACCCAGAACAACAACTTCACCACCGGCCGTGTCTACGAGCACGTGCTGCGCAAGGAGCGCCGTGGTGACTACCTGGGTGCAACCATCCAGGTGATCCCGCACATCACCGACGAAATCAAGCGCCGCATCATCAAGGGTGCAGGCGATGCCGACGTGGCAATGGTCGAGATCGGTGGCACCGTAGGTGACATCGAATCCCAGCCGTTCCTCGAAGCCATCCGCCAGTTGCGTTTCGAAGTCGGCGCCAAGCGCGCGATGCTGATGCACCTGACACTGGTGCCGTACATCGCCACCGCCGGCGAAACCAAAACCAAGCCTACCCAGCACTCGGTCAAGGAACTGCGTTCCATCGGCCTGCAGCCGGACGTGCTGGTCTGCCGCTCCGACCACGCGATCGACATCGCCTCGCGTCGCAAGATCGCCCAGTTCACCAACGTTGAAGAACGTGCGGTGATTGCCCTGGAAGACGCCGACACCATCTACAAGATCCCGGGCATCCTGCATTCCCAGGGCCTGGATGATTTTGTCGTCGAGCGTTTCGGCCTGCAGTGTGGCGGCGCCGATCTGTCCGAGTGGGAAGCCGTGGTCGACGCCAAGCTCAACCCTGAGCATGAAGTGACCATCGCCATGGTCGGCAAGTACATGGAGCTGCTGGACGCCTACAAGTCGCTGATCGAAGCGATGAGCCACGCGGGCATCAGCAACCGTACCAAGGTCAACCTGCGCTACATCGACTCCGAAGACATCGAGAACCAGGGCACTGCGCTGCTGGAAGGCGTTGACGCCATCCTGGTTCCGGGCGGCTTCGGTCTGCGTGGCGTGGAAGGCAAGATCACGGCCGTTCAATACGCTCGTGAGAACAAGGTGCCGTACCTGGGCATCTGCCTGGGCATGCAAGTGGCGGTCATCGAGTTCGCCCGTAACGTGATGGGCTGGAAAGACGCCAACTCCACCGAGTTCGATCGCACCAGCGGCCACCCGGTCGTGGGCCTGATCACCGAGTGGGAAGATGCCACCGGCGCCGTTGAAACCCGTACTGAAACCTCCGACCTGGGCGGCACCATGCGCCTCGGCGCGCAGGATTGCCTGCTGGAACCGGGTTCCCTGGTTCACGATTGCTACGGCAAGGACGTGATCGTCGAGCGTCACCGTCACCGCTACGAAGTGAACAACAACCTGCTGCCGAAAATCATGGAAGCCGGCCTGAAAATCTCCGGTCGCTCCGGTGATGGCGCGCTGGTTGAAGTGGTTGAAGCACCGGATCATCCATGGTTCGTGGCTTGCCAGTTCCACCCGGAGTTCACCTCGACCCCGCGCGACGGTCACCCGTTGTTCAGCGGCTTCGTTAAAGCAGCACTGACGCAACATCAGAAGAAGGCGTAAACCTGATGGCCCAGAAGATCATTCGCGTAGGCGACATCGAGATTGCCAACGACAAGCCCATGGTGCTGTTCGGCGGCATGAACGTGCTGGAAAGCCGCGACATGGCGATGCAGGTCTGTGAAGAGTACGTGAAGGTGACCGAGAAACTCGGTATCCCTTACGTGTTCAAGGCCAGCTTCGACAAGGCCAACCGTTCGTCCGTGACCTCCTATCGCGGCCCGGGCCTTGAAGAAGGCATGCGGATCTTCCAGGACATCAAGCAAGCCTTCGGCGTGCCGATCATCACCGACGTCCACGAGCCGGAACAAGCGGCCGTGGTCGCCGAGGTGTGCGACATCATCCAGTTGCCGGCCTTCCTGTCGCGCCAGACCGACCTCGTGGTCGCCATGGCCAAGACCGGCGCGGTGATCAATATCAAGAAAGCCCAGTTCCTCGCGCCCCAGGAAATGAAACACATCCTGAGCAAGTGCGTAGAAGCGGGTAACGACCAGTTGAT
This sequence comes from Pseudomonas sp. K2I15, assembly GCF_002204795.1. GTDB lineage: Bacteria > Pseudomonadota > Gammaproteobacteria > Pseudomonadales > Pseudomonadaceae > Aquipseudomonas. The sequence goes on from NZ_NIXO01000006.1 coordinate 144,412, forward strand.
CCTCTGCGAGCGTGGTTCGAGCTTCGGCTACAACAACCTCGTGGTGGACATGCTCGGTTTCGGCATCATGAAACAGTTCGAATACCCGGTGTTCTTCGACGTGACCCACGCGCTGCAAATGCCCGGTGGTCGCGCCGATTCCGCTGGCGGGCGCCGTGCCCAGGTATTGGACCTGGCCAAGGCCGGCATCAGCCAGTCCCTGGCAGGCCTGTTCCTGGAAGCCCACCCAGACCCGGACAACGCCAAGTGCGACGGCCCATGCGCCCTGCGCCTGGACAAGCTGGAGCCATTCCTGGCCCAGTTGAAGCAGTTGGACGACCTGGTCAAGAGTTTTCCGACGGTAGAGACCGCGTAAGCGTCGTTTCTCCGGTAGACTTTCCCTCGTTTTACGCTCAGGCCCACGGGTCTGAGCCTTGTCGCCTGCAAGCCTGCCCCGTTGTTCCACCCTTGCGGTCGGTCAAAAGATTTCCTTCAGCTGCGTCGTTTTCGTCAACTTTGGAGTGTTTACAACAATGGCAAAAATCGTCGACATCAAAGGTCGTGAAGTTCTCGACTCCCGTGGCAACCCTACCGTCGAAGCCGACGTGCTTCTCGATAACGGCATCATCGGTAGCGCCTGCGCGCCGTCCGGTGCTTCCACAGGTTCCCGCGAAGCGCTGGAACTGCGTGATGGCGACAAGAGCCGTTACCTGGGCAAGGGTGTACTCAAGGCGGTCGCCAACATCAATGGCCCGATCCGTGACCTGCTGCTGGGCAAGGACCCTGTTGACCAGAAAGCCCTCGATCACGCGATGATCAAGCTCGACGGTACCGAAAACAAAGGCAGCCTGGGCGCCAACGCCATCCTCGCCGTGTCCCTGGCGGCTGCCAAGGCCGCTGCACAGGACCAGGACCTGCCGCTGTACGCCCACATCGCCAACCTGAACGGCACCCCGGGTGTTTACTCGATGCCGGTTCCGATGATGAACATCATCAACGGTGGCGAGCACGCTGATAACAACGTCGACATCCAGGAATTCATGGTTCAGCCGGTTGGCGCCAAGACCTTCTCCGAAGGCTTGCGCATGGGCACCGAGATTTTCCATCACCTCAAGGCTGTGCTGAAGGCCCGTGGCCTGAGCACTGCCGTGGGTGACGAAGGTGGTTTCGCGCCAAACCTGGCGTCCAACGAAGATGCACTGAAAGTGATCTCCGAAGCTGTGGCCAACGCTGGCTACAAGCTGGGCACCGACGTGACCCTGGCCCTGGACTGCGCGGCCAGCGAATTCTACGAAGACGGCAAATACAACCTGTCCGGTGAAGGCCACGTATTCACCTCCGAAGGTTTTGCTGACTACCTCAAAGGCCTGACCGAACGCTACCCGATCATCTCCGTTGAAGATGGCCTGGACGAGTCCGACTGGGCTGGCTGGAAGATCCTCACCGACAAGATCGGCGAGAAGATCCAACTGGTAGGCGACGACCTGTTCGTGACCAACACCAAGATCCTGAAAGAAGGCATTGACAAGAAGATTGCCAACTCGATCCTGATCAAGTTCAACCAGATCGGCACCCTGACCGAAACCCTGGAAGCCATCCAGATGGCCAAGGCTGCGGGCTACACCGCTGTGATCTCCCACCGCTCCGGCGAAACCGAAGACTCGACCATTGCCGACCTGGCCGTGGGCACTTCGGCAGGGCAGATCAAGACCGGTTCCCTGTGCCGGTCCGATCGCGTTTCCAAGTACAACCAATTGCTGCGTATCGAAGAGCAACTGGGCGGCAAAGCCAAATACAACGGTCGCAGCGAGTTTCGCGGCTGATTGTTAAATGGTAAAAGGTCAGCGGATTACGTCGGAAAAATCACGACAGCGTGAATTTCGACGCTAATCTCATGACTAACAAGCACAAGCCTGGTTATTCCAGGCTTCGTGCTATCAGTTGCTTTAAAAGTTTTGCATGGCTGTCTTTTTTCACTGGATACCCGATATTCGATGCGCAGTCCCAATTGGTTGTTCCTCGTCTTGCTCTTGCTGCTGGCTGGCCTGCAGTACCGCCTTTGGGTGGGGAATGGCAGCTTGGCGCAGGTCACCGAACTGACCCAGCAAATTGCCGCACAGCACGCCGAAAACGAGGTGTTGCTGGAGCGCAATCGCGTGCTCGATGCTGAAGTGCTTGAACTGAAAAAAGGCATGGAGACCGTTGAAGAACGGGCTCGTCATGAGTTGGGCATGGTCAAGGAGGGCGAGACCCTCTACCAGTTGGCCCAATGAGCATTCCGTCACCGGCCTTCTGGGCCGTGATTCCTGCCGCGGGCGTTGGTGCCCGTATGGCTGCCGACCGTCCCAAGCAATATCTGCAACTGGGCGGGCGCACTATTCTCGAACACAGCCTTGGCTGTTTCCTCGACCATCCGGACCTCAAGGGTTTGGTAGTCTGCGTTGCTGTTGATGACCCTTATTGGCCGACCCTGGCCTGCGCCACCGACCCGCGCATCGTGCGTGTGGACGGCGGCGAAGAGCGCTCGGGCTCGGTGCTCAACGCCTTGCTGTACCTGCATGGCCAGGGCGCCAGCGATGACGACTGGGTGCTCGTGCACGATGCGGCCCGACCGAACCTCAACCGCGATGACCTCGACAAGCTGCTCGGTGAGCTGGCCGGCGACGCTGTCGGCGGGCTGCTGGCGGTGCCGGCGCGGGATACCCTCAAGCGCGCCGACAAACACGGCCGCGTCCTTGAAACCGTTGACCGCAGCGAAATCTGGCAAGCCTACACACCGCAGATGTTCCGCCTCGGCGCCTTGCATCGGGCCCTGGCCGACAGCCTGGTGTCGGACGTGGTGATCACCGACGAAGCGTCAGCCATGGAATGGGCCGGGCACGCGCCACGCCTGATCGAAGGCCGTAGCGACAACATCAAGGTCACCCGCCCGGAAGACCTCGAATGGCTGCGCCAGCGCCGGGCTCATCAGCCGTCCTGACCTCTTCCATTCCGGGGCTGGCCTTGAGCCCGTCCACCAGCGCCTGAAGACTGCCGAAGGATTTATCGTCCACCGGCGACCCCGGGACCTGGACAGAAAACTTGCTGCCCTGTTGATTGACCCTGAAGCTCTGGATATCCCCGCGCCGTGAGCGGCGGTGGATCTGCGCTGCCGTCGTGGGCGTGGCCGCCGTGAGCATGAATTGGCCCGGTTTGGTCAGCAGGGTTTGCGGCGTTTTCGCTATCCAGCACTTTGCGGACGAAGTGATTGATGCGTTGGATCTGTCGGGCGTTGGCGCTCATGGGGTGGCCTGGCTGTGCAATGAAGGCCGCTATTTACGACCTTGTCGGCAATCACCAGGCGTTATTTATAGATAGACCGGGTTTTTACTCAGCCCGTCCTTGAGGAAATCCACGAGCTTTCGCACCTTCGGCGAAAGATGACGTTGTTGCGGATACAGCGCCCACACCGCGGTGTTGGGCGGTTGATGCGCCTCAAGCAAGGACACCAGGGTGCCGTTTTTCAGATGTTCCAGTACGTAGTAGTCGGGCAATTGGCACAAGCCGACCCCTTGCAAGGCGGCATCCAGCACCGCTTGCCCGCTGTTGCAACGCCAGTTTCCCTGCACCCTTTGGGAGAATTCCCGCCCGTCCTGCTCCAATTGCCAGATATCGGAACTGCCGATCAGGCAATTATGCCGGCTCAGTTCCGACAAACTGTGTGGGCGCCCATAACGTTCGAGGTAGGACGGCGACGCGCACAGGTACATGCGTCGCGGCGCCAGGCGGCTGGCAACCATGCGTGAGTCGGAAAGCCGCCCGAGGCGAATCGCCAGGTCCAGGCCTTCGTGAACCAGGTCCAACTGGCGGTTGCTCAGCTCAACGTCCACCCGCAATTGGGGGTACAGCCCCATGAATCGTGTTACCAAGGGCACGATAAACCGTTCGCCGTAGGCCACCGCGCAGGTCATGCGCAACATGCCTTTTGGCTCACTGGCCAGGTCGCCCACCGCGCGCAAGGCTTCCTCGCGGCCATCCTGCAAGCGCTGGCAATGTTGCAGGAAGGTCTGGCCGGCCTCCGTCAGCGTCACCCGTCGTGTACTGCGATACAACAAGCGGGTTTGCAGGCGTTCTTCGAGGCGCGCGACCTGGCGACTGATATGCGAGGACGACACCCCTAGGCGTTCGGCGGCCGCCGTAAATTGGCTGCACTCAGCCACAGCAACGAACTCGTCGATGCCTTCCCAGCGGTTTTCCAACATGCTTATTATCCCTGGACAGCAATAATGTTTTGCTTTGGCTTGGATTATTAATCAACTGGTGATGTTTTACACTGTCGATCTTACGTTTTTAACCCCATGGAGAAACCGGATGATCAAGTCCCGCGCGGCCGTAGCCTTCGAAGCCAAGAAACCTCTCGAGATCGTTGAAGTGGATGTGGCCATGCCCAAGGCTGGCGAAGTGCTGTTGCGGGTGGTGGCCTCCGGCGTTTGCCATACCGATGCGTACACGCTGTCGGGCGCTGACCCGGAAGGCATCTTCCCGTCGATCCTCGGTCACGAAGGCGGCGCCGTGGTTGAAGCCATCGGCGAAGGCGTGACGTCGGTGGCAGTGGGCGACCATGTGATCCCGCTGTACACCCCAGAATGCGGCAAGTGCAAATTCTGCCTGTCGGGCAAGACCAACCTCTGCCAGGCCATTCGTGCGACCCAGGGCAAAGGCCTGATGCCGGACGGCACTTCGCGCTTTTCCTACAAGGGCCAGCCGATTTTTCACTACATGGGCACCTCGACCTTCTCCGAATACACCGTGCTGCCGGAAATCTCCGTGGCCAAGATTCCTAAAGAAGCGCCGCTGGAAAAAGTCTGCCTGCTGGGCTGTGGCGTCACCACCGGCATCGGTGCGGTGATCAACACCGCCAAGGTCAAGCCGGGCGACACCGTGGCCATCTTCGGCCTGGGCGGCATCGGCCTGTCGGCGGTGATCGGCGCGGTGAAAGCCAAGGCCGGCCGCATCATTGCCGTTGACATTAACCCGGCCAAGTTTGAAATCGCCAAGCAACTGGGCGCCACCGACTGCATCAACCCGAAAGACTACGATCGCCCGATCCAGGACGTAATCGTCGATTTGACCGATGGCGGCGTCGACTTTTCCTTCGAGTGCATCGGCAACGTTCAACTGATGCGTGCGGCCCTTGAGTGCTGCCACAAAGGGTGGGGCGAGTCGGTGATCATCGGCGTGGCCGGTGCTGGCCAGGAAATCTCTACCCGTCCGTTCCAACTGGTGACTGGCCGCGTCTGGCGCGGTTCGGCGTTTGGTGGCGTGCGTGGTCGCAGCGAATTGCCAAGCTACGTGGAAATGGCCCAGACCGGCGAAATCCCGCTGGATACCTTCATCACCCACACCATGGGCCTGGAAGATATCAACAAGGCGTTTGACCTGATGCATGAAGGCAAGAGCATCCGTACCGTCATTCACTTCTGAGGTCGGCCATGAGTCTGGAAAACCTGTCGTGCCAGAAAAGCTTCGGCGGCTGGCACAAACGCTACAAGCACCATTCCGACGTACTCGGCTGCGACATGACGTTCGCCGTGTACCTGCCGCCGCAAGCGGAGCAGGGCGGCAAGTTGCCGGTGCTGTACTGGCTGTCGGGGCTGACCTGCACCGATGAGAACTTCATGCAGAAGGCCGGCGCCCAGCGCATGGCGGCCGAGCTGGGGTTGATCATCGTGGCGCCAGACACCAGCCCGCGCGGGCCCGGTGTGCCGGGTGACCCGGACAACGCCTGGGACTTTGGCCTCGGCGCCGGCTTCTACCTGAACGCCACCCAGGAACCCTGGGCCCAGCACTATCGGATGCATGACTACGTGGTGCAGGAATTGCCGGCATTGGTCGAGGCGCATTTCCCGGCTTCGGCCAAACGCGGGATCAGCGGCCACTCCATGGGCGGTCATGGCGCGCTGGTGTGTGCCTTGCGCAACCCGGGGCGCTATCAGTCGGTGTCGGCGTTCTCGCCGATCAACAACCCGATGGATTGCCCGTGGGGCCAGAAGGCGTTCTCGCGCTACCTCGGCGAAGAACGCTCGAAATGGCGCGAATGGGACGCCTGCGTGTTGATCAGCGAAGCCTCGGAAAAGCTGCCATTGCTGGTAGACCAAGGCGATCGCGACGATTTCCTCGCCGTGCAGCTTAAGCCTGAGGCCTTGCAGCAAGCGGCCAAGGCGGCCAACCATCCGCTGGAGCTACGCCTGCAACCGGGGTATGACCACAGCTACTTCTTTATCGCCAGCTTTATCGAAGACCATTTACGCCATCATGCACGCGCTTTGCTCGGTTAATGTGAGGCAAAAGTAGGTAGAATCACGCCCTGAATTAAATCGGGGCGTTTTTTTATGCGTATTGGCCACGGCTATGATGTGCACCGTTTCGCCGAAGGCGATTTCATCACCCTGGGCGGCGTGCGGATCGCGCACCACCACGGGTTGCTGGCTCATTCCGACGGCGACGTTGTGCTGCATGCCTTGAGTGACGCCTTGCTCGGCGCCGCTGCGTTGGGCGACATCGGCAAACACTTTCCGGACACCGACCCGACGTTCAAGGGCGCGGACAGCCGCGTGCTGCTGCGTCACGTGGTCGGTTTGATCCACGCCAAGGGCTGGAAGGTCGGCAACGTCGACAACACCATCGTCGCCCAGGCGCCAAAGATGGCCCCGCATATCGAATCGATGCGCGCGCTGATTGCCGCGGATCTTCAAGTTGAGTTGGATCAAGTGAACGTAAAAGCCACCACCACCGAAAAGCTCGGGTTTACCGGTCGCGAAGAGGGCATTGCCGTGCACTCCGTTGCCTTGTTGCTGCGCGCATGAATGATCTGCAACTGCTGGGCCCGCGTGCCTATGGCGAGGCCCTGGGCAGCGCCGTTCTGAAGGCTACCGCTGAAGACTTCCAGGTGGATGAAGTGCTGGATATCCCGCTGACCGGCGAGGGTGAACACCTGTGGTTGTGGGTGGAAAAGCGCGGCCTGAATACCGAAGAAGCCGCGCGGCGGATTGCCAAGGCGGCGGGTGTGTCGTTGCGCACCGTCAGCTACGCCGGGCTCAAGGACCGCCAGGCGCTGACCCGCCAGTGGTTCAGCGTGCAGTTGCCGGGCAAGGCTGATCCGGATCTGAGTGGGGCGGAAAACGACACCCTGAAGATCCTCAAGACCGGCCGCCACAAGCGCAAGCTGCAGCGCGGCGCGCATTCGGCCAACGGTTTTACCTTGCGCCTGACCCAGTTTGCCGGCGATGCCGCTGCCATCGAAGCGCGCCTGCAACTGATCGCCAAACAAGGTATCCCCAACTATTTTGGCACCCAGCGTTTCGGCCATAACGGCGGCAACGTCGTCGATGCCCGCGACTGGGCCGCGCGCAAGGCCTTGCCGGAGCAGCGCAATGTGCGTTCGCGCCTGCTCTCGACGGCGCGCAGCTTCCTGTTCAATAAAGTGTTGGCGGCGCGGGTGGCCGACGGTTCCTGGCAGCGCGCTCAGGTCGGCGACTTACTGGCGTTTACCGACAGCCGCAGCTTTTTCCCGGCGGGGGAGGCTGAATGCAGCGACCCGCGCCTGGCGATCCTGGACCTGCATCCCACCGGGCCGCAGTGGGGCGAGGGCGATTCGCCTGCCGCCGGTGCTACGCATGCGTTGGAACAGGCGATCGCCGACGGTGAAGCCGACCTGCGCGATTGGCTGGTGAATGCCGGCATGAGCCAGGAACGTCGCATTCTTCGACTGCCCATTGGCGGGTTGACGTGGCATTATCCCGAACCTGACATTCTGCAATTGGAATTCGTCCTGCCGGCTGGATGCTTCGCCACTGTCTTGGTGCGCGAGCTTGTAGATCTGGTGCCGGTGGGGCAGACGGACAGCCCATGCGTATTCTGATATCTAACGACGACGGGGTCACCGCACCCGGCCTTGCCGCGCTTCATGCTGCGCTGGCGGATTACGCCGAGTGCGTAGTGGTTGCCCCGGACCAGGACAAAAGCGGCGCCAGCAGCTCGCTGACGCTCGACCGTCCGTTGCATACACAGACGTTGCCCAACGGCTTTATCAGCGTGAACGGCACGCCGACCGACTGCGTGCACCTGGCAATCAACAGCTTGCTGGAGCGCGAGCCGGACCTGGTGGTTTCCGGGATCAACCTGGGCGCCAACCTGGGCGATGACGTGCTGTATTCCGGCACTGTGGCGGCGGCCCTTGAAGGGCGCTTCCTCGGTCGGACCTCGTTCGCCTTTTCGTTTGCTTCCCGTCAATTGGACAACCTGGCGACCGCGGCGTATTTCGCCCGCAAGCTGGTGCAAGCCCATGACACATTGGTCTTGCCGCCGCGCACGGTGCTCAACGTCAATATCCCCAACCTGCCCCTGGACCATATTCGCGGCATCCAGCTGACCCGTCTGGGCCATCGTGCCCGTGCGAAAGCGCCGCTGAAGGTGGTCGACCCGCGTGGCAAGGAGGGTTATTGGATCGCCGCTGCCGGCGATGCCGAAGACGGCGGCGAGGGCACGGACTTTCATGCGGTGATGCAAGGTTATGTCTCGATTACCCCGTTGCAACTTGATCGCACCTTCAGTGATGCCTTCAGTAGCCTCGATGGCTGGCTGGAGGGGCTGCGCTGATGGCTCGTGAACAAGACGACCTGCTGCGCCGGGGCATCGGGATGACCTCCCAGCGCACCCGCGAGCGTTTGATCCAGCGCCTGTATGAAGAAGGGCTGTCCAACGCCCAGGTGCTGGAAGTCATCCGGCGTACCCCGCGTCATCTGTTTGTCGATGAAGCCCTGGCGCACCGCGCCTATGAAGACACGGCCTTGCCCATCGGCCACAACCAGACCATCTCCCAGCCTTATATGGTGGCGCGGATGAGTGAACTGCTGCTGGCGGCAGGCCCGCTGGATAAGGTGCTGGAAATCGGTACCGGCTCCGGCTACCAGACGGCCGTGTTGTCGCAGTTGGTGGAACGGGTGTTTTCCGTCGAGCGCATCAAGGTTCTGCAGGACCGGGCCAAGGAACGCCTGGTGGAGTTGAACCTGCGTAACGTGGTGTTCCGTTGGGGCGATGGGTGGGAAGGCTGGCCGGCGCTGGCGCCGTACAACGGCATCATTGTCACCGCCGTTGCGACCGATGTGCCCCAGGCCTTGCTCGACCAACTGGCGCCCGGTGGGCGGCTGGTGATTCCGGTGGGCTCCGGCGAAGTGCAACAATTAATGTTGATCATTCGCGAGGAAGAAGGCTTTTCCCGGCATGTGCTTGGCGCCGTGCGTTTTGTGCCGTTGCTTAACGGTCCACTGGCCTGATCAATTATTCCTGTGCACTGAATTCTATTGCCGGGTATGTGTCTTACGGCGGGGTCTATTGAGTCAACATGATCAGCCGTAGGAATTAAACATGGTGAATTTTTCTTTAGAATCGTGTTTCCAGTAAAAATCCAACGGCCAGTTATACTTGCGTCATATTTCAAGCCTGATACAGGCGTTCATAGTCAGCCACCACAAAGGGAGCGGCGGGTGAGTCTCACGGTCATTGCACAGCGTATGAGTCAAACAAGCTTTCAGCGACTGGTGATTGGCCTTGTCTTGAGTTCCTTGTTGGCGGCTTGCTCAAGTACGCCATCCGGTGCGCGGGTGGTTGATCGCAATAATGCGGTACCGCAAAAACCTACCGTTACCACCGGGCAATATGTAGTGCGCAAGGGCGATACGATGTTCTCGATCGCCTTCCGTTATGGGTGGGATTACAAAGCGCTGGCCGCCCGTAACAACATTCCTGTGCCTTATACGATACATCCGGGTCAGACGATCCGTTTCGATGGGCGAACCGGTTCAGCACCGACCGCCGTTGTCACAAATACGGCGTCGTCGCCGTCGTCGTCGAGCAAAACTACAATCATCACCCGGCCTGCAGGCACCGCCGCGCCTAGCGTTGCGAGCAAACCGGCACCTGCGCCACTGCCGCCCGCAGGGCCTGCACCGACCGGTTGGGGATGGCCTTCAAATGGTGTTTTAATTGGAAAATTCTCTTCAAACGGTAGTTTGAATAAAGGCATTGATATCGCCGGGGATTTGGGACAGCCTGTTTTGGCTGCGTCTGATGGGACAGTGGTGTACGCCGGGAGTGGTTTACGGGGCTACGGCGAGCTGGTCATCATCAAACACAGCGATACCTACGTTAGTGCCTACGGTCACAACCGCAGGCTGTTGGTTCGGGAGGGACAGCAGGTCAAAGTCGGACAGACAATTGCCGAAATGGGGTCAACTGGTACAGACCGGGTGAAACTGCACTTTGAGATTCGCCGCCAAGGGAAGCCTGTTGATCCGCTGCAATTCCTTCCCCGTCGTTGATGTGTTGTTACCAGCCTGTTCCCTCACGTAGAAGGAACAGGCTCCAGCGTTGCCAAGGATAAAGGCGTCGCTTGAGCTTGAGGTCGAACTCACCAAAGGACTATAACAATGGCTCTCAGTAAAGAAGCGCCGGAGTTTGACATCGACGATGAGGTTCTCCTTATGGAGACTGTCATCGATACGGAATCGATGTCGAATGAGGGACCTGCTGTACCTTCAGTTCGCACCAAGTCCAAAAACTCCACCGCGTTAAAGCAACACAAATACATTGATTACACGCGGGCGCTCGACGCGACCCAGTTGTACCTCAATGAAATCGGCTTTTCCCCTCTGCTCACTCCCGAAGAAGAAGTCTTTTTTGCGCGCTTGTCGCAAAAGGGCGATCCGGCTGGGCGCAAGCGCATGATTGAAAGCAACCTGCGACTGGTGGTGAAAATCGCCCGACGCTATGTTAATCGTGGGCTGTCCCTGTTGGACTTGATCGAGGAAGGCAATCTCGGCCTGATCCGGGCGGTGGAGAAGTTCGACCCAGAGCGGGGCTTCCGCTTTTCGACCTACGCCACCTGGTGGATTCGTCAGACCATCGAACGGGCGATCATGAATCAAACCCGAACGATCCGGCTGCCGATCCATGTGGTCAAGGAGCTCAACGTCTACCTGCGGGCGGCGCGTGAGCTGACACAAAAACTCGATCATGAACCTTCGCCTGAAGAAATCGCCAACCTGCTGGAAAAACCGGTGGGAGAGGTCAAGCGCATGCTCGGTCTCAATGAGCGGGTGTCTTCAGTCGATGTCTCGCTGGGTCCGGATTCGGATAAAACCCTGCTGGACACCCTGACCGATGATCGTCCTACGGACCCTTGTGAGTTGCTGCAGGACGACGATCTGTCGCAAAGCATCGACCAGTGGCTCTCGGAGCTGACGGACAAACAGCGTGAGGTGGTGATTCGCCGCTTCGGGCTGCGTGGCCACGAAAGCAGCACCCTGGAGGATGTTGGCCTGGAGATTGGCTTGACCCGTGAGCGGGTGCGGCAGATCCAGGTAGAGGGCCTCAAGCGCTTGCGTGAGATCCTGGAGAAGAATGGCCTGTCGAGCGAGTCGTTGTTTCAGTAACGACCTGTAGGCAGCTATGAAAACGCCCGGTGCATGTGAATGCACCGGGCGTTTTGATTTGTGCCGATCATTCCCACGCGGAGCGCGGTAACGAGCGGGCACAAAAAAGCCCCGCTTTTAAGGGCGGGGCTTTTCGACTAAATCAGTACAAGTTAGATAACTTGAACTTCTTCAGCTTGCATGCCTTTCTGACCGCGGGTAGCGATGAAAGAAACCTGTTGGCCTTCTTTCAGGCTTTTGAAGCCGTCGGATTGGATAGCTTTGAAGTGAACGAACAGGTCGTCACCGGATTGTGGAGTGATGAAGCCGAAGCCTTTTTCATCGTTGAACCACTTAACGGTACCAGTTTGGCGATTAGACATGGTGTATCTCCTTGGACAAAGTTAACTGCGACTCAGGAAAAGCCCTGGCCGAGACTGAGTGCAAAGAGCAGGAAAAATTCTTGGAGATGGTTGGATCGAAATTCAACATATCGTGTAGAGATTCTCAGTGACACAAGCAGCACAGTGGCGCCACCTTAACCCTTTTTCCGGAACGTGCCAATGGTATTTCCGAAGGTTTCTCTATTTTCGTGACTGGCGGCAGCCTGATACCGCACCAACATCCCCTAATTGAAGGTGCGCCCCGCCCAGCAGGGGCTGCACGGCGGCAAGAAAAACAGCCGCCCCTTTGAACCACGGGGCCAGCCCCGGTAAGATGCCCAACAGAATTTTTTCACCTCGCTATTCAGGACACCCGCCATGAGCATCAAATCGGACAAGTGGATTCGCCGCATGGCGCAAGAGCACGGCATGATCGAGCCCTTCGTGGAGCGCCAGATGCGCGGCGAAGGCGCTGAGCGGCTGATTTCGTTCGGGGTTTCCAGCTACGGCTACGATGTACGCTGCGCCGATGAGTTCAAGGTGTTCACCAACATCAACTCGGCGACCGTCGATCCGAAAAACTTCGACGAAAAAAGCTTCGTCGACGTCAAGAGCGACGTCTGCATCATCCCGCCAAACTCCTTTGCGCTGGCGCGCACCGTCGAGTTCTTCCGCATCCCGCGCAACGTCCTGACCATCTGCCTGGGCAAAAGCACCTACGCGCGCTGCGGCATCATCGTCAACGTGACGCCGCTTGAGCCGGAATGGGAAGGGCACGTGACCCTGGAGTTCTCCAACACCACCACCTTGCCGGCGAAAATCTACGCCAACGAAGGCGTGGCACAGATGCTGTTCTTCGAATCCGACGAAGAGTGCGAAGTGTCCTATAAGGACCGTGGCGGCAAGTATCAGGGCCAGCGCGGCGTCACTCTCCCACGTACCTGATTGAATCGTCTTACAGGCTAAGGGAATTTGTCAGCGGGCAGGCACTCTATTGGGTGTACTGCCCCGACGCGTGCACAACGCGCCGGGCCACGCTTGAGGAGTCCCCTATGAAGCTCGATCCGCGAATCAGCGCCGAACTCGCCCGGCTTGAACCCAACCAGATTGGTGTTTTGGCCTGGTCCTTGATGGCCGATCCCGCCGCAGGCGGCATTCCCGGCCAGCCCGGCCCCGATGATCCCTGGCCCAACCAGCCTGAAGAACCGGGTGAGCCCACTCTCCCAGACGAACCGCCTCCCGCCCCCGTGGCTTGATTTCCCGCACTTGTCGCCAATGGTCAGTTGCTCAACGCACTGGCCATACTTCGTGGTCTGCGATCACAAATATCTGGCTGTCTTTTTCCTGAGTCACGGCATAACCCCCCGTAAATGCTCCGAACGCGGGCAACAGGCTGACCTGGGTGCCAAGCAGGAAGCACGGCAGGCGCAAGCTTTGCCGGCCCTTGCCCCGCAGGCGATACACCGGATGCACGTGCCCGGCCAGTACATGGTGGCTCGCATGGGCGTCCGGTTCGTGCTGCAAGGCAAACGGCCCCATTAGCAGCGGTTCGGGCACCACCTCAATGTTCAGATCCCCAGGCGGGTCGCCTGCGCGTTTGTCGTGATTGCCGCGAATCAGCGTCAGCTCGACACCAGAATGACGCTCACGCCAGGCTCTGAGGGCGTTCAGGGTGCCACTGGCGTGAGAGCCGGGCCCATGGAGAAAATCGCCGAGAAAGATCACCTGCGCGCACGGGAAAGCCGTCAGCAGCCGGTCCAGGCGCTGAAGGTTATCCGTCGTCGTGCCCTGTGGCACCGGCTGGCCCAGGCTGCGATAGGCCGATGCCTTGCCAAAATGCGCATCGGCGATCAGCAGGCACTTTCTCGCGGGCCAATAGACTGCCTTGTCCGCCAGCAACCACAGCTCTTCGTCTGCCAGAGGTATCGGGTAATGAGCGGGCATCAGTTCTTCCCGTTATCGGCGACTTTTTCCAAGTCCTTGACCATCCGCGCAATACGCTCCGAGAGCTTTTCCGAACTCAGGCTTTCCCGAAAACGCTCCACCAGTAGCGGAAAGGCCAGTGGCGTAGGTCGTTTGATGCGATGCAGGTCCAGTTTCAATCCCGACAAGTGGCGCAACGTCTCTTCCAACCGACGAATATCCAACTCTTCGCGCAGGACTTCTTCCCCGGCCTGGGTCAGCAACAGGTTTTGCGGGTCGTACTGTTTGAACACTTCAAAGAACAAACCGCTGGAGGCCTGAACCTGACGCGTACTTTTCGGCGCCCCTGGGTAGCCGGCGAACACCAGCCCGGCGATCCGTGCGATCTCACGAAAGCGCCGCAGGGCCAGCTCACCGGCATTCAGGCTCGCTATCACGTCATCCAGCAGATGATCCGCACTCAGCAATTGCCCGTTCAATAACTCAGGCCAATCCATCTCGGTCGCGCTTAGCAGTTCCAGCCCGTAATCATTGACCGCAATCGAAAACGTCACCGCCTGTTGCTGGCTGACCCGCCAAGCCAGCAGGCTTGCCAACCCCAAGTGCACCTGGCGCCCGGCGAACGGATACAGAAACAGGTGCCAGCCTTCCCGGGACTTCAGCGCCTCGGCCAGCAAATGCTCGCGGGTCGGCAGCCCGGACCAGCGCAACTGGGTTTCCAGCAACGGTTGCACCGCTTGCATCTCCGGGCCGAGGAATTGACCGTGGGCGGCCGCATCAAAGCGCTCGACCACCGCCTGGGCCAGCTCGTTGGAAAGCGGCATACGTCCACCATTCCAGCGCGGTACGGCGGCCTTTTTCGCGGTACTGCGCCGTACATAAGCGGTCATGTTTTCCACCCGCACCAATTCCAGCAAACGCCCGGCGAACAGGAAGCCATCTCCTGGCTTCAGGCGCGCAATAAAGCCTTCCTCGACACTGCCCAGGGTCTTGCCGCCGCCGCCCTTGCTCCAGAATTTCAGCTGGATGCTGGCGTCGCTGACGATCGTGCCCACGCTCATGCGATGGCGTCGCGCCAGCCGCGCATCGGGCACGTGCCAAACGCCGTGTTCGTCTGGCTCAACCCGGCGATAATCCGGGTAGGCGGTCAGCGACAGGCCGCCATGGCGCACGAAACCCAGGGCCCACGCCCAATCCGCGTCGCTCAGGTCACGATAGGCCCAGGCTGTACGTACCTCCGCCAGCAGCGCATCCGGCACAAAGCCGCCGCCCAGCGCCATGCTCACCAGATGCTGCACCAGCACGTCCAGGGGCTTTTGGGGCGATTGACGGGCTTCGATGCGCCGCTGGGCAATCGCATCCTGCGCGGCAGCCGCCTCCACCAGTTCCAGGCTGTGAGTTGGCACCAGCGTCACCCGCGACGGTCGTCCCGGCGCATGGCCAGAGCGCCCGGCGCGTTGCATCAGGCGGGCTACACCCTTGGCCGAGCCGATTTGCAGCACCCGTTCCACCGGCAGAAAATCCACCCCCAAGTCCAGGCTGGAGGTACACACCACCGCCTTCAGTTGCCCATCCTTCAAGGCGCGCTCGACCCAATCGCGTGTCTCCCGGGAAAGCGAGCCGTGGTGCAGGGCAATCACTCCGGCCCAGTCGGGGCGAGCGTCGAGCAAGGCCTGGTACCAGATCTCTGATTGCGCGCGCGTGTTGGTAAATACCAGGCAACTGCTGCTGGCATCGACCTCGGCGACCACCTGCGGGAGCATTTTCAGGCCGATATGGCCGGCCCATGGGAAGCGCTCGATCACCGGTGGCAGGAGGGTGTCTACCTGCAATTGTTTAGTGGTTTGGCCTTGGATGTTGATCCCGGCGCCTTGTGGGATCAACACCTCCAGCGCGTGGGCTTGATTGCCCAAGGTTGCGGAAATGCCCCACACAATAAGATCAGGGTGCCATTGCCGCAGGCGGGCGAGGGCGAGTTGCAGTTGCACGCCGCGTTTGTTGCCGATCAGTTCGTGCCATTCGTCCACTACCACCATGCGCAGATGGGACAGGCTGGTTTGGCTGTCGGCGCGGGCGAGCATCAGCGTCAGGCTTTCCGGGGTGGTGATCAGGGTGGTGGGCAGGCGGCGGCTCTGGCGGGCGCGCTCGCTGTTGCTGGTGTCGCCGGTGCGCAGGCCGACGCTCCAGGGGATGTTCAGGGATTGGAGCGGTGCTTCAAGGGCGCGTGCGGTGTCGGCGGCCAGGGCGCGCATGGGGGTTATCCACAGGACTGTCAGCGGCTCGGCGGGTGCTTTGCGTTTACGGGGAGTGTCTTCGGTGATGGCGAAGCGGTTGAGGGCGGCGAGCCACAGTGCGTAGGTTTTCCCGGCGCCGGTGCTGGCGTGGAGCAGTCCCGATTGGCCTTCTTTGACTGCCTTCCATACGTGTTTCTGGAAGGCGAACGGGGTCCAGCCCTTGGTGGTGAACCAGTCTTTGGCGAAGTTGGGGGATTTGGCCATGCTTGGGGCTCTGGGGGTGTATTTCAGAGACCTTTGCGGTGGGGGAAAGGTTTAACTGCGATTGGCAGGGGGGCCCGTGCCGGGCTGACCATCTCATTAGGGCTCTGCCCCGCCTGTCGGCGCCTCGCTTAGGCTCGGCGTTCCCGAACAAAGGCACCGCGAAGCGGGCCGCCGCGCTGGGCCATCCTTGGCCCAGCGCGGCTAAACCGGCGTCCTGCCGGTTTACCTGCTCCGCAATACCTGCGTTCGGTCTCGGGCTGAATGGAGCAGGCAGATCAAAATCAACAGCAAAAGCACAGCGGCCTACCGGCCGGCTTGAGTGTTAGAAGCAAGGGCCAGATCCAGAGCGAAAGCAGAGCTGCTTTTCTGTGGGAGCGGGCTTGCTCGCGAAAAACCCGAGAACGCCGCGTTGAATCAGGATGCCAACGTCATCGTTAACGACCTTCGCGAGCAAGCCCGCTCCCACATTTGAACCGTGCCCGCTTTAGCTTTTGATTTTGCTTCACCACACTCAAGCCGGCCTGTAGGCCGCTGTGCTCTTGCTTTTGATCTTGATCTTAGGCGCCCCGTTAAACCACGCTGGCCGAACGCAGGTAGTACGGAGCGGGTAAACCGGCAGGACGCCGGTTTAGCCGCGACGGGGCAGGGACGCCCCGTCGCGGCGGCCCGCGCAGTAATACCGGAGAGAGGGCACACCGAGCCCAAGCGAGGTGCCGAGTGGTGGGGCAAGAGCGTTTTGCTTACTTTTGCGCTTTTCAAAAGTGAGCCGCTGTAAGAGCGGAACC
>NZ_NIXO01000007.1 GCF_002204795.1 Pseudomonas sp. K2I15
CGACCTGGGTTTCGTTGCACCACGGCGGCGGCGTGGGCATGGGCTTCTCCCAGCACTCGGGCATGGTGATTGTCTGCGACGGCACCGACGAAGCGGCTGAGCGTATCGCCCGCGTACTGCACAACGACCCGGCCACCGGCGTGATGCGTCATGCCGATGCGGGCTACCAGATCGCGATTGATTGCGCCAAAGAGCAGGGCCTCAATCTCCCGATGATCAAATAACTAATGTGGGAGCGGGCTTGCTCGCGAATGCGGTGTATCAGTCACCGAAGTCGTTAGCTGACCCATCGTTTTCGCGAGCAAGCCCGCTCCCACATTTGATCTGCGTTTCACCCAAAAACAATCCATCAGAGGTTGAACATAAATGGCTGTAAATGACGCTCGTGCACGCACCACCCCGTTGATCGAAAGGCGTTCGATCGACTACATCCCAGAAGCGGAAAGACACGGCCGTCTATTAAGTCAGTTCACCCTGTGGTTGGGTGCCAACCTGCAAATCACCGCGATTGTCACCGGGGCCTTGGCTGTGGTGCTGGGCGGTGATGTGTTCTGGTCGTTGATCGGTCTGTTGATCGGTCAACTGCTGGGCGGCGGCGTCATGGCGCTGCACGCAGCCCAGGGCCCGCAACTGGGCTTGCCGCAAATGATCTCCAGCCGCGTGCAGTTTGGCGTGTATGGCGCGGTGATCCCGCTGGTGCTGGTGTGCCTGATGTACATCGGCTTTTCCGCCAGCGGTTCGTTGCTGGCGGGGCAGGCGGTGGCGCAGTTGCTCCACGTTGAAGACTGGGTCGGCATCGTGCTGTTCGCCGGGCTGATCATGGTGTTTACGATCTTCGGCTACCGGGTGATTCACGGGATCGGTCGCATCGCCAGCGTGCTGGGCGTGATTGCCTTCGTCTACCTGTTCTACAAGTTGCTCTCCGGTAACGACATCGGTGCGTTGCTGGGCAACAAGCATTTCTCCCTCAGCAGTTTCCTGTTGGCGATTTCCCTGTCGGCGTCCTGGCAGATTGCGTTTGGCCCGTATGTGGCGGACTACTCACGCTACTTGCCGCGCAGCACGTCGGCCTCGAAAACCTTCTGGGCCGTGGGCCTCGGTTCAGTGATCGGCGCGCAGGCTTCGATGGTGTTTGGTGTGTTTGCGGCGGCCCTGGCCGGCTCGCAGTTCGCTCACCACGAAGTGTCGTTTATCGTCGGCCTGGGTGGCACCGGGATCGTCGCGGCGCTGCTGTATTTCAGCGTTGCCTTCGGCAAGGTCACCGTGACCACGCTCAACGCCTACGGCAGCTTTATGTCGATCGCGACGATCATCAGTGGCTTCCGTGGCAGCCGGCATATCTCGAGCGTGGTGCGCCTGCTGTACATCTTCATCATGGTGTCGATTGCCGCTGGCTTGGCGCTATTGGGCAAGGACTCGTTCCTCAAGGATTTCTCCGCGTTCATCCTGTTTCTGCTGGCGTTTTTCACGCCGTGGAGTGCGATCAACCTGGTGGACTTCTACTGCATCACCAAAGAGCGCTACGACATCCCGGCACTGTCCAACCCCAACGGTCGCTACGGCCGCTGGAACCTGATGGGCATCAGCATCTACGTGTTCGGCGTGCTGATCCAGATGCCGTTTATCTCGACGCATTTCTACACCGGCCCGCTGGTGGCCAGCCTTGGCGACACCGATATCTCGTGGATCATCGGGCTGGTGGTGCCGGCGGCGTTGTACTACTGGGCCGCGAAAAAATGGCACAGCCCGATTCCCGAGCGCCTCGTCCTGCCAGACGTGCAGGGCGGCGCTGCTCTACCTGTTTAACCAGAACCCGGTACGCATGACAAACAGCGAATTGAAACAGCAAAACTGGCGAAAACTTTCCTCAAGGAACATCCTGATCTTTGGCACGCATGGGTGAGCGACAACGCAGCCAAGAAAATCGACGCGGCCTTGTAGGTTGAGCGTTTCCGGTGGCCCTCACAGGCAACCGGGCGCCCGGCCACAACCCACTGGATCGAGAGCACACTATGTTTCCTGAGCGTTTTACGTTTTCCATCGCCGACTGGGTCAACAATTGGGTCGATGCGCTGGTGACCAACTACGGCGATGTGTTCCGGCACATCTCCGATACGTTGCTGTGGGCCATCGTTAACCTGGAAGGTTTGCTGCGCGCAGCCCCCTGGTGGTTGATGCTGCTGATTGTTGGCGGTATCGCCTGGCATGCCACCCGCAAGTGGTTCACCACCGTTGTGATCGTCGGCCTGCTGTTTCTGGTGGGCGCGGTCGGGCTGTGGGACAAGCTGATGCAAACCCTGGCGCTGATGATGGTGGCCACGGTGATCTCGGTGCTGATCGGCATTCCCCTGGGGATTCTGGCGGCCCGCAGCAATCGCCTGCGCTCGGTGCTGATGCCGCTGCTGGACATCATGCAAACCATGCCCAGCTTCGTGTACCTGATCCCGGTGTTGATGTTGTTTGGCCTGGGCAAGGTCCCGGCGATTTTCGCCACGGTGATCTACGCCGCGCCGCCGCTGATTCGCCTGACCGACCTGGGCATTCGCCAGGTTGACGGTGAAGTCATGGAAGCGATCAACGCGTTCGGTGCCAACCGCTGGCAACAACTGTTCGGTGTGCAACTGCCGCTGGCCCTGCCGAGCATCATGGCCGGGATCAACCAGACCACCATGATGGCCCTGTCGATGGTGGTAATCGCCTCGATGATCGGCGCCCGTGGCCTGGGTGAAGATGTACTGGTGGGCATCCAGACCCTCAACGTTGGACGCGGCCTTGAAGCCGGTCTGGCGATCGTGATTCTTGCCGTGGTCATCGACCGCATTACGCAAGCCTATGGTCGTCCACGGCATGAGGCGAGCAAATGACTACTGTCAGCAAAATTGAAGTCAAAAACGTATTCAAGATTTTCGGCAACCGCTCCAAGGATGCGCTGGCGCTGATTGGCCAGGGCAAGACCAAGGACGAGGTGTTGGCCGAGACCGGTTGCGTGGTGGGCGTGAATGACCTGTCCCTGAGCGTCGACACCGGTGAAATCTTCGTGATCATGGGCCTGTCGGGTTCCGGCAAGTCGACCCTCGTGCGCCACTTCAACCGGCTGATCGACCCCACCAGCGGTGCGATCCTGGTGGACGGTGAAGACATCCTGCAACTGGACATGGAAGCCTTGCGCCAATTCCGTCGGCACAAGATCAGCATGGTGTTCCAGAGCTTTGGCCTGCTGCCTCACAAGAGTGTGCTGGACAACGTCGCCTACGGCTTGAAAGTGCGCGGCGAAACCAAGCAAGTGTGCGCCGAGCGTGCGCTGCACTGGATCGAAACCGTGGGCCTCAAGGGCTACGAAAACAAATACCCGCACCAGCTCTCCGGCGGCATGCGTCAGCGTGTAGGCCTGGCCCGGGCACTGGCGGCCGACACTGACATCATCCTGATGGACGAGGCGTTCAGCGCCCTCGACCCGTTGATCCGTGCCGAGATGCAAGACCAGTTGCTGGAGCTGCAAAAGACCCTGCACAAGACCATCGTGTTCATTACTCACGACCTCGATGAGGCGGTGCGCATCGGTAACCGCATTGCGATTCTCAAGGACGGCAAACTGATCCAGGTTGGCACGCCTCGCGAGATTTTGCATTCGCCGGCAGATGAGTATGTGAACCGGTTTGTTCAGCGGCGGGTGGCGGTGGTTTGATCCGATAGTTGTGGTGAGTTGGCCGGCCTCTTCGCGAGCAAGCCCGCTCCCACATTTGGAATGCGTTCCCCCTGTGGGAGCGGGCTTGCTCGCGAAGAGGCCGGCAAAGCTGCACAACAATTACGATTTTCATGAAGAGGTCAACGATGTCCCAGGCTGAAAAAATCATCATCGCCGACGCCCCGATGCGTTGGCAGGACGTGGTCGCCGTGGCCCGCCACGGTGCGATCCTCGAACTCTCGGGCCAGGCCTGGGCTCGCATCGACAATGCCCAAGCCATCGTCCAGCGCATCGTCACCAGCGGCGAACGCGCCTACGGCATCAACACCGGTCTGGGCGCCTTGTGCAACGTGTCGCTCAAGGACGAACAGCTGAGCCGGCTGTCGCGCAACACCTTGCTCAGCCACGCCTGCGGCGTCGGCGCGCCACTGAGTGTGGAGCAAACCCGCGCGATCATTTGCGCGGCGGTCATCAACTACAGCCACGGCAAATCCGGCCTGCACCCGCAGGTGGTGCATTCGCTGCTGGGGCTGCTCAACCATGGCATCACACCGCAAGTGCCGTCCCAGGGTTCCGTGGGTTACCTGACCCACATGGCGCATATTGGCGTCGCCTTGCTTGGCGTCGGCAACGTCAGCTACCAGGGCCGTATCGTTCCCGCACACCAGGCGCTGGCTGAAGAGGGTTTGCAGCCGGTGGTGCTCGGCGCCAAGGACGGGCTGTGCCTGGTCAACGGCACGCCGTGCATGACCGGCCTCAGCAGCCTGGCCCTGGCCGACGCGCACCGCCTGCTGCAATGGGCCGATGTGATCGGTGCCATGAGCTTCGAAGGCCAGCGCGGCCAGATCGACGCCTTCGATGAAGAAATCATTGCGCTCAAGCCGCACCCGGGCATGCAGCAAGTGGGCATCAACCTGCGCGCGTTGCTCGATGGCAGTGAAGTGATCGCCAGCAGCAAAGGTATTCGCACCCAGGACGCTCTGAGCATCCGTTCGATTCCTCAGGTGCACGGCGCGGCCCGTGACCAACTGGAACACGCCACCCGCCAGATAGAAACCGAGCTCAACGGCGCCACCGATAATCCGCTGGTGCTCGGCACTCCGGACAACTACCGCGTGGTGTCCCAGGCCAACCCGCACGGGCAGTCCGTGGCCCTGGCGGCAGACATGCTGGCGATTGCCATGGCCGAAATCGGCTCCATCGCCGAGCGCCGTCTGGACCGCCTGATCAACCCGCACGTCAGCGGCTTGCCGGCGTTCCTGGTGAGTAACCCTGGCGTCAACTCCGGGATGATGATCGTGCAGTACGTCGCCGCCTCGCTGTGCGGGCAAAACCGCCAGTTGGCGCAACCGGCAGTGCTCGACAACTTCGTCACCTCGGGCTTGCAGGAAGACCATCTGAGCATGGGCACCAACGCCGCGCTGAAGCTGTATTCGGTGCTGGAAAACGTCACCCATATTCTCGCCATCGAGTACCTGCTGGCGGCCCAGGCGTTTGAGTTTCTGCAGGAGCAACGCTTCGGCGCCGGTACCAACACCGCCTGGCGCTTGCTGCGCGAACACGTCCCGGCCTACGACCAGGACCGCTGGCTGGCGCCAGACATCGCGGCCACCGCCGCGTTGCTCAAGGACGCCGATTTACTGCAACACACGTTACCGAATTTGCACTGACCTTTTCCCAACAATAACCAGCGTGCCAAGCCGACTGATCCTCTAAACGAGCACAGCGGCGGATAACGGAAACATCCGGAGCGACTGGTAGTTAACAACACTCTCAAAAGGAGCATGAATGTGACTGCGCTAAACCTGATTCCAGGCCAACTGAGCCTTGCCCAACTGCGGGCCATCTACCAGCAGCCGGTAACCCTCAGTCTGGATGAAAGCGCCTCGGCCCAGATCGAAGCCAGTGTCGCCTGCGTGGAGCAGATTCTCGCCGAGAACCGCACCGCCTACGGCATCAACACCGGTTTCGGCCTGCTGGCCTCGACCCGCATCGCCAGTGAAGACCTGGAAAACCTCCAGCGTTCCCTGGTGCTGTCCCATGCCGCAGGCGTCGGTGAGCCCATCAGCGATGCGCTGGTGCGGCTGGTCATGGTGCTCAAGGTCAACAGCCTGAGCCGTGGTTTTTCCGGTATTCGCCGGCAGGTCATCGACGCGCTGATCGCCCTGATCAACGCCGAGGTGTACCCGCACATTCCGCTGAAAGGTTCGGTGGGTGCCTCCGGTGACCTGGCGCCATTGGCCCACATGTCGCTGGTGCTGCTGGGCGAAGGCAAGGCCCGCTTTAAAGGCGAATGGCTGGAAGCCACCGAAGCACTGAAAGTCGCCGGCCTGACGCCGCTGACCCTGGCGGCCAAAGAAGGCCTGGCGCTGCTTAACGGCACTCAGGTCTCCACCGCTTACGCGCTGCGTGGCCTGTTCGAAGGCGAAGATTTGTTCGCCGGTGCCCTGGCGTGTGGCGCCTTGACGGTGGAAGCCGTGCTGGGTTCGCGCTCGCCGTTCGACGCGCGTATTCATGCTGCCCGTGGCCAGCGTGGCCAGATCGACTCTGCGGCTGCTTATCGCGCCCTGCTGGGTGAAAGCAGTGAAGTGTCGCTGTCCCACGAGAACTGCGACAAGGTTCAGGACCCGTACTCCCTGCGCTGCCAGCCGCAAGTCATGGGCGCCTGCCTGACCCAGTTCCGCCAGGCGGCCGAAGTGCTGGTGGTGGAAGCCAACGCCGTGTCGGATAACCCGTTGGTGTTTGCGGCTGAAGGTGACGTGATTTCCGGCGGTAACTTCCACGCTGAACCGGTGGCCATGGCTGCGGACAACATGGCGTTGGCCATCGCGGAAATCGGCTCGCTGAGCGAGCGCCGTATCTCGTTGATGATGGACAAGCACATGTCGCAACTGCCGCCATTCCTGGTGGGCAACGGCGGTGTGAACTCCGGCTTCATGATCGCCCAGGTGACAGCGGCGGCATTGGCCAGCGAGAACAAGGCGCTGGCCCATCCCCATAGCGTCGACAGCCTGCCGACCTCGGCGAACCAGGAAGACCACGTGTCGATGGCGCCGGCTGCGGGCAAACGCCTGTGGGAGATGGCCGAGAACACCCGCGGTGTATTGGCGGTGGAATGGTTGGCCGCGTGCCAGGGCCTGGACCTGCGCAATGGGTTGAAAACCTCGCCTGCGCTGGAAAAGGCTCGTGGGATCTTGCGCAGCAAAGTGGCGTTTTATGAGAAGGACCGGTTCTTTGCGCCAGACATCAATGCAGCGAGCGAGTTGTTGACCACGCGCTGCCTGAATGAGCTGGTGCCGGCGAAGTTGTTGCCGAGCCTCTAAGGACATCGAACCCCTCTTTGTGGCGAGGGAGCTTGCTCCCGCTGGGCTGCGTAGCGGCCCCAAAAACTTGCGGGCGCTGCGCACCCGAGCGGGAGCAAGCTCCCTCGCCACAAAAAGCTTGTCCACACCGCTTCGAATTTTCTCAGGATAAAAATAATTAAGGACGAGAAATGCACTCGGAAAAAGGTTTAAAACGCGGGCTCTCCGCCCGACATATTCGCTTCATGGCACTCGGTTCCGCGATCGGTACCGGGCTGTTCTACGGCTCTGCCTCCGCCATCCAGATGGCCGGCCCCGCCGTGCTCCTGGCCTACCTGATCGGCGGCGCCGCCGTGTTCATGGTGATGCGCGCCCTCGGCGAGATGGCCGTGCACAACCCGGTGTCCGGCTCCTTCGGCCAGTACGCCAGCACCTACCTGGGCCCGATGGCCGGCTTTATCCTGGGCTGGACCTACGCCTTTGAAATGATCATCGTCTGCCTCGCCGACGTGACTGCCTTCGGCATTTACATGGGCTTCTGGTTTCCCGAAGTCGCGCGCTGGGTCTGGGTGCTCGGCATCGTGTTCCTGATCGGCGGCCTGAACCTGTGCAACGTCAAAGTCTTTGGCGAAATGGAGTTCTGGCTGTCATTGCTCAAGGTCGGCGCCATCGTCGCGATGATCCTCGGCGGCTTCGGCATCATGCTGTTCGGCATTCACTCGGCGGGCGAAGCACCGGCCACCGGCCTCAGTAACCTGTGGGCCCACGGCGGCTTCATGCCTAACGGCGTGGGTGGCTTGATCGCTTCTTTCGCCGTGGTGATGTTCGCGTTTGGCGGTATCGAAATCATCGGTATCACCGCCGGCGAAGCCAAGGACCCGCAACGCGTGATCCCCAAGGCGATCAACGCCGTACCGCTGCGCATCCTGCTGTTCTACGTGCTGACGTTATTTGTGCTGATGGCGATCTACCCATGGCCGCAGATCGGCAGCCAGGGCAGCCCGTTCGTGCAGATATTCAGCAACTTAGGGATAGGCTCGGCGGCGACCATCCTCAATATCGTGGTGATCTCGGCTGCCGTCTCGGCCATCAACAGCGACATCTTCGGCGCCGGCCGCATGATGTACGGCCTGGCCCAGCAAGGGCAGGCGCCCAAGGGTTTTGCACAGTTGTCGAAACAGGGCGTGCCATGGATGACCGTGCTGGTGATGGGCGCCGCGTTGCTGGGCGGCGTGGTGCTCAACTACCTGATCCCGGAAAACGTGTTTCTGGTGATCGCCTCGATCGCGACGTTCGCCACGGTGTGGGTGTGGCTGATGATCCTGGTCACCCAGGTAGCGATGCGTCGCTCGATGACCAAGGAACAGATTGCCGAGCTGAAATTCCCGGTGCCGTTCTGGCCCTATGCGCCAGCAGCCGCCATCGTGTTCATGCTGTTTATTTTCGGCGTGCTGGGTTACTTCCCGGACACCCAGGCTGCCCTAATGGTCGGTGCCGTGTGGATCGTCTTGCTGATCGTTGCCTACCTGCTGTGGGTCAAGCCCGCCGCCGGGCAAACGGCCAAGGTCCATTACGAGCCGGCTTTGTCTCACCGATAACCTAACGCAGGTGTTGAATGAAAACGCTTTGGCAACACTGCCACGTCGCAACCATGGCCCAGGGCAACTACTCGATCATCGAGGATGCCGCCATCGTGACCTCGGGCACGCTCATCGAGTGGATCGGCCCGCGTGCCGAACTGCCGAAGGCCGACTACGCGACCACCCATGACCTGCAAGGTGCGTGGGTCACGCCCGGGTTGATCGACTGCCACACCCATACGGTGTTCGGTGGCAACCGCAGTGGTGAGTTCGAGCAGCGGCTGCAAGGCGTGAGCTACGCCGAGATCGCAGCGGCCGGTGGCGGTATTGCCAGCACCGTGCGTGCCACCCGCGCGGCGACCGAAGATGAACTGTTTGCCAGCGGCCACAAGCGTTTGCGCAGTTTGCTGCGCGACGGTGTGACCACCGTCGAGATCAAGTCCGGCTACGGCCTGGACCTGGCCAGCGAGCGCAAGATTTTGCGGGTGATCCGTCGCCTCGGTGCCGAGCTGCCGGTGAGTGTGCGCAGTACCTGCCTGGCAGCACACGCGTTGCCGCCAGAGTACGTGGACCGTGCCGACGCCTACATCGACCACATCTGCGTTGAAATGCTCCCGGCACTGGCGGCGGAAGGTCTGGTGGATGCGGTCGACGCCTTCTGTGAGTACCTGGCGTTCTCGCCGGAACAGGTGGAGCGTGTCTTCGTCGCCGCACAAAAGCTTGGCTTGCCGGTAAAGCTGCACGCCGAACAATTGTCGTCCTTGCATGGCTCCAGCCTGGCGGCGCGTTATCAGGCGCTGTCGGCGGACCATCTGGAGTTCATGACCGAAGAAGACGCGATCGCCATGGCTGCCTCCGGCACCGTCGCGGTGCTGCTGCCGGGCGCGTTCTACTTCCTGCGGGAAACCCAGTTGCCGCCGATGGACGCCCTGCGCAAGCACGGTGTGAAGATCGCTATCGCCAGCGACCTCAACCCCGGCACCTCGCCGGCGTTGTCGGTGCGCTTGATGCTGAACATGGCCTGCACCCTGTTCCGCATGACGCCGGAAGAAGCCCTGGCCGGCGCCACGCAACACGCGGCCACCGCCTTGGGCCTGGGCGACAGCCACGGCTCGCTGGAAGTGGGCAAGGTCGCTGATTTTGTCGCCTGGCAGATTGATCGCCCTGCCGACCTGGCCTACTGGCTGGGCGGCGAGCTGGATAAACGCGTCGTGCGCCACGGCGCCGATGTCACTGTGTAAGGAGTAGCGTTGTGGATAAGGTTCTGAACTTCAAACAAGGCGGCGTACCGCTGCTGATCAGCATGCCCCACGCGGGCCTGCGCCTGACGCCGGCGGTGCAAGCCGGCTTGATCCCCGAGGCGCAAAGCCTGCCGGACACCGACTGGCACATTCCCACGCTGTATGACTTCGCCGAAGAACTGGGCGCCAGCACCCTGGCGGCCGAGTATTCGCGTTTTGTCATCGACCTGAACCGGCCTTCAGACGACAAGCCGCTGTACGTCGGCGCTACCACCGGCCTGTACCCGGCGACGCTGTTCGACGGTGTGCCGCTGTTCCGTGAAGGCCTGGAGCCGTCCAAGGCCGAGCGCACCACGTACCTGGAGCAAATTTGGACGCCGTATCACCGCACCCTGCAAAACGAGCTGGCCCGGCTCAAGGCCGAGTTCGGCTATGCGTTGTTGTTTGATGCGCACTCGATCCGCTCGGTGATCCCGCACCTGTTCGAAGGCAAGCTGCCAGACTTCAACCTCGGCACCTTCAATGGCGCCGCCTGCGACCCGCAACTGGCCAGCCAACTGGAAGCCATCTGCGCCGCTCACCCGCAGTACAGCCATGTGCTCAACGGGCGCTTCAAGGGCGGGCATATCACCCGGCATTACGGCAACCCGGCCGAGAACATCCACGCGGTGCAGCTGGAGTTGGGGCAGTGCACGTATATGGAGGAGTTTGAGCCGTTCCGTTATCGCGCCGATTTGGCCGAACCGACGCGGGTGGTGTTGAAGGAATTGCTGGAAGGGTTCCTGGCGTGGGGGCAAAAGCACTACCGGTGATCGGTGGGGCTGCTGAAATAGCCTTCGCGAGCAAGCCCGCTCCCACATTCGACCGTGTTCCTCCTGAAGAAATACGGTCGAATGTGGGAGCGGGCTTGCTCGCGAAGAGGCCCTCAACAGCAACACATCCCTCAAGTCGTCTGTGTGCAAATCCCTGTCGCCACAGGTCGCTTTTGTCGAGGTCTCGCTGGGTAAGGTGTTGGGCACGGCGCGTCAGACGCCATCCCCACAATAAAAACTGCCGAGTGAGAACGCATCGATGAAAAGACTGTTCAACCGTTGTCTGTTGATTCTCACCGGCGCCGCACTGCTGAGCGCCAACGCGATGGCTGCTGACCCGGCCTCGTGCAAGGCCGTGCGCATGGGCGTGGTCAGCTGGACCGACGTAATCGCCACCAGTGGCATGGCCGACGTGCTGCTCAATGGCCTGGGCTATGACAGCAAGCAAACCAGCGCCGTGCAGCAAATCATCTTTGCCGGCATCCGCGACAAGCGCCTGGATATCTTCCTCGGCTACTGGAAACCGGCGATGGACAACAACATCGCGCCGTTCCTCGCAGCCAATCAAGTCAAGGTATTCGACAAACCAAGCCTGTCCGACGCCCAGGCCACCCTGGCGGTGCCACAGTACGTTGCCGATGCCGGCCTGAAAACCTTTGCCGACATTGCCCGCTTCAAGGACAAGCTGGGCGGCAAGATCTATGGCATCGAGCCGGGCAGCGGCGCCAACACCGATATTCAGAAAATGATCGACAGCAACCGCTTTGGCCTAGGCGGCTTCAAGCTGGTGGCGTCCGGCGAAGCGGGCATGCTGGCAGCGGTGCAGCGCGCGGTGAATCGTAAGGAGTTCGTGGTGTTTGTCGGCTGGACCCCGCACCCGATGAACATCAACATGAAAATGGCTTATCTGACTGGCAGCGAAGATGTGTTCGGTGCCAACGAAGGCATGGCCACGGTCTCCACGGTGACGGCGCCGGATTACGCCGAGCGCTGCCCCAACGTGACGCGCCTGCTGGAAAACCTGACCTACACCGCCGCCCAGGAAAGCCAGTTGATGGTGCCGATCATGGACCGCAAGACCCCGCAGGATGTGGCCAGGCAATGGCTGCGGGATAACCCCGAGGACTTGCAGCGCTGGTTGGTGGGTGTGACGACGCTGGATGGCAAGGATGGCGTGGCAGCGGTGCAGGCCAGCCTCAAACCCTGATCGAATGAAGATCAAAATGTGGGAGCGGGCTTGCGCGCGAATGCGGTGGATCAGTACCAGATAGGCTGGCTGACACACCGCATTCGCGAGCAAGCCCGCTCCCACATTGGGTTCGTGGCGGCTGTTAAATTTATATTTCAGGACAAACTTCCCATGTCCCATTACCCGATTTCGCTGCAAATGTGCGCCTTCGTCGAAAATACCGAGTCCTTCACCAGCGACGACACGTCGCTGGCTGGATTGCGCCGGGGTTATGACCGCATGTGCCAGGCGTTCACCCCGGCGCGGCCCGAAGGGTTGCAGGTGTCAGATGTTCCCCTGGGTGGCGTGGGCGTACGCATTTATCAACCGGCGACGGCCACCCCTGATGGCGGGTGGCCATGCATCCTTTATATGCACGGTGGCGGCTGGGTGGTGGGCGGCCTGGATTCCCACGACTTTATCTGCGCTGAGTTGGCCGACTCGCTGCAGGTGCTGGTTATTGCCGTCGATTACCGCCTGGCACCCGAACACCCGTTCCCGGCCGCTTTCGATGATTGTCGTGCGGTCTGGCGGGCGATCCAGGCGGGTGAAGCGCCTTGCCCCATCAACCTTCAACGGTTGGTGGTCGCCGGTGACAGCGCCGGCGGTAACCTGGCGGCTGCCTTGTGCCTGGGCCTGCGGGATGACCATCAACCGCTGCCCTTGGCGCAAATCCTGATTTATCCCGGCCTGGGCGGCCCCGCCGACCTGCCGTCGCGCCGCGACTGCGTGGACGCGCCGCTGCTCAGCGCTGCCGACACCGAGTGCTACCTGGCGCTCTACCTGCGTGGCCCGGGCAAACCGTCGCCGTACGCGATGCCATTGCTGGCCGCGGATTTGCGCGGGTTGCCGCAGGCTTTGATCGCTGTCGCCCAGTTCGATCCGTTGCGCGACGACGGTATGCTCTACGCCGAACGCCTGCAAACGGCCGGGGTAGCGGCCACGCTGTATCCCGGCAAAGGCCTGATCCACGGCTGCCTGCGGGGCCGGGGGCAGGTGGCGGAGGTCGACCGGCTGTACGCTTACCTGCTGGATTACCTGCGTGGTGTTCTGCTGACACAGGTCTAAGTCCACCAGGGCATGCTCATTGCACAATTCGGGTTTATGATGCCTGACGGCAAAATAAAAGACGTCCCCCCAGGGATGAACTCGACCCCTTACGGAGCGCGCAATGCAGACTTTGTACCCGCAGATCAAACCCTACGCCCGGCACGATCTGGCCGTCGACGAAACCCACGTACTGTATGTCGACGAAAGCGGTTCCCCGGAAGGCTTGCCCGTCGTATTCATCCACGGCGGCCCTGGCGCCGGGTGTGACGCCAACAGCCGCTGCTATTTCGATCCGAATCTGTACCGAATTGTTACTTTTGATCAGCGTGGCTGCGGGCGCTCCACCCCAAGGGCCAGCCTGGAAAACAACACCACCTGGGACCTGGTGGCCGACCTTGAGCGGATTCGCGAGCACCTGGGCATCGAAAAATGGGTGCTGTTCGGCGGTTCCTGGGGTTCTACCCTGGCCCTGGCCTACGCGCAAACCCACCCGGAGCGTGTGCATGGCCTGATCGTGCGCGGCATTTTCCTGGCCCGCCCCCAGGACATTCAATGGTTCTACCAGGCCGGCGCCAGCCGCCTGTTCCCGGATTACTGGCAGGACTACCTCGCGCCCATCCCTGCGGAGGAGCGCCACGACCTGCTCAGCGC
This sequence comes from Pseudomonas sp. K2I15, assembly GCF_002204795.1. GTDB lineage: Bacteria > Pseudomonadota > Gammaproteobacteria > Pseudomonadales > Pseudomonadaceae > Aquipseudomonas. The sequence continues at coordinate 13,550 of NZ_NIXO01000007.1, forward strand.
CTATCACAAACGCCTGACCGGCAACGACCAGATCGCCCAGATGCACGCCGCCAAGGCCTGGTCTACATGGGAAGGCCGCATGTTGGGCCTTTGCCCGAACCCGCAATTGATCGAGCGTTTCTCCGAACCCCAGCGCGCCCTGTCCATTGCCCGTATCGAATGCCATTACTTCACCAACAATTCGTTCCTTGAGCCCAACCAGCTGATTCGCGACATGCACAAGATCGCCCATCTGCCTGGCGTAATCGTGCATGGCCGCTACGATATGATCTGCCCGCTGGATAACGCCTGGGAGCTGCATCAGGCGTGGCCCAACAGTGAACTTCAGATCATCCGCGAGGCCGGTCATGCGGCTTCCGAACCCGGAATCACCGATGCGCTGGTGCGTGCGGCGAGTGAGATGGCACGGCGCCTGCTTGATTTGCCGCCTGAAGAAGCATGAAGGGGCTTTTGCAACGGGTGCGCGGCGCCCGGGTCGAGGTAGAAGGGCAGGTGGTGGGTGCGATAGACCAGGGTTTGCTGGTGCTGGTGGCCGTCGAGCCTTCAGATACCCAGGCCTGCGCCGACAAACTGCTGCATAAGCTGCTTAACTATCGGGTGTTCAGCGATGACGAGGGCAAGATGAACTTGTCCTTGAAAGACATTGGCGGCGGTTTGCTGCTGGTGTCGCAGTTCACGCTGGCGGCAGACACCAAGAGCGGCTTGCGTCCCAGCTTCTCCACGGCCGCTCCGCCGGCGTTGGGCGAGGCACTTTTCGACTACCTGTTGTTACAAGCGCAACAATTGCATGGCACGGTAGCGGCAGGGCGTTTTGGCGCGGATATGCAGGTGCATTTGGTCAATGACGGGCCGGTCACCTTCCTGTTACAGACGTGAATGTACTGAAAACGACTTGTAATGCCCAAAAAACCGGGTTTTCGCTACAAATACTTCGCTGACCCTGATGCGTTGTCTCGCGGGCTACTAGATAATCGCGCGCTACGGGGATCAGCGTTAATTGGTCCATTTTTGACTTAGGTAGAGACTTGTCCGATAGCTATTGGGGAATCATTTAGCCCCATGGGAGTCGGAACAATGCTCGCCAACCTGGCATATAGATAGCTGGCCGTTGGTTTTTTGATCTGTTTTCGGCGAGGGTTGCTCGTGATTGTTAGTCCCTGTAATGCACCAAAATTGTCTGCCAAACGGTTACGAAACGCACTGGTAACGGGCTCTGCCCTGTTTTGCCTGTTCGGCGCGGGTCAACTGTGGGCATTCAGTCTGGATGATGTGTCGGCCAAGGCCAAAGAGCTGGCCGGGCAGAAATACGAAGCTCCGCGCAGCAATCTGCCGAACGAATTCCGCGAAATGAAATTCGCTGATTACCAGAAAATTCGTTTCCGTAACGAAAAAGCCGAGTGGGCCGATCAAAACACCCCGTTCAAGCTGTCCTTCTATCACCAGGGTATGCATTTCGATACACCGGTGAAAATCAACGAAGTCACCGCCGACAGCGTCCAGGAAATCAAATACGACCCGTCCCGCTTCGATTTCGGTGACGTCAAGTTTGATCCCAAGTCCACCGAACAGTTGGGTTATGCCGGCTTCCGTGTGCTGTACCCGATCAACAAGGGCGACAAGCAAGACGAAATCATGACCATGCTCGGCGCCAGCTATTTCCGCGTCGTGGGTAAAGATCAGGTCTATGGCCTGTCTGCCCGCGGCATGGCGATCGACACTGCCTTGCCGTCCGGCGAAGAGTTCCCGCGTTTCACCGAGTTCTGGATCGAGCGTCCAAAGCCGGGCGAGAAACAACTGGTGATCTACGCCCTGCTGGACTCGCCACGGGCAACCGGCGCTTATCGCCTGATCCTGCGCCCTGGCACCGACACCATTGTCGACGTCAAATCCCAGATGTACCTGCGTGACAAGGTCACCAAGCTGGGCATCGCCCCGCTGACCAGCATGTTCCTGTTCGGCGCTAACCAGCCGTCCAAGGTCCTCAACTACCGTCGCGAGCTGCACGATTCCAGCGGCCTGTCGATCCATGCTGGCAACGGCGAGTGGATCTGGCGCCCACTGAACAACCCTAAACACCTGTCGGTCAGCAACTTCACCGTGGAAAACCCGCGTGGTTTCGGCCTGCTGCAACGCGGTCGCAACTTCAGCCACTACGAAGACCTCGACGACAACTACGACAAGCGCCCAAGCGCCTGGATCGAGCCTGAAGGCGACTGGGGCAAGGGTTCCGTCGACCTGGTAGAGATTCCGACCGCCGATGAAACCAACGACAACATCGTTGCCTTCTGGAGCCCGGAAAAACTGCCGGAGCCAGGCAAGCCGCTGGATGTTGCCTACCGCCTGCACTGGACACTGAAAGACGCCGAGTTCCATTCGCCAGAAAGCGCCTGGGTCAAGCAGACCCTGCGCTCCACCGGCGACGTCAAGCAATCCAACCTGATCCGTCAGCCAGACGGCAGCGTGGCGTACCTGGTGGACTTCGAGGGCCCGTCCCTGAAGAAACTCGCACCGGATGCACCGGTTCGCAGCCAGGTCAGCGTGGGCGACAACGCCGAAATCGTTGAAAACAGCGTGCGCTACAACCCGCACACCCAAGGCTGGCGCCTGACCTTGCGCATGAAGATCAAGGACGCAGGCAAGCCGACTGAAATGCGCGCCGCCCTGGTTCAGGACATTGTTGCGCCGGAGCCGGAAAAGGTTTCGAACCAAGTGCTCAAGGCTGACAAGGTCCTGGCCAAGCAGCACGAGAAAGCCGCCAAGAAAGACCCGAAAGACAAGGATGCCAAGCAGCCAGAAGCTGCGGCCCCAGCCACACCGGAGCCGGCCAAGACAGAGCAAGTCCTGACCGAAACCTGGAGCTATCAGTTGCCTGCCGATGAGTAATTCTCAAGTCCAGCCAGAGACTCTTGCCGAGTACCTGGCGCATCTACCGATGACCGATGAGCAGCGCGCCGAACTGGCGGGCTGCGAGTCCTTCAGTGAATTGCACAAGCGCCTGTCATCGTCCACGTTCGACGCACCTGCCGACGCCCAAGCGTCGGTGGGCGCCCGGCTCACCCTCAACACCGCCGAAGAGCTGCAAGACGCCGAAATGCTTGCGCTCGACGCCAGCGGCCGGGTTTGCCTCAAGGCCACGCCGCCGATCCGTCGGACCAAGGTCGTACCTGAGCCGTGGCGCACCAATATCCTGGTGCGTGGCTGGCGTCGCATGACCGGTCGCACCAACCCTCCGGCACCGCCGAAGGATGAGCGCGTGCTGCCCGCTGCCCGCTGGCGCACCGTCGGTTCGATTCGCCGCTATATCCTGCTGGTGCTGATGCTCGGCCAGACGATCGTCGCCGGCTGGTACATGAAAGGCATCATGCCGTACCAGGGCTGGTCCTTCGTCGACCTTGACGAGATCCGCAACCAGACCCTGCTGCAAACCGCTACCCAAGTACTGCCTTACGCTTTGCAAACCAGCATCCTGGTGTTGTTCGGGATTCTGTTCTGCTGGGTCTCGGCCGGTTTCTGGACCGCGCTGATGGGCTTCCTGGAACTGCTGACCGGTCACGATAAATACCGTATCTCCGGTAAAAGTGCCGGTGACGAGCCGATTCCAAAAGACGCCCGTACCGCCCTGGTAATGCCGATCTGCAACGAAGACGTACCCCGGGTATTTGCCGGCCTGCGCGCGACGTTTGAATCGGTCGCCGCCACCGGTGACCTGGATCGCTTCGACTTCTTCGTCTTAAGCGACAGTAACGAGGCCGACATCTGCATCGCCGAGCAGCAAGCCTGGCTCGACGTGTGCCGCGAAGCCGGTGGCTTCGGCAAGATCTTCTATCGCCGCCGTCGCCGTCGCGTCAAACGCAAGAGCGGCAACCTCGACGACTTCTGCCGTCGCTGGGGCGGTGACTACAAGTACATGGTGGTCCTCGACGCCGACAGCGTGATGAGCGGCGAATGCCTGACCAGCCTGGTGCGCCTGATGGAAGCCACGCCGGATGCCGGGATTATCCAGACCGCGCCGCGTGCGTCGGGCATGGACACCCTGTATGCGCGTATGCAGCAGTTCGCCACCCGTGTGTACGGCCCGCTGTTTACCGCCGGCCTGCACTTCTGGCAGTTGGGTGAATCCCACTACTGGGGCCACAACGCAATTATCCGCATGAAGCCGTTTATCGAGCACTGCGCCCTGGCGCCGTTGCCGGGTAAAGGTGCGTTTGCCGGCGCGATCCTCTCCCACGACTTCGTTGAAGCGGCGCTGATGCGCCGTGCCGGCTGGGGCGTATGGATTGCCTACGACTTGCCGGGCAGCTACGAAGAACTGCCGCCGAACCTGCTGGACGAACTCAAGCGTGACCGTCGCTGGTGCCACGGCAACCTGATGAACTTCCGCCTGTTCCTGGTAAAAGGCATGCACCCGGTGCACCGTGCGGTGTTCCTGACCGGCGTGATGTCGTACCTGTCGGCGCCGTTGTGGTTCTTCTTCCTGGTGCTGTCGACGGCCTTGCTGGCGGTCAACACGCTGATGGAGCCGCAGTACTTCATGGCGCCACGCCAGTTGTACCCGCTATGGCCACAATGGCATCCGGACAAGGCGGTGGCGCTGTTCTCCACCACCATCGTGCTGCTGTTCCTGCCTAAATTGCTGAGCATCATCCTGATCTGGGCCAAGGGCGCGAAAGAGTTCGGCGGCAAGTTCAAGGTGACGCTGTCGATGCTGCTGGAGATGCTGTTCTCCATGCTGCTGGCGCCGGTGCGGATGATCTTCCACACCCGTTTCGTACTCGCCGCGTTCCTTGGCTGGGCCGCGACCTGGAACTCGCCACAGCGTGACGACGACTCCACGCCATGGAGCGAGGCGGTCAAGCGCCACGGTCCGCAGACTCTGCTTGGTTTCTTCTGGGCATTGTTGGTGGTGTGGTTGAACCCAAGCTTCCTCTGGTGGCTGGTGCCGATCGTGGGTTCGCTGATGCTGTCGATCCCGGTGTCCGTGATTTCCAGCCGGGTCAAGCTGGGCCTCAAGTCTCGCGACGAGAGCCTGTTCTTGATCCCTGAGGAATACAATCCGCCCCAGGCGCTGTTGTCGACCGACAAGTACACCCACGAAAACCGTTGGCATGCACTGAATGACGGTTTTGTGCGGGCAGTGGTCGATCCACAGCAGAACGCCCTGACGTGCGCCTTGGCAACTTCCCGTCACGGGCAGGCGGAGCCGATTGAATGGCTGCGTATCGACCGTGTTCGCCATGCGTTGAAAGTCGGCCCGGCCGGCCTCAATAACGGCGAGCGCCTGGCGTTGCTCAGCGACCCGGTCGCCCTGGCGCGCTTGCACGAGCAGGTCTGGAGCGAAGGCCACGCCGAGTGGCTCAACGCTTGGCGCGAATCGGTCAAGGCCGATCCGCATGCGCCGTTGCTGCCGCTGAAACCGCTGTCGTCCCAGGCTCAACCGGCCTGATTCCGACGCCCCCGAGGTAACGCCTCGGGGGCGTGTGCGGCAACCGTCCTACGCTGTTTTTCCCTTCTGCTTCATCGCGCTAACTCCTTGTTATTTCGAAACAAAAGACCCTTCTCCGAGGCGTATTGCCGTGCCTGCGAGTGGGTTAGCATCGCCCCCAAAATCTGACTCCAAGCCTCTGGTTTACGCGAACTTACGCGTGGCCGGGTGCGCGGGTGTTTAACGGAACAGGGGCTTTTCATGATCAAAAGGTATTTATCGATGCTGCTGCTCGGCATCGTCACGTTTTCCCACGGTTACCTGGCGCACGCCGGGGCCATAGATGAAGCCGTTCGGCGCGGCGTGCTGAGAGTCGGTACCAACCCGACTTACGTGCCCTTCGAGATGACCGACAAGAAGGGCCGTATCGTTGGGTTTGAAATCGATCTGCTGCGGGAGATGAGCAAGGCGCTGGGGGTGAAGCTGGAGCTGGTTTCGGTGCCGTATACCGACCTGATCCCGGGCCTGCTGGCCAACCGGTTCGACCTGGTCGGCAGTGGCATGACGGTAACGCAGGAGCGCAACCTGACCCTCAACTTCAGTGACTCGTTCATCATCGTCGGCCAGACCGTGCTGCTGAGTCCTCGCTTGGCCGACAAGGTCCACAGCATCGAAGACTTGAACGAGGCCGGTTACCGGATCGTGGCGGCCGAAGGCACCACGGGCGAGGCGGCGGCGAAAAGGTTTCTCGGCGCCGCTCGGCTGCGCAGCTTTCCAACGCCTGAAGAGGGTGTGCGCCAAGTGGTGGAGGGCAAGGCCGACGCGTTTATCCACGATGCGCCGTATAACCTGATAGCCATCACCAAACCCCAGAACCGTGCGCTACTGGCCCTGGAGCAACCCTTCACCTATGAGCCCTTGGCGTTCGGCGTGAAAAAGGGCGATTACGACAGCCTCAACTGGATCAATCATTTCCTCAACCAGGTGGCCCAGGACGGCACCTACGATCGGTTGCATGACAAGTGGCTCAAGGACACGGACTGGATGGCGGACGTGGACTGGTAGTCATAACTGCTTACACATCAAACAATTGGCTGGCCTGTGGGTGGAAGTGTCTAGCGGCAGCGTTCTCTGCACAGTTGTGGGGCTTTTCTGTCATACCCAGGCAACAAATCAGGGCGAAACCTTTGTGCCAGGCGATGAGTGAGTTAGGATCGCACCCCGAAATGGTGCAGCCCTTTTGCGCGCCGACCTCACAAGAAATGAGTTCAGGGGACTTGATGATGAAAAAGTATCTTTCGATGCTGCTGCTAGGCTTCACCGCACTGGTGGCGGTCAATGCGGCCCATGCCGGCGCCATCGATGATGCGGTCAAGCGCGGCACGCTGAAAGTCGGCATGGACCCGACCTACATGCCGTTCCAGATGACCAACAAGCGCGGTGAAATCATCGGTTTTGAAGTCGACATCCTCAAGGCCATGGCCAAGTCCATGGGCGTCAAGTTCGAGCCGATCTCCACTGGCTACGACGGGATCATCCCGGCCCTGCTGACCAACAAGTTCGACATGATCGGCAGCGGCATGACCCTGACCCAGGAACGCAACCTGCGCCTGAACTTCAGCGAACCGTTCATCGTGGTCGGCCAGACCCTGCTGATCCGCAAGGAACTGGAAGGCACCATCAAGTCCTACAAAGACCTGAACGACGAGAAATACCGCCTGACCTCCAAACTCGGCACCACCGGCGAGATGGTTGCCAAGAAGCTGATCTCCAAGGCCAAGTACCACGGCTATGACAACGAGCAGGAAGCTGTGCTGGATGTGGTCAACGGCAAGGCTGACGCCTTCGTCTATGACGCGCCGTACAACGTGGTAGCCGTGAATAAGGTTGGCGCCGGCAAGCTGGTGTTCCTCGACCAGCCGTTCACCTTTGAGCCATTGGCGTTCGGCCTGAAGAAAGGCGACTACGACAGCATCAACTTCATCAACAACTTCCTGCACCAGATCCGTAACGACGGCACCTACGATCGCATCCATGACAAGTGGTTCAAGAGCTCCGAGTGGCTCAAGGACATGGAATAAAGGTTGGCTTAATACCGAGTCGAGTCCTTCGCGAGCTAGCCCGCTCCCACATTTAGACCGCGATCTAATGTGGGAGCGGGCTTGCTCGCGAAGAGGGCCTGCCAGGCGATACACATCCCGGAATCTGAAATGAAACAGAAAAAAGCCCAATGGCCCTGGCACCTCCTGACGGTGCTGGTGCTGGTCGGCCTGGCCGGCGCGTTGTATTACGCCACCTCGCTGATGTCCTACGAATGGCGCTGGAACCGCGTGCCGCAGTACTTCGTCTACCAGGCCGAAGAGTCCCTGCGTGCGTCGGACATTTCCACCGTCAGCGAGCTGGTACGTAAGGGCGATGTGGCTGAAGTCACCCTGCGTAATGGCGAGGGCAACGAACAGCACCTGACCGTCGCCGAGAACAGCCTGCAAGTGGCCAAGGACGATGACGTGGCCGAGGGCGACGTGGTCGGCGTCACCCGGCATTGGGCTGCGGGCCCGTTGTTGTGGGGTTTGTGGACCACGTTGTGGTTGTCGGTGGTGTCCGGGGTGCTCGGGCTGTTGATTGGCCTGGCGACCGGGTTGTGTCGCCTGTCGAACAACCCGACTTTGCGCGATTTGTCGACGATCTACGTCGAATTGGTGCGCGGAACGCCGCTGTTGGTGCAAATCTTCATTTTCTATTTCTTTATCGGCACGGTGCTCAACCTGTCCCGGGAATTCGCCGGGATCGCCGCGCTGTCGCTGTTTACCGGCGCCTATGTGGCTGAAATCATTCGTGCCGGTGTGCAGTCGATTACCCGTGGCCAAAATGAAGCGGCACGTTCCCTCGGGCTGAGTGCCGGCCAGTCGATGCGCCATGTGGTGTTGCCGCAAGCCTTAAAACGCGTGCTACCGCCTCTGGCCGGGCAATTTATCAGCCTGGTGAAGGACACGTCCCTGGTGTCGGTGATCGCGATTACCGAATTGCTTAAAAGCGGCCGCGAGGTCATCACCACCTCGTTCTCGCCGTTTGAAATTCTGTTCTGCGTGGCAGGCCTGTACCTGCTGATCAACCTGCCGCTGTCGAAAATCGCCAGCCGGCTTGAGCGGAGGCTCGCGCAAAGTGATTGAAGTCCGCGATCTGGTAAAAGTCTTCGACACCCGTGGCCACGTAGTCCGCGCGGTGGATAACGTGACCACCCAGGTGGCCAAGGGTGAAGTGCTGGTGGTGATCGGCCCGTCCGGTTCCGGCAAGTCGACGTTCCTGCGTTGCCTTAACGGCCTGGAAGAGTTCGATTCGGGCTCGGTGAGCATTGACGGCCTGCAACTGGCAGACCCGAAAACCGACGTGAACGCCTATCGCCGTGAAGTCGGCATGGTGTTCCAGCACTTCAACCTGTTCCCCCACATGACCGTGCTGGAAAACCTTTGCCTGGCGCAAAAAGTGGTGCGCAAACGCGGCAAGAAAGAGCGCGAGGCCAAGGCCCTGGCTCTCCTGGAAAAAGTCGGCATCGCCCAGAAAGCCAACGAGTTTCCGTCACGGCTTTCCGGCGGCCAGCAGCAACGCGTGGCGATCGCCCGCGCGCTGGCGATGGAGCCCAAGGTGATGCTGTTTGACGAGCCCACCTCGGCACTGGACCCGGAAATGGTCGGCGAAGTGCTGGACGTCATGAAGACCCTGGCCCTGGAAGGCATGACCATGGTCTGTGTCACCCATGAAATGGGTTTCGCCCGGGAAGTGGCAGACCGGGTGCTGTTCTTTGATCACGGCAAACTGCTGGAAGACGCGGCCCCGGCGCAGTTCTTCGATGCGCCGAAGGATCCCCGGGCCCAAGCCTTCCTGCGCCAGGTCCTGTAAACGCGTTGCGAGCGTTTTTTGTGGCGAGGGAGCGTGCTCCCGTTGGGCTGCGAAGCGGCCCCAAAAAAGCTGCGAGCGCTTGGCACTCGAACGGGAGCACGCTCCCTCGCCACAGGTTAGCGTTGGCTGTCGGTATTTTCAGACCTTGAACTTGCCCACCCACACCTGCAAGTCGGTACCCAGGCGTGCCAGTTCGACACTGGCCGCTGCGGTCTCCTGACTCGCGGCCGACGTTTGTTCCGATACGTCCTTGACCTTCAGCACGCTGCGATTGATCTCCTCCGCCACCGCCGTTTGCTCCTCGGCGGCAGCAGCAATCTGTGGGTTCATCTCCTGAATCACCGAAACAGTACGGGTAATGCCAGCCAGCGCATCGCCCGCACGGCGGGTCAGTTGCACGCTGTTGTCGGTGAGGCTGCGGCTGTTGTCCATGGTATCGGCAACGTGTTGCGTGCCCCGGTGCAGGCAGCTGATCAGTTCCTCGATTTCTTCGGCCGATTGCTGGGTGCGTTGCGCCAGGCTGCGCACTTCATCGGCGACCACGGCAAAACCTCGGCCCGCCTCACCGGCACGGGCCGCTTCGATCGCTGCGTTGAGGGCCAGCAGATTGGTCTGTTCCGATACCGACTTGATCACCTCCAGTACGCTGCCGATCTTCCGGCTTTCCTCTTGCAACCCTTGCATGGCCTGGCTTGAGCGGGCCATCTCCTGGGCCAGGTGTTCAATGTGAACAATCGCCTCAGCCACCACCTGATCGCCCTGGTTTGCCTGCCGGTCTGCCTCGGTGGCGGCCAGCGACGCTTGTTCGGCATGGCGCGCGACTTCCTGGGAGGTGGCGAGCATTTCATTCATCGCGGTAGCGACCTGCTCGGTTTCCCGCTTTTGGCCGTCGACCCCGGCGCGGGTCTGTTCGGTGACGGTAGACAGTTGCTCGGCGGCGCTGGCGATCTGCCGGGCGCTGTCGCCGATGCCACCGATCAGGCCCCGCAGGTTGACGGTCATCTGCCCGATGCTGCGTTGCAGCTGCCCCAGTTCATCGCGGCGCGTGGTGTTGATGTCGTGGCTCAAATCGCCTTCGGCGATTCGGTTGGCGGTCGACAGCGCTTGGCGTAACGGCGCGACGATTTGCGCGGCGATCAGCCACGCGGCCAGAACCCCCAAGAACAGCGCAGCCCCCGTGACATTCAACAGCAGGGTGCGAGCCAGCCCCGCTTCCTGATCGCGTTTGGCGGTTTGGTCCTGGCTTAACAGGTCGCTTTCCTTGAGCAACTGATCCAGCCATTGCTCAAGCTGGTTCTGGGTGGCTTCCGTGGTGAGTTGGGCTTCCTTGAGGCGCGTCAGTTGCGTGCGATAATCGAGCAAGGCGCTTTTCAGCGCGGCGCTGTCCACGGGCAGCGTCGCAACGGCGGCCTGCGCATGGTCGAGTGCCTGGATCGCGTCGTCGACACCCCGGCTATAAACATCCAGCGAAGAGGCAGCCCAGGCGGGGCTTTGGGCGCGATCCTCGGCTTGCTCCATGGCTTGGCGCAGTTGCTCTACGGCGTCGAGTGCCTTTTCATCATCTTGATTGGGCAGGTCGCTGGACAGTTGCGCGAGGGTGTCGCTGGCCTGGACTGAGCCACGCTTGAGCTGTTCACGGGCGCTTTCGCGGTGTTTGATCAAGCCTTCCAGGCCACTCAAGGCGGTTTTGAAGCTGGTTACAAAAAGCCGGCTTTCCTGCAGTTGTTGTTGATTGACCGGGTCTAAAAATCGTGGTGAAAGGTCCGTCAGGAGATGGTCAATCTTGTCCATGTGCAAGCCGATTTTCACCAGGCTCGACGGGTCGTTCAGCGTTCGGTAAACGATACGGTCAGCCCGCAACTCTTCGCCGACGATGGCCAATTGCGAAAGCAGCGTGAGTTTTTGTGAGCGCTCAAGGGATGCGTTCAGGGCTTGCCAGCCGGTAGACGCGATGATCAGGCTGAGGCTGAGCACCAGGCCAAAGCCCAGGGTAAGTTTGAGGCTGATGCTGATGTTTCCAAGCAGGCGGGTCAGTGGACGAAACATGGTGAACCTCCAACGAATCAAAAGGAGCGTTTCAAGCGTCCCGCTGACAAGGGCCAGGGAAGTTGAAACGCTACTTTTATTCGGCGCCAGGTGTGTGATCCACGACCTGAAAAACGCGTAGGAAATTTCACAAGTTGTCATGACGGCGGCCTTGATGGCCGCCGCGAGCGGGTCAGACCTTGAAGCGGCCCACCAGGGTTTGCAGGTAAATCCCCAGCCGCGCCAGTTCAGCACTGGAGGCGGCGGTCTCTTCGCTGGCCGCCGAGGTCTGTTCGGAAACATCCCGCACGTTGAGCACGCTGCGGTTGATCTCTTCGGCCACGGCGCTTTGTTGCTCGGCGGCGGTGGCGATCTGCTGGTTCATCGCCTGGATGGTCGAGATGGTACGGGTGATGTTTTCCAGGGCGCTACCGGCCCGGCGGGTCAGCTCGACGCTGCTGTCGGTGAGGTTACGGCTGTTGTCCATGATGGTCGCCACCTGCTGGGTGCCGCTTTGCAGGCCGACGATCAACTCTTCGATTTCCTCGGTGGACTTCTGCGTGCGCTGGGCCAGGCTGCGCACTTCATCGGCAACCACCGCAAAACCGCGCCCGGCTTCACCGGCACGCGCTGCTTCAATCGCCGCGTTGAGGGCCAGCAGGTTGGTTTGCTGGGCCACGGATTTGATCACGTCCAGCACACTGCCAATCTTGTCGCTCTCGCGCTTGAGGTGGCCCATGGCCTCGGTGGAGTTGCCCACCTCGCTGGCCAGGCGCTCGATCTGGGCGATGGCCTCACCGACCACCTTGTCGCCTTCACGGGCCTGCTGGTCGGCGGCTACGGCGGCTTCAGAGGCTTCTTCGGCGTTGCGTGCAACTTCCTGCACGGTGGCGGCCATTTCGTTCATGGCGGTGGCCACCTGGTCGGTCTCGACCTTCTGGCTGTTGACCCCGGCGCTGGTTTGCTCGGTGACGGCCGACAGTTGCTCGGCGGCGCTGGCGATCTGGGTGACGCCGTCGCTGATGCCACCGATCAGTTCCCGCAGGCCCACGGTCATGCTCTGCATCGACCGTTGCAGCTGGCCCAGTTCGTCCTGGCGCAGGGAGATCAGGTTGTGGCTCAGGTCGCCGGACGCCACGCGCTCGGCGACTTTAAGCGTCTGGTTTAATGGAATTACGATCTGCCGGGTAATGGCCCAGGCAGCGAGGATGCCGAAGGCCAACGCCAGGGCGGTGGCCAGCAACAACAGATTCTTGGCATGTGCAGCGTCGGTGTCGCGTACCACGGTTTGCGAGGTGGTGAGTTTGTTACTGCGCTCGAGCAGGATATCGCCTTGCTCGGCCATGATTTTCATCGCGGCGGCTGCGGCCACCTGGGAATCGCGGTACTGGCTGACGGCGGCGCGGTAGGCCTGCAGCGAAACGCTGGCCTCTTGCAGGTTGGCCCGGTATTGCTCGGGCAACTGGTCGTTGAGGGTGGTGATTTTTTTCAGGGCGTTGTCGATGGCATCCAGCGCTGGCTGTTCGGCTTCGACCTTGGCGCTGTAGGTGTAGCCGCGCACTTGGAAGCGCGCCTGCTGGATCAGTTTGCTCAGGTCAACCACGCTGTTGAACAGGGTGACGCTGTCGCCTTGCAGCAGGGATTTTTCCACTTCGTTGGTTTTTGCGACGGCATTGTCAGCGGTATCGCCCAGTTGGCTACGGGCGCCTTCACGCTTGAGGCCAGCCTGCACCATGGCGCCGAAGGCTTTTTTGTATTGGTTCAAGGCATCCAGTTGTTGTTCCACGACGAGCTTGTCGTCGGGTTGCTCGATCAGGGCTGCGGCGGTTTTCAGCCCAGTGTCCAGTTGTGTGATCAAGTCGTTGACCGCGCCCGTGCCTTGTTCGCCACGACGCATTTCGAAGTCCAGGCGCGCCAGGCGCAGGTCCTTGGTCAGCCCGTTGAGGCTGGAAATATAGCCCAGCTTGTCGCCGCGGCTGATCACGCCGCCCAGGCCCGTCCAGCCGGTAAACGTGATCAGCAGGGTCAGTATCAATACCAGGCCGAAGCCTATGCTCAGCTTGCGGTTGACGCTTACATTCCCCATTTTTTCGGCTAACCAACGATACATGCTGCGAACTCCCCTGGAACAAGGCTTGGACTTATTCAGAGTGTATCGGCAGGTCCGGATGTTTCTGTAGGAGCGAGCTTGCTCGCGAAGGTCGTCAACGATAACGCGGGCATTCTGGATGCGCGCGTTGCCCTTGAGTTTTTCGCGAGCAAGCTCGCTCCTACAGGGGAGGGTGGTGTCAGAACAGGCGTGCGAGCAGTGCGGTGACGGCGGTTTCGACTCTCAGGATGCGAGCGCCCAATTGCACAGGCTGCAACCCGGCCTTGGCCAGCAAATCCACTTCATAAGGAATCCAGCCGCCTTCCGGCCCGATGGCCAGCGTGACCGGCTCATCCAGGCCGCGAGGGCAGGGCGGGTAGTCGCCGGGGTGCCCAATCAGGCCGAGGGTGCCTTGCGCCAGGGCGGGCAGGCGGTCTTCGACGAACGGCTTGAAGCGTTTTTCGATAACGATCTCGGGCAGCACCGTGTCCCGGGACTGTTCCAGGCCAAGGATCAGTTGCTCGCGAATCGCTTCCGGCTCAAGAAATGGCGTCTGCCAGAAGCTCTTTTCCACACGGTAGCTATTAACCAGCACCACCCGTGGCACACCCATGGACGCCACGGTTTGCAGCACTCGGCGCAGCATCTTCGGGCGGGGCAGGGCCAGCAGCAGGGTCAGCGGCAATTTGGCCGGCGGCGGTTGGTCGAAGGTAACCTCCAACTCAGCTTCCTGGGCTTCCAGGCGCAGCAATTGCGCATTGCCCATCAGCCCGCCAATCCGGCCGACCCGCAGGCTGTCGCCTACAGCGGCGCGGTGAACTTCCTGCATATGCACCAGGCGCCGATCACGCAACACCACCCGGTCGGCCGCGATAAAGTCGGCCTCCTCAAGCAGCAGCAGGTTCACGGCTGGGTCGCTGGCGGCTGGTCGTCGTCGGCAGGTTGGTCATCCGGGTGGTCGCCACGCTTGCTTACCAGGCCGCCAAACAGGATGCCAATCTCGAACAGCATCCACATTGGTACGGCCAGCAGGGTCTGGGAGAAGATGTCCGGTGGGGTCAGGATCATGCCGACCACAAAGCAGCCGATGACCACGTACGGGCGGATCTTCTTCAGGTATTTGACGTCGACCACGCCGATCCACACCAGCAGCACCACCGCCACCGGGATTTCAAAGGCCACGCCGAAGGCGAAGAACAGCGTCATCACGAAGTCGAGGTAGCTGGTGATGTCGGTCATCATCTCTACACCGGCCGGAGTAGCGGCGGCGAAGAACTTGAAGATCAGCGGGAACACCAGGAAGTAGGCGAAGGCCATGCCGGTGTAGAACAGCAGGATGCTCGACACCAGCAACGGCACGGCGATGCGTTTTTCATGCTTGTACAGGCCTGGCGCAATAAAGCCCCAGATCTGATGCAGGATCACCGGGATCGCCAGGAACAGCGAGACCATCATCGTCAGCTTCAACGGCGTGAGGAACGGCGACGACACGTCGGTGGCGATCATCGTCGCGCCGGCCGGCAAGTAATTGCGCAGCGGCGTGGAGACGAAGGTGTAGATCTGCTGGGTAAAGGCAAACAACCCGGCAAAGATGATGAAGATCGCCGCGACACAGCGCAGCAGGCGGGTGCGCAACTCGGTGAGGTGCGAGACCAGTGGCATGTGCTGGTCGGTTTCCGGTTTATCAGCGCTCATGGGGCTCGCGGCGGCAATGTAGGGTCGTGGGGAGCGGGCGACACGGCAGGCGTCGGCGCGGGTTCGGTCGGGGTCACGGGGGCGGCGGGCGCAGGCTCGGCGGCGTGCACAGGTTCAGCGGCCGGTGCAGGCGCTGTCGCGGTGGGCGGCGCAATCGAGTGCTCGGCCACAGGTTCAACCGGCTTGGGCGTTTCCTGCACGGGAGAGAGAATCTTCCGTGCCTCCTGCTCCAACGACAGAATATGTTCGTTGTGCAGTTGCCGGCGAATCTCGTCGGCGCCTATTTCCCGTTCAACTTCCTGTTTGATGGCGTTGAAACTGCGTTTCAGGCGCCCGATCCACAGGCCGGCCGTGCGCGCGGCACCGGGCAGGCGTTCCGGCCCCAGTACCAGCAGGGCCACGAGGCCGACGAGCAGCAGTTCAGAGAAGCTGATACCAAACATTATTCAGTACTCACGAGTCTTTTTGGTTCTGCTCTTTGACGTGCTCGGCCTGCACGTCGAAGGTGCGACGTTCAGTGATCGGCTGAGCGGCCTGCGGGTGCACAGGCTGAGCCGGTGGCACCGGGCTGGCGGCAGGGTCGGCAGGCTTCTCGTCGTCGTTCATGGCCTTGCGAAAGCCCTTGATCGATTCACCGACGTCGGTGCCGAGGTTTTTCAGTTTCTTGGTGCCGAACACCAGCACAACGACCACAAGAATGACGATCCAGTGTTTCCAGTCAAAAATGCCCATGCTGCAATTCCTCTGTAATAGTTGGTCAAGCGGACGGGCGCGAGGCCTTTTCGGCGTGCCCGGACAAGCCGAAGCGACGGTCCAGTTCATCAAGCACTGCCTGTGGATGCTGCCCCAGTTGGGCGAGCATGACCAGACTGTGGAACCACAAGTCGGCAGTTTCGTAGATCACGTCGCTGCAGTCGCCGCTGATTTGCGCGTCCTTGGCAGCAATAATCGTCTCGACGGATTCTTCGCCGAGTTTCTCCAGAATCTTGTTCAGACCCTTGTGGTACAGGCTGGCGACATAAGAACTGTCGGCGGCTGCGCCCTTGCGGTCTTCCAGCACCTGGGCCAGGCGGTTCAGGGTGTCAGTCATGTTCAGTGTCCTGCCGAGTAAATGGCGTGCGGGTCTTTGAGCACAGGCTCGACGGTCTTCCACTCGCCGTTCTCGAACACGCGGTAGAAGCAGCTGTGACGGCCGGTGTGACAGGCGATATCGCCGATCTGCTCGACCTTGAGGATCACCACATCGGCGTCGCAGTCGATGCGCATCTCGTGCAGGGTTTGCACGTGCCCGGACTCTTCGCCCTTGCGCCACAGTTTGCCACGGGAACGTGACCAGTAAATGGCGCGGTTCTCGGCGGCGGTCAGGCTCAGGGCCTCGCGGTTCATCCAGGCCATCATCAGCACGCGCCCGGTCTTGTAGTCCTGGGCAATGGCCGGCACCAGGCCGTCACTGTCCCACTTGATCTCGTCCAGCCAGTCTTTCATTTTCGGCTCCGGCAATTTACGACAGTGTATAACCGGATTGGCTATCGACGCACGATCAGATACACGCCCACGGCGACCATGATGCCAGCCGGCCAGTGGCCCAGTTCATTCAGTGGCCCGCCTGCGGCCAGTATCGTGCCGCCCACCAGGTGCGCGGCGCCCAGCAGGCGCAGGAACCAGTCGTCCTTACGCTTGTGCCACGGCGGCGGCGGGTCGTTGGCGTGGGGCTGGGACATGCGCTCCAGCAGGTCGCGGGTCATGTTGGCCAGGTGTGGCAGTTGCTCGACCTGGCTTTGCAGGTTGCCCAGCAGGGTTTTCGGGCTGACGCGGTCACGCATCCAGCGTTCAAGGAACGGCTGGGCGGTGTTCCACAGGTCCAGGTCCGGGTACAACTGGCGGCCCAGGCCTTCGATGTTCAGCAGGGTCTTTTGCAACAGGATCAACTGCGGCTGCACTTCCATATTGAAGCGCCGCGCCGTCTGGAACAGGCGCATCAGCACCTGACCGAAGGAAATATCTTTTAACGGTTTTTCAAAGATCGGCTCGCACACGGTGCGGATCGCCGCTTCGAATTCGTTGAGTTTGGTTTCTGCCGGCACCCAGCCCGAATCGATGTGCAACTGCGCCACGCGGCGGTAGTCACGCTTGAAGAAGGCGAACAGGTTGCGCGCCAGGTAATCCTGGTCTTCGGGGGTCAGGCTGCCGACGATGCCGCAGTCGATCGCAATGTACTGCGGGCTCCACGGGTTCACGGTGCTGACGAAGATGTTGCCGGGGTGCATGTCGGCGTGGAAGAAGCTGTCGCGGAACACCTGGGTGAAGAAGATTTCCACACCGCGCTCGGCGAGCATTTTCATGTCGGTGCGCTGGTCGGCCAGGGTCACGAGGTCGGTGACCTGCACGCCGTAGATGCGCTCCATCACCAGCACTTTGGGGCGGCACCAGTCCCAATAGACTTGCGGTACGTACAGCAACTGCGAGCCTTCGAAGTTGCGCTTGAGCTGGCTGGCGTTGGCCGCTTCGCGCAGCAGGTCGAGTTCGTCGTAGATGGTTTTTTCGTAGTCCAGCACCACGTCCACCGGGTGCAGCAGGCGCGCATCGGCAGAGAAGCGCTCGGCGGCGCGGGCGAGGATGAACAGCCACGCCAGGTCCTGGCCGATGATCGGCTTGAGGCCCGGGCGGATCACCTTCACCACCACTTCTTCGCCGCTTTTCAGTTGGGCGGCATGCACCTGGGCCACCGAGGCCGAGGCCAGCGGCGCGATGTCGAAGCGGCTGAACACTTCGCTGATTTTCTTGCCCAGCTGTTCTTCGATCAGCGTGACTGCCAGTTGCGAGTCGAACGGCGGCACTCGGTCCTGCAACAGCATCAGTTCGTCGGCGATGTCTTCGGGCAACAGGTCGCGGCGGGTGGAGAGGATCTGCCCGAACTTGATGAAGATCGGCCCCAGGTCCTGCAGCGCCAGGCGCAGGCGCGCACCACGGCTCAGGTCGAGGGTTTTGCGCGGGAACCAGCGCCACGGCAGCACATAGCGCACCGCCAGCAGAAACCACGGCAACGGCAGGGCGAACAGCAGGTCATCGAGGCGGTAGCGGATTACGACGCGCTGGATACGAAACAAACGGCGGACGGCGAGCAGCTTCATGCGTTATCGCTTGAATCAAGGGAGCGGCTCAGGCGCTCGAAGCGCGCCTCAAGTCGTTCCAGGTCGAGTTTGGCCTGGTCGAGTTCGCGAAAGCGCGCTTCGGCTTCCCGTTGTCCGACCAAGGTGCGCGATTCTTCGCTCAGGTATTCGGCGAGGTTCTGGTTCAGGCTGGCGAAACCCTGCTGGTACCAGCGCGTGCGGCTGCGCAGGTGGCCGCTGATCAGTTGGGTGGCCACCGGGCCGAGCCAACGGGACAGCTCGTATTCCCAATCCAGTTCCAGGTCTTGCAGCACGGCGGCCAGGTCCATCAGCACCGCGCTGTCGCCTTCAAGTTCCACGTCGGGGCCGTGGAGGATCGCCGTCTTGTCCCGGCTCAAGGCCAGGCGCAGCAGGCTTGAGCCGGAAGCACTCAGGGTGCAGTCGGCGTCGGCGGCCCAGTGGGACGCCAGCAACAGGCCTTCATCGCTGGGCAGGATAAACAGCTGCAAGGCGGGGCTGGTGCAATCGACGGCGATGATCTTGCCGTTCAGGTGCGCCAGCCGCGCCAGGGCGGTGCTGTCCAGGCGCAGAATACGGTTGAGGCCGTGTTCAACGCTGGCGAGAAGGCCCGCGAACAGCATCAGGGTTTGATGCCGCGGTGCAGGGCAACGATGCCTGAGGTCATGTTGTGGTAGGTCACGCGGTCGAAACCGGCTTCTACCATCATCGACTTCAGGGTTTCCTGGTTCGGGTGCATGCGGATCGATTCGGCCAGGTAGCGGTAGCTTTCGGCGTCATTGGTGATCAGTTTGCCCATCAACGGCATGAAGGCGAACGAGTAAGTGTCGTAGACCTTGGACATCAGCGCGTTGGTCGGCTTGGAGAACTCCAGTACCAGCAGGCGGCCGCCGGGCTTGAGTACGCGCAACATGGAGCGCAGCGCGTCTTCCTTGTGGGTCACGTTACGCAGGCCGAAGGCGATGGTCACGCAGTCGAAATGGTTGTCCGGGAACGGCAGCTTTTCAGCGTCTGCCTGGACGAACTCGATATTGCCCGCCACGCCTTTATCCAGCAGGCGATCGCGACCGACCTTGAGCATCGAGCCGTTGATGTCGGCCAATACCACTTGGCCCGTCGGGCCCACCAGCTTGGAGAACTTGGCGGCCAGGTCGCCCGTACCGCCGGCGATATCCAACACGCGGTTGCCGGTGCGTACGCCCGACAACTCAATGGTGAAGCGCTTCCACAGGCGGTGCATGCCGCCGGACAGCACGTCGTTCATCAAGTCGTACTTGGCGGCAACCGAGTGGAACACCTCGGCGACTTTTTCCGCTTTCTGGCTTTCCGGGACGTTCTTGAAGCCGAAGTGAGTGGTGGGTTCGGCATCGCTGCCTTTGCGCTGATCAGTCATATCGCTGTCACCAAAAGAGAATGGGGGCATTCTAATCCCCAAGGCATGCTTTGTCTTGGCAAGGCTGAAGGTAAGATAGGTGGTCACCGAGACCTTTTGCCGCATGGCGGGTCGACAAGTCTCTATAACGAGGAGTCATTCAAATGGCCCGTATACAGGTTGAACGTGCCCACACACTGGGCAAAGACGCTGCCCGCGAAAAAGCCGACAAGTTGGCGAGCAAACTCAAGGACCAGTATGGCCTGGAGTCTTCGTGGGCCGGCGACACGCTGAATCTCAAACGCTCGGGAGTAAAAGGCACCGTGAAAGTGGCTGAAGATTCCCTGCGCATCGAAGTCGAACTGGGCCTGTTGATGTCGGCCATGAGTGGCACCATCAAGTCCGAAATCGAGAAGGCGCTGGATAAAGCCCTGGCCTGATTTTCGACCTTCTTAGGGTGCCGATTCTAATTTTTCTGCCTACTTTGTGCCCAAGCCCTCAACTTCTGTGGGCAGTTCCTCCCCCCTTTATGCGTGAGGTGCACCATGGCCAAAGTTATTTTGAAGAAAAAAATTGCTACCGGAACTAACGCCCTGACTGACGTTAAATCTTATGCCCGCAAGATCTGGCTGGCCGGTTTGGGGGCTTATGCCAAGGTAGGCAGTGAGGGCGCCGAGTACTTCAAGGAACTCGTAAAGACCGGTCAACATGTTGAAAGTAAAGGAAAAAAAGTTGTGATTGAACAACTTGATGCAGCCAACAGTCAGATTGATCAAGTCAAGAGCGAAGTCTTCGGCGTCAAAGGTCGAGTCGAAGTGCAACTGGATAAAGTTGAAAGAGCTTTTGATAGTCGTGTTGGAAGTGCCTTGAATCGGATCGGCATTCCGTCTAAACATGACGTGGAGACACTCTCTGCTAAGCTCGATGAGCTGACGGCATTGCTCGAACGTGTCGCGCGTAAACACTAAGGAGACAACGGGATGGCTGTTAAAAAGACTACTGATAAAGAAGGCAGCTCGTGGATCGGGGAAGTTGAAAAATACTCCCGCAAGATCTGGCTGGCTGGTTTAGGCGTGTACTCGAAGGTGAGCAGTGACGGCGGCAAATACTTCGAGACTTTGGTTAAAGACGGCGAGAAGGCCGAAAAGTTGACCAAGAGCACAGTGGGTAAACAAGTCGATGCGGCAAAGGCTTCCGCCGGTTCTGCCAAATCGCGTATCAGCGACAAGTGGGGCGAACTGGAAGGGGCTTTTGACAAGCGCCTGAACAGTGCCATTTCGCGACTGGGCGTGCCTAGCCGTACCGAAGTGAAAGCGCTGCACAGCAAGGTCGATACGTTGACCAAGCAAATCGAAAAACTCACCGGCGCTAAAGTTGCGCCAGTTGCGGCTAAAACCGCAGCGGCCAAACCGGCTGCCAAGCCTGCCGCGAAAACTGCAGCGGCCAAACCAGCTGCAAAAACCGCCGCTAAACCTCTGGTCAAGGCTGCCGCCAAGCCTGCGGCCAAGGCGCCTGCCAAAGTTGCCGCAAAACCGGCCGCCAAGCCTGCGGCGAAAACCGCAGCGGCTAAACCGGCCGCCAAGCCTGCCGCCAAACCAGTGGCCGCTAAAGCCGCTGCTAAACCTGCGGCAAAACCCGCAGCCAAGCCGGCAGTAAAAGCAGCAGCCAAACCAGTGGCGAAAACCGCCGCGGCTAAACCGGCTGCCAAGCCAGCCGCTGCGAAACCTGCAGCCAAGCCGGTCGCTGCAAAACCCGCCGCCAAGCCAGCTGCGGCAAAACCTGTAGCGGCCAAGCCTGCTGCAAAACCGGCCGCGGCGAAGAAGCCTGCCGTAGCCAAAAAACCAGCAGCGCCAAAGCCTGCGGTAGCGGCCAAGCCTGCAACCCCGGCACCGGCGACCAATTCGGTGACCCCACCGACTCACGCTGCTGCTACCCCGACTGCAACGCCGGCAACCCCGACGCCTACCAGTCAGTCCTGATTTTTACGGGACACAAAAAAGCCCGGCCTGCGAAGGTCGGGCTTTTTTATTGATGGGGTCTACAGAGCGCCACATTTTAGTCCGAGTCGTCCAGGTAACGCAGCGCCAAACGCTCCGTCGCCAGCCGCGCCGGCATCAGCAAATGCGGCGCCACCAGCATCATGATCTGGTACACCACCACCCGCACCTCACCTTCACGGTCGAGTATCCGTTGGTAATCCAGGGAAAACAGCAGGGTCATGGTGATCTGTTCCACCAACTGCCCCAACGCCTGGGTGTCACTGACCAATTGCTCGTCGGTCTTGAGCCGGGCCAGCAATGAGGCCAACGTGCGCTTGAGCGCCGTCAGCAGGTTGCGAATGCCCTTGGCCAGCTTCGGCAAGCGCCCCGCCAGATTCGACAGGTCCTGGAACAGAAACCGATAGTGCGCCATGCGCTCCACGATCAGGTGCAAAAACAGCCAGTAATCCTCGGCCGCCAGTTGCGCGTCTTCAGGCGGGTCGAGCAACGGCGACAGTTCGGCCTGGAAACGCTCGAACAGCCCAAGCACCAGCGGTTCCTTGCCATGGAAGTGGTAATAGAGATTGCCGGGGCTGATCCCCATTTCATTGGCCACCTCCATGGTCGACACGTTCGGCTCGCCCTTGTGGTTGAACAACTGCAAGGCACATTCAAGGATACGGTCGCGGGTCTTCATCCAGTCTTCTTAAGGTCTTCGTTGGGCTCAGCGGACCCGCACATACGTGCCCGGCGCCGCTTCCATCGGTGGGTAATTCTGGTTGCCCAGGGCGGTCAGGGTTTCGCGCTGCACACCGGAGCGCTGCTGGATCCACGCCAGCCAATTGGGCCACCAGCTGCCTTCGACGTGATTGGCATCGTAGTACCAGGCGCGCGGGTCGCTGCTCAGCTTGAGGTTCTCGACGTAGTTGGCCTTGGGGTTGCCCGGCGGGTTGAGGATGCTCTGGATATGCCCGCTGTTGGACAGAATGAAGCGCTTGTCGCCGCCCAGCAGTTGCGTGGAGCGGTACACCGCATCCCACGGCGTGATGTGGTCGTTGATCCCGCCCACGCTGAAGCTGTCCACTGTGACCTTTTGCAGGTCGATGGGCGTGCCGCAGACCTCCAGGCCACCGGGATGGCTCAGCGGGTTGTGCTTGAAGAAGTCCAGCAAGTCGCCATGCAGCGCGGCCGGCAGGCGGGTGTTGTCGTTGTTCCAGTACAGGATGTCGAACGCCGGCGGCTCCTTGCCCAGGAGGTAGTTGTTGATCCAGTAATTCCAGATCAGATCGTTGGGGCGCATCCAGGCGAACACCTTGGCCATGTCGCGGCCGTCGAGCACGCCTTGTTGGTACGAGCGGCGCTTGGCGGCTTCCAGGGTCTGCTCGTCGGCGAACAGGGTGGCGGGGCTGTCTATCTGGCTGTCCAGCAGGCTCACCAGGTAGCTGGCGCTGGAGATGCGGCGTAACTGGCGCTTGGCCTGTAGATGGCCTTGCAGCGCGGCGATGGTCAGGCCACCGGCGCAGGCGCCCATCAGGTTGACCTCGCGGGCACCGGTGATTGCACGGGTTACGTTCAGCGCTTCTTCCAGGGCTGCGACGTAGGTGGACAGGCCCCATTCGCGATGCCGTACATCCGGGTTGCGCCAGCTGACCATGAACACCTGCAGGCCATTTTTCAGGGCGAACTGGACGAAGCTGTTGTTCGGGCTCAGGTCGAAAATGTAGTACTTGTTGATTTGCGGCGGCACCACCAGCAGCGGCTTGGCGTACTGTTTTTCGCTCATGGGCTTGTACTGGATCAGCTCCAGCAGCTCATTGCGAAACACCACCGAGCCCGGCGTGGTGGCTACGGTTTTGCCAACTTCAAAAGCCTGCTTGGTCACCTGGCGCGGCAAGCCGTTGTTGTGCAGCAGGTCGTCGAACAGGTTGCTGACGCCACGCACCACGCTGTTGCCCCCAGAGTTGAGCAGTTCCTTGATCGCCAGCGGGTTGAGCAAGGTGTTGGACGGCGACACCGCATCGTTGAGCAGGGCAAAGGCAAAATGCGCCCGTGCCCGGTCGTCGGCGCTCAGGTTGCTGTCGTCGATCCAGTGTCGGGTTTGTTTTTGCCAGCTCAAATACGCTTGCAGGCTGCGCCGATAAAACGGGTTGAGTTGCCAGGTCGGGTCGGCGAAGCGGTTGTCGGCCGGGTTCGGCTCGTGCACCGTTTCCCCGAGTAATACGCGGCCCAATTGCCCGCCCAGCTTCAGGGCGTGCCGGGCGGTGTGCACCGGGTTGCGCAAGCCGTGTGCGGCGACGCTGCGCAGGGTCGAGAGCAAATCCCGGCCGCGCAGGCCGGTGATCGCACTTTGTGCATTGATGAACGCGGCGGGTGTGGGCACCGGGTTCGATACGGGTCTTTCTCGCATGCGCCAACACTCCTTCGTCAAGCCATCAACAAGCACGCCAATTCAGAACCATAGTCGGTTCTGGCCAAGTTGCGCGGCACGGTCGTCCTGACCGCCGCCGTCTATAGCGCAGGTTGCGGGTGAATCACTGCCCTCAGGCGTTCCTCCTGGAGAAATTTCATGATGATCGGCGCCACCGCTTCGGCCCGGGTAATCAGGAACAGATGGCCGTCGTCGATGATGTGCAGTTGGGCGTTGGGAATGCGCCAGGCCAGCATGCGCATGTTGACCAGCGGGATCAGTGGGTCGTCATCGCCGGCCAGCACCAGGGTCGGCTGCTTGATCTTGTGCAGCCAGTGGATGCTGGTCCAGCCAAGCCCGGCGAACAGTTGCCAGTAGTAACCCAGCTTGCCCGCCGAACGCACTTTGCTGGCATGCTCGGCGGCCAGTTTCGAATCCCGACGGAAGGAGCCGCCGTAGATCATTGGTGCAATGCGCACCACGTGGGACGGCTGGATATAGCGCCGGGGGCTGGCCATCAGCCACAAGACTTTCGGTTTGCCCGGCACCATGAACGCGCCAGCGGCGGTGGCCGCGAGAATCAGCTTTTTGCAGCGCTCCGGGTAGTCATACGCAAACTGCTGCGCCAGGGCTCCGCCCCAGGAAACCCCTACCGCGTTGACCTGGCCATAGTCGAGGTAATCGAGCATGCGCGCGGTGAGTTTGGCCAGGCCGGGAAAGCGATAAGGCCGGCTGGGCGTCGACGAACCGCCGACCCCCGGCACATCAAAGGCAATCACTTCCAGGTCTGGGTCCAGGGCCTGGACGAACGGAAACACCAGCTCAAGGTTGGCGCCGATGCCGTTGAAAATCAGCAGCGGCGTCAAGTGAGGCTTGCCCGGGCGCACCGCCGTGCGGATGGCTTGGCCATCCAGGTCGATGGTACGGAAGATGAACGGTTGCGGCATGGGCTTACCCTGCGAAATGGCGCGCTATTTCCCTGTCGGAACTCGGTCAATGTGGGAGCGGGCTTGCTCGCGAAGACGGTGAATCAGTCTCCAGATGCATCAACTGACACACCGCATTCGCGAGCAAGCCCGCTCCCACATTTGATCCTGTTCCAGTCACAAAAATGTATGTGCTCTATCGTTCATGTACATAAGTGCCCGGTGCTGCTTCAGCCGCTGCGTACGTTTTATTGCCCAACGCCGTCGCAGCCTTCTTCAACTTGCCCGACCGCTCCGCCTGCCACGCCTGCCAGTGCAGCCACCACGAATCGGTGTGCTTGGTGGCATTCTCCTGCCAATCCAGGGCCTTGCCCGGCATTGTATCGCTGGTCTGATAGCGCGACTTGGGGTTGCCCGGCGGATTCAGGATGCTCTGGATATGCCCGCTGCTGGACAGCACAAACTCGACCTTGCCACCAAACAGCTGCGCCGACTTGTAGCATGACTGCCACGGCGTGATGTGGTCGTTGGTGCCGGCCAGGGAATAGATATCGGCGGTGACCTGCTTCAGGTCGATCGGAGTGCCGCACACTTCCAGGGCATTGGCGCGTATCAGCGGGTTGTTCTTGAACAGCTCGATCAGGTCGCCATGGAATGCAGCCGGCAAGCGGGTGGTGTCGTTGTTCCAGAACAGGATGTCGAACACCGGCGGTTCGTTGCCCAGCAGGTAGTTGTTGACCCAGTAATTCCAGATCAGATCATTGGGGCGCATCCAGGCAAACACTTTGGCCATGTCGCGGCCTTCCAGCACACCGGCCTGGTAGGAATGACGCTTGGCGGCTTCCAGGGTCTGCTCGTCGACGAACAGCGCCACCTGGGTGTCCAGGGTGGTGTCCAGCACACTCACCAGCAGGGTCAGGGCGTTGACCTTCTTCTCGCCCAGCGCCGCGTAGTGGCCCAGCAGGGCGGTGCAGGTGATGCCGCCGGAGCAGGCGCCGAGCATGTTGATGTCTTTGCTGCCGGTGATCGCGCTCACCACATCGACCGCTTCTTTGAGCGCCTCGATATAGGTCGACAGGCCCCACTCGCGCTGGGCCTTGGTCGGGTTACGCCAACTGACGATAAACGTCTGCTGGTTATTGCGCAGGCAGAAGCGCGCCAGGCTCTTGTCCGGGCTCAGGTCGAATACATAGAATTTGTTGATCTGCGGCGGCACCACCAGCAACGGGCGTTCGTACACCTGCTCGGTGATCGGTCGGTACTGGATCAGCTCCAGCACGTCGTTGCGAAACACCACGGCGCCTTCGGTGGTGCCCAGGCTTTTGCCCACTTCAAAGGCGCCCATGTTGACCTGGCTCGGCATGCCGCCGTTATGCACCATGTCCTTGGCCAGATGCGACAGGCCATCCAGCAGGCTTTTGCCGCCGGTCTCGAAGAAGCGTTTGACCGCCGCCGGGTTGGCCGCGCTATTGGTGGGCGCCATGGCTTCGGTCATCAGGTTGATGACGAAGTGGCCGCGGCTGATGTCGTGCTCCGACAGGTTGCTGTCGGCGATCCAGTCGTGCAGTTCCTTGCGCCACGCCAGATAGGTTTGCAGGTAGCGTTTGTAGAGCGGGTTCTGGCTCCACGCCGGGTCGTTGAAGCGACGGTCGTCGCTCTCGGGTGTCAGCTGTGATTTGCCGAACACGACGTTCTTCAACTCGACGCCAAAATGCGCGACGTGCTTGACGCTGTGCAACGGTTGTTTGATGGCCTGGGTCAGCACCATCCGAGCGGATGCCAGTAAATCCTTTTTCCGTAACGCGATGATCGGGTTTAGCCCCAGGGTGTTTTCCGAGGCTTGGCGTTTCAAGTCATCGTTGTTCTTGTTACTCATCTACGACGCTCCATTGTCCGACAGACGAGTACCGGGTACCGCTGTGTACCACTACTTGCCACACAGCACAGCCTGGTACTACTGCTCGGGTGACCGTTAATACCGCATCGTCAAATGCAGAGAACTTGCCAGTTCCATTGGTTACCCGAGTTTAATTTTTTTCGCAAGCGGGCCAATCGTTGGCCACGACAGAGGGGCATTCAAGCAGATGGAATTAGAAAATGCCCACTAATGAGCAAAAGGCCTGACTTAGAGCATCAGCCTGACGACCGACTGGCTCGGATCGCGGGTTTTTCCGGCGGCCTGAAGCTCGGCAAGATAATCCGCCCACAGCGCGTCCTGACGCACGGCAAGTTGATAGAGATAGTCCCAGGTGAACAATCCGCTGTCATGGCCGTCGTCGAAGGTCAATTTCAGTGCGTATTGGCCGGCGGGTTCGATCTTGCTCAAACCGACGTTGAGCTTGCCGAATTGCAGGATCGGTTTGCCGTGGCCCTGGACCTCGGCGGAAGGGGAGTGCACCCGCAGGAATTCGGCGGGCAACTGATAGACCTCGTCCGGGCCGTAGGTCAGGCCCAGGGTCTTGGAGGCTTTGTGCAGGTTGATGGCGGTAGGTAGTTTGGTCATTTGGAGAACCGCTCAAAGATGATCCTGAAGGAGCCGACATTTAAAATGTGGGAGCGGGCTTGCTCGCGAATGCAGTCTGTCAGTCGCCGCAAATATTGACTGATAGACCGCATTCGCGAGCAAGCCCGCTCCCACATTAAAGCAGAGCGGTTCCTGCGTAAGACCTACAGGATATAACGAGACAGATCTTCGTTCTGCGCCAATTCGCCCAGGTGGCTGTTGACGTAGTCGGCGTCGATCTTGATCGCCACTCCATTCTGCGCGCCCGCCATGTCGCCGGCACTGAAGGACACTTCCTCCAGCAGGCGCTCAAGCAGGGTGTGCAGGCGACGGGCACCGATGTTCTCGGTCTTCTCGTTGACCTGCCAGGCGATCTCGGCCAAACGCTTGATACCGTCCGGCAAAAACTCTATCCCTAAGCCTTCGGTTTTCAGCAGTTCGCGGTATTGCTCGGTCAGCGACGCATGTGGCTCGCTGAGGATGCGTTCGAAGTCGCCCGGGGTCAGCGCTTTCAGCTCAACCCGAATCGGCAGGCGGCCTTGCAGCTCCGGCACCAGGTCGCTTGGCTTGCTCAGGTGGAACGCACCGGAAGCGATAAACAGGATGTGGTCGGTCTTGACCATGCCCAGCTTGGTGTTGACGGTGCAGCCTTCGATCAGCGGCAGCAGGTCGCGCTGCACGCCTTCGCGGGACACATCGACACCACCGGAGTTACCGCGCTTGGCGACCTTGTCGATCTCGTCGATAAACACGATGCCGTGTTGCTCGACGGCTTCCAGGGCCTTGGCCTTGAGTTCTTCCTCATTGACCAGGCGCCCAGCCTCTTCGTCACGCACCAGTTTCAATGCGTCCTTGACCTTGAGCTTGCGGCTTTTCTTCTTGCCCTTGCCCATGTTGGCGAACAGGTTCTGCAACTGGCTGGTCATTTCTTCCATGCCAGGCGGCGCGGAGATGTCGACGCCTGCGACTTCGGCGACTTCGATCTCGATTTCCTTGTCGTCCAACTGGCCTTCACGCAGGCGCTTGCGGAACAGCTGACGGGTGTTGGAATCCGAGCTTGGCGCGGCGTCTTCGTTGAAACCCATGCGTGCCGGTGGCAGCAGGGCGTCGAGGATGCGTTCTTCGGCGGCGTCTTCGGCGCGATGGCTGACCTTGGTCATTTCCTGTTCGCGCAGCAGTTTCAGGGCGGCGTCGGCCAGGTCACGAATGATCGACTCGACGTCACGGCCCACGTAGCCGACTTCGGTGAACTTGGTGGCTTCAACCTTGATGAACGGAGCGTTGGCCAGTTTGGCCAGGCGCCGGGCGATTTCGGTTTTACCGACACCGGTCGGGCCGATCATCAGGATGTTCTTGGGGGTTACTTCAACGCGCAATTCTTCGGGCAGTTGCATCCGGCGCCAGCGGTTACGCAGGGCGATGGCAACGGCGCGCTTGGCATCGTCCTGGCCGATGATATGGCGATTGAGTTCATGGACGATTTCGCGGGGAGTCATGGACATAGTAATTGGCGGTCCTCAAGCGGGAATAAGCCTGCGGCTTATTCGGCGAGGTCCTGCTCCTCAATGGTGAAGTTGTGGTTGGTGAAAACACAGATGTCGCCAGCGATACCCAGGGCAGTCTCAACGATTTCCCGGGCCGACAGGTCGGTTTTCTTCAGCAGTGCGCTGGCGGCGGCCTGGGCATAGCCACCGCCGGAACCCATGGCGATCAGGCCTTCTTCGGGTTCAACCACGTCGCCGTTGCCGGTGATGATCAGGGAAGCGTCTTTGTTGGCGACGGCCAGCATGGCTTCCAGGCGGCTGAGGGAGCGGTCGGTGCGCCATTCTTTGGCGAGTTCGACGGCTGCCCGGACCAAGTGGCCCTGGTGCTTCTCAAGTTGGCCTTCAAAGCGCTCGAACAGGGTAAAGGCGTCAGCGGTGGCGCCGGCAAAACCGGCGAGGACCTGGCCGTGGTACAGGCGACGGACTTTTTTCGCGTTGCCTTTCATCACGGTATTGCCAAGTGAAACCTGGCCGTCGCCGCCCATGACGACTTTGCCGTGGCGGCGAACTGAAACGATGGTGGTCAAGGGGAGAGTCTCCACGCTGCGGGGCGAAAATGCCCTGATGGAACTCATATGGGGGTAGTGAGGGGGATTTCAACTGTAGGACGGGAGGGCGGACGAGTGGTGTTTATGTGTCGGACTCGGTCCTGAGAGCGATAAAAATAAAATGTGGGAGCGGGCTTGCTCGCGAATGCGGTGTATCAGTCGCCGGAAATATTGACTGATCTACCGCATTCGCGAGCAAGCCCGCTCCCACATGGGTCCTGTTGTGTTCTCAGGATCAGCGGCTTTGGCGTTGTTGTAACAACAGGTTGCTAAACCCGGCGCCCGCCAGTTGCTTCTGAGCCACGGTCAGCTGTTCACGGTTGCTGAACGGCCCTACCAACACGCGATACCAGGTCGCATCTTTAACCGTCCCGGACTCCACCGTCACCGCCTGCCCCAGCAGAATAATCTGTGCCCGCACACGGTCGGCGTCCGCCTGTTTCGGGAACGAACCCGCCTGCAGGAAAAACTTGGTCACCGGCGCCGCCTTGGTGGTGGCAACCGGCGGCGGTGGCGGCGGGGTAATCCCGGCCAACGCAGCCTGGGCCCGGGCGGTGTCAATTTTCGCGGCTTCCGCCGGAGTCACCGGTGTGGTCGGTACAGGCTGCGGCGTCGGCAGGGTTTTCTCCGGCACGGCATCCGGCGGCACGATCACTTCCGATTCCGGCAGTAGCGTGTAGAAGTCGTACTTGGGCTTCACCGGCGCAGTCGGGCTAGGGACGGTCTTGTTTGCCTCGGCCATTTTCGTGGCCCTCTGTTGCTCTTGCTTGACCCGTTTGACGTCGTCGCCCTTGCCCGGGTCCAGCTTCATCAGGAACACGACAAACGCGCCGACCGTCAGGCCGATGGCCATCCACAACCAGCCCGGGATAGGTTTCTTCGCCGGTGCCTGGTAGCGGCTGGCGCCGCGCTTGGGTGCAGGTTTTTTCTTGGCAGCCAACTTACATACGCTCCAGAGTTTCCAGGCCCAACAGCTCCAGGCCTTGCTTGAGGGTCCGTCCTGCCAGTGCGGCGAGGCGCAGGCGGCTCTGCTTTTGCGCTTCGTCGTCTGCGGTCAGGATCGGGCAGTTCTCGTAGAAGCTGGAGAACAAACCGGCGACTTCGTACAAATAGGTGCAGAGGATGTGCGGCGTGCCTTTTTCGCCAACGCTGTTCAGCACTTCGCCGAATTGCGCCAGTTTGGCGGCCAGCTCCTGCTCGTGTGGTGCCTCAAGGTTGATCTGGCCTTCGACTTCGCTGAAGTCCTTGCCCAGCTTGCGGAACACGCCGGCCACCCGGGTGTAGGCATACAGCAGGTACGGCGCGGTGTTGCCTTCGAAGTTCAGCATCAGCTCGAAGTTGAAGCTGTAGTCGCTGGTGCGGTGCTTGGACAGGTCGGCGTATTTTACCGCGCCAATTCCCACCACGCGGGCGATGTTGCGCAGGTCGGCTTCGGCCAGTTCCGGGTTCTTTTCCTTCACCAGGTTGTAGGCACGCTCCTGAGCTTCGTTCAGCAGGTCGATCAGCTTCACGGTGCCGCCGTCACGGGTCTTGAACGGGCGGCCGTCGGCGCCGTTCATGGTGCCGAAGCCCATGTGTTCCATGTGCATCGGGTGGGTCACGAAACCGGCGCGGCGCGCCACTTCGAACACTTGCTGGAAGTGCAGGGCCTGGCGCTGGTCAACAAAATACAGGGCGCGGTCGGCTTTCAGCACGCCGCTGCGGTAGCGCACGGCGGCCAGGTCGGTGGTGGCGTAGAGGTAGCCGCCATCGGCCTTGACGATGATCACCGGCAGCGGGTCGCCGTCGGCGGTCTTGAATTCTTCGAGGAACACGCACTGCGCGCCGTTGCTCTCAACCAGCAGGCCCTTGGCCTTGAGGTCGTTGACCACGTTGATCAGGTCGTCGTTGTAGGCGCTTTCGCCCATCACGTCGGCCATCGTCAATTTGACGTTGAGCAGTTCGTAGATTTCCTGGCAGTGAGACAAGGAAATCTCGCGGAAGCGGCCCCACAGTTCCAGGCATTCGGCATCGCCGGCTTGCAGCTTGACCACCAGGCCACGGGCGCGGTCGGCGAACTCTTCGGATTCGTCAAAACGCTTCTTGGCGGCGCGGTAGAAGTTCTCCAGGTCCGACAGCTCGTTGCTGGTGATCGGATTTTCCTGCAGGTACGCCATCAGCATGCCGAACTGGGTGCCCCAGTCGCCCACGTGGTTCTGGCGGATCACGTCGTCGCCCAGGAACTCCAGGACCCGCGCCACGCCGTCGCCAATGATGGTGGAGCGCAGGTGGCCCACGTGCATTTCCTTGGCCAGGTTCGGTGCCGACAGGTCGATTGCCACGCGCTGCGCCGGACCAGCCTTGCGCACGCCGATCTTGGCGTCGGCCAGGGCGGCGTCCAGGCGCGAAGCCAGGGCCTGGGTGTTCTGGAAGAAGTTGATAAAGCCAGGGCCGGCGATTTCAGCCTTGGTGACCTGTGGGTCAGCTGGCAGCGCAGCGATGATTTTTTCTGCCAGGTCGCGTGGCTTCAGGCCGGCGGGCTTGGCCAGCATCATCGCGATGTTGCTGGCGAAATCACCGTGGGTCTTGTCGCGGGTATTTTCCACCTGGATCGCCGGCGTCAGGCCTTCAGGCACCACACCTTCATTGACGAGTTGGGTGAGGGCTTGTTGGATCAGCTGGCGAATGGTGTCTTTCATGGTGTTCTCTTTCGACCGCAAGCGGTGGCGCGCGATGCGCAGGTGGAAAAACTGGGCATTATCCGTGGCAAGGGCGGGCTTGCCAACCTTCGCTGGACCTTGACGGACGATTAACCTGTGGCGAGGGAGCTTGCTCCCGCTGGGCTGCGCAACGGGCCTGTTTTTTGGGAGCGCTTCGCACTCCAGCGGGAGCAAGCTCCCTCGCCACAGGGGTTTAGTACAAATCTACCGGGTCTACGTCCAGCGACCATCTTACCTGGCGACCGCTGGGCATTTGCTCCAGGGCAAGTAACCAGGTGCTTAATAAACGGTGCAGCGGGGCGCGGGCACTGGCTTGCAAGAGTAGCTGGGCGCGGTAACGACCGGCACGGCGCTCCATGGGCGCGGGCACCGGGCCGAGCAGTTCGATGCCGGTCAGACCCAGCTCGCCCAGCAAACGTTCAGCCACGCTGCACGCCTCATCCAGGAAACCTTCGGCTTGCCCCGGTTTATGGGCTTCGGCCCGCAGCAGCGCCAAATGCGCAAACGGCGGCAAACCGGCCGAGCGACGTTCGCTCAAGGCCTGTTCTGCGAAGGCAAAGTAGCCTTGTTCTGTCAGTTGAATCAGCAGCGGATGGTCGGCCAGGTGCGTCTGGATGATCACCTTGCCTGGCTCTTCGGCCCTCCCGGCGCGGCCTGCGACCTGCACGATAAGCTGCGCCATGCGCTCGCTGGCGCGAAAATCCCCGGAGAACAGCCCGCCGTCGGCATCCAGGATCGACACCAGGGTCACCCGTGGGAAGTGATGCCCTTTGGCAAGCATCTGCGTGCCCACCAAAATGCACGGCTGGCCCTTCTGGATGGTGGCGAACAGCTGATTCATCGCGTCCTTGCGCGAGGTGCTGTCACGGTCGACCCGCAGTACCGGGTAATCCGGGAACAGAATGCCCAGCCGTTCCTCGGCGCGCTCGGTGCCAGCGCCAACCGGGCGCAAGTCGACTTTGCCGCATTGCGGGCAGTGGCGCGGCACCCGCTCCACATGGCCGCAGTGATGGCAGCGCAACTCGCCGGAGCGTTGGTGCACGGTCATTCGCGCATCGCAGCGCTTGCACTCGGACATCCAGCCGCAGTCATGGCACAGCAAGGTGGGCGCAAAGCCCCGGCGGTTGAGGAACACCAACACTTGCTGGCCGGCGGCGAGGGTTTGCCCGATGGCTTGCTGCATCGGCCCGGAAATGCCGCTGTCCAGCGGGCGACTTTTCACATCCAGGCGCAGGAAGCGTGGCTGCTTGGCGCCGCCGGCACGCTCGTTGAGGCGCAGCAGGCCGTAGCGACCGGTGTAAGCGTTATGCAGGCTTTCGAGAGACGGCGTGGCCGAACCCAGCACAATCGGGATGTTTTCCTGGCGGGCCCGCACCAGCGCCAGGTCGCGGGCGTGGTAGCGCAGGCCTTCCTGCTGTTTATAGGAGCCGTCGTGCTCTTCGTCGATGATGATCAGCCCGGGATTTTTCATCGGGGTGAACAGCGCCGAGCGGGTACCAATAATAATGTCGGCCTCGCCGTCCCGGGCGGCGAGCCAGGACTCCAGGCGCTCGCGGTCGTTGACTGCCGAGTGCACCAAGGCGATGCGCGCGTTGAAGCGCTGCTCGAAACGCGCCAGGGTTTGCGGGCCGAGGTTGATCTCGGGGATCAACACCAAGGCCTGTTTGCCGGCTTCAAGGGTTTCGCGGATCAGTTGCAAATAGACTTCGGTCTTGCCGCTGCCGGTGACGCCGGCCAGCAGGAACGCGTGGAAACTGTCGAAGCCTGCGCGAATTGCCTCGTAGGCGGCGCGTTGTTCGGGGTTGAGCGGCAGCTCCGGCTGGGCCAGCCAGTGCTCGTGGCGCTCGCCGGGCGCGTGCTTGCGAATCTCCACCTGCACCAAGCCCTTGGCCAGCAGCAAATCCAGGCTGTCCTTGCTCAGCATCAGCTTGCTTAATAGCTGATGGGCGACGCCGTGGGGATGCTGGGCCAGTGTCGCCAGGGCTTCACGCTGGCGCGGGGCGCGGGCGATGCGCGGGTCGTCCATGCGCGCCCCTGGCACCATCGACCAGAAACGCTCTTGGCGCGCCTCGGCCAGTTCGCCCTGACGCAACAGCACCGGCAGCGCCCAGCTCAAGGTGTCGCCCAGGCTGTGCTGGTAATACTGCGAGGTCCACAGGCACAGCTTGAACAGCGCAGGCGGCAGCGGCGGCATGGTGTCGAGGATGGCCACGGCGGGCTTGAGCTTCTCGGCGGGTACTTCGCTGTGATCGGCGACTTCCACCAGAATGCCGATCATCTCCCGCCGGCCAAACGGCACCCGCACGCGCATGCCGGGCTGCAACTGCGACCGCAATACGCCAGCAGGTGCCCGATAATCGAACAGGCGGCGCAGGGGCGAGGGCAGGGCGAGGCGCAAAATGGCGTCGGGCACGCGGGGGTTCTCATATGACGGGCGGCGAAGAAGGGCGGGAGCCTAGCAGACCAGCGGTGGAGGTGTCCTGTGTGGGAGCGGGCTTGCTCGCGAAAACGGTGTATCAGTGATAGATAGGGTGGCTGACCCGCCGCCTTCGCGAGCAAGCCCGCTCCCACAAGGTGTTGGGCATGCCGCACTTTTCTGATGAAAGGCCGCTTTTCTGACCAGGCAGCAGCGGGGCAGCGCTTGCGCGTTTAAAAAGGTCTGGTAGAATCCGCGGCCTAATTACGTGCGGTATTCAACAATAGTGTTGATTGGCGGCACGCTAGCCTGAGGAATACACCATGAAAGCCGATATCCACCCAAATTATGTTGCCATCGACGTTACCTGCAGCTGCGGTAACAAGTTCGAAACCCGTTCGACTTTCGGCAAAGCGCTGCCAATCGACGTGTGCAACGAGTGCCACCCGTTCTACACCGGTAAGCAGAAGACTCTGGATATTGGCGGCCGTGTTGATCGCTTCAAGACCCGTTTCGGTGCTTTCGGCGCAGCTAAAACTGCTGCTCCAGCTCCAGAAGCTGAGTAAGGCGATCGGCTTGAAAAGCCTGTCTGGCTTTTCTGTGTTGATAAAAAAGGCGCCCCTTGCGGGCGCCTTTTTTGTGTCTGCGATTTGGCTGGCGCCCGCCCAGGCCGAGGTGTTCTGCCCGGCGCCTGGCAATGTGGGTACCTTCGACGTGCAGCGGGTGGTGGATGGCGACACGGTGCGCCTCAAGGACGGCCGCAGCGTGCGCATGATCGGCGTCAACGCCCCGGAAACCGGCAAGCAGGGACGCACTGACGAGCCCTTCGCCGTGGCCGCCAGGGAGCGCTTGCAAAGCCTGGTGGATGCAAGCGGTGGGCGAGTTGGCGTAGTGCCCGGCCGGGAGAGCAAGGACCGCTACGGGCGCACCCTGGCTCATCTCTACGGCGCCAATGGAGCGAATCTGGAGGCGCAGTTGCTCGCCGAAGGCCTGGGTTTCCAGGTGGCGGTCGCGCCGAATGTGGAACTGGTTGCCTGCCAGCAAGCCGCCGAACGCAGCGCCCGGCTGGCCCGGTTGGGGGTGTGGCGCCAGTCACCGGTAGTCGACGTGGCGAAGATCCAGCGCTCCGGTTTTGCCGTGGTCAGCGGCCAGGTGAGCAAAATCGAGCGCAATCGCGGCGGAATCTGGATTGAGTTGCAGGATTCACTGGTATTACGCATTGCACCCAATCTGGTGGACGCGTTCGACGGTGCGCTGTTGAAGGGTTTGCAGGGCCAGTCCATCGAAGCCCGCGGCTGGGTGCTGGACCGTTCTCGGCGCGCAGGCCTGAAAAATGGCCAGGCGCGCTGGCTGCTGCCATTGACCGATCCCGGCATGCTTCAGCGGGCGCCGTAAGAAAAATTGTAGACATTTTTTAGATCGATTGTGAACAGTTGAGCCCTTGTATCCCGTGGCTCTTGGCCAAAAGTCGTAGGGCAGGGCCCTTGACACCTGTGACTGCCCAGTCTTGTGGGGACTTTGCGACACGCGTATCCTCGGCGGTCCGTCGTCTAACAGTAAAAGCGGAATGCCGATATGTCTGATTTGAAAACTGCCGCTCTCGAATATCACGCCCATCCTCGTCCAGGAAAGCTGAGTGTCGAGCTCACCAAGGCCACCGCTACCGCCCGCGACCTGTCGCTGGCCTACAGCCCTGGTGTAGCCGAGCCTGTACGCGAAATCGCCCGCGATCCTGAGCTGGCGTACAAGTACACCGGCAAAGGCAACCTGGTTGCAGTGATTTCTGATGGCACCGCGATCCTCGGCCTGGGTAACCTCGGCCCATTGGCCTCCAAGCCAGTCATGGAAGGTAAAGGCGTGCTGTTCAAGCGCTTCGCCGGCATTGACGTATTCGACATCGAAGTCGATTCCGAAAGCCCGCAGGCTTTCATCGACACCGTAAAACGCATCTCCATCACCTTCGGTGGCATCAACCTGGAAGACATCAAGGCACCTGAGTGCTTCGAGATCGAAAAGGCCCTGATCGAACAGTGCGACATCCCGGTTTTCCACGATGACCAGCACGGCACCGCGATCGTTACCGCGGCCGGCATGATCAACGCCCTGGAAATCGCTGGCAAAACCCTCGGCGAAGCCAAGATCGTTTGCCTGGGCGCCGGCGCTGCGGCCATCTCCTGCATGAAGTTGATCGTGAGCATGGGCGCCAAGCTGGAAAACATTTACATGGTCGACAGCAAGGGCGTGATTCAGTCCGAGCGTACCGACCTGAACCAGTACAAGGCGATGTTCGCGCATCCGTCCTCCAAGCGTACCCTGGCTGACGCCCTTGACGGTGCAGATGTGTTCGTTGGCCTGTCCGGCCCGAACCTGCTGAGCGCCGAAGGCCTCAAGGCCATGGCGGCCAACCCGATCGTGTTCGCGTGCTCCAACCCGGATCCGGAGATTTCCCCGGAACTGGCCCACGCCACCCGTAACGACGTGATCATGGCCACCGGCCGTTCGGACTACCCGAACCAGGTCAACAACGTACTGGGCTTCCCGTTCATCTTCCGTGGTGCCCTGGACGTTCGCGCCAAGCGCATCAACGAAGAGATGAAAGTAGCTGCCGCCAACGCCCTGCGCGAACTGGCCAAGCTGCCAGTGCCTCAGGATGTATGCGATGCCTACGGTGGCGCAAAACTGGAATTCGGTCGTGAGTACATCATCCCGAAACCAATGGATAAGCGCCTGATCACCCTGATCTCCGATGCCGTGGCTAAAGCCGCAATCGAGACTGGTGTGGCCACCCTGCCGTATCCGAAGAACTACCCGCTGCAAAGCGTGGATGATGTGTTCAACGGCTAAGCCGTTGTAGCGCACCAACAAAAAGCCCCGGCTCTTGCGAGTCGGGGCTTTTTTGTGGCGATTAGCTTGAGCCCTGTGGTGATCCAAATGTGGGAGCGAGCAAGCCCGCTCCCACCCAAGCCCCCACACATTGGATCTGTGCTCAGCCACAGATCGGGTTAGAACAGATCGATCGGTGCCGCCTCATCCGCCGGCAGCGGGCTGCCCGGTGCAACACCATTGCCCAGCTCGTTGACCGACGGCGGCGTGTCCTCGCTCTTGAACAACTCGAAGTATGCATTCGGCGTGCTCGGTGCTGCCGCACGACCGCTGACCGGGTCGATCCGCAGGCTGAGAATGCCTTCCGGTTCTGGCTGGGTATGCAGCGGCATATCCTTCAGCGCAGCACCCATGTAGCTCATCCAGATCGGCAGTGCGACCGTGCCGCCGAACTCCCGGCGACCGAGGCTTTCCGGCTGGTCGTAACCAGTCCATACGGTGGTCACGTAGTCGGCGTTGTAGCCCGAGAACCACGCATCCTTGGAATCGTTGGTGGTACCGGTTTTACCGGCGATGTCTGCGCGGCCCAGGGCCAGTGCGCGACGGCCGGTGCCTTTCTTGATCACGTCTTCCAGGATGCTGTTGAGGATGTAGGTGGTGCGCCCATCCACAATACGTTCGGCTACGGCCGGCGCTTGTGGTGCGGCGGGTGCGCCGGCGGCAGGAGCTTCGCCGGGTGTCGGATTGATGGTGATGCCGCCATTGGTCGGTGCTGCCTGCCCGTCAGTGGCTGCAACACCATTGACCACGTCGCCCGGCACGCGCGGCGGGTTGGCGGTGAACAGGGTTTCGCCGCTACGGCTTTCGATCTTGTCGATCAGGTACGGCGTGATCTTGTAGCCGCCGTTGGCAAAGGTGCTCCAGCCGGTGGCGATTTCCATCGGCGTCAGCGTGGCGGTACCCAGCGCCAGGGACAGGTTGGGCGGGAGGTCCGACTTGTTGAAGCCGAAGCGCGTGATGTAGTCGATGGTCTTGCCTACACCCATCGCTTGCAGCAGGCGGATCGACACCAGGTTACGCGACTTGTACAGCGCCTCGCGGATGCGGATCGGGCCGAGGAAGGTGTTGGTGTCGTTCTTCGGACGCCAGACCTTATCCAGGTATTCGTCGACAAACACGATCGGCGCATCGTTGACCAGGCTGGCGGCGGTATAGCCGTTGTCCAGGGCAGCGCTGTAGATAAACGGCTTGAAGCTCGAGCCCGGCTGGCGCTTGGCCTGGGTGGCACGGTTGTAGTTGCTCTGCTCAAAGGCAAAACCGCCGACCAGGGCGCGAATTGCACCGTTCTGCGGGTCAAGCGACACCAGTGCGCCCTGTGCCACGGGGACCTGGCTGAATTTCAGGCTGTCGTCCTTCTGGCGCTGCACGCGGATCAAGTCACCGACCTGCGCCACGTCTGACGGCTGCTTGGGCATCGCGCCCATGCTGTTGGTATTCAGGAACGGGCGAGCCCATTTCATGCTGTCCCACGACACATGTTCTTCGCCGGTGCGGGTCAGTACCTGCACGCCATCTTTTTTCACCTGGGTGACGATGGCGGGCTCAAGGCCGCTGATCGGGCGCTGTTTGCCCAGTTCGACGGTCCAGGCACTGAGGGTCTTGCCCGGCAGGCGCGATTCAGGGCCACGGTAGCCGTGGCGCTGATCGTAGGCGACCAGACCATCGTGTACCGACTTGTTGGCGATTTCCTGCAAGTTGCTCGGAATCGTCGTAGTCACGCGGAAACCTTCGGTGTACGCCTCGCTGCCAAAACGACCGACCATCTCGGCACGGGCCATTTCGGCGATATACGGAGCATTCACTTCCGGCGTCGGCACGTGATAGCTGGCGTTCAACGGCTCGGCCACCGCACTTTCGTACGCGGCCTGGTCGATCTTGCCCAGCTTGTACATGCGGCCCAGGATCCAGTCGCGGCGCTCTTTACTGCGCGCCGGGTTGGCCAGCGGGTTGAAGCGCGATGGGGCTTTGGGCAGGCCGGCAATCATCGCCATCTGCGCCAGGCTGGCGTCACGAATCGACTTGCCGTAGTAAACCTGGGAAGCCGCTTCGATGCCGTAGGCACGGTTGCCGAGGTAGATCTTGTTGACGTACAGCTCAAGGATCTCGTCCTTGGTCAGCTGACGTTCGATCTGCAACGCCAGGAGAATTTCCGTGGCCTTGCGAGAAAAGCTGCGTTCGCTGGTCAGGAAGAAGTTCTTCGCCACCTGCATGGTGATGGTGCTGCCACCGGACTGAATGTGTCCGCTTTTTACCAACTGCGTGGCCGCCCGCACCAGGCTGCTGGGGTCGACGCCATAGTGATTGGCGAAGTTATC
This sequence comes from Pseudomonas sp. K2I15, assembly GCF_002204795.1. Classification (GTDB taxonomy): domain Bacteria; phylum Pseudomonadota; class Gammaproteobacteria; order Pseudomonadales; family Pseudomonadaceae; genus Aquipseudomonas. The sequence goes on from NZ_NIXO01000007.1 coordinate 53,398, forward strand.
GTCTTCAGCCGACAGCAGGGCGTTGATGAAATTGGGTGGAATGTCGGCGAAACGGATCGGGGTGCGGCGCATTTCGCCGAACTCCGCGATCAGTTTTTCATCGCTGCTGTAGACCCGCAAAGGAATCTGCAACTGGATACTTCTCAGGGCCTCTACGGAGGGCAAACCCGGACTAAGGTAGAGATAGGCCCCGCTGAGCACGAGCATCAGCCCGCAGACGATCGCGACAATGGAGTACCCGAAAAACTTCAGCAGACGAATCAAGGCTTTTGGATTTCCAAGGAAAAGAATGGGTTAGGCGTCGGGGCATGCACGGTAAGCGGTGGCTCGACCCGGCCAGCAGATAAACGCGGGAAAAAACGCTGGGCATTAAAGCATTTTTCGGCTTGGGGCGTCATTCGCGCCGCTCATACAAGCCGACCGAATGCATGAAGCCTGGCAGCAATCAGTCCGTAAGACAGGGAAAGTTTTGGGGAGTTTTATGGGAAAGGGATTTTTCAGGCGAAAAGCCGATGCCGTCCTCGGTGTCGATATCAATGATGCCGGCATCAGGCTGGTGGAACTGGAGGTTTCAGGCAGCGGCTACAGCGTCCGGGCTTATGCCACGCAACAGTTGCCGGCCCACGCGGTGGTCGACAGCACTGTGGTTGATTTTGATGCGGTCGCGCAGGCACTTTCCAGCGCGCTGGCACAAGTGCACACCTCCCTCAGGCATGCCGCCGTGGCTGTGGCCGGGCCTTCGGTGATCACCCGTGTGCTTGAGATGGATGCGGGGCTCACCGATGCTGAAATGGTGCGTCGAATCCATGCGGAAGCGGACCAGTACATTCCCTATCCGTTGGAAGATGTGGCCATCGACTTTCAGGTGCAGGGCCCGTCGGCCCGTGATCCGCAACGAATCGACGTGTTGCTTGTCGCCTGCCTCAAGGAACAGGTCGAGGCCCGTGAGGCAGTTTTGGCCCTGGCCGGGCTGGCGACGCGAATAGTGGATGTCGAAGCATTTGCATTGGCCCGCGCGGGCAGGCAGGCTTCGGACAGCATCACGCCGGGCCGTCGCGTCGATGGTGCGCAATGGGCCGTGGATGCCCAGGGAATGGGAGTGGCCTGCGGGTTGGCCCTGAGGAGTTTCGACTGATGACACGAATCAACCTGCTGCCGTGGCGCGCAGAACGGAATGAGCGGCGGCGTAAATATTTTCTGGTGTTTTTGCTGGGGGCGACGCTTGTGGCGCTGGCCGCGGTATGGCTGGCAGACCAGGTGATCGACCGCGCGATTGATCGGCAAATGGCCCGTAACAACCAATTGAGCCAGGGCGTCACCGGGCTCGACTCCAGGATCAAGGCCATCGACGAGTTGCACGAGCAGCGCCAGCAGTTGATGGCGCGGATGAAGGTTGTGCAGGGTTTGCAGGACGACCGTTCGGCGGGCGCTCAGTTGCTGGACCAGTTGGCCCGTGCCGTGCCGGACGGCGTGCAGTTGCGTGAGGTGAGCGTGGAGGGTGGTTCTGTTTCGATCAGCGGCACTGCCGAATCGAACCATGACATTGCCCAGTTGATGCGTGGCCTTGAGGCTGCGGATGACCTGCAGGCGCCAATGCTTCAGCGCGTTCGCGGCGCGCAGCAGGGCGACGATAATGGCTTTCAGTTGACGGTTCGCCACGGCCACTCGGATGAGGTGCGCCAATGAGAGGGGCGTCAGGCCTGCCAAGGCTGACGGAACTCGACATTGCCCAGCTCTACCGAAACGCCGCGAACTGGCCCCTGCCGGGCAAGGCTTTGCTGGGTGGCGCGTTGGTTTGCCTGCTGTGGATAGCGGGCAACACCTTCTACTTGAGTGGGTCGCGCGAGCAATTGCACCAGCTTGAGGCGCAGGAAGTGGTGCTTGAGCAGCAGGTTGCTTTAAAAACCAGCGAGGCTGCCGGTCTGGAATCTCAGGCCCGCGAACTCGAAACGATGCGAGGCCGTTTCACCCACCTGTTGCGACAGCTCCCTGCAGATACCGAAGTGCCGGGGCTGCTTGAAGACATCAGCCGCCTGGGCGCAGCCAATGGCTTGGTGCTGGAGGTCATCGACCTTCTGGATGACCAGCCTCAGCCCCTGTATATCGAATCGCCCATGCAGATAGGCGTCACCGGCGCTTTTCACGATCTGGCGGCGTTCATCAATGGCATGGCCGGCCTGCCAAGGATTGTCACAGTGCATGACTTGATGTTCAGTCATGTCGATCCCTCTGCGCTGCGCCTCAGCCTGGTGGCCAAGACTTATCGCTATAACCATCAGGCGGGCGATGACCTGGAGCCTGATTCACGCGAAGCGCCACCGGTTTTCGCCGAGCCCATTGCCTACGATTTTGCGTCCTTGCGCGATCCTTTCCGGCTGCCCTCTCACCAGCGTGTGAGGCCAGCAGGGCGACCGGCTGCCGGGCCTGATTTCGCCAGGCCGCGCGGAGTGCTCGAAGGCTTCGCTGTAGAGCAATTCGAAATGGTCGGCACCTTGTCTATTGGCACCCAAACCTACGCGCTGCTGCGCGGGGCGTCGTCAATCCATCGCCTGGCAATCGGCGATTACCTGGGCCCGGACCACGGGCGCATCACGGCGATTCATGACTCCCATGTCGAACTGGCCGAGCTTTTCCCGGATGGCCAGGGCGCATGGCTGGAACGCTCGCAAACCCTTGCCCTGAACGTGAACTCATAACGGAAACAAACAATGAAAAGGACTTTTTCGTCCTTCGGTGTAGCGCTATGGATAGCGTTAACGGCACCGATGGTCATGGCTGTGCCCAATCGAATCGACCTGATTCACCTGCCGCCACCTGGCAATGTGCCCCTGAGCACGCCGCGTGTGGCCTACACCGGCGACAAGCTGTCCCTCAACTTCCAGAACATCGAGTTGCGTGCGGTGCTGCAACAGATTGCCGAAGTCGCCGGCCTCAATCTGGTGGCCAGCGACGATGTGCAGGGCTCGATTACCCTGCGTCTCAAGGATGTGCCCTGGGATCAAGCCCTGGATCTGGTGCTGCAAACCAAGGGGCTGGATAAGCGTGTGACGGCCAACGTGCTGCTGGTCGCACCGGCCGAAGAGTTGGCGGCCCGTGAGCTGCTGGTGCTGGAGTCGCGTAAGCAAATGACCGAGCTGGCGCCGCTGCGCCGCGAGCTGCTGCAAGTCAATTACGCCAAGGCGTCGGACCTGGCCAAGCTGTTCCAGTCGGCCGTGGGCCTGGAAGGTGCAACCGACGAGCGCGGCTCGGTGGCGGTGGATGACCGCACCAACAATATCATCGCCTACCAGACCCAGGAGCGCCTGGAGGAGCTGCGCAGAATCGTGGCGCAGCTGGATATTCCGGTGCGCCAGGTGATGATCGAGGCGCGGATTGTCGAGGCCAATGTTGATTACGACAAAAGTCTTGGCGTGCGCTGGGGCGGGCAGGCCAACCGGGGTAACTGGAGCGCAGGCGGGATCAGGAAACCGCTGGCCGAAGGTGCTGAGCCACCCGAAACCCCGCCCAGCTCGCCGTTTGTCGACCTGGGTTCGGTCAATGGCAGCGCCGGCCTGGGTGTCGCTTTTATCACCGACAACCTGCTGCTGGACCTGGAACTGACCGCCATGGAAAAAACCGGCAACGGTGAAATTGTCTCGCAGCCCAAGGTGGTCACCTCCGACAAGGAAACTGCGCGAATCCTCAAGGGCACCGAGATTCCCTATCAGGAATCCAGCTCCACCGGCGCCACCTCGGTGTCATTCAAGGAAGCCTCGCTGTCACTGGAGGTGACCCCGCAAATCACCCCGGATGGCTGGGTGATCATGGAGGTCAAGGTCACCAAGGACGAGCCCGACTACCTCAACAAGCTCAACGATGTGCCGCCGATCAAGAAAAACGAGGTCAACGCCAAGGTGTTGGTCAAGGACGGGGAGACCATCGTGATTGGCGGGGTTTTCTCCAATACGCAAAGCAAAGTGGTAGATAAAGTGCCATTTTTGGGCGATGTGCCGTATCTTGGCCGCCTTTTCCGGCGGGATGTGGTTTCGGAGAAAAAATCCGAGCTGCTGGTATTCCTGACTCCGCGTATTATGAATAACCAGGCGATTGCTGTGAGTCGTTGATTCTGTGCGAAATTTGATTCTTGTTGGACCGATGGGGGCTGGAAAAAGCACCATCGGCCGTTTGCTGGCCAAAGAGCTGCGCCTGCCATTCAAAGACTCCGATAAGGAAATTGAATTGCGCACGGGCGCCAATATCCCGTGGATCTTCGATAAGGAAGGCGAGCTGGGCTTTCGTGACCGCGAGCAGGCGATGATTGCCGAGCTGTGCGGCTGCGATGGCGTGGTATTGGCCACCGGCGGCGGCGCGGTGATGCGCGAAGAGAATCGTCGGGCGCTGCATGCAGGCGGTCGTGTGGTGTATCTGCACGCTTCTGTCGAGCAGCAGGTGGGCCGCACCGCGCGCGATCGCAATCGCCCGTTGCTGCGTACCGCCAACCCGGAAAAAACCTTGCGGGACCTGCTGACGCTGCGCGATCCGTTTTATCGGGAAATCGCCGATCTGGTGGTGGAAACCGATGAGCGGCCGCCACGAATGGTCGTTCTCGACATTCTTGAGCGCCTGGCGCAGTTGCCACCCCGTTAAAGCCAGCGCCGAAATGCGCTATTCTCGGCGGCGCGTCATGACCGTCGGAGTTGTGGCGTAGAGCCATCAGGCAGCGTCAGATCCCGACGTTGCCGACAACGTTAATGTAGGGCAATACGCCTGCTTTCATCTTCAACGCGGGGACACATGCAGACACTTAAGGTCGATCTTGGCGAGCGCAGCTACCCGATCCACATTGGCGAAGGTTTGTTGGACCTGCCCGAGTTGCTTGCACCGCATATTGCCGGGCGGCAAGTGGCGATCATCTCCAACGAGACGGTCGCGCCGCTGTATCTTGAGCGTCTGAGCCGCAGCCTTGCGGCGTACTCGGTGATCTCGGTGGTGTTGCCCGACGGCGAGGCCTTCAAGACCTGGGAAACCCTGCAACTGATCTTTGATGGCCTGTTGACTGCCCGTCATGACCGCCGCACCACCGTGGTGGCGCTGGGTGGCGGAGTGATCGGCGACATGGCCGGCTTTGCGGCCGCCTGCTACCAGCGCGGCGTGGACTTTATCCAGGTGCCAACCACGTTGCTGTCCCAGGTCGATTCGTCGGTGGGCGGCAAGACCGGCATCAACCACCCGCTGGGCAAGAACATGGTCGGCGCGTTCTATCAGCCGAATGTGGTGCTGATCGACACCGCGACCCTCAATACCCTGCCACCCCGCGAGCTGTCGGCGGGCCTGGCGGAAGTCATCAAGTACGGGCTGATCTGCGACGAGCCGTTCCTGACCTGGCTTGAAGAGCATGTCGACGCCCTGCGCGCCCTGGACCAAGTAGCGCTGACCGAAGCAATTTCCCGCTCCTGCGCGGCCAAGGCTTTGGTGGTAAATGCCGACGAGCGTGAGTCCGGCGTACGCGCCACCTTGAACCTCGGCCACACCTTCGGCCATGCGATCGAGACCCACATGGGCTATGGTGTGTGGTTGCATGGAGAGGCCGTAGCGGCTGGCACTGTGATGGCACTGGAGATGTCGCAGCGCCTGGGCTGGATCAGCGCCCAGGAGCGTGATCGCGGGATTCGCCTGTTCCAGCGCGCCGGGTTGCCGGTCATTCCGCCTGCGGAAATGACCGAGGCAGATTTTCTCGAACACATGGCAATAGACAAGAAAGTGATCGACGGTCGACTGCGACTGGTGCTGTTGCGCCGAATGGGCGAAGCGGTAGTGACCGACGATTATCCGAAAGAGATTTTACAGGCCACGCTGGGAGCGGATTACCGCGCCCTGGCCCAGCTTAAAGGTTAATAAGATCCCGATGACTAGTTTGCATGCCGACGAGGCGTTCCTCGGCCATTACCAGTTAAGCCACGACCCTTTTGCTCCACGGGTGCCTGGTTTCAAATTTTTCCCTGCGCAACGCAAGCCGGTGCTCGGGCAATTGCACCACCTGGCGCGCTACAGCCAGCTGTTACTGGTGGTTACCGGCCCTTTGGGCAGCGGCAAGACCTTGCTGCGCCAGGCGCTGGTCGCCAGCACCAACAAGCAATCGGTACAGAGCGTGGTGGTTTCCGCCCGTGGTGCCGGTGATGCGGCGGGTGTGTTGCGCCAAGTGGCCCAGGCCCTGGACGTGTCCACTGCCGAGCCGAACGCAATCCTCAAGCAAGTAGTGCAGCTGGGCCTGACCGGCCAGGAAGTCTACTTGCTGGTAGACGACGCCGAGCAGCTCGACGAATCCGCCCTGGAAGCCTTGCTGGCCCTGGCGGCCGGTACGCCTGAAGGTCGCCCGCATGTGTTCCTGTTTGGCGAGTCTTCGCTGATTGCCGAGCTTGAGCAGATCAGCGGCGAGCAGGAGCTGTTCCACGTCATCGAACTGCAGCCGTACGAAGAAGAAGAAACCCGCGAATACCTGGCACAACGGCTGGAAGGCGCAGGGCAGGGCATCGAACTTTTCTCCGCTTCGCAGATCTCTGATATTCACGAAAGCTCCGACGGCTGGCCTGGCACCATCAACCAGGTTGCCCGGGATGCAATGATCGAAGCCATGATTGCCAGCCGCTCAGCGGTTAAGCGTCCAAAGATGGGGTTTACTATGCCGAAGAAGCACGTATTGGCAATTTCTGCCGTTGTCGTGGTCGCTGTTGCCGCCGCCTGGTTGATTCCAGGTCGCAGCAAGGCCCCGACCACCGCTGGCGCGCCAACCGAACAGGCGCAGTTGCCACTGGGCAAGCCAACGCCAAACGTTGAATTTGCCAACTCCGGCCAACCGACCAACCTGCCGATGGTTGGCCAGCCTGTGATGCGTGGCCCTTTGGCTGAAGCCGCGGGCGGTATCAACGAAGGCGACGACGGCGTGCCGGTTGAAGGCTCCAGCGCCACGCCACCGACCGTCACCACCACTGCGCCACCGGCTGGCGTGCCAGCGGGTCAGCCAGCTGCGAAGCCTGCGCCTGCACCGGCCCAGGTCGCCACCGCCAAGCCTGCGCCTGTTGCCAAGCCAGCAGCCCCGGCGCCTGTGGCCAAACCGGCTCCAGCGGCCAAGCCTGCTGAAAAACCTGTGACCGTGGCCAAGGCCGGCGCTACCGGCAGCAGCTGGTACACCAGCCAGCCTACCGGTAACTTCGTGGTGCAGATCCTCGGCACCAGCTCCGAAGCCAACGCCCAGGCGTTCGTGAAAGAGCAGGGCGGCGAGTACCGTTATTTCAAGAAAGTACTCAACGGCAAGCCGCTTTACGTGATCACTTACGGCAACTTCTCCAGCCGTACAGCAGCGGAATCCGCTATCAAGGCCTTGCCAGCGAAGGTTCAGGCTGGTAAACCTTGGCCTCGCACTGTCGCCAGCGTTCAACAAGAACTGGCAACAACTCGCTGAAGATCCGGCGGCCTTACCCAGGCCGCCCTCTCGGCACCTCAAAAAAAAACAACACAGCGTGCAGCCCTGAAGGCCGCGCGCTTTGTGGTGTCTGCGTCACACTAGCTTTTGAGTCGTAGCGGTCAGAATTAAAAAAGTTTTGACTAGCACAGCATATCGCTTTAAACCTTTCATAAATGCGACATAGATTTGCGACATTTCGTCGCTAAATTTGTGAGCGTCTGTGTCGGTGTGTACAATGACCTCCCTTTTGCCCCCGCTAAGCCGGCGTACGTTCGGCGTGGAAGGTAACCGGTTGAATTGAAAAGAAATTTGCCTCGGAATAAGAGGCAGCCTGGTGAGAAAGTGTCTATGAAAGCAGGTCTGTACCAACCCGATGAATTCAAGGATAACTGCGGTTTCGGCCTGATAGCCCATATGCAGGGCGAGCCCAGTCATACCCTTTTGCAAACGGCCATCGAGGCCCTGACCTGCATGACCCACCGAGGTGGGATCAACGCCGACGGCAAGACCGGTGACGGTTGCGGCTTGCTGATTCAAAAGCCCGACCAGTTCCTGCGCGCAGTCGCCAAGGAGCATTTCGGCGCCGATTTGCCCAAGCAGTACGCCGTGGGCATGGTGTTTTTCAACCAGGACCCGGTAAAAGCCGAAGCCGCTCGCGAGAACATGAACCGCGAGATCCTGGCCGCCGGCCTGCAACTCGTCGGCTGGCGCAAAGTGCCGATCGACACCAGCGTGCTCGGCCGCCTGGCCCTGGAGCGCCTGCCGCAGATCGAACAAGTGTTCATCGCAGGCAGTGGCCTGAGCGACCAGGACATGGCGATCAAGCTGTTCACCTCGCGTCGTCGCTCGTCCGTGGCCAACGCTGCCGACACCGACCACTACATCTGCAGCTTTTCCCATAAGACCATCATTTATAAAGGCCTGATGATGCCGGCGGACTTGACCGCCTTCTATCCAGACCTGAGCGATGAGCGCCTGCAAACCGCAATCTGCGTTTTCCACCAGCGCTTCTCCACCAACACCCTGCCGAAATGGCCGCTGGCCCAGCCATTCCGCTTCCTCGCCCACAACGGCGAGATCAACACCATCACCGGCAACCGCAACTGGGCCGTGGCCCGTCGCACCAAGTTCGCCAACGATCTGATGGACCTGGAAGAGCTCGGCCCGCTGGTCAACCGCGTGGGCTCCGACTCCTCCAGCATGGACAACATGCTCGAACTGATGGTCACCGGCGGCATCGACCTGTTCCGTGGCGTGCGCATGATCATTCCACCTGCGTGGCAGAACGTTGAGACCATGGACCCCGACCTGCGGGCGTTCTATGAGTACAACTCGATGCACATGGAACCGTGGGACGGCCCGGCCGGCGTGGTAATGACCGATGGTCGTTACGCGGTGTGCCTGCTCGACCGTAACGGCCTGCGCCCGGCACGTTGGGTGACCACCACCAACGGCTTCATCACGCTGGCGTCGGAAATCGGCGTGTGGAACTACAAGCCGGAAGACGTGATTGCCAAGGGCCGTGTTGGCCCGGGCCAGATCCTGGCCGTGGACACCGAAACCGGTCAGATCCTCGACACCGATGCGATCGACAACCGCTTGAAGTCCCGTCATCCGTACAAGCAATGGCTGCGCAAGAATGCCCTGCGCATCCAGGCGACCATGGAAGACAACGACCACGGCTCGGCTTTCTACGACGTTGACCAGCTCAAGCAGTACATGAAAATGTACCAGGTCACTTTCGAAGAACGTGACCAAGTGCTGCGCCCACTGGGCGAGCAGGGCTACGAAGCCGTCGGCTCCATGGGCGATGACACACCAATGGCCGTGCTGTCGCAGCGCGTGCGCACGCCGTATGACTATTTCCGCCAGCAGTTCGCCCAGGTGACCAACCCGCCGATCGACCCGCTGCGCGAAGCCATCGTGATGTCCCTGGAAGTGTGCCTCGGTGCCGAGCGCAACATCTTCCAGGAATCGCCTGAGCATGCTTCCCGCGTGATCCTCAGCTCGCCGGTCATTTCCCCAGCCAAGTGGCGTTCGTTGATGACCCTGGACCGCCCGGGCTTCGACCGGCAGATCATCGACCTGAACTACGACGAGAGCCTCGGCCTTGAAGCCGCGGTGCGTAATGTCGCCGATCAGGCTGAAGAGGCCGTGCGTGCCGGCCGTACCCAGATCGTCCTGACCGACCGCCATATCGCCCCGGGCAAGTTGCCGATCCACGCTTCCCTGGCCACCGGCGCGGTGCACCACCGCCTGACCGAAAAGGGCCTGCGTTGCGACTCCAACATCCTGGTTGAAACCGCCACTGCCCGCGACCCGCATCACTTTGCGGTGTTGATCGGCTTCGGCGCTTCAGCCGTCTATCCGTTCCTGGCTTACGAAGTACTCGGCGACCTGATCCGTACCGGTGAAGTCTTGGGCGACCTCTACGAGGTGTTCAAGAACTACCGCAAAGGCATCACCAAGGGCCTGCTGAAGATCCTGTCGAAGATGGGCATCTCCACCGTCACGTCCTACCGCGGCGCTCAGTTGTTCGAAGCCATCGGCCTGTCGGAAGAAGTCTGCGAGATGAGCTTTCGTGGCGTGCCGAGCCGCATCAAGGGCGCACGTTTCGTCGACATCGAAGCCGAGCAGAAAGCCCTGGCAGCCGAAGCCTGGAGCGCGCGCAAGCCGATCCAGCAAGGCGGCCTGCTGAAGTTCGTCCACGGCGGCGAATACCACGCCTACAACCCGGACGTGGTCAGCACCCTGCAAGCTGCTGTGCAGCAGGGCGACTACGCCAAGTTCAAGGAATACACCGCGCTGGTGGATAACCGCCCGGTGTCGATGATCCGTGACCTGTTCAAGGTGAAAACCCTGGACACGCCGCTGGCCATCAGCGAGATCGAACCACTGGAATCGATCCTCAAGCGTTTCGACTCCGCCGGTATTTCCCTGGGCGCCTTGTCGCCCGAGGCGCACGAAGCCCTGGCCGAAGCCATGAACCGCCTGGGTGCGCGTTCCAACTCCGGCGAAGGCGGTGAAGACCCGGCGCGCTACGGCACCATCAAGAGCTCGAAAATCAAGCAGGTCGCCACTGGCCGTTTTGGTGTGACCCCGGAATACCTGGTCAACGCCGAAGTGCTGCAGATCAAGGTGGCCCAGGGCGCCAAGCCGGGTGAAGGCGGGCAACTGCCAGGCGGCAAGGTCAACGGGCTGATCGCCAAGCTGCGTTACGCAGTGCCGGGCGTGACCCTGATTTCGCCGCCACCGCACCACGACATCTACTCGATCGAGGACTTGTCGCAGCTGATTTTCGACTTGAAACAAGTCAACCCGCAGGCCCTGGTCTCGGTGAAACTGGTAGCAGAAGCCGGCGTGGGCACCATCGCCGCCGGTGTGGCCAAGGCCTATGCCGACCTGATCACCATCTCCGGCTACGACGGCGGCACCGGCGCTTCGCCGCTGACCTCCATCAAGTACGCCGGTGCACCGTGGGAACTGGGCCTGGCTGAAACTCACCAGACCCTGCGCGGCAACGACCTGCGCGGCAAAGTCCGGGTGCAAACCGACGGTGGCCTGAAAACCGGCCTCGACGTGATCAAGGCCGCGATCCTCGGCGCCGAAAGCTTCGGCTTCGGCACCGCGCCAATGATTGCCCTGGGCTGCAAATACCTGCGCATCTGCCACCTGAACAACTGCGCCACCGGCGTGGCCACTCAGAACGAGAAGCTGCGCAAGGACCACTACATCGGGACCGTCGACATGGTGGTGAATTTCTTCACCTACGTCGCCGAAGAAACCCGTGAGTGGCTGGCCAAGCTGGGTGTGCGTTCGCTGGAAGAGCTGATCGGTCGTACCGACCTGCTGGACATCCTCGAAGGCCAGACCGCCAAGCAACAGCACCTGGACCTGACGCCGCTGTTGGGCAGCGATCACATCCCGGCGGACAAACCACAGTTCTGCCAGGTTGAGCGCAACCCGCCGTTCGACAAAGGCCTGCTGGCTGAGAAAATGGTCGAGATGGCTATCTCCTCGATCAACGACGCAAGTGGCGGCGAATTCGCCCTGGATATCTGCAACTGCGACCGTTCCATCGGCGCACGCATCTCCGGCGAAATCGCACGCAAGCACGGCAACCAGGGCATGGCCAAGGCGCCGATCACCTTCCGCTTCAAGGGCACCGCTGGCCAGAGCTTCGGCGTGTGGAACGCCGGTGGCCTGAACATGTACCTCGAAGGCGACGCCAACGACTACGTGGGCAAGGGCATGACCGGCGGCAAGCTGGTGATCGTCCCGCCGGTGGGCAGCGTCTACAAGACTCAAGACAGTGCCATCATCGGCAACACCTGCCTGTACGGCGCAACCGGCGGCAAGCTGTTTGCAGCCGGTACGGCCGGTGAGCGTTTCGCGGTGCGTAACTCCGGTGCTCACACCGTGGTTGAAGGCACGGGCGATCACTGCTGCGAGTACATGACCGGTGGTTTTGTCGCGGTGCTGGGCAAGACCGGCTACAACTTCGGTTCGGGCATGACCGGCGGTTTCGCCTACGTGCTCGACCAGGACAACACCTTCGTCGACAAGGTGAACCACGAGTTGGTGGAGATCCAGCGGATCAGCGGCGAAGCGATGGAATCCTATCGCAACCACTTGCAGCATGTGCTGGACGAATATGTCGAGGAAACCAACAGCGAATGGGGTCGTAACCTCGCTGAAAACCTCGATGACTACCTGCGTCGTTTCTGGCTGGTCAAGCCCAAGGCTGCCAACCTGAAATCGTTGCTTTCCAGCATCCGTGCCAACCCGCAGTGATATGCGCCTGAAGAGTTTGATGAGGTTTTAACATGGCTGAACGTCTGAATAACGACTTCCAGTTCATCGATGTCGGGCGCAAAGATCCGAAGAAGAAACTGTTGCGTCAACGCAAGAAAGAGTTCGTGGAAATCTACGAACCCTTCAAACCCCAGCACTCGGCCGACCAGGCCCACCGCTGCCTGGGTTGTGGTAACCCGTATTGCGAATGGAAGTGCCCGGTGCACAACTTCATTCCGAACTGGCTCAAATTGGTGGCCGAGGGCAACATCCTCGCCGCCGCCGAGCTGTCGCACCAGACCAACACCTTGCCGGAAGTGTGTGGCCGGGTGTGCCCGCAGGATCGTCTGTGCGAGGGTGCGTGCACCCTCAACGACGGCTTCGGCGCGGTGACCATCGGTTCGGTTGAGAAGTACATCACCGACACCGCGTTCGCCATGGGCTGGCGTCCGGACATGTCCAAGGTCAAGCCGACCGGCAAGCGCGTCGCGATCATCGGCGCGGGCCCGGCGGGCCTGGGCTGTGCCGACGTGCTGGTACGTGGGGGCGTGACCCCGGTGGTGTTCGACAAGAACCCGGAAATCGGTGGCCTGCTGACCTTCGGCATCCCCGAGTTCAAGCTGGAAAAAACCGTACTGAGCCATCGTCGCGAAGTCTTCACCGGCATGGGTATCGAGTTCCGCCTCAATACCGAAATCGGCAAAGACGTGACCATGGAACAACTGCTCGAAGAATACGATGCCGTGTTCATGGGCATGGGTACCTACACCTACATGAAGGGCGGCTTTGCCGGTGAGGACCTGCCAGGCGTTTATGACGCTTTGGACTTCCTGATCGCCAACGTCAACCGCAACCTGGGCTTTGAAAAGTCGCCGGAAGATTTCGTCGACATGAAAGGCAAGAAGGTCGTGGTGCTGGGCGGTGGTGACACCGCGATGGACTGCAACCGTACGTCGATTCGCCAGGGCGCCAAGTCGGTGACCTGTGCCTACCGTCGTGACGAAGCCAACATGCCGGGCTCGCGCAAAGAGGTGAAGAACGCCAAGGAAGAAGGCGTGAAATTCCTCTACAACCGCCAGCCGATCGCCATTGTGGGCGAGGACCGTGTTGAAGGCGTGAAAGTGGTCGAGACCCGTCTCGGCGAACCGGACGCCCGTGGCCGTCGCAGCCCCGAGCCGATCCCGGGTTCCGAAGAGATCATCCCGGCTGACGCCGTGGTCATCGCCTTCGGCTTTCGCCCAAGCCCGGCGCCGTGGTTCGAGCAGTTCCAGATCCAGACCGACAGCCAGGGCCGCGTGGTGGCCCCGGAACAAGGCCAATACAAACACCAGACCAGCAACCCGAAAATCTTCGCCGGTGGCGACATGGTTCGCGGGTCTGACCTGGTGGTAACCGCGATCTTCGAAGGGCGCAATGCCGCTGAAGGGATCCTGGATTACCTGCAGGTCTGACCCAACCCCGAGCTGAAATGGGATCAAAATGTGGGAGGGGGCTTGCTCCCGAATGCGGTTCACCAGTCACCAGATGTATCGACTGACCCACCGCTTTCGCGAGCAAGCCCGCTCCCACATTTGTTTTGCGGCGCCTTCATGTCCGCGACAAATTGACCCGATAGACAAAAGGCACGGCTCTTGCCGTGCCTTTTGCGTCGCGCTCTGAGAAAATGCCCGCACTTTTTTTGCGGATGCCGACATGACTGCCCTCAAGAACGACCGTTTCCTTCGTGCCCTGCTCAAGCAACCCGTGGACGTCACCCCTGTGTGGATGATGCGCCAGGCCGGTCGCTACCTGCCGGAATACCGCGCCAGTCGCGCCCACGCCGGCGACTTCATGAGCCTGTGCATGAACCCTGCGTTCGCCTGCGAAGTCACGATGCAACCGCTGGACCGCTATCCACAGCTGGATGCGGCCATCCTGTTCTCCGATATCCTGACCATCCCTGACGCCATGGGCCAAGGCCTGTATTTTGAAACCGGCGAAGGTCCGCGTTTCAGGAAAGTCGTCAGCACCCTGGCCGACATCGAAGCCCTGCCGATCCCCGATCCCCACAAGGACCTGGGCTACGTCATGGACGCCGTCAGCACCATCCGCCGCGAGCTGAACGGCCGCGTGCCGCTGATCGGCTTCTCCGGCAGCCCGTGGACCCTGGCCACCTACATGGTCGAAGGCGGCTCGTCGAAAGACTTCCGCAAGACCAAGGCTATGCTCTACGACAACCCGCAAGCCATGCACCTGCTGCTGGACAAGCTGGCACAGTCGGTCACTTCCTACCTCAACGGCCAGATCATGGCCGGCGCCCAGGCGGTGCAGATTTTCGACACCTGGGGCGGTAACCTCTCGGCAGCGGCGTACCAGGAGTTCTCCCTGGCCTACATGCGCAAAATCGTCAGCGGCCTGATCCGTGAACACGAAGGCCGCAAAGTGCCGGTCATCGTGTTCACCAAGGGCGGCGGCCTGTGGCTGGAAAGCATCGCCGACGCCGGCGCCGACGCGCTGGGCCTGGACTGGACCTGCGACATTGGCGAGGCCCGTCGCCGCGTAGGTAACAAGGTGGCGCTGCAAGGCAACATGGACCCGACCGTGTTGTATGCCAAGCCGGAAGCCATCCGCACTGAAGTCGGCCGCATCCTCGCCAGCTACGGCAAAGGCAGCGGTCACGTGTTCAACCTCGGCCACGGCATTACGCCAGAGGTCGATCCGGAGCACGCTGGCGCGTTCCTGCGGGCGGTGCATGAATTGTCGGCGCAGTATCACGAGTGATCGCGCGGCAATGAAAAAGCCCGGCAGATGCCGGGCTTTTTTGTGAGCGGTGGTTAAGCCTTGGCTTCCTGCAACGGCGGCAACTTCGCCAGCTTCAACGCCACCAGCAACGCGACGATCAACAGCGCGACGATAAATCCGCCAATCCCGTTCCAGCCGGCGTAGTGCCAGAAGAAACCGCCCGCTGTACCCGCAATACTTGACCCGACGTAATAACTGAACAGGTACAGCGACGACGCCTGGCCCTTGGCTTTCAACGCGCGGCGACCAATCCAGCTGCTGGCCACCGAATGCGCGCCGAAGAAGCCGAAGGTGAAGATCAGCATGCCGGGCACTACCAGCCACAACGGGGTGAACAAGGTCAGGGCGATGCCGCCGAGCATCAGCACGATGGTGCCCCACAGCACGCGACGGCGGCCCAGGCGGTCGGCCAGGGAGCCGATTTTCGCCGAGCTGTAGATACCCGAGAGGTACACCAGCGACAACAGGCCGACCACCGCCTGGCTCAAATCGTACGGGTCAGCCAGCAAGCGGTAGCCGATGTAGTTGAACATCGTCACAAAGGCGCCCATCAGCACAAAGGCTTCAAGGAACAACCATGGCAGGCCGGCGTCCTTGAAGTGCATGGTGAAGCCGTCCACCAGGCTGCGCGGGCGCAGGGTGCTGGCGCGGAAGTTGCGCGATTCGGGGAGGATTTTCCAGAACACCGTGGCCGCGATCAGCGCCAGGGCGCCGATGATCAGCATCGCCGTGTGCCAACTGACGAAGTCGATCAATACGCCGATGATCAAGCGCCCGCTCATCCCGCCAATGGCGTTGCCGCCGATGTACAGGCCCATGGCCAGGCCGATGTGTTGCGGGTGGATTTCTTCGCTCAGGTAGGTCATGGCCACCGCCGCCAGGCCGCTGAGGGACAGGCCCACCAGTGCGCGCATCAGCAGGATGCCTTCCCAGCTTGGCATCAGGCCGCTGGCGATGGTGCACAGCGCGGCGCAGAACAACGCGGCAACCATCACCGGCTTGCGCCCAAGGGTGTCGGAAATCGGCCCGGTGATCAGCAGGCCAATGGCGAGCATGCCGGTGGCCACCGAGAGAATCAGGCTGCTTTGTGCGGCATTGATGGAAAACTCGTGGGACAGCGCCGGCATCATCGGCTGTACGCAGTAGAGCAGGGCGAAGGTGGCGAAACCGCCGGAAAACAACGCCAGCACCGTGCGCATGAACATCGGGGTGCCTTTTTCGATGTACTGCTCGTTGAGCTGTGCCACCACTTCATCGAGGGCGGTGGGCGGTACTTCTTGAGCAAGCGGAGCGACAGCAGATTTCACGCGGGACCTCGGGGAGGAAAGGCTGCCAGGGCTGGCAATGCAAAAAAGAATATAGCTCCCTAATGATTCTTTCCAATATATTGTTCGACCTGTTTAAGAGCTTTTACGACCTAATGAGGTTTTCATGGAATTGCGCCACCTGCGTTACTTCATCGCCGTGGCTGAAGAGCTGCATTTTGGCCGCGCCGCGCAGGTGCTTGGCATCTCCCAGCCGCCGCTGAGCCAGCAGATTCAGGCGCTGGAGCAGGAGATTGGTGCAAGGTTGTTTGAGCGTACCAATCGTCGGGTCGAGCTGAGCGAGGCGGGCAGATTGTTCCTGCAAGAGGCGCGATTGGTGCTGGCGCAGGTGGATAAAGCGGCGGACGTGGCGCGACGGGCGCAGTTGGGGGAGCTGGGTGAGTTGAAGATTGGCTTCACCTCTTCTGCGCCGTTCAACTCCAGCATCCCACAGGCGATCTTCGCCTTTCGCCAGGCGTTCCCGGCGGTGCATTTGAATCTGCAGGAGATGAGCAGTACGCAAGTGGCCGAGTCACTGGTGGATGAGTCGATACAGGTGGGGTTGATGCGGCCGTTGCCGTTGCCTGATTCGTTGAGTGTCGTGGAACTGATGCGCGAGCCCCTGGTGGCGGTGCTGAACGCTGGTCATCCATTGGTGGAGGGCAGTGAACGTGGTTTGCATCTGGCGCAATTGGCTGAAGAGCCGTTTGTGTTTTTCCCGCGGACTTACGGCAGCGGGTTGTACGCCCAATTGATGAGCCTGGCGCGTGATGCAGGGTTCAGCCCGCACTTTGCCCAGGAGGCTGGCGAGGCGATGACGATCATCGGTCTGGTTGCGGCGGGGCTGGGTGTTTCGGTGCTGCCAGCGTCGTATCAGCGGATACGCATTGATGGCGTGGTTTACCGCACATTGCTGGATCAGGAGGCGGTGACGGCGGTTTGGCTGGTGCAGCGCAAGGGCCAGCAGACGCCGATGGCCAAGGCGTTTGTTGAGTTGCTGACCCGCAAAGCATTGGTATGACCGAGCGAATGACCTGTGGCGAGGGAGCTTGCTCCCGTTGGGCTGCGCAGCGGCCCCACAATCAGGTGACTGTGTTTTAACAGACAAACACCCATCGTATGTTTTAGGGGCGCTTCGCGCCCCAACGGAAGCAAGCTCCCTCGCCACAGGGGCGCGCAGGTATTTCAGTTCTGCTTCGAAGTCCCGGTCTGCTGGAACAACTGCGCGGCCGACCCGTTATCACTCACACCATTGGTGCGTAACGCCGCCAAGATATCCCGGTCCAGCATGCTCACCCAACGGTTGTAGTTGCGATGAATCTTGCCGTCCTTGTAGCCCAGGTCGCGGCTGTCGCGGTAGGTGATGGCGTAGCGGGTGGCGGTATAGCGGATGTCGATTTCAGCGTGGTACTGGTTACGCACGTTGATCTCGGCCTGCACCAGTTGCGGGCTCAGGCGCTGTACCACCCATTCGCGTTTGTTCAAGGCAGCAACGATGGTCTGCTTCATTTTTTCTTCGTTGACCTGCGGGTTCGCCGGCAAGTCATGCTGGGTGTTGAGCACCGGCTTGCTGGTGCAGCCAGCGGTGGTGAGCAGGGCCAAAGTAACCAGTGTTGCGCGTAGCAGGGAAGACATTCCATTTCTCCAGTCAGTAAAAAAATCAGGCCCAGCGGCGGAAAATCAGCGAAGTGTTGACGCCGCCAAAGGCAAAATTGTTGTTCATCACGTAGTCGCTGTGCAGCTCGCGGAACTCACCTTGCAGGTAATCCAGCTCGCCGCAGCACGGGTCGATCTCATCAAGGTTGAAGGTGTGCACGTATTGGTCGCGGTTCATCATCTCGATGCTGAACCACGACTCCAGCGCGCCGCACGCGCCCAGGGTATGCCCGAGGAAACTCTTCTGCGAACTGATGGGCATGCGGCTGCCGAACAGGCTGCTGGTGGCCAGGGTTTCGGCGATGTCGCCCTGGTCGGTAGCGGTGCCATGGCCGTTCACGTAACCGATGGCGTCGGGTTGCAGCCCGGCATCTTCCAGGGCCAGCTCCATGGCGCGGCGCATGGTGACCTGTTCGGGGCGTGTGGTGTGTTGGCCGTCGGCGTTGCTGCCGAAGCCGACGATTTCAGCGTGAATGTGTGCGCCGCGGGCCAGTGCATGTTCCAGCTCTTCGAGCACCAGGATGCCGCCACCTTCGCCGATCACCAAACCGTCACGGCCACTGTCATAGGGGCGCGGGCTGGTTTGCGGTGCGTCGTTTTTCAGGCTGGTGGCGTACAGCGCATCGAACACCATGGCTTCGGTGGGGCACAGTTCTTCAGCACCACCCGCCAACATCAGCGGCAGGCGCCCGAACTTGATGGCTTCGTAGGCGTAGCCAATGCCCTGGCTGCCACTGGTGCAGGCGCTGGACGTGGGGATCAGCCGGCCGGTGAGGCCGAAGAAGATGCTGATATTCGCCGCCGTGGTGTGGGGCATCATCCGCACGTAGGAGTTGGCATTCAGCCCCTCGGCCACCGAGTTCAGCAGCATATTGCCGAAGGCCTTGATCTCGTCGGTGCTGCCGGTGGACGAGCCACAGGCCACGCCCATTCGCCCGTCCTTTATCGACTCGTCGCCCAGCAAGCCCGCGTCTTTCAGCGCCTGTTCCGCCGCCCATACCGCCAGGCGCGAAACCCGGCCCATGCTGCGCAGTTGCTTGCGGGTCCAGTGGGCGGGCACCACAAAATCATCGATCGGCCCGGCCAGTCGCGTGTTCAGCTCGGTGAAGCGGTCCCACTCGTCCATGCGCCGGATGCCGCTGCGGTTGGCGCGGAAGTTGGCGGCGATGGTTTCCCAATCGCTGCCCAGGGATGTAACGCCGGCCATGCCGGTGACCACCACGCGTTTCATCAGCACAGGCCTCCATTGACGGCCAGCACCTGGCGGGTGATGTAGCCGGCTTCCGCCGACATCAGGAAATTCACCGCCCCGGCGACTTCTTCCGGGGTGCCCATGCGCTGGGCCGGGATCATTTTCATCAGTTCTTCCACCGGTACGTTTTCATCGAGCATCGCCGTATCGATCAGCCCGGGTGCCACGCAGTTGACGGTAATCTTGCGCTTGCCCAGCTCGATGGCGAGGGCCTTGGCGGCGCCGATCAAGCCGGCCTTGGACGCGCTGTAGTTGACCTGGCCACGGTTGCCGATCAATCCGGACACCGAGGTAATGCACACGATACGGCCCGCCGCGCGACGACGAATCATGGGCATCATCACCGGGTGCAGCACGTTGTAGAACCCGTCGAGGTTGGTGCGCATCACCACGTCCCAATCGTCTTCCGACAGCGCCGGGAATGCACCATCGCGGGTCAGCCCTGCGTTGAGCACCACGCCGTAATACGCGCCATGTGTTTCCACGTCTGCTTCAAGAATCTCCTTGCAGCTGGCGCGGTCCGCCACATCGAACTGCAACACCCGCGCCTTGCGGCCCAGTACTTCGATTTCGACCTGCACTGCATCCGCCTCGGCACGCCCGTTGCGGCAATGCAGCACGATGTCGTGCCCGGCCTGGGCCAGGCGCAAAGCGATAGCGCGGCCGATGCCACGGCTGGAGCCGGTAACCAATACGGATTCAGTCATGGCGTGGTGTCCTTCGATTCATCTAAATAGTTGGCCGCCTGGGGCGGTCGAAATACGTTCAGGCGTGCACTCGCCTGGATACCGTCACCGGTGAGGTGGCATTCGAACACACCCATGCCGTTGTCGTCTTCCAGTGAACGCAGGCCGTGGATGGTCAGTTCGCTGCCTGCGGGAAAGTGCTCGACGTTGCACTCAAATTTGCGCGTGCCCAGCAGGAAGCCCAGCTCCACGGCTTCGCCTTTCTGGCGGGCGCGGCAACCGGCGTAGGCGGCGACGCTTTGCGCCATCAACTCAATGCCGACCCACGCGGGCAGGCTGCCGTCGGCGCGGTTGAACAGGCCTGTGGGCTTGACCGTCAGGCGGGTGTGAATCTGCTCTTCATCAACGCTCAGCACCTGATCGATCAGGATCATGTCACCGGCGTGGGGCAGCAGTTCGGCGAGCGGCCAGTCAATCATGGGGCGTCTCCGATAATCAGGCTGACGTTGTTGCCGCCGAAGGCAAACGAGTTGCTCATCAGGCAGCGTTTTTCCAGGGTTTCGCCGGGCGACGCCCACTTCAATACGGGCAGCTCGGGGTCCGCCTGATCATCCCAGACATGCGGCGGCACCATGCCTTCAGCGAGGCTCAACCAGCAGAAAGCCGCTTCCAAGGCACCGGCAGCGCCCAGGGTATGGCCACTCATGGGTTTGGTCGACGAACACGCCACGCCGTCCGGGAACAGGGCCGCGACCGCCAGGGCTTCCATGGCGTCATTGTGCTGTGTGGCGGTGCCATGCAGGTTCAGGTAGCCGATCTGCCCGGGCGCCAGTTTCGCGCTGGCCAGGGCCTTGCGCATCGCCTGCAATGCGCCCTTGCCGGTGGGCTCGGGGGCGGAAATATGGTGGGCGTCGCAACTGGCGCCGCTGCCCAGCAGCGCGACCGGCGCCGGGGTTTTGCTCATCAGGAACAGCACCGCGGCTTCGCCGATATTGATCCCGTTGCGGTTCGCCGAGAACGGGTTGCAGCGCTGCGACGACACCGCTTCCAGCGACGAAAACCCATTGAGGGTCAGCTTGCACAGCGTATCGACGCCTCCGCAAATCACCGCATCGCACACGCCCAGATCCAACAGGCGCTGGGCACTCATCAGCGCCCGCGCGCTGGAGGTGCAGGCGGTGGAAATCACATAGGCCGGGCCGCTCAGTTGCAGCCAGTCAGCGAGGAAGTTGGCCGGCGCGCCGAGTTCCTGTTGCTGGTAGTCATATTCGCTGGGGAACTGCTTTTCCCGCAGGTAGTGGGCGATGCCGCGACTGGCTTCGTCGATGCCCGAAGTGCTGGTGCCCAGCACGATACCGATGCGGGACGCGCCGAAGGTCTGGATCGCCTGCCGGATCTCGTCGTCAATCTGCAACGCCGCTTCCAGCAGCAACTGGTTATTGCGGCTGCGATGGGATTCCAGCCCGGGCGGGATTGCCGTCAGCTCACCGTGTACGCCAGCCACCGGCAACACTCGTTCTGGCACCCAGCCGCCTTCGGCACGCATGCCGGAGCAGTCGCCGGCAAACAGGCTGCGGCTGACTTCGTGCTTGTCGCGGCCCAGGGCGCAGATCACGCCGAGGGCATTGAGGTAGGCGGTCATCGGGCGGCCTCAAGCGGCGAGATGCGGTAGGTCAGGTGTTGCCCAATCACGTCCACACGAAACACCAGGGAGGAGTGATAGGTAATCTTCCAGCGCGACGCCAGAGTGCGGATCAGGTCCCTTTCCTGGGTGCCGGGGTACAGCGCAGAGACTTCATCCGACGAGGTCAGGGCAAACAACAGCGCGGCAAACAGCTCCCGCGCCTGGGGATTGGGCGGCAACAAACCGTCGGCCTGCCAGGCACCGTTGATCAACTTCTGCCGGGCCTGGGGAATGCCCAGCGGGTCCATCATCGACCAGCGGATCCCGCCGCCTTCGCGTTGCATCACCAGCAACCAGTCCTGGCGCTGGCCGTCCTGTTCGCGCTGCACGTGCAGTTGCAGCGGCAGGCTCAGCAGCGGATTTTTCGACGGCAACGGCGGCTGGCTGGCGCAGGCACTCAGCAGCAACAGGCAGCCGATCAACAGCATTCGGATCATGTTTGAGTGCTCGCCAGAGGTTTGCGTGCAACCACGTTGACCAGGGTTTCTTCGCGCTGGCCGGCAGGTGGCGGCTGGCGCAGGCCCCAGCGCTCAAGCAGGCCGAAGTCGGTAGCGCGGCTCCACCACAGGTACGGGTACGAGACGTTCTGCGGGCCGAATTCAAAGCCCTGCTCGCGGATCATCTCAAGGTACTCTTCTGCGCTTTTTTGCACATGCATCGGGTGACGGAACAGCCAGCGAATCACCCAGGTGTCGATGTAGGCTTCGGTGGACTCGGCAAACAGCAAATAGCCGCCCGGCTTGAGCACCCGATAGAACTCTTTCAGGGCGCGGTGTTGTTCCACCAGGTGATGGAAGGTCTGGTGACAGAACAATACATCGACACTGGCGTCGGCCACATCGAGGGTGGCGCAATCGCTGCCGATCAACTCGATGGCAAGGTCCTGGCGCGCCGCTTCAGCACGGCTCAGGTCGAGGCTGTGAGGGTCGGCGTCCAGGCCGATCAGGCGCTCGGGGGCGAACACCTGCTGCAAGTACTGGAACGACTTGCCCTGGCCGCAGCCGGCGTCCAGCAGCACCGGCGCAACCGGCAGCGGGTCGCTGAACAGGCTGCGCAGGTCGTTGATCGCCACGCGCAGCACATGGTGCTGCCAGGTGTGGCTGCGCAGGAACCAGAAGCCAAATTTGGTTTCCTCAACGTAGTTCTTACTTAAATACTGGCTGCTCATCTTTTCTTCCTTGTCCCGGACGGGGCGGCCCACGGCGCCAGCATGAAGCTGAACGCCAGCCCCAGGCTCACCGACAGCCCAAAATTACTCACCGCCGGTGTGCTGGAAATAGCCAGCAGGCCGAACGATAGCCAAGTCGTCACGGCGGCCAACAGTGTGCCCAACAGGCTCACGGCGGCGCCGCCAATTTGTTCACGCATCAGGATCGCGTAGTCGACGCTGATGGCGGTCACCAGCAGCAGGCCGAACAGGCTGAACAACGTCAGCGGCTGCCCCAGCCAACCAAGACTGGCCAGGCTGCACAGCGCCGCCAACAACGGCAGGGCGACGATGCGCAAGGCACCGCCGAAGCCGAACGGCAGGATCAGCAACAGCACGATCAACACGCAAGACATCAATTTCAATTCGGCGGCGCTGATCTGCGTGGCGGCAAACACCTGGTTCAAGTCGCCCAGGCGGTCCACCAACTGCACGCCGGGCAAATCCAGGGCCTGCACCCGCAGCAAGGCCGGGTTGTTCAAGCCTTGCAGGCTCACCATCGCCGCCACGCCGCCGTCGACGTTGCCCAGCCACAGCGTGCGCCACGGCTCAGCCAGTGGGCCTACCAGTGCGGCGTCGATGTCTTCGGTGGGCAGGGCTTGCAACTGGGTCAGTTCGGCTTGCAGGGCGGTAGCGGGTACGCCGAGGTCCAGCAGCGGCTGCCAGTACTGCGGCAGTTTGTTCAGGGCGTCACGCAGTTGCTGTTGCTCGGCAGGCGCGCTGACCAACTGGTTGAGCGCCAGGTAACCCTGGAGCTTATCCATGTTCACCAACTGATCCAGACGCTGGCTCAGCGCGGCTTGACGCTCCAGCAACTGCGGCTGATTGTCCGCCCTCACCAGAAAGAACTGGCTGGTGGGCTGAAACCCGGTAATGCGCGCAACGGCCTGGGCTTCCTGCAGCAACTGCGGGGGCGCGCCGATCCATTGGCGGATGTCATTTTTGCTGTTCAGGTGCCATAGGCCGCCGCCGCAAAACACCAGCACCAGTACCAGCAACACCGGGCTCGGCAGGCGCTTGAGCAGCGACTCGCGCACGCTCAGCAGGAACTCGGCAATGCGCAGCGGCCATTGGGCCGGGCGCAGGTCGACGCCTTTGAGCAACGCCGGCAGCAGGCACACGGCCGACAGGTAAGCACCCACCAGGCCCGCCGCGGAGAACACCGCGATTTGCGTCAACGCCGGGAACGGCGTCCACGCCAGGGCCAGGTAGCCGATGCAACTGGTGGCCAGGCTCAGGCTCAAGCCCGGCAAGGTCAGGCGCAAGGCCGGCCAACTGCGCCACGGGCTCATGCTCCAGCTCTTGGACAGGTAATGCAGCGGGTAATCCACCGCCACGCCGATCAGGCTCGAGCCCAACACCAGCGTGATCACATGCATATGCCCGAACAGCGCCACACAGGCCACGGCACCAAACAGCATGCCCACCAGCACCGGCACAAATGCCAGCAATACTCGCCAGCGCCGGAAGGCCAACAGCAACAGCAACAGAATCCCGACTGTCGCGCCGCCGCCGACCCATGTGATTTCCCGCGTTGCCTGCTGCTGACCATTGGCCGCGTACAACAGGCCGCTGGCGGCGAGCAATTGCGCGCCTTGCTGGTCGGCCTGATCGCGGCTGGCCTTGAGTAATTCGGCCACTTGCAGCGGCAGTTTCATGTCGAAGGCATTGCCGGTGGTACGCGCACGCAGCAGCACCCAGCTTTTGCCGTCGGCATCGGCGATCAGCGCGCCGCTGCCGATATCCAGCTGTACCGAACCGTGCTGCGGCTGGCTGTTCTGGATGCGCCCGGTGAGGCCCAGCCAATCGTCCTGGCTTGGCACCAGGCTGAAGCCGGTGAAGGGGTCGAACAGCGACTGGACCCGCTGTTGAATAAACGCTTGGGGCTCGTCGATCAACTGCTCGCGGTCCTTGGCCGAGAGCATCGCCAGCCGGCCTTGCAGCAACTGCTGACGCAGGGCCGGCAGGTCGGCTTGCAGGTTCCACTGGACCTTTTCAAACAGGCCGCTGGCCTGCCAGCGCTCGCCCAATTGTTGGGCCACGGCCACCGCTTTTTGCCGGTCGGCATGCCCCACCAGCACCAGCATTTCGCGGTTCAGTGGTTCCTGCATGCGTTGTTCGGCGCGCAGCTCCAGGGCGTCCGGTGCGGTGCCGGGCACCAGCTCCATCAGGTTCGCCGACAGCGGCGCGCCATGGCGCCATTGCCAGCCCGCCAGGGCCAACACGGCTACCAGCAGGATCAGGAACAGGCGCGGCAACCAGCGTTCACTCGGCAAAGTCGTGTTGCTCCGCGTCGCTCAAGGGCTGGCTGCTGGTGCTGTCTTGCATGCGCAGTACGGTGCTGTCGCCCTGGGTTTCCAGCAGTTCGATTTTCTGCACCAGGTCGCCGCCGTCGATATTGATCTGGGTGAACACCTGCTTGAGCAGCAGCGAGCGCGGGATCAACGTGAGTTTCCACTGCTGCGCTTCACCTTGCAGTTGCAGCTCGAAGTCACGCTGCAAACCGCTGCTGTCGCCCTGCAACACCGCGAGGAACAAACGATTCTGCTCGGCGCCGGCGCTCTTGTTCGGCAGCAATTGCCAGCCGTTGGCGTCACGCCGGGCGATGCCGTTGGCGCTGATGCGGTAGTCCTGCTGCAGCGGGGTTTTAAGCAGCCACAGCAGGCCGTGATCCTTGGCCAGGACAAAGGTGCCCTTGCTGGTCAGTGGTTGCGGCAGGGCGCGCAGGTGTTTTTCCTGGATGAAGTTGCCGTGGATCACCGACGGCTTTGCAAGCTGATCGCTGAGTTGTTGCAGGTCGAAGGCGTGGGCCAGCCCTGGAATGCCTAAAAACAGAATGAACGCGATTCCTGTGGGAGCGGGCTTGCTCGCGAAGAGCCTGAGGGTGCCGCGGAGTGTCAGGTACTCAGTGTTAGCGTTGACGATCTTCGCGAGCAAGCCCGCTCCCACAGGGAATCTCATTTCAAGGCTCTCTCTACGGCGTCTGTGAATATTTTTGGCGAGGCCAACTGCATCTCGCGGCTGGCGATTTCTACCGCCACTTGCACGGTGCTGGCGCGGGTCAGGCGCTCGCCGGTGGCCTTGTCGCTGATCAGGTAATTGACCTTCAAACGGTTCTCCCACTCCACCAGGCTGGCGCGCACATTGATGGTCTGGCCGAAGGTCGCGCCGCGCACATAACGCAGTTGCATGTCGATCACCGGCCAGGCGTAGCCCGCTTCCAGCATCGCCGTGTAGTTATGGCCGAGCTTGTCCAGCAAGGCGCAGCGGGCGACTTCCAGGTACTTCACGTAGTGCCCGTGCCACACCACGTTCATGGTGTCGATATCAAAAAACGGTACGAGGATTTCAGTGTCGCAATGCAACACGCCCTGGCTACGCATGCAGCCTCCAGTGTTGCTCGGCGATGCGCTTGAGGCACAGGCGCAGTTCGCCTTCCAGTGCGCGGTCTTCGATGACCGGCGGGAAATCCTTGGCCAACTCGATGTGCATGGAGGCCAGTGCCGGTGGCAACGGGCGTGCGTCTTCGGCTTGGGCACGCAGCCACACGCCCTGGTTGGCGGCGAGCAAAGTGGCGGCGGCGACTTGTTCGGTCAGTTCCAGCACGCGAATCGCATCGCGGGCAGCGATGGTGCCCATGCTTACCTTGTCCTGGTTGTGGCACTCGGTGGAGCGCGAGAACACGCTGGCCGGCATGGTGTTTTTCAGTGCTTCGGCGGTCCAGGCGCTGGTGCCAATCTGCACGGCCTTGAAACCGTGGTTGATCATCGCCCGCTCGGCCGGCGCGCCCGACAAATTGCTCGGCAGGCCGTGGTTGTAACGCACGTCTACCAGCAGCGCGAGCTGGCGGTCCAGCAGGTCGGCGACGTTGGCCACCAGGGTCTTGAGGCTGTCCATGGCGAACGCGATGTGGCCGCCGTAGAAGTGGCCGCCGTGCAGTACGCGCTCTTCTTCGGCGTCGATAATCGGGTTGTCGTTGGCGCTGTTGAGTTCGATCTCGATGAACGAACGCAGCCAGTTCAGGCTGTCGGCCAACACGCCCAAAACGTGGGGCGCGCAGCGCAATGAGTAGCGGTCTTGCAGGCGGTGAAGCGGCGCAGTGGGTGCGTCAATCGCCAGATCCTTGCGCAGCCAGGCGGCGACTTGCATCTGCCCCGGGTGCGGCTTGGCGGCGAACAGGCGCTCGTCGAAATGCTCCGGGTTGCCTTGCAGCGCCACCACGTTCAGTGCGGTGATGCGCGTGGCCAGTTGCAGCAGGTAGTCGGCGCGGGCGAAGGCCAGGCACGCGAGGCCGGTCATCACGGCGGTGCCGTTCATCAAGGCCAGGGCTTCCTTGGGGCGCAGAACCAGCGGGTCCCAGCCCAGTTCGCGGTGCACGTCGGCGGCCTCGCGACGTTCGCCACGGAACATCACTTCGCGCTCGCCAGACAGGGTCGCGGCCACGTAAGACAGTGGCGTCAAATCACCGCTGGCGCCCACCGAACCTTCTTCCGGAATCAGCGGCAGCACGTCGAATTCGAGGAACGCGTGCAGGCGTTCCAGCAACTCCACGCGCACGCCAGACACGCCGTGGCACAGCGACTGTAACCGCGCCGCCAGCACGGCGCGGGTGGCTTGCGCGTCCAGCAACTTGCCCAGGCCGCAGCCGTGGAAGGTGTAGAGGTGGCGGGGCAGCGCTTCGACGTGCTGCAACGGCACCGCCACCACGCACGAGTCGCCGTAGCCGGTGGTCACGCCGTAGATCACGCCTTCTTTGTCCAGCAACGAATCCAGGAACTGCGCGCCCTTGGCGATACGCTGGCGGTACTGGGCATCGGCTTGCAGTTGAGTCGGCGCCTGACGGTTGGCCAGGGCCAGCACGTCTTCGATGCGCAGGGGTATTTCGCCGAAGGTTACCGGCTCAAGATGCGTCGTCATCGGTCTTCCAGAAAGGGTAAAAGTTGAACCATTGTTGGGGCGCTTCCAGGCAGAACTGGCCCAGGCGCTCGGCGTAGTGGGCGGTCCATTGTGCGATCACCTGCTGGCGGTCGCTGCGTTTCCATTCGATCAGTTGGGCAAACGGCTCGATGATCAGGCGATAACGGCCCTGATGCTTCAAGCACATCAGCAAGTTGACCGGGCATTTCAGCAGGCCGGCCAGCAGCCACGGGCCTTGGGGGAAGGCGGCGTCATGGCCGAGAAAATCCACCCGCACCGTGCGCCCGCCATGCAGTGGCACACGGTCGCCGGCAATCGCCAGCCACTCGCCGTCGTCCAGGCGCTGGCTGAGCATCATCATCACCGCTGGGTCCAGTTCGCTGACCTGGATCAGGCGCAAATTGGTTGCCCCGGCTTCGCCCAATATCCGGTTGAAACGTTCGGCGTGCTTGGTGTGCACCAGCACATTCATCGTGACCTTTTCGCCCAGCTCGGCGAGGGCGCGGCACACCTCAAGATTGCCCAGGTGTGCGCCCACCAGCATCTGCCCGCGCTCGCTGCGTAGCTGGCCGCGCAGTTGTGCCGGGTCGATGATTTCGATCTGTTCCAGGCGCAGCTTGCCGTTCCACACGTCGAGCTTGTCCAGCAGGGCGTCGGCAAACGCCATGAACTGCCCGAAGACCCTTCTGTGGGTGGGGCGCAGGTCGTCGCGTTGGCTCCAGTCGGCCAGGCGCTGTTGGTACTGCCAGGCGCTTTGGCGGGCCGTGCGGCCGAACAGGAAGAAGTACAGAACGATGCCGTACAGCAGCGGGCTCAACAGCCTGCGCCCGAGAACCTTGGCGGCGAATGCGGTGAATTTCATCAGCCAGAAACTGCCGCGTTCTTCGCGGTCGGCCCAGTGCTTGGTGTCCTGGGTCATGCTTTCCACCGGTGCCAGAGGATCATCGGGGCGCGTACCAACATGCCGAAGAACAGCCGGGTGTGCATCGAGGAAATCAGCGCGTTGTCGTGCACCAGGCGAAAGTGCGACAAGCCGTCGGCGGGGTAATGCACCTTGGTCGGCAGCCAGCGCATTGGTTGGTTGCGCCATGCCAGGCGCACCAGGATGTCGGAGTCAAAATCCATGCGCTTGCCGATATTGGCCGAGTCCATCAAGGCCAGGGTCGGTGGCAATGGGTACACGCGAAAGCCGCACATCGAATCGCGGATTTGCAGCGACAACGTGTTGATCCACACCCACACGTGGGTCAGGTAGCGCGCGTAAAGGCGGCCTTTGGGCACGCTGTCGTCGTATTCCGGGTAGCCGCAGATCACCGCGTTTGGGTGGGTGCGTGAGGCGTCGAGGAAAGTACCGACTTCCCGCAGGTCGTGCTGGCCGTCGGCGTCCACTTGCAGGGCATGGGTGAAGCCCAGGCGTGCGGCTTCGCGAAAGCCGGCCATGACGGCGGCGCCCTTGCCCTGGTTGGTGGGCAAGGTCAGCAGGGATACGTTGTCGAGGGTTGCCAGTTGCGCCAGGACGGCGGCGCAGGCGGGGCTGCTGCCGTCGTCTACCAGCAGGCACGGGAGGCCGCTGTCCAGCACGGTGCGGACCACGGCAGGCACGGCGGCTTCGTGGTTGTAGACCGGGATCAGGGCGCAGGGGTTATGCATAACAGGCACTCCGTTGGCAGAAGCGCTTTTTGTGGCGAGGGAGCTTGCTCCCGCTGGGCTGCGAAGCGGCCCCAATACGGGCGACAGAGATCTGCCTGATAAACCGCAGTGCCTGGGTTGGGAGTGCTGCGCACTCCAGCGGGAGCAAGCTCCCTCGCCACAAAGAGCGGCTGTGCCATGAAAGCTTATTCACTCGCCAGCTCCAAAAGAATCCGGCCACTGGAGCAGGCCGCTGTCTCATTGCGGTAGGCGAAGTACAGCTTGCCGCGCTCCTGGTCGAACCGCAGGTGCAGTTCGATCCGGTCATCCGGGCGCACCAGTTGCTGGAACTTGAGCACTTCCATCCCGGCAAATTGCCCTGGCAGGTTGAGCAGTTGCTGGCCCAGGTTCAGCGCCCAATCCACTTGCACCACACCCGGCAGCACCGGGGTTTGCGGGAAGTGGCCGCTGAAGTAGGCGAGGTCCGGCGGGATCGCCAGTTGCAGGGTCCATTCACCGTTGGCTTCGACTTGCGCCAGCACTTCCGGCGCTTTCGGTCGTGGCGCCAGCAGCAGGGCTTCGACGTCGGCCTGGGGAAGCTTGCCTTGGGTGTTCAGCGGCAATTGGCGCAACAGGCGCCAGCGGCGGGGCAGGGCCAGGGCTTCGCAGTGTTGGCTTAAGTGCTCGCGCAGGGTTTGAGTGACGGTGCGCCGGCCTTGGTTGCGCAGGGCATGCAAACCGTCGCCGCTGAGCACCACGAGGGCGCCGAGGAAGGCACGGTTTTCCTGTACCACGCCCAGGCGCGCTTCGGCGACCCAGGCATGCTCCGTCAGCGCCTGTTCGAGCATCGGCAGGGAGATGCGTTTCTCTTCCAGCTTGACGATGCGGTCCAGTCGGCCCAGCAATTCGAAGCGGCCGTCGCCATGGATTTTTGCGGCATCGGCAGTTTGTTCGATATGGCCGGCGGGCAGGTACGGGGACTCGATGCGCAAAGCGCCGTCGGCATCCTGGCTCAGTTGCACGTCGGCAAACGGCTGCCACAGTTGTTCGCCCTGGCGCCAGGCGATGCCACCGGTTTCCGAGCTGCCGAGGATTTCTGTCGGCCATTGCTGCAAGCGTTGATGCAGGCTGCTGGCGGCTTCAAGGGGCAAGGCACCGCCGGAGGAGAACACTCGTTTGACCGGTGTCAGCGCCGGCCAGTCGAGGTTGTCGCCCATGCGCTTGAGCAGTGCCGGGCTGGCGACCCAGGCGAATTGCGAATGCTCGCGGCTGGCGCGCTGCAAGTCCTCGGGGAATGCCAGTTGCTGGCGCACAAAGGTACGCCCGGCGCACAGCGGCCACAGCACCCGGAACAGCAAGCCATAGATATGTTGGGTGGCGACGCTGCCGATGATGCAGGCCTCGCCCAGGTCGGCGCCCCACAGGGTTTCCAGCGCCTGGACCTCGTTGGCCATCTGGCGCAGGGTTTTATCGATACGCTTGGGTTCGCCGCTGGAGCCGGAGGTGCACAGGCTCAGGCCGCAGGCGTCCAGGTCCAGGGCTGCAGCGCTTAATGGCGCTTGATAAAGCGCGTCCAGATCGCCGGCCTCGGTCAGCCAGGCGTCGACGGCATCGTCCCAGCGTTGGCGCGTTTGCGGTTGCAGGTCGGCGGGCAGCAGCACGCTGACTCCGGCTCGCCACGCACCCAGCAGGGCGATCGCCAACATGCCGGCATCTTCCAGGTGCACCGCCAGGCGCTGAATGCCCCGGGCTTGTAACCCGGCGGCCAGGCTCAGGGATTTCTCCCACAGCTGTGGGTGATCAAGGGCAGGTTCGGTGGTAACCAAACGCTGACCTGCAGGCTCAAGCAGCAAGTGCTCAAGATTCAACCAATTCATACGCGGCCTCGAACCCTTTGTCGTACCAGCCATTCCACGGCAAACAACAGCCCCATCAGCCCGTAGGCGATCATGCCGTTGTACAACGTCCACCAGCTCAGCGGCGCCCACAGGGTGAGGGCGGCGGCGAGCAGGCCGTTACACAGAAAAAACACACTCCACACCACGGTGACCTGGCGGGTATACACAACCGCTTTTTCGGGCAATTGCGGCTCGGTCATGCGCGCCAGGCGCTCGACCATCGGCGGCCCGTATTTCAGGCTCAGGCCAAACAGCGCCAGCATGAACGCGCTGACCAGGCTCGGGTACCAGCGCAGCATCTGCGGGTTGTCGAACCAGGCGAGCAGCAGGCAAAAGACGATGATCGCCGCCGCCATCCAGCGGGTGCCCGGGCGCCTGGCCCCGGTCAGGGCGCGCAACAGCCACAGGCTGCCCAGCAGCAGGCCAAATTGCCACGGCGCAAAATGCTCCGTGCCGTAATACACCGCAAAAGGGTACAGCAGCCCCGCCAGCAACAGGCCAAGGCCGATCAGCCGGCTCATGCGGCCGGTTGAACCAGACGGTAGACCGCCTCGACCACGTCGTTCACGGTGCGCACGGCCTTGAACTCTTCGGCGGCGATTTTCTTGCCGGTCTGGCGCTTGATGTGGTCGATCAGGTCCACCGCATCAATGCTGTCGATTTCCAGGTCCTGGTACAGGTTGGCGTCGAGCGTGACGCGTTCAGGTTCCAGTTCAAACAGTTCCACCAGGGCGTCGCGCAAGGTGTTGAAAATATCGTCACGAGTTTGCATGGTACGGTCTCAAGCAGCCTGTCGGGCCGTGACGAACGCCGCGAGGCTGGTCACGTTGGTGAAGTGATTGCGGGTGTCCTTGGCGTCGGCATCGATCTTGATGCCGTACTTTTTCTGGATGGCCAGGCCCAATTCCAGGGCGTCGACTGAATCCAGGCCAAGGCCTTCGCCGAACAGGGTTTGCTCGTTGCCGATGTCGCTCTCGCTGATGTCTTCCAGGCCCAGGGCCTCGATGATCAGCGTTTTTATGTCGTGCTCAAGGCGGTGTTGGTCGCTCATCTTCGGCGAGCTCCTTAATAAAATACTGATGCAGGTAATCGTTGAGCTTGCGTGAAGCCTGGGGCGCGGGCCCTTGTGCGGCAAACGCCTGTGGTTCTATATCGGCACCCACGCGCAAACTGAAGTGAAAACGGCGATTCGGGATGCGATACCAGGGTTCGGCCTTGGTTAGGGTGGTGGGGCTGACCTTGATCACCACCGGGGTGATGATGCTCGCACCTCGCAGGGCAATGGCGGCGCCGCCGCGATGAAAGGTCGGTGCCTGGCCCGGCGAGGTGCGGGTGCCTTCCGGAAAAATGATCAGGGTCTGGCCGTCCCGCAAGGCTTCGGCGGCGGCGTCGAGCATGTCGGCACTGCCGTCGTTGCTGATGTAGCCGGCGTCGCGTACCGGCCCACGGGTGAACGGGTTCTGCCACAGGCTCTGCTTGACCACGCAGTTGGTCTGGCGCATCAGGGCGATCAGGAACACCACGTCCACCAGCGAGGGGTGGTTGGCGATGATCATCTGGCCGGGGCGGCCGAGCTTTTCTGCGCCTTCGACGCTGTAGGTCAGAATGCCCAGGCGCGTCATCAAGCGGATAAAAAACCAAAACAGGCAACTGATGGTGTGGCGCGCGCGCCGCTGATGCTGTTTAGCGCCGCCCGGCAGGCAGCTGAGCAGCGGAAATACCAGCAGGCGCAGGCACAGGCCGCCGACGCCAAACAGGACGAAGGCGGCAGCGGTGGCGAAAAGGCGCCAGTAGTAGGCCTGCCGGGGCTTTTCGGTCAGGGCTTGCGTTGCCAGTTCCATACTCGGTTCTTCCAGGCATGTTGGCAGGCGCCCTGCTCGTTCAGCAGGGTGCGCAGCAGGTTCAGGGCGTGGGGCCACTGGGCTTTGGTGGTGGGTTGGACAGCGGCCGTATTCAGTTCCAGTTGCCACTCGTCGCCCGGCGTCAGCAGCAGGCCGAGGGCATACGGAAACGGCACGTCGTCGATCCAGCGGGCATAGGCCTCGGGCGGCTGTTCCTCGGTAATGATCAGCAATACAGCCGGTGCACCTTCGTTGAGCAAGGCGGCCGCTTCGAGCATGCCGTGCTCCAGGCCATCGCCGGCCGCAGCGAGGGCAGTCATTTCGCTGGTTTCATTGCGCAGGATCGACCACAGGCCAATTACCGCGTTGTGCACCGACAGGCTGAACTGGGTCGGCGACAGGGGCTCGTCGTGGGCCAGGTCGCTGAGAATATCGAGGGTGCGCGGGGTTTCGCCGTGGCGGGAAACAAACACCAATGGCAGCTGTTGCAGGCCTTCGGCCAGTGGCCAGCCCACACTGAAGGCCATGCGCGCCAGGCGGCTCAGGCGCCGGCGCTGCATGGCCGGCAGGAACGACACATCAGGGGCAGCGTCGCTGCTGGCGAGCAACGTTGGTTGGCGGCACCAGGCGCACCAGTCGTCCGCGCTTTCGAGCCCGGGGGCCCAGGCACGCCATTGGGCGATGTTGAAATTGATCACTGAGAAGTTATCCCGCCCCTGCGGGCTTCCTTGTGCGGCTGTTGGCCCCGAATACCGGGACAGGGAGCAATAGCCGAGTGGGGCGCATTATCCCGGTGCTGCGGGGTTCTAGCAAACTTTGGTAAAGAATTGTTCACGGCTGATTACAATTTCGGAGGAAAGAATTACGGATTGTCGATCATGCAGGTGGGGCGGCAGGTGTCAGGCAATTCCTGCTTTGTCGGGCGGATGGGAAATTGTTGTGCGAGATAGAGCCTCTGATGCTGTAGTACAGGAACAAACGAGGTAGCTAACCGGCGCTTTTGCCCTCTACACTCGGTCATTCATTGATACACGGAGGTTTTTCCATGCGGCGCGTGGTGTTCAACCAAAAAGGCGGTGTTGGTAAGTCCAGCATTGCCTGCAACCTGGCGGCGGTCAGCGCCAGCGAAGGCTATCGAACCCTGTTGGTGGACCTCGATGCCCAAGCCAACTCAACCCAGTACCTCACCGGGCTGACCGGCGACGATATCCCCATGGGAATCGCCGATTTCTTCAAGCAGACCCTGTCTTCCGGGCCGTTTTCGAAGAAAAACCAGGTGGATATCTACGAAACCCCGTTCGACAACCTGCACGTCATCACCGCCACCGCGGAACTGGCAGACCTGCAGCCCAAGCTCGAGGCCAAGCACAAGATCAACAAGCTGCGAAAGCTGCTGGATGAATTGAGCGAGGACTACGACCGGATCTACCTGGATACGCCGCCGGCGTTGAACTTTTATGCCGTTTCAGCGCTGATTGCCGCTGATCGCGTGTTGATCCCCTTCGATTGCGACAGCTTCTCCCGCCAGGCGCTGTATGGTCTGCTGGCAGAGATTGAAGAATTGAAGGAAGACCACAATGAAGCGCTGGAAGTGGAAGGGATCGTGGTCAACCAGTTCCAGGCCCGTGCGAGCTTGCCGCAGCAGATGCTGGATGAATTGATTGCCGAAGGGTTGCCGGTGTTGCCGGTGTACCTGACCAGCTCGGTGCGCATGCGTGAATCGCACCAGGCGAACATGCCGCTGATCCACCTGGACCCACGGCACAAGCTGACGCAGCAGTTTGTGGAGTTGCATAACCTGCTGGAAAACGCGTGATTTAGCGGGCAACACAAAACCCATGTGGGAGCGGGCTTGCTCGCGAATGCGGTGGATCAGTCGACACCTTTATTGACTGACCCACCGCCTTCGCGAGCAAGCCCGCTCCCACATTGGGTCTCTGTTCCTACAGAGAAATCGTCGTCTTGCGCCGTTGCCTACAGTTACGCCGGAATCCGCTGGCTTGTGCGTCTGGATGGGCGTCTCTAAGGTTGCCCGGTCGCTGAATTCTCAGCGATCGGGTTTAGTAGCCTGTGAGAGGCGTCGTTCAATCCAGGAGCGTCGATTATGCTTAGAACTACCCCCAGCCTCTTCACAGTTACCCCCGATCAAACCACCGAAACCCTTATCCTCAACACCTACGAAACCTTCTCCTCAGTCACTACCCTCTTGCTCGACCTTTCCGATGATCTCACCGGCAAGCAGCGCGATGTCGCGTTGGCCATTCATCAACTGAGCGAATTGGGCGTACTGCTGATGGGGCAAGTGATGGACCGAGGCGTTCCGCTACCTCAAACGCCCTGACTGCGCAGCCAGCTAATCAACTGCGGCAACGGAAACGCCCCGCTCTGGCGCGCCACTTCCCGGCCATTCTTGAACAGGATCAGGCTGGGAATCGAGCGAATCCCCAACTGAGCGGATAACTGCTGATTGGCCTCGCTATCGAGCTTGGCCAATCGGCGCTTCCCGGCCAACTGCCCGGCGGCCTGCTCAAACACCGGCGCAAACGACTTGCACGGCCCGCACCATTCGGCCCACACATCCACCAAGAGGGGTAAATCGCCTTTGATCTGGCTGGCGTAATCGCCCTGTTTCAGCTCAAAGGGTTTGCTCAGCAGCACCGGCTGCTTACAGCGCCCGCACTTTGGTGCATCGCCCAGGCGTTCGTTGGGGATGCGGTTAAGACCGTTGCAGTGGGGGCAGGGAATTACTAGAGAGTCGGACATGCTGGGCTCCGTGAAAGTTGCCAATGGGTTCTATTTGGAGCCGACGACTTGGTTTATCAAGGAACAACTGAAAGAGAGGGCAACATGAGCGAAATCGTCAAGCAGGCTATCGAACATTGGCCTTTTGTTTCTGCTCTCTTGCGTAAGCCCAAGACCGAGAAGGATTACGATATTTTGGTTATGGCGCTCGACGAGTTGCTGGATGAGGTTGGGGAGGACGAAAGCCACGCGCTGATTGGGATGTTAGATATCATCGGTGATTGGATCGAAGGTTATGACCTTGAGCATCGTCCGATGCCTGTAAATGGCTAATAGCGTTAGTCATAAGCCATCAGTGCCCAATCTTCTTTCGTGCCAGCTGGCAGGCAAACACGTTGCCCACAGCACAACCCCCAATCACCAGCATCAGAGTGAAAAGCAGTGGTGCATTCCATTGAGACCCTAGCCAGGTTAATAATCCTGCCCCGGCCACAGTGATGCATCCGAAAACCGCAGAAGCTTTGGCTTGGTGAGACGCGTCGATATCCAGTGCCCAGCCGGTCGCAAGGGGCAACAAAATGCAGAAGGCAATACTGGTTGCTGCTGCAGCTGCCAGGTAAAGGTAGATATCGACATGTAGCCATGCCGCTACCATCAACAGTGCGGCGAGGCACTGAGAGGCGGATCCTGCATTTAGGCGTTGGGCGTCACTGAATCGTGTGACGGCTTTCCCTGAAAAGAAAAAACCTGCCGCTACCAGCGCCGCCCAACCTGAAAGGATCATGCCTGTTGCTTGTGGTGAGAGATGAAAAACTCCCTGCAGGGCAAACGCCTTGCTGAGGTTCAACTGTGTGAAGGCGCTCTGTATCAGGAGTGCAAGCAGTAAACCGCAGATGAATTTCGGGTGTTTCCCTAGTAAAGATTGGGTTTCAGTTGCAGCCTGTTGGCCTTGGTCGGTTGCCTTGCCGTGATGAGTGGCCAGAAGTCCCAGGCCGATTATAAAAAGCAGGCAACCGAGTACGCCAAAAACCCATCTCCACCCCCAAAACGAGGCTGCCGCCAGCAGAGTCGGCGGGCTTAGTACCGTAAGGACGCTAATCGCACTCAAGAGATAAGCTGTTGCGCTTTGGAAGGTTGTTTGCCCGAGTCGTTGACGTAGCCAAAGGCGTGAAGAGGTTGCTGCCACCGCGTTGGCGATGAACATGAAAGTAAAGATGATCGATAGCATGAGAGCGCTTGTTGATAACGCCACTGCGACACATAGCAGCGCGATCAGCACCGATGCACCGGCCAGGCTGACGCTGGTTCCCAGCCGGTTGACCAGTGGCGTTGAAAACAACTGGCTGAATGCGAAAGCCATCAGGCACAAGCCGAGCATGCCTTGAAAGAATGCCGGAGAAACACTCAAGTCCTGAGCGATTAACGGAGAAAGAGGAACAAGAGCGTCGAAAACAACCGCACTGACCAGCGTCCTGGCCACCACGACCCTAAGGCCTGGGGTCACGGCCTGATGCTCCAGCTCCTCTGTACCACTGCTTACGTATTCACTGCGCGCAGAGTGGCGACAGGCTCATTCGCCTCGGCCCTGGCTTGGCTCCCTTTGAGCCACAGCGCTATTACTTCTTTGTGCTGTGGATATCGCTCAACCAAAAACAGCTCAAGTGGCTTCCATGCCCGCTTTTCCAGCCAGGCATTGACCTGGGAAAGGTAGTGGTGAGGGAAGGACAAGTCCATGTGTAGACGGACAGCGGAATATTTCTCGGGTGTAGCGTGATCGCCCACCGACTCCAGGTTTGGAACATCGACGCCCATGACGCACCTCCATTTCATATCTGCTTAGGTTTGTTGCATGATTGCAACAGGCCAACCCTAGGCCTAAGAGATGTTTAATGATGTCAGGCGCGTCCGGTATTCATTTCTTTATATGTCGCTCGGGTTTAACTCCTACGATGAACAACTAATCTCCAAATGCTTCCCCCAATCCGGCGGCCGCTGGGCGTATTGTTCCATCCTCGGCTGCTCTTCAAACGGTTTGGTCAGCACTTCATGCAGCCGGCGCACTTCGCTGTAATCCCCAAGCTCCGCCGCCTGGATGGCGTTCTGCGCCAAATAGTTGCGCAGGATATAAAGCGGATTCACCCCATGCATCCGCTCACGCCGCTGCTCTTCTGTGCCACTGGCTTCGCGCTCCACACGGGCCTTGTACAGTTCGGCCCACTCATCAAACCCCTTGAGGTCGACAAAATCGTCGCGCAACCGCGCCACGGCAAGCGCTGCTGATTCATCCCCCAACCGGCGGAAGAACAAGGTGTAGTCGACGCCGCTGTTCTGCATCAGTTGCAACAGGCGCTCCACCAGTTTCTGGTCGTCATCTTCGGCGGTGGTGAGGCCCAATCGGCGGCGCATCAGGTCCAGGTAATGGGCCTGGAACAACGGCAGATACAGCCCCAGCGTTTCCCGCAACGCCTCCACACTGATAAACGGTGTCAACGCCTGGGCCAGCGCGCTCAAGTTCCACTGCCCAATCGGCACCTGATTGCTGAAGGAATAACGCCCTTCATGATCCGAGTGGTTGCAGATGAACTGCGCGTCAAAATCATCCAGAAACGCAAACGGCCCGAAGTCGAAGGTGATGCCGAGGATCGACATGTTGTCGGTGTTCATCACCCCATGGCAGAACCCATAGGCCTGCCACTTGGCGATCAACTCTGCATTGCGCTCGACAATTTCACGGAACATCGCCAGGTACGGCTCGGGCTGCTCCATGCACTCCGGGAAGTGCAGCGACAACACGTGCTCCGCCAGTTGCTTCTGCAATTCAGGCTTTTTGGTGTAGTAGAAATATTCGAAATGCCCAAAGCGCACATGGCTATGCGCCAGGCGCAGCACCATGGCGGCGCGCTCCTGTTTCTCGCGCCAAACGGGCGTGGTCGAGCCGATTACACACAGTGCCCGACTGCTCGGAATACCCAGCGCATGCAACGCTTCCGACGCCAGAAACTCCCGAATCGACGACCGCAGCACCGCACGCCCATCGCCCATGCGCGAATACGGGGTTTGCCCGGCGCCCTTGAGGTGCAGGTCCCAGTGCTCGCCCGCTTGGTTGTAAACTTCGCCCAGCAACAATCCGCGCCCATCACCCAGTTGCGGGTTGTAAGAGCCAAACTGATGCCCTGAATAGATCATCGCGCGCGGCTCGGCCTCGGCCCACAATGTGTGCCCGCCGAACAATTCGGCGAATACCGGCGTTTCGGCCAGGGCAGGGTCGAGATCCAGCAGCGCCATGGCCGCCTCGCTCGCCACCACCAAGCGCGGTTCGTCGATGGGCTCGGGCAGCACGTGGGTTGAGAAGCCGTCGCCCAGGCGGGCGAAGCGGTTGTCGAAGGTCAGTTCGTCGAGGGCTTTCAACGGGCCATCTCCAGCAGAATGTCCGACCATTCTGCTGGGGATAGCGGGTTTAGTCGAGTTTGGCAGGCGGGGGCTCTTGTACGTCCTGGTCCTTGGCGGGCGGCAGGAGGGTTTTGTTTTCTTCTTCCACCGGCACCAGTTTGTATTCCTGGCCGTGCAGGTTTTTCAGGTACACCTCCATCTGCCGGAACGAGATGTTGATGTGCTCTTTCTTGAACTCGCGGTTGATGAAGCGGTTGACCTCATCGATTACCGGGTTGCGGTCGCCCAGGTCGCGCACGTGCATGCGCAACTCGTGGTCCAGGGTGCTTTCGCCAAAGTTGAGGAAGTACACGTGGGGTTCCGGGTCCTTCAGCACACGCGGGTTATCACGGGCCGCCTTGAGCAGCAATTCCTTCACCCGATCCAGATCCGAACCGTAGTCCACACCCAGTTTCAGGGTGACCCGGGTGA
Source organism: Pseudomonas sp. K2I15 (assembly GCF_002204795.1). GTDB lineage: Bacteria > Pseudomonadota > Gammaproteobacteria > Pseudomonadales > Pseudomonadaceae > Aquipseudomonas. The sequence goes on from NZ_NIXO01000007.1 coordinate 93,091, forward strand.
TGGTGTCGGTCAGAGACCAGTTGATCAGTTGTCCGGTGATGAACGTTTTGTTCGGGACAATGATGTCCTTGCGGTCGAAGTCGGTGATGGTGGTGGCGCGGATGCGGATTTTGCTCACCGTGCCCGACAGGTTGCCGATGGTGATGGTGTCGCCGATCCGTACCGGGCGCTCGAACAGGATCATGATGCCGGAGATGAAGTTGGCGAAGATCTCCTGCATACCAAAGCCCAATCCCACCGACAGCGCGGCCACCAGCCATTGCAACTTGTCCCAGCTCACGCCGAGTGTCGACAGGGTGGAGACAAAGCCGACGCCGGCAATCACGTAGGACAGTAAGGTTGTGGTGGCGTAGGCGCTGCCCTGGGCCAGGTCGAGCTTGGACAGCACCAACACTTCCAGCAAACCGGGCAGGTTGCGCGCCAGGGCAAAGGTAATGCCGATGATGATCAGCGCGCCCAGCAAGTCGCCGATGCTGATGGGCACCATGCTGATATTGGCGCCGGTGCCGCTGGTGTATTCGTAGAGGGTGACGTTGTCCAGGTAGGAAAATACCGAGATCAAGTCCGACCATACCCAATACAGCGCGGCGATAAAGCCGCCGAGCAAGGCCAGGCGGATCAGTCGCATCGACTGTTCGTTGACCTGTTCGATGTCCAGGGTCGGCTCTTCTATCACCGCTTCTCCGTCACCCGCTTCCTTGGCCGCCTGGCGTTTGGCCAGGGCCCGCGCATAGGCCAGGCGCCGCGCGGCAACGCCCAGGCCACGCACGAAGGTGGCTTCGATCACCAGCCAGAACATCAGCAGGTACAGGGTGTTGATCAACCGGTCGCTGAGTTTTAGGGCGGTGTAGTAGTAGCCAAAACATACGGCAATAAACAGCGCGACCGGCAGCGCGGTAAACACCAGGCCGACGGCTTTGCGAAATAGCGAGGCTTTTTCGTGGGTCGGGCTGTTGAGCAGCAGGCGGCTGAGCAACCAGGCCATGAGTGCGTAGCAGGTCAGTACCACGCCGATGCCCAATACGTCGTCCGCCAGCGCCGCCGGTTGATGCTCGGCGATGGCTACCACCGCTACCAACGCCAGCACCACCAGCCCGAGCTTGCGCACCCAGCCCTGGAGGAATTCGACCTGGGGTTTTTCCCAGCGGAAATGCAGTTCGGCGACGCCGCCGGGCGCGAGGATCCGATAGGCGGTGTAGAACACCAGCCACGCCTGGGCGATCTGCAGCAAGGCCGCGCCGAGGTTGGCGTTTTGCCCGCGGGCATCGATCTGCAGCGCATAGCCGCACAGTGCCAGGCCCAGGGCCACCGGCATCGCCAGCGCGATATTCACCAGGATCGCCACCGGCGTGTGCCACTGGCTGTCGCGCTTGAAGTGGCCGATATCCATGTGGATTTTTTTCAGTCGGGCATACAGATAGCTGCGACGCCACAGCAGCGCGCCGATCAACAGCAGCAACGGCAGGAACAGCAGTGGGCGCTGGGTCAGGCCGTCATACAGCTCGCTGACGCTGGAGGCCCACGGCAGGGTAGTCACCTGTTTGCTCAAGTGCGCCGGTACGGTTTCCAGCCATTCGGTGTCCAGCGGCTTGTTGCTGGGAATCCAGAACATCTGCTCGTCGAGGGTCGCCCGCAACGTGGTGGCGGTGCTCAGCAGTTGTTTCTGGTTCAGTTGCAGGGTGATGGATTCGTTGAGCAGTGCGCTCAGTTCACGACTCAGGCGTTCCAGCAAGTCGCTGCGGGTAATCGCCAGTTCCAGCAAGGTGCGGCGCAACTGCGCAGTGACCTGGTCGGGGGGCTGGGAGGCCAGCAGGTTATCGACGTAGGTGCTGGGACTGTTGATCAGCTCACGTTGTTGGTTGACCTCGAACTGGTACAGGCGAATGTTGGCGATGTCGTCTGCCAGGTCGCGGTCTACGGTCAGGCGCGGCAAGGCCTGTTTCTGTTTGTAGAGGATCTTGGACAGCAACAGGCTGCCCTTGAGCACGTTGATCTGCTCGTCCAGGGCCGAGTCGCTTTGGGTCACGCTGTCCAGTTGCTGCTTGGTTTGCAGGTTTTTCTGGGTCAGTTCGTTGAGCCGGTCGGTGCTTTTTAGCAGGTAGTCGGACAGCTTCAGGTTGGCCGCGCTTTCCGTGGCGAGCAGGCTGCTGCCACCGGCCTTTTGGGCCTCGATGGACTGCTGGGTCACGGTTTCCTGGGATTGGGCCAGGCGCTTCTGGTTGATCAGGGTTTGCAGGTCCTGGATTTCCTGCTCCAGGCGGGCGGTTTTCTCCAGCACCAGGTCATGCTGGCTGTTGCCCAGGTCTTGCAATTGGCTGTTACCGGCCAATTCCTGGCGGCGCAAGGGAATCAGGGCGTTTAGGGCGGCCAGCTCGGCGTTCAGCTGGTTGCGCTGGTCACCGCTGAGGGTCTTGCCGTTGTCTTTGCCGGCCTTGAGGATCGCGTTGATCTGCTGGATACGCGTCTGGCTGCTGCTGATTTCGGTCTGGGCGCGCTCGGGGCGGGTCTGGGCGGCGATGGTCAGGCTGTTGGCGTCGGCCAGTTCCTTTTGCAGGTCGCCTTGCTGGGTGGTGCGCTGCACCAGCAGTTGTTCAAGTTGCGGCACCGGCAAGGTGGCGTAGCGCTGGGCGACCGGAATCACCTTGGTGGCCTTGAGCCGGGTCAGTTCGCGCTGGTTGTCGACGGTCTGGCGCGGCGCGTCTTCCAGCTGGCGCTTGAGGTCGACCAGGCGCTGCTGGTAGTCCTGCTGGTTGCCGAGGTAGGTGAGGGTCTGCTGCAGGATGGTTTGCAGCGCCTTCATGTCGGCGTCGGGCAGCTTGCGGTCGGGCAGCTTGTCCAGGGTTTGCTGGACGGAGTCGATGCTGGGCGGGTCGGCAGCGTGTACGGTGCCGACGCAGAGAGTCAGGCCCAGCAGGGCAGTGGCGAGGAAAGTACGCAGGGTTGTCATAGAGACCGGTCGAGCAAGGTGATAAATAGGGGGCGTCCTGACATCGACTGGCGCGCCGTCGCCCCGCAGTTTAGAGGAAGAGTCCGGGGCCCGGGCGACTTCCTTCGGGGAATCTGACGCCGACTTTGCCGATCTTGTTCCCGTCCATGACCGCGACGGTCCAGATGGTGTTGTTCCATTCCACTTGGTCGCCGACCACTGGTGCACCTCCCACTTTCTGGGTGATGAAGCGGCTCAGTGGCATGTCCGGGTCGATACCTTCGAGCTTGAGTCCGTACAGCGCCGACACCGCGCCCAGCTGGGCGTCGCCTTCCAATACAAAGTCGCCGAAGAAGCGCAGGTCGAGGCCCCGTTGTGGTGCCTGGCTGAACAGTTTGCCGAGGGCCGGCAGGTTGTGTTCATGGCCGATCACGCAGAGCAAATCATCGACTTCCAGCACTGTACTACCCGACGGATGGAGCAGTTGCTGGCCACGAAACAGCGCGGCGATCCGCGTGCCTTCGGGCATTTTCAGCTCGCGCAGGGCGGCGCCGATGCACCATTTTTCGGCGCCCAGGCGGTACACGAACAGCTCCCACTCGCTGGTGACGTGCACTTCCAGGGCCGCGCGGGAGATCGGCGCGGGCTCGGGTGGCACCGTCACTTTCAACAATTTGGCGACCCACGGCAGGCTCGTGCCCTGCACCAGTAACGACACCAGCACGATAAAGAACGCCAGGTTGAAGTACAGCTGCGCGTGGGGCAGGCCGGCCATCAGCGGGAACACCGCCAGAATGATCGGAACCGCGCCGCGCAGCCCCACCCAGGCGATAAAGGCTTTCTCTCGACCGTGGAAGGCCTTGAACGGCAGCAGGCCGACCATCACCGACAGTGGTCGTGCAAACAGGATCATCCACAGCGCCAGGCCCAGGGCCGGCAGCGCGATGGGCAGCAAATCATGGGGCGTGACCAACAGGCCCAGCACCAGGAACATGCCGATCTGCGCGAGCCAGGCCATGCCGTCGAGCATGTGCAAGATGCCATGACGGCTGCGCACCGGGCGGTTGCCGATCACCAGGCCGCACAGGTACACCGCGAGGAAGCCGCTGCCGTGCAAGGCGTTGGTCAGGGCGAACACGAACAGGCCGCCGGAGATCACCAGGATTGGGTACAGGCCGTTGGCCAGGTTGATGCGGTTGACCATTTGCAGCATCAACCAGCCGCCGCCCAGGCCAATGATGCCGCCGATGCCGAACTCGCGGATCAGGTGGCCCAGCAAGTTCCAGTGCAGGCCAGTCTGGCCGCTGGCGAGCATGTCGATCAGAGTGACGGTGAGGAACACCGCCATCGGGTCGTTGCTGCCGGATTCGATTTCCAGGCTGGCGGTGACCCTTTCGTTCAGGCCCTTGCCGCCCAGCAGCGAGAATACGGCGGCGGCGTCTGTGGAACCGACGATGGCGCCGATCAGCAAGCCTTGAATGATGTTGAGGTTGAACAGCCAAGCGGCTGCCATGCCGGTGAGGCCGGTGGTGATCAGCACCCCGACCGTCGCCAACGACAGCGCGGGCCAGAGTGCCACGCGAAAACTCGCCACCCGTGTTCGCAAGCCGCCATCGAGCAGGATCACGGCCAGGGCGAGGTTGCCCACGAGGTAGGCGGTGGGGTAGTTATCGAAGATGATGCCGCCGCCGTCGACGCCGGCGATCATGCCCACGGCCAGGATGATCACCAGAATCGGGATGCCTAAGCGGGACGAAAGAGAACTCACCAGAATGCTCGCACCTACCAGCAACGCGCCGATCAAGAACAGGCTGTTGATGGTCGTCGCATTCAAAGGCAGTACTCCATGAGTAGGTAAGACGAGACGCAAACTGACCATGCAGTCTGCGTGCCAGCGATTCTAACCTGTTGAATTGCTGTGCTGTCAAAAAGGTTTGAATGGCTGGCGCATATCTAATGTGGGAGCGGGCTTGCTCGCGAATGCGGTGGATCAGCCAACCACTAAGGTGACTGACACACCGCATTCGCGAGCAAGCCCGCTCCCACATTTTAGTGATGCGGTGTCAGTTAAAGCCTGAACCGCCCCACCATCCCGTTCAAATCCACCGCCAGGCGCGACAGCTCGCTGCTCGCCGCACTCGTCTGGCTGGCGCCGGTGGCCGATTGCACCGACAAATCACGAATATTCACCAGGTTGCGATCCACTTCCCGCGCCACCTGTGCCTGCTCTTCAGCGGCGCTGGCAATCACCAGGTTGCGCTCGTTGATTTCAACGATGGCGGTATTGATAGTATCCAGCGACATGCCCGCACCCTTGGCAATATTCAGCGTCGATTCCGCCCGCTCAGTGCTGTTGCGCATCGAGTCCACCGCATGCTCGGTACCGGCCTGAATGCTGCCGATCATCCGCTCGATCTCGCTGGTAGACTGCTGTGTGCGATGGGCCAGGGCCCGCACTTCATCCGCCACCACCGCAAAACCACGGCCGGCTTCGCCAGCACGTGCGGCTTCAATCGCCGCGTTCAGCGCCAGCAGGTTGGTCTGGTCGGCCAGGCCGCGAATCACGTCCAGTACCTTGCCGATGTCCCGGGACTCTTCCGCCAGGTTGCCGATCAGGGTCGCGGTGGCTTGCACGTCGCTGCTCATGCGCTCGATGGCGCTGACGGTTTCCTGCACCAGGTCACGGCCATCGCCTGCGGAACTGGTGGCGTTTTTCGAGGCTTCGGAGGTGCTGACCGCGTTGCGGGCCACTTCTTCAACCGCGCTGGTCATCTCGTTGACGGCTGTGGCGGCCTGTTCGATTTCGTTGTTTTGCTGGGTCAGGCCACGGGCGCTTTCGTCGGTCACCGTGTTCAGTTCTTCCGCTGCAGAGGCCAGTTGGGTGGCCGAGCCGGCGATGCGCTGCAAGGTGTCCTTCAACTTGTCCTGCATCTTGGCCATCGCCAGCAGCAGCCGGCCGGCTTCGTCGTTGCCTTCGACCTTGATTGGGCGCGTCAGGTTGCCTTCGGCGATCTCTTCGGCGGCGTCCAGGGCCTGGGCGATCGGTTGGGTGATGCTGCGGGTCAGTAACCAGGCGAACAGCATGGTCAGTGCAGTGGCCAGGATCAGCAGGATCACCACCAGCTCAAAGGCCAGGTCGTACTGGTCGGAGGCTTGCTGGTTGGTGGCAAGGGCCATTTTGTTATTGATGTCCAGCAGGCGGCTCAGTACGGCGTTGACCTGATCCGAGTTGTTCAGCAGCTCGGTGTTCAGCAGCGTGCGCAGCTCTTCCACCTGATTGGCCCGGGACAGGCTCTTCATGCGCTCTTCGATCTGATGGTACTGGGCCAGCAGGCGCACGTACTCGTCGTAGGTGCTGCGCTCTTCAGGGCTGTCGATCAGCTTCTCGTAGACCGCCTGGGCGGTACGAATCTGCTGATTGCGCAGATCAAACGATTCGAGGGTCTTTTGCTGGACGTCGGGTTCGCGGTTGGTCAGCAGGCGATAGGACAGCACCCGCAGGCGCAGGGTCAGCTGGGTGAATTCGTCCAGGGCGCGAATGCTCGGCACGCTGCTCAGGGTGATGTCTTCTGTCGCCGCGCGAATCTTGCTCATCTGGTTCAGTGCGAACACGCCGAGAAACAACATCAACGCACCAATCAACGCGAAGCCGAGGAATGCCCGCGGCGCGATATTCATATTACGAAGAGACATGCTGTGATCCTGGGGAGAAGCGCGATCCATGCGGGGTTTGGGCGGGGTATCCATGACGTATCGGTCATACGACTAAAGTCTTGAGGGGGTGCGCGCTTTTGTCGCAGATTTGGACGGGCCGACGGGATTCAGGAACCAGATGCCATAAATGCAGTCACTAAGGCTCGAAAGCGTGGCCTGCCCTGTAAAATCAAGGCCCCGCGCCAGGGATAACCCTGGCATCCGAGGTGAATTTTCTTTATCGTCACCGCCCTTTGAAAAAGCCCGAGAAATCAAAATGTTAGAAGCATCCCTCAGCCAATTGGAACAACTGGTCAGCGACCTGGTACAGCAGAACCAGGATCTGCTGGGCACCAACGAATCCCTCAAGGCCGAACTGGCTCGCGCCAAGGATGAAAACGACAGCTTGCAGCTGAACCTGATGGAACAGGAAGAAAAGCAGGGCGCCACCGCTGCCCGTATCCAGGCGTTGGTTGAGCGTGTGAGCGCAGGTCCTGTCGGCGCATGAATGAAGGGATAAAGGTCGTTTCGATTCTCGGTGAGGATTACTCGATCAAGGCGCCGGAGGGGGAAGACAACACCCTGATGAGCGCCGTGACGATGCTCAAGGCATCCCTGGCCACCACCAAGAAAAAGTACCCGACGCTGATCGGTGACAAGCTATTGGTGTTGGCGGCGCTGAACCTGTGCGCCGAGCAGATCGAAATGCAAAAGCGTCACCAGCAGGAACTCGACCGTTACCAAGAGCAAGTCAGCGCCACGGTCGAGGTGATTTCCAAGGCGATCGGACAGCCTTAGAACCACTCATCCTGCATCCCCAGGCACGTGTCATCACGCGCCTCGAGAATCGCCAGTTCATGATGGCAGCCCGGTATTTCCCACGTCAGGAAGTACCGGGCGGCCTGGAGCTTGCCCTTATAGAAGGCGACATCGGCAGCATTGCCCTTGGCCAGCCCTTCCTCGGCGCGAATCGCCTGTTCCAGCCAGCGCCAGCCAATCACCGTATGCCCAAACACTTTCAGGTACAGCGCCGAATTCGCCAGGCTGCTGTTGACCTTGCCCTGGGCGAGATCCGTCAACAGGCCGAGGGTGACGCTTTGCAGGCGCGCCACCAACTGTTCCAGGGGTTCCCGTAACGCGGTCAGCGACGGGTATTCCTGGGCCCGCGCGCCGGTCTCGGCGATCAGGCGAATCAGTTGTTTCAAGCCCGCGCCGCCGTTCTGCGCCAGTTTGCGCCCCAGCAAGTCCAGCGACTGAATGCCGTGGGTGCCTTCATGGATCGGGTTCAGGCGGTTGTCGCGGTAGTACTGCTCCACCGGGTATTCGCGGGTGTAGCCGTGGCCGCCGAGGATCTGGATCGCCAGTTCGTTGGCCTTCAGGCAAAACTCCGATGGCCAGGATTTGACGATCGGCGTCAGCAGGTCCAGCAACTCATGGGCCTGTTTGCGCGCAGCTTCGGTTTCCAGGGTGGTGGTGTCATCGAACAGCCGCGCCGCGTACAGGCCAAGGTCGAAGGCGCCTTCCACGTAGGCTTTTTGCGTCAACAGCATGCGCTTGATGTCGGCGTGCTGGATGATCGACACCGGCGCGGTGTTGGGGTCTTTGCTGTCGGGCAGGCGGCCTTGCGGACGTTCGCGGGCGTATTCCAGGGAGTACAGGTAGCCGGCGTAACCGAGCATCACTGCGCCCATGCCCACGCCGATGCGTGCCTCGTTCATCATCTGGAACATGCAGCTCAGGCCCTGGTGCGGCTTGCCCACCAGATAGCCGACACACTCGCCGTTATCGCCGAAGTTCAGTGCTGTGGAGGTGGTGCCGCGCCAGCCCATCTTGTGAAACAGGCCGGCCAGCAGCACGTCGTTGCGTTTGCCCAGGCTGCCGTCATCGTTGACCAGGAACTTGGGCACGATAAACAGCGAAATGCCCTTCACTCCGGCGGGCGCATCCGGCAGCTTGGCCAGCACCATATGCACGATGTTCTCCGACAGCGGGTGGTCGCCGCCCGAGATGAAGATCTTGTTGCCCTTGAGGCGGTAGCTGCCGTCAGCCGCCGGCTCTGCGCGGGTACGAATATCCGACAGTGATGAGCCGGCATGGGGTTCGGTCAAGGCCATGGTGCCGAAGAAACGGCCTTCGATCATCGGTTGCAGGAAGCGTTGTTTCTGTTCGAGGGTGCCGAAACTCTCGATCAGGTTGGCGGCGCCCATGGTCAGGAATGGGTAGGACGTGGAAGCGGCGTTGGCCGACTGGAAGTGTGCGAAACACGCTTGGGACAGCAGGGTCGGTAGCTGCATGCCACCGGCTTCGAAGCTGCGGGCGGCGTTGAGAAAGCCGGCTTCGAGGAAGGCATCCACCGCCGGTTTCACTTCCGGAATCAGAATCGCCTGACCGTTCTCGTAGCGTGGCTCGTTTTCGTCGCCCTTGCGGTTGTGCGGGGCGAAGAACTTCTCGGCAATGCTGCGGGCGGTGCCGATGGCGGCGTCGAAGGTTTCGCGGTTGTGTTCGGCAAACCGCTCGCGCTGTGTCAGGCCCTCGGCATCGAGGACTTCGTACAGCTCGAAAGCCAGATTGCGGGAACTGAGCAGCGTCTCGGACATGGCGGCTTACCTGTGTGGGAATGGGCCTGAGTCTAAGTGCGCAAATAGAGGCTGGATAGCAAGATTGATCTGGGTGATGGAGGGGCCAAACAACAGCGGTGAGTTGCAAGCGCGGTCAGTGTGGGAGCGGGCTTGCTCGCGAATGCGCAGTGTCAGTCGCCAGATGTACTGACTGATCCACCGCATTCGCGAACAAGCCCGCTCCCATATTTTGACCGCGTTTCGTCAGTTAGCCGATAGTCATCAGGCTGGCGTTACCACCCGCCGCAGCGGTGTTGACGCTCAACGCCCGCTCGATCACCAGGCGCTCCAGGGCAATCCCTGTTTCGCCCGAAGACAAGCCGTGAACCCCGACAATCGCCCCACCGCGCTTGGCCACTTGCTGGCAAACCCCGCGCAGTTGGTCGCAATCGCCATGATGCAGCACGGCATCAAACACGGTTTCATCCTTGGTCCAGTCCGCCACCCGCTTGATCTTCGCCTGAAGATCCTTCGGCAAGCGTGCGAATACGGCCTTGGTCAATTCAGTGTCCGGCCATACCGCCGAGCTGCCGACTGCCAGCACGGCCGCCAGTTGCGTCAGCAGGTCGCCTTCCACTTCCGCCAGGCACAACACGTGCTCGCGGGGCAGGATGGCGTAGCTGTTGCGCTCGCCGGTCGGGCCGGCCAGTTGGCGAGTGATACCGCTTTGGGATTGCGCCGCGAACTGCACGCACAGGGCGCTCAAGTCGCTGAGCTTGTTGCTGTCGGCCCAGGTTTGCAGGGCGCCCAAAGGCTTGCTCATGGCATCCCGCAGGCGAACATCCGGTGCGGCCAGTGCATCACCGCGGACGAAGGATTGCTCGATAGCATCCGTAGGGCGAGTCGACAGCAGGCGGTACAGATACAGTGGGCCGCCAGCTTTAGGGCCGGTACCCGAAAGGCCTTCGCCGCCGAACGGTTGCACGCCGACCACGGCACCCACGATGTTGCGGTTAACGTAGACGTTACCGGCATGGACGTTGTCGATCACCTTGGCGATGGTCTCGTCGATACGGGTGTGCACGCCCAGGGTCAGGCCATAGCCGGAAGCATTGATCTGCGCGATGAGCTGGTCGATCTCTTTGCGCTTGTAGCGCACCACGTGCAGCACCGGGCCGAAGATCTCCCGTTGCAGTTCGTCGAAGCTTTCCAGCTCGATCAGGGTTGGCATCACGAACGTGCCGCGCTTGACCTCTTCGCTATCAGCAATGGCGACCTGGTAAACGTTGCGGCCTTTGTCGCGCATGGCCTGGATGTGTTTCTCGATGCCGGCCTTGGCTTCGGCGTCGATCACCGGGCCGATATCCACCGACAGGCGCTCCGGGTTACCGAGGCGGCATTCGGCCATGGCACCTTTAAGCATTTCGATGACACGATCAGCGGAATCTTCCTGCAAGCACAGTACGCGCAGGGCCGAGCAGCGTTGGCCGGCACTGTCGAAGGCCGAGGACACGACGTCGATCACCACTTGTTCGGTCAGCGCTGAGGAATCGACGATCATCGCATTCTGACCACCCGTTTCGGCGATCAGTGGGATCGGACGACCTTGTGCATCCAGGCGACCGGCGACGTTGCGTTGCAGCAAGCGCGCAACTTCGGTGGAACCGGTGAACATCACGCCCTTGACGCGCTCATCACCCACCAGGCGGGCACCGACGGTTTCGCCCTGGCCCGGCAGCAGTTGCAGCACGCCTTGCGGAATCCCGGCTTCCAGCAGCAGGCGCACGGCTTGTGCGGCCACCAATGGCGTTTGCTCGGCAGGCTTGGCCAGTACCGGGTTACCGGCGGCCAGTGCAGCGGCGACCTGGCCACTGAAGATCGCCAGCGGGAAGTTCCACGGGCTGATGCACACCACCGGGCCCAGTGGGCGGTGGGCGTCGTTGGTGAAATCGTTACGGGCCTGCACCGCGTAGTAACGCAGGAAGTCCACGGCTTCACGCACTTCGGCGATGGCGTTGGCGAAGGTCTTGCCGGCTTCGCGGGCCAGCAGGCCCATCAGTGGCTGGATCTCGCCTTCCATCAAGTCGGCGGCACGCTCCAGGATCGCGGCGCGTTCAGCGGGCGGGGTGGCCTGCCAGATCGGCCCAGCGTTCAAGGCGCACTGGATAGCGTTGTCGACGTCTTCGACAGTCGCTTCCTGCACATGGCCAACCACGTCACGCAGATCGGACGGGTTCAGCACCGGCGCAGCGGCTTCATTGCTGGAGGCGCAACCGAGCATCGGCGCGGCTTTCCAGTCGTTGTGGGCAGTGGCCAGCAAGGCGCAGGACAACGACGCCAGGCGGTGTTCGTTGGCCAGGTCGATACCGGCGGAGTTGGCGCGCTCGGCACCATACAGGTCACGCGGCAGCGGGATACGCGGGTGCGGCAGGCCGAAGCCGCCTTCCAGCGTCGCCATCTGCTCGATGCTGGCCACTGGATCGGCCACCAGCTCCTGGATCGAGATGGATTGGTCGGCGATGCGGTTGACGAACGAAGTGTTGGCGCCGTTTTCCAGCAGGCGACGCACCAGGTAAGCCAGCAATGTTTCGTGGGTACCGACCGGTGCGTACACGCGGCACGGACGGTTCAGCTTGCCTTCGGAGACCTTGCCTACAACCTGCTCGTACAGTGGCTCACCCATGCCATGCAGGCATTGGAACTCGTACTGGCCGGGGTAATAGTTCTGACCGGCGATGTGGTAAATCGCCGACAGGGTGTGGGCGTTGTGGGTGGCGAACTGTGGGTAGATAACTTCCGGTACCGAGAGCAGCTTGCGTGCGCAGGCAATGTAGGAAACGTCGGTGTACACCTTGCGGGTGTACACCGGATAGCCTTCCAGCCCTTCGACCTGGGCGCGTTTGATTTCGCTGTCCCAGTACGCGCCTTTCACCAGGCGGATCATCAGGCGATGGCGGCTGCGGCGGGCCAGGTCGATCACGTAGTCGATCACATACGGGCAACGCTTCTGGTAGGCCTGGATCACGAAACCGATACCGTTCCAGCCAGTCAGTTGCGGCTCGAAGCACAGGCGTTCCAGCAGGTCCAGCGACAGCTCCAGGCGGTCGGCTTCTTCGGCGTCGATGTTCAGGCCGATGTCGTATTGCTTGGCCAGCAACGTCAGCGATAACAGGCGCGGGTACAGCTCGTCCATCACGCGCTCGTATTGCGCACGGCTGTAACGCGGGTGCAGTGCCGAGAGCTTGATGGAAATGCCCGGGCCTTCATAAATTCCGCGGCCGTGGGATGCTTTGCCGATCGAGTGGATGGCTTGTTCATACGAGGCCAGGTACTTCTGGGCATCGTGTTCGGTGAGTGCGGCTTCACCGAGCATGTCGTAGGAGTAACGGAAGCCCTTGGCTTCGAACTTGCTCGCATTGGCCAGGGCTTCGGCGATGGTTTCGCCGGTGACGAACTGCTCGCCCATCAGGCGCATGGCCATGTCGACGCCCTTGCGGATCATCGGCTCGCCGCTCTTGCCGATGATGCGGCTCAGGGATGAGGTCAGGCCGGCTTCGTTGTGGGTGGCGACCAATTTACCGGTCAGCAGCAAACCCCAAGTGGCGGCGTTGACGAACAGCGACGGGCTGTTGCCCAGGTGCGGGTGCCAGTTGCCGGTGCTGATCTTGTCGCGGATCAGCGCATCGCGGGTGCCCTTGTCCGGGATGCGCAGCAGCGCTTCGGCGAGGCACATCAGCGCTACGCCTTCCTGGGACGACAGGGAAAATTCCTGCAGCAGGCCTTGGACGATGCCTGCACGGCCGCCGGCGCTTTTCTGATTGCGCAGTTTCTCGGCGATTGAAGAGGCGAGCTTGTTGGTGGCCTCGGCCATTGCTGCTGGCAGGCGCGCCTGCTCGATCAGCATCGGTACTACTTCCGGCTCGGGGCGACGGTAAGCGGCGGTGATCGAAGCGCGCAGTACCGATTGCGGCAGGATGCTCTCGGCGAACTCCAGGAAGCACTGGTGGGCGTGGTCGGTCTGGACCTCGCCGGCTTCTTCCGCATCCTTGCTGCTCATGCCGTTGAGCTCGGCCAGGGTTGCACCACCCTCGAGTTTCTCCAGGTAATTGAAAATCGCCTGCTTGATCAGCCAGTGCGGCGTGCGATCAATGGAGCTCGCGGCCGCCTTCAGGCGCTCGCGGGTCGGGTCGTCAAGTTTGACCCCAAGGGTGGTCGTAGCCATCTTTTTATCCTCATGGGTGCCACTACTGCGTGGCATCAGCTGGCGGCAAGATTAGCTTTGCGCCGAGAGAGGTGCAACCGGGTGCAACCCTTTTTATCCATGATTTTTTTGATGCTGATCGGGAAAATTTATCAGTGCAGCCGAATCGGCTGTGCCGTGGTGCAATTGGTTCTGACTTTGGCTGTGCTTGCTCCGAAAAGGAGCAAAAACACGGCGTTTTGCGAAAAACACATCAAGGTGCAACTTATTCTCAAGAAACTGGTTGCACCTTATTTGCTTTGTTGAATAGCATTCGCGCCCAAGGTGCAACCTCCTACGGACGGTTCATCGGCTGATGGCTTTCCTGGGGAAACGTCAGTCCTAAATGCGCGGCTCCAGGCGTCGTATCCACTTGCGAGTGGGTGGCCGTCCTGACAGGCCGCCGCTACATAAAAACAAAGCCAGGGCGTAACTCAATGAGCGTAAGTAATCCTACCCTGATCACGTTTGTGATCTATATCGCTGCCATGGTGCTGATCGGCTTTATGGCCTATCGCTCCACCAACAACCTTTCCGACTACATTCTGGGCGGTCGCAGCCTCGGCAGCGTGGTTACAGCGCTCTCGGCAGGCGCCTCGGACATGAGCGGCTGGTTGCTGATGGGCTTGCCCGGCGCGATCTACATGTCTGGCCTGTCGGAAAGCTGGATCGCCATCGGCCTGATCGTCGGTGCCTACCTGAACTGGCTGTTTGTAGCCGGCCGCCTGCGGGTGCAGACCGAGCACAACGGCGACGCCCTGACACTGCCGGATTACTTCTCCAGCCGCTTCGAAGATAAAAGCGGCCTGCTGCGGATCATCTCTGCGGTGGTGATCCTGGTGTTCTTCACCATTTACTGCGCTTCCGGCATCGTGGCCGGTGCCCGCCTGTTTGAAAGCACCTTCGGCATGTCCTACGAGACTGCGCTGTGGGCCGGTGCTGCAGCGACGATTGCCTACACCTTTGTTGGTGGTTTCTTGGCGGTGAGCTGGACTGACACCGTACAAGCCACGCTGATGATCTTCGCCCTGATCCTGACGCCGATCATCGTGCTGCTGGCCACCGGTGGCGTCGACACGACTTTCCTGGCAATCGAAGCGCAGAACCCTGACAACTTCAACATGCTGAAAAATACCACCTTCATCGGCATCATTTCGCTGATGGGCTGGGGCCTGGGTTACTTCGGCCAGCCGCACATCCTCGCGCGTTTCATGGCGGCGGATTCGGTGAAGTCGATTGCCAAGGCGCGCCGCATCTCCATGACCTGGATGATCCTGTGCCTGGGCGGCACCGTGGCGGTGGGCTTCTTCGGTATCGCCTACTTTTCGGCGCACCCGGAAGTGGCCGGCCCAGTGACCGAGAACCACGAGCGTGTGTTCATCGAACTGGCCAAGCTGCTGTTTAACCCATGGATTGCCGGTGTGTTGCTGTCGGCCATTCTGGCTGCGGTAATGAGCACCCTGAGCTGCCAGTTGCTGGTGTGCTCCAGCGCCCTGACCGAAGACTTCTATAAAACCTTCCTGCGCAAAAATGCTTCCCAGGTTGAGCTGGTGTGGGTCGGTCGCGCCATGGTGCTGCTGGTGGCGTTGATCGCTATCGCCATGGCCGCCAACCCGGAAAACCGCGTGCTGGGCCTGGTGAGCTACGCCTGGGCTGGTTTCGGGGCTGCGTTCGGTCCTGTCGTGCTGATCTCTGTGCTGTGGAAAGGCATGACGCGTAATGGCGCACTGGCGGGCATCCTGGTGGGCGCGATCACCGTGATCGTGTGGAAACACTTCAGCTTGTTGGGCCTGTACGAAATCATCCCGGGCTTCATCTTCGCGAGCCTGGCGATCTACTTCGTGAGCAAGCTGGGCGCGCCGACGGCTGGCATGGTTCAGCGTTTTGATGCGGCCGAGGCGGATTACAACCTCAACAAGTAATCGGCGGGGGCCTGAAGGCCCGCTGAACTGAAAACGGCCCGCCTGCGGGCCGTTTTTTATGGGCGTGATTCAGTCGCGGTCTGTGTCCGGCTGATTCAGGAAAATCAATACGCCCAGGATCGCCATGTAAAACTTGAACGCCGCTTCCTGGCCGTTCCACTGATGGGATTGCCACATCAGGAACCACTCGCCGCCGATCACCATAAAGCCGAAAAACCACACGACAAAACCGAGGGTCAGGCCCGCGACTGCGCATTTC
Source organism: Pseudomonas sp. K2I15 (assembly GCF_002204795.1). Lineage (GTDB taxonomy): Bacteria > Pseudomonadota > Gammaproteobacteria > Pseudomonadales > Pseudomonadaceae > Aquipseudomonas. Next base: position 108,689 of record NZ_NIXO01000007.1, read on the forward strand.
TTTGCGCGGTTGAATTCGGTGCCGGTGGCACGACGAGCTCGCCACAACGCCAGCGCGCCTCGTGCCAGCCACACGGCCGTCAGTGCTTCACCCGCAATGATCAGCCAATACGCACCGTGCCATAGCCATGGGGTGGTGATGGCGCGATACATTGCGGCGTTGCCGGGGAAGGTGGTGTCCATGCTCAGCACATGTTTGACGAAGGCAAAGTTGGAGCCGTAGTCGGTGATGTTGCTGAAAGCGACGAGGGTGGCGAAGGCTGCCAGGGCAAGGGTCAGGACGATTTTTGCATAGCGGGTGGCCATGTTTTTTCCATTGTTATTCGGCGTTGGGGGGCGCTTACGCTAGCACGCTGGCGGTAGGGCTTCGACGCCTGATACATGAAGATTAAAGTGTCTGCCGTGTAGGGATTTACTGATTTGCCGGCAGCGCACTCAGTTGGGCAAAAAGCTGGTGCAGAATCGGTCGCCCACTACTTGCAGAGAAACACCGGATGTTCGCTCCTGCCAATCAAAGTGCCTTTACCCTGACCCTCGACGGTATGCCCAGTGATCTCAAGGTTTTTGAGTTCACGGGCAGCGAAGCCATCAGCGAGCCTTATCGCTTTGACCTTGAACTGGTCAGCGAGCAGCCGGACCTTGACCTTGAGAGCCTGCTGCACCGTCAGGCCTTCCTGGGCTTTGATGCCCAGGGGCATGGCGTTCACGGCCAAATCTACCGCGTTGCCCAAGGTGATTCCGGCAGGCGCCTGACTCGCTACCAGATCAGCCTGGTGCCCCGGTTGGCATATCTGCAACACAGCAGTCACCAGCGAATGTTCCAGCACCTGAGCGTGCCGCAGATCATCAAGCAGGTGTTGGAGGGGCAGGGCATCCACGGGGATGCTTTCGAATTCCGGTTGGGCGGTGTGTATCCCGTGCGCGAGTACTGCGTGCAGTTCGGTGAAAGCGATTTGGGGTTTATCCAGCGGCTGTGTGCCGAGCAGGGGATTCACTACCATTTTCAGCACAGCCCCGACGGTCACCTGTTGGTGTTTGGTGATGACCAGGCGGTATTCGCTCAGGGCGAGCAGCCAACCGACTATGCACCGGGCTCCGGAATGGTCGCCGACACGCCGGTGATCAAGCGTTTTTCGGTGCGCCTGGAGACACGTACGACAGGCGTAAACCTGCGCGATTACGACTTTCGCAAACCGCGTCTGCAGCTGGAAAGCGAAGTGCTGGGTGAGCAGCTTCCTTCCCTGGAAGATCACGATTATCCCGGACATTTTACTGACCGCCCCCATGGCAAACACTTGGCCCAACGGACCCTTGAGCGGCACCGCCGAGATTATCGCCAGGCCCGTGGCAGTGGCGATCAACCGGCGTTGGTCAGTGGTCAGTTTTTCCAGCTGGCAGCGCATCCGCGTGATGAATGGAATGACCTGTGGCTGGTGACGCATGTCACCCATACCGGCAAGCAGCCGCAAGTGCTCGAAGAGTCTGTGGGCGATGGGGGGCTCCAGGGCTATGGCAACACCTTCGTCGCCACACCTTGGGACACTGTGTTTCGACCCACGCTACCGCCGCCACGTACACCGATATCCGGCTACCAAAACGCCGTGGTCACCGGGCCGCAAGGCAGTGAAATCCATTGCGACGAATACGGCCGGGTCAAGGTGCAACTGGCCTGGGATCGCGCCGGGGAATACAACGAACACTCCAGCTGCTGGCTGCGGGTAGCCAGCGGCTGGGCTCACGAGCATTACGGCGCAGTGTTGATCCCGCGGGTGGGCATGGAAGTGCTGGTGGGCTTCGTCGACGGCGACGCTGACACGCCACTGGTGGTCGGCTGCCTGGCCAACGCGGCGACGCCGGTGCCGCTGGATCTACCGGCCGACAAGACCCGCAGCATCTTCCGTAGCCAGACCAGCCCCGGCGGCGGTGGCTACAACGAACTGCGCATCGAGGACCGAAAGGGCGCCGAGGAAATCTACCTGCGTGCCCAGCGCAACTGGACCCAGCATGTACTCCACGACCAGCACGTGCAGGTCGACAACCAGCGCAACGTGATCGTCAAAGGTCTCGATCGTCACGAGCTTCAGGGCGAAGAACAGCGCACCACCCACGGCAACCGCCTGACCGAACTCAAGCAGGACGATCACCTGATGATCGCCGGCTCGCAGCAGATGCGTGCCGGAATGACCATTCACATTGGCGCGGGGCAAAGTATCGTTATCGATGCGGGTGCCAGCGTGACGCTTCAGGCGGGCGGGCAATGGATCAACGTGTCGGCGGGCGGGATTTTCAGCAGTGTTCCTATCCAGCTGGGCGGCGCGCCAGCGGCGGCGGGAGCGCCGTTGATGCCCGGGCTACAGGAAAAACTGCTGGCGGTAATTCCGGTGCCATTGAGCGCGGTGCAAGTGTCCAGCCTCAAACGCAGCGCGCCCTTTTGCGAAGAGTGCGAGCGCTGCAAGAATGGCGTGTGTGATACGCCTCTACACCGCAGTGCATCACTGGCCGGGCGTGCCCCATGATGTCTCCCGGGCAGTGGCTTGAGTCTCAACCGTTGCAGGTGGGTGAGCAGTTGTTTGCGGTGTTGGGCAATGGCAGTGACTGCAAGCCGCTTGAAGCGTGGCGTCGTACCGATGGCCGCGCACTCAGTCCAATCTGGGCGGGTAGCGAGTATGCAGCGTGGGATGAGGTGATGCCCTATGTTGCAGTGGTTGCCGTTGATAGTGCTTTTCTGGAATGGGCCGCCGAATGTGAAGGTACCGATTGGGGTTGGCTGGCCGTGTCGATCTGTTCTCTGCAAACCGTCGCCGAGCATCTGCGCAGCCTGACCAAGGTGCTATTGCCGGAGGGGCAGGCGGTGTTTTTTCGCTTTTGGGATGGTGCCTATACGCTGCCTGTTTTACAGGCGCTTGGGCCTGGGGCGCGGGAGTTGCTCCCTGTATTCAGCCGCTACTGGATCAATGGTTGCCTGCATGAGGTCGCGGTCACGACGGTGGGAGCGGCAAAACCCAGCCCGTGGTGGCAAGTACCGCCGCAGGTTCTCCAGCATCTGAGTGACCAATCGAGCGTCACGCTGGTGGACAACCTGCTGCAATGGCTGGAAGAACAGCGCCCGGACCTGCACAGCGCTTTTGCGCCGGTGACCTTGAAGCACAAGGTCGCACACTTTGTGTGCAGGCCGGACGTCAGCCATCAGGCGCTGGAAGCCTGGTTGACTTCAGAGCTGGGTTGAAGCCAAAGACTGCTGCAAGTCCTCGATCAGGTCTTCAATGGCCTCATAGCCGCCCTTCAGGCCGAAGGACAGAATTGCCGACGGTTTACCCTGCATGTATTTCTGGGCCAGATGATGGTGTGGGTGATCCGGCAGGCCGGCGTAGCTGACCCACTCGACCCGTTCGTGGTCTTGCAGGAAGCGGGCAATCTTCAAGGCGTTTTCGGTGTGGCGCTCCATACGCAGGGCCAGGGTTTCCAGGCCTTGCAGCAGTAGGAACGCATTCATCGGCGCCAAGCCGCGCCGGTGTTGCGCAGGGGCACGGTGCGGGCCCGGGCGATGAATGCGGCCGGGCCGAATTTCTCGGTGTAGACCACGCCGTGATAGGCCGGCTCGGGCTGGTTAAGGCCGGGGAATTTCTCCGGGTATTGAGTCCAGGGAAAGGTGCCACTGTCGACGATCACGCCACCCAGCGAGTTGCCATGGCCCTGTGGTGAGCGGGCTTGCCCCGCGCTGGGCTGCGTAGCGGCCCTAAGTCGCCCACTGCATTCTGTCTGAAATAACGCCGTTTGCCATTATTGGGGCTGCTTCGCAGCCCGGCGCGGGGCAAGCCCGCTCACCACAGCCCTGCACCTTTGCCTGCGTAAAAGGTAAACTTCGCCCCCTGCGCAGGAGCAACCATGAATTATCGTCACGCCTTTCACGCCGGCAACCACGCCGATGTCTTCAAACACCTGACCTTGACCCGCCTCATCGCCCTGATGTCGCGCAAGGAACAGCCGTTTGCCTATCTCGACACCCACGCCGGCATTGGTCTGTATGACCTGCAGGGCGACCAGGCGAACCGCACCGGTGAGTACCTGGAAGGCATCGCCCGCCTGTGGGGCCAGGCCGACCTGCCGCCGCTGACCGCCGATTACATGCGCGTGCTGCACGAGATGAACCCGGATGGCGAATTGCGCTACTACCCGGGCTCACCGGAGCTGGCGCGACGCCTGACCCGCCCCCAGGACCGCGTGTTGCTCAACGAGAAACACCCGGAAGACGGCCTGCTGCTCAAGGACAATATGAAGGGCGACCGCCGGGTGAAAGTGCACCTTGGCGAAGGCTGGCACGTGCCACGGGCGCTGCTGCCAGTGCCGGAAAAACGCGCGCTGATGTTGATTGACCCGCCGTTCGAAAAGCTTGATGAGATGCAGCGCTGCGCCGCGTCCCTCAAGGAAGCCGTGAGCCGTATGCGCCAGACGGTGGCCGCGATCTGGTACCCGGTGAAAGACCAGCGCATGCTGCGCCGCTTCTATCAGGACCTTGCCGGTACCGGTGCGCCGAAGTTGCTGCGGGTGGAATTGTTGGTGCATCCGCTGGACACGCCCAACACCCTGACCGGCTCGGGCTTGGCGATTGCCAATCCGCCGTGGGGGCTGGAGGAAGAATTGCGTGAGCTGTTGCCGTGGTTGTCCAAGCAGCTTGGGCAAACCCAGGGTGGCTGGCAGATAGATTGGCTGATTGCCGAGTAATCCACTCTCAAGGTAAGTGAGGACCCCATGTGGGAGCGGGCTTGCTCGCGAAAGCGGTGTGACAGTCGCCTTATGCATCGACTGATACACCGCCTTCGCGAGCAAGCCCGCTCCCACATTTTTTCGGTGTCGCTCTTAGATCGGGCAGGTCACGCCTGTGCCGCTGATCCCGCAGTAACCCTGCGGGTTCTTCGCCAGGTACTGCTGGTGATACGCCTCGGCAAAGTACACCGTCGGGGCTTCTTCGATTTCTGTGGTGATGGCGCCCAGGCCAGCCTTGGTCAGTTCATTCTGATATGCCTGGGCGCTGGCTTTCGCCGCCTCCAGATGCTCCGGCTTGACCGCATAGATCACCGAGCGGTACTGGCTGCCGATGTCATTTCCCTGGCGCATGCCCTGGGTCGGGTTGTGCAGTTCCCAGAACATTTTCAGCAGCTCTTCGTAGCTGATCTTGTCCTGGTCAAACACCACCAGCACCACTTCGCTGTGGCCGGTCAGGCCTGAGCAGACCTCTTCATAAGTCGGGTTCGGCGTATAACCGCCGGCATAACCCACCACCGTGCTGACGATGCCTTCACGCTGCCAGAAACGGCGCTCTGCGCCCCAGAAGCAGCCGAGGCCGAAGATCGCAAACTCTACGTTGTCGACAAACGGGCCCAGCAGCGGGTTGCCGTTGACGAAGTGAGTCTCGGGCAAAGACATCGGCGTTTCACGGCCAGGCAAAGCTTGTTCTTGAGTGGGGAGCACGTTTTTGTTCACCAGAATTTCCGAGCGCAAGACCATCATCAGTCCTCTCAGTCAGATTGAGTTACAGATAAGAATTCAGACTGCCAGTGTGCCCGAGTGTTACAGCGCTGTCAGGCGATTGGCCCGCGAGGATAGCGTTTAAGCATCGTCAGCAGCTCGGAGCCCGGGATTGGCCGGTCGAACAGGTAGCCCTGGCCGACGTCGCAACGGTGACGGCGCAGGAACGCCAGCTGTTCAGCGGTCTCGATGCCTTCGGCCACGACCTTGAGCTTGAGGTTGTGGGCCATGGCGATCACCGCCGAGGTGATTTCCATGTCGTCCTGGTTGTCGGGGATTTCATGAATGAAGCTGCGATCAATCTTGATGATGTCGATCGGGAATTTTTTCAGGTAGCTAAGCGACGAGTAACCGGTGCCGAAGTCGTCCATGGCCAGGGTCAGTCCAAAACTCTTCAGTTGGTCCAGTTGCAGGCGTGTGTCTTCGGTGGCTTCCAGCAGCAGGCCTTCGGTCAGCTCCAGTTCCAGCAGGTTGGCCGGTAACTGTTCTTCCTTGAGGATTGTGGCAATCGAGGCCACCAGGTCCGGGTCGGAAAACTGCTTGGGCGACAGGTTGATCGCCACTTGCAGGTTCCCCATGCCGGCGGCCGTCAGCTGTCGGCTCATGCGGCAGGCCTGGCGGGCGATCCATTTGCCGATAGGAATGATCAGCCCGGTCTCTTCAGCCACGCTAATGAATTGATCAGGGCGGATCATACCCTTCTCTGGATGGTTCCAGCGCAACAGCGCTTCCATGCCCAGCAGGCGACCGCTGCGCAGGCACAGCTTGGGCTGGTAGAACACGTCCAGCTCGTTCTGGGTCAGGGCGCGGCGCAGGTTGTTTTCCACGAACAGCTTGTAGCTGGCCTCGGCGTTCAGCGCTTCGGTAAACACCTGCACCTGGTGTTTGCCGTTGGCCTTGGCCTTGTGCAGCGCCAGGCCTGCGTTGCGCATCAGGGTTTGCGGGTCGCGGCCATGCAGCGGGGCGCAGGCTAGGCCCACGGAGCCGGTGACGCTGATCAGTTGGTTGTCGACGAACATCGGCTTGTCGAGGGTTGCCAGCAATTGGCTGGCGACCTGCTGGCCGGTTTCAAGGTCGGTATCGTCGAGCAGCACGGCAAATTCGTTACTGGCAAACCGCGCCAGGCTGCCGCTGGCAGTCAGGCTGTTGCGCAGGCGCCGCGCGAGGCTGATCAGCAGCTTGTCGCCGGTCTGGTGGCCGAGGCTGTCGTTGATCCGCTTGAAGTTGTCGATGTCCACCAGCAGCAGGCTGATAGAGCTGTCGCTGTCGCGGGCAAAACGTTCGTCGAGGTTGCGGATGAACGCCGGACGGTTGCCCAGGTTGGTCAGGTTGTCGGTGTAGGCCAGGCGCTCGATGCGCTGCTGGGCCAGCTTGGTCTGGGTGATGTCTTCGTAGATGCCGATGTAGTGCGTCAGCTCACGGTTGTCGCCATAGACCTTGGAAATCGACAACTGGCCCCAGTAGGGTTCGAGGTTCTTGCGCCGGCTCTTGAATTCGCCCTGCCAGCTGTTGCTCTTGGCCAGGCTTGAAGGCGCATCGAACAGCAGCTCGCTGAGGTTCTCCAGCGCCGGCAGTTCCGAGAGCAGGTGGCCGTGGACTTCTTCGGTGCTGTACTGGGTGATCGCGGTAAAGCTGGGGTTAACGTACTCCACCACACCGTCGCAATTGACCAGCAGGAACGCGTTGGCGCTTTGCTCCACGGCCCGCTGGAACAAGTGCAGGGCGCTGGTGGCGGTGCGGCGGTTATGGTTGTTGATCACTTGGGCGAACTGGTCGGCCAACTCGCCGGCAAACGCGATCTCATCGGACTGCCAGGCGCGGGTGCTGCCGCTTTGCTCCAGGCACAACACGCCGACCACATTGCCATCGACGCGGATACTCGCATCGAGCATGGCATGGACGTCTCGCGGTCGCAGGCTCTCGGCCATTTCCCGGGTGCGTGGGTCGCGCATGGCGTTGTTAGCATCAATGGCGCGGCTGGTTTGCAGGGCGTCCAGATAGTCCGGGAAGCTACTGGCATCGATAGGTTCCGGCAGATGGTGCTGCTGATCGTCGCGGTGGTAGGCGGATATCGGCACCAGTTGCTGGTTTTCGAGGTTCCAGATGCTGGCGCAATCAATCTGATAGATATCGCACGCACTGCGGGTGATCAGCTCGGCGGCTTCTTGCAGCGAGTTGTTGGTGCTGTAGCGCTGGCGGGCCAGCAGCAGGATCAGCTCCTGCTGGGCGCGCACCCGCTCAAGGTGCTGCAGTTGTTCCTGCTGGGCGCGCTGGTTGAGTTCCAGGGCGATCTGCAATCGGCTGTTCTGGCTCTCCAGATCCACCGCAGGGGCCGGTGAGATTTCACTGAACAGGCCGTCGACCACCATCAAGTAGCCGCGCAGCAGGTGACGGTTGTGTTGTTTGTAGGCCTCGCCCAGTTCCAGCAGGCTCAGCGGGCCGTCGTTGGTGTGCAGGGTGTAGCGCACCAGGTAATGCGGGCTGATGGTCAGCTGTTCCTGGATCGCATCATGCAGTTGATAGCGCGCCTGGGGCTCCATCAGGCTGGCATAGGGCGAGCCGATCAGGGCGCACAGTTCCACCGCGGGCAGGCCGAACTGGCGTTCGCAATTGGGGTCGAGGTACAGCAGGGCCCAGCTTGCCTCATTAAGCCGCTCGAAACGCAGCATACCGAGGCGCGAAGGCACCGGTAATTGCGTCACTACCTCGGCCGCCGTACGGGCGACATCGGGTTGGCTTTTCATGGGGAAACTCGCTTGGAAAAATGCGCATCGCGCCGGGCTCACGCCCTCTTTACTGTTGCCTGCGGCAAGGTTGCATCATGCAGCACGGGCTGACAAGAGAGGATGAAGGCTAAGTGCTATAAGTGTGTTATCGACCAGCGAGCGGTTTTCTACAACCGGGGTGATGGGCGGCCATGGCACATGCCTCTGTAGGAGCGAGCTTGCTCGCGAAAAACACCAAGGCACCGCGCTCATTCAGAACGCCCGCGTCATCGTTAACGACCTTCGTGAGCAAGCTCGCCCCTACAAAGCAGCGGGCAAAAAAAGCCCCGCCAATTGGCGGGGTTGAGGTACGAGCGTGGCGCTCGGAAATCGTTGAAGCCAGGCCTTCTGCGCGGGCAGAAGACCTGTTGAGGCTTAAAGCAGGATGGTGCGGATGTCGTTCAGCAACTGGCTCAGGCGCTGAGTGAAGCGTGCAGCCGCCGCGCCGTTGATCACACGGTGATCGTAGGACAACGACAGTGGCAGCATCAGCTTCGGCTGGAACGCTTTACCGTCCCACACAGGCTGGATGGTGGCCTTGGAAACACCAAGGATCGCCACTTCCGGCGCGTTGACGATCGGCGTGAAGCCAGTACCGCCAATGTGCCCCAGGCTTGAGATGGTGAAGCAAGCACCTTGCATGTCGTCTGCGGTCAGCTTCTTGTCGCGGGCCTTGGCAGCCAGCGCAGCCGCTTCGGCAGCCAGTTGCAGCAGGCTCTTCTGATCAACATTCTTGATCACAGGCACCAGCAGGCCGTCCGGAGTATCGACCGCAAAGCCGATGTTCACGTACTTTTTGCGGATGATCGCCTTGCCGCTAGGGGCCAGCGAGCTGTTGAAGTCCGGCAGTTCCTTGAGCAGGTGTGCGCAGGCCTTGAGCAGCAGTGGCAGCACGGTCAGTTTCACGCCAGCCTTTTCGGCGACGGCTTTCTGCGCAACGCGGAAAGCTTCCAGGTCGGTGATGTCGGCCTGGTCGAACTGGGTCACGTGCGGGATGTTCAGCCAGCTGCGGTGCAGGCTCGACGCGCCGATTTGCATCAGGCGGGTCATCGGCACTTCTTCGGTTTCGCCGAAGCGGCTGAAGTCCACGACCGGGATCGGCGGAATGCCCGAGCCACCGGTAACAGCGCCGGCAGCCGGAGCTTCCTTGGCTTTCTGCATCATGGATTTGACGTAAACCTGCACGTCTTCCTTCAGCACGCGACCGTGAGGACCGCTGGCGGTAACCGCGTTCAACTCGACGCCGAATTCACGGGCCAGTTGGCGCACGGCAGGGCCGGCATGAACTTTGGCACCGCTTGGCGCAGGTGCAGCCGCTGGGGCCGGTGCGGCCTCGGCTTTTGCAGCAGGCGCAGGGGCAGCAGCAGCCGGTGCAGCTGAAGGTGCGGCGGCCGGAGCAGCTGCGGCTGGAGCGGCAGCAGCAGGAGCCGCAGCGCCCGCTACTTTCAGCTTGAGTATGAAGTCGCCAGTGCCGACTTCGTCTTCCAGCTTAACGGCAATGCTTTCCACCACACCGGCAGCCGGCGAAGGGATTTCCATGGAGGCCTTGTCGGACTCCAGGGTGATCAGCGACTGGTCGGCTTCGACGGTGTCGCCGACTTTAACCAGCAGCTCGATGATCTTGGCCTTGCCCGACGAGCCGATGTCCGGAACATGAATGTCCTGGACGGTAGCGGCAGCAGCAGGTGCAGCAGCCGGGGCCGCTGGGGCCTCGGCAGCCGCGGCAGGTTTTTCGGCGGCAGCCGGGGCAGCAGCAGGAGCGGCCGCCGCAGGAGCCGCATCAGCGGCACCTTCGATTTCCAGCTCAAGCAGTTCGTCGCCTTCTTTCAGGCGGTCGCCCAGCTTCACTTTCAGGCTTTTGACCACACCGGCTTTGGGAGCAGGGATTTCCATGCTCGCCTTGTCCGATTCCAGGGTCAGGATGCTCTGGTCGGCTTCGACGGTGTCGCCGACCTTCACAAACAGTTCAATTACTTCACCTTCACCGCTGCCGATGTCAGGTACGCGAATGAGTTCGCTCACAGAAAATCTCCTCAGCAGTCCAGTGGGTTGCGTTTTTCCGGGTTGATCCCGAACTTGACGATAGCGTCTGCCACCACCTTAGGTTCGATTTCACCACGGTCAGCCAAGGCTTCCAGGGCTGCCAACACCACGAAGTGACGGTCGACTTCGAAGAAGTGACGCAGCTTTTTGCGGCTGTCACTACGGCCGAAACCGTCGGTGCCCAGGACTTTGAATTCCTTGGACGGTACCCACTGACGAATTTGTTCAGCAAACAGTTTCATGTAGTCGGTCGAGGCGATAACCGGACCTTTCCGGCCAGCCAGGCACTCTTCAACGTAGGTCAGCGCAGGCTTCTGGCCTGGGTGCAGACGGTTGCTGCGCTCTACGGCCAGGCCGTCGCGACGCAGTTCGTTGAAGCTGGTAACGCTCCATACGTCAGCACCGACGTTGAACTCTTCACGCAGGATTTTCGCAGCTTCACGCACTTCACGCAGGATGGTGCCGGAGCCCATCAGTTGCACGTGGTGAGCGGCTTCCTTGGTGTCTTCTTCGAGCAGGTACATGCCCTTGATGATGCCTTCCTCTACACCGGCCGGCATGGCTGGCTGCTGGTAGGACTCGTTCATCACGGTGATGTAGTAGAAAACGTCCTGCTGCTGTTCGGTCATCTTCTTCATGCCGTCCTGGATGATCACCGCCAGCTCATAGCCGTAGGTTGGATCAAAGGTGCGGCAGTTCGGGATGGTGCCCGCCAGGATGTGGCTGTGGCCGTCTTCGTGTTGCAGGCCTTCGCCGTTCAGCGTGGTGCGGCCGGCAGTACCGCCGATCAGGAAGCCACGGGTACGGCTGTCGCCTGCTGCCCAGGCCAGGTCGCCAATACGCTGGAAACCGAACATCGAGTAGAAGATGTAGAACGGCAGCATCGGCTGGTTGTGGCTGGAGTACGAAGTACCGGCAGCGATGAAGGAGCTCATGGCGCCCGCTTCGTTGATGCCTTCTTCGAGGATCTGGCCCTTCTTGTCTTCCTTGTAGAACATCACCTGGTCTTTATCGACTGGCTCGTAGAGCTGGCCGACGGAGGAGTAGATGCCCAACTGACGGAACATGCCTTCCATGCCGAATGTACGGGCTTCGTCCGGGATGATCGGTACGATACGCGAGCCGATTTCCTTGTCCTTGACCAGTTGCGCGAGGATCCGCACGAAGGCCATGGTGGTGGAGATTTCACGGTCGCCCGAGCCGTCCAGGATAGCCTTGAGGGTATCGAGTGGCGGTGTAGGAATGTCGAAAGACTTGGCGCGGCGCTGTGGCACGAAACCACCCAGTGCAGTACGACGCTCGCTGAGGTAGCGGGCTTCGGCGCTGTTTGGCTCCGGCTTGAAGAACGGCAGGTTCTCCAGCTCTTCGTCCTTGACCGGGATGTCGAAGCGGTCGCGGAACAACTTCAGGCTGTCGACATCGACTTTCTTGGTGTTGTGCGCAGTGTTCTTCGCTTCGCCGGCACCGGTGCCATAACCCTTGATGGTCTTGGCCAGGATAACGGTAGGTTGTTCTTTGTGGTTGACCGCTTCGTGGTACGCCGCGTAGACCTTGTACGGGTCGTGGCCGCCACGGTTGAGTTTCCAGATCTCGTCGTCGGACAGGTCTGCAACCATCGCCTTGAGTTCTGGCGAGTTGAAGAAGTGTTCACGCACGAACGCGCCGTCGCGGGCTTTGTAGTTCTGGTACTCGCCGTCGATAACTTCGTCCATCCGGCGTTGCAGGATACCGTCGACGTCTTTGGCCAACAGTGGGTCCCAGAAACGGCCCCAGATGACTTTGGTCACGTTCCACTGAGCACCGCGGAACACGCCTTCGAGTTCCTGGATGATCTTGCCGTTGCCGCGAACCGGGCCGTCGAGGCGCTGCAGGTTGCAGTTGATGACGAAGATCAGGTTGTCCAGCTTCTCGCGGCCAGCCAGGGAGATGGCGCCCAGGGATTCCGGCTCGTCACACTCGCCGTCGCCCAGGAAGCACCAGACTTTCTGCTTGCCTTCAGGGATGAAGCCACGGGCTTCCAGGTACTTCATGAAGCGTGCCTGGTAGATCGCCTGGATCGGGCCCAAGCCCATGGATACAGTCGGGAACTGCCAGAAATCAGGCATCAGCCAAGGGTGCGGATAGGACGAGAGGCCCTGGCCGTCGACTTCCTGGCGGAAGTTGTTCATTTGTTCTTCGGTGATGCGGCCTTCCATGAACGCACGGGCGTAGACGCCTGGCGAGGTGTGGCCCTGGAAGTAGATCAGGTCACCGCCGTGTTCGTCGGTCGGGGCCTGGAAGAAGTAGTTGAAGCCGATGTCATACAGGGTTGCGCTGGAAGCGAAGCTGGAGATGTGACCGCCCAGGTCAGAATCTTTCAAGTTCGTGCGCATAACCATCGCCATGGCGTTCCAGCGTACCAGCGAGCGAATGCGGCGTTCCATGAACAGGTCGCCAGGCATGCGTGCTTCGTGGGTAACTGGGATGGTGTTGCGGTACGGCGTGGTGATGGCGTAGGGCAGTTGCGAGCCGCTGCGGGTCGCGAGTTCGCCCATACGGGTCATCAGGTAGTGCGCACGGTCTTCGCCTTCTTTGTCGAGAACCGATTCCAGGGCGTCCAGCCATTCCTGGGTTTCGACGGGATCGAGGTCTTGCATGGCTTGCTCCAGGGCGGAAAGGCTACCAGAATCGGTTGCCTGAAGTTTGCGACTGGCCTTGTGGGCAGACGACATAAATTCTTGGATGGCCGAAGGTTGCTTCGGCGTCCTGTAGTTTTACTACAAATCGTCGGCCATTTCAGCCTTTCGAATGTATATACGAGTAGTAAAACTACACAAGACTGAGCGGATTGCTCGGTCTAGTTGGCGAGCATAATCGTTATTGTTGATCTTTTGCGAACAAGAAAGGGTAGAAATTTGATGTTAACTGCCAAAAAAGAAAAATTTTCAGCTATTTCTAACCTTTGTTCGACAGTCCTTCACCGAGCGTGGTTCTTGCGTTCACAGCAACAAGCCATTTACGCGCCGATCAAGGATAGACCATGAGCCTTCCAATGCAGGCCGAACTGCCGGCCATCCTGCTTCCATTTGCCAAGCGGGCCGAGCAGTCATTTCGTGACGTCGTGGCCGGATTGGACGGCGATAATGGCCTTTCTGAGTGGACGCCGCAACGTTGGGCTGACTTCGCCCGTGTGTGCGCCGCCAGTGATTTCGTCATTGAACAGAGTGTTCGTGACCCTTTGATGTTGCTGGAGCTGGTGGCATGGGGCGAACTGGACCGAGGCTTTGCCCCCGGCGAGCTGTGCGGCCAGATTGCAGTTGCCGTGCAACAAGCTGAAACAGAAGACGAACTGGGCCGCGTTCTGCGCCGCCAGCGCACCCGCCAGCAAGTGCGGATCATCTGGCGCGACCTGACCCGACAGGCGGACCTGGTGCAAACCTGTCGCGATCTATCGGACATGGCCGACGCCAGTATCGACCAGGCGTATCAGTGGCTGTACCAGCGCCACTGCGTCCTGTTCGGCACGCCCACCGGCCGTCGCAGCGGCGAGCCGCAGCACATGGTCATCCTCGGCATGGGCAAGCTCGGCGCCGTAGAATTGAACCTGTCGTCCGATATCGACCTGATCTTCGCCTACCCCGAAGGCGGCGACACGGTGGGCGTAAAACGTTCGCTGGATAACCAGGAATTCTTCATTCGCCTTGGTCAAAAACTGATCAAGGCCCTGGACCCGATGACCGTCGACGGCTTTGTATTTCGCGTCGATATGCGTCTGCGGCCCTACGGTTCAGCCGGGGCACTGGTGCTCAGCTTCAACGCGCTGGAACAGTACTACCAGGACCAGGGCCGCGACTGGGAACGCTACGCCATGATCAAGGCGCGGGTGGTGGCTGGAGACCAGGTGGCCGGCGCGCAATTGCTCGACATGCTGCGGCCATTTGTCTACCGGCGTTACCTGGATTTTTCCGCCATCGAAGCGCTGCGCACCATGAAGCAGTTGATCCAGCAGGAAGTGCGGCGCAAGGGCATGGCCGAGAACATCAAGCTGGGCTCGGGCGGCATCCGTGAAGTCGAATTTATCGCCCAGGCGTTTCAGCTGATCCACGGCGGCCGCGACCTGAGCCTGCAACAGCGCCCGCTGCTAAAAGTGCTGGGCACGCTGGAAGGCCAGGGCTACCTGCCGCCGGCGGTGATCGCCGAGCTGCGCGATGGCTATGAATTCCTGCGCTACACCGAACACGCGATCCAGGCGATTGCCGATCGCCAGACTCAAATGCTCCCGGACGGCACCGAAGACCAGGCGCGAATTGCCTTCATGATGGGCTTCCCGGACTGGACGGCGTTCCATGAGCGCCTGATGTACTGGCGCGGTCGGGTGGACTGGCACTTCCGCCAGGTGATTGCCGACCCGGATGAAGAAGAGGGCGAAGAAAGCGAACTGGTCGTGGGCGGCGAGTGGTTGCCATTGTGGGAAGAGTCCCAGGACGAAGAGGCCGCTTGCCGACAGTTGCAGGAAGGTGGCTTCACCGATGCACCCAAAGCCTTGAAAACCTTGGCTGGCCTGCGTAGCAGCCCGCAATTACGCGCCATGCAGCGCTTGGGGCGCGAGCGTCTGGATGCGTTTATTCCGCGCTTGCTGGCCCAGGCCGTTGAACACGCCAACCCGGATCTGGTGCTTGAACGCGTATTGCCATTGGTCGAAGCCGTCGCCCGACGTTCCGCCTATTTGGTACTTCTGACCGAAAACCCCGACGCCCTGCGTCGCCTTCTGACCCTGTGCGCCGCCAGCCCGTGGATCGCCGAACAGATCACCCGCTTCCCGCTGCTGCTGGACGAATTGCTCAACGAAGGCCGCCTGTTCAAGCCGCCCTTGGCACCGGAATTGGCTGCCGAATTGCGCGAACGCCTGACACGCATCCCTGAAGATGACCTTGAGCAGCAGATGGAAGCCCTGCGTCACTTCAAGCTGGCCCACCGCCTGCGGGTGGCCGCCTCGGAAATCGCCGGCAGCCTGCCGCTGATGAAAGTCAGTGACTACCTGACCTGGCTCGCCGAAGCCATCCTCGAACAAGTGCTGGCCCTGGCCTGGCGCCAGACTGTCGCCCGCCACGGTTCGCCGCAGCGTGTGGACGGCACCTTGTGCGATCCCGGGTTCATCATTGTCGGTTATGGGAAAGTCGGCGGCATCGAATTGGGGCATGGTTCGGACCTGGACCTGGTGTTTATCCATGACGGTGACCCGCAAGCCGAAACCGACGGCGCCAAGCCGATCGACGGTGCGCAATTCTTTACCCGGCTGGGCCAGCGGATCATTCACCTGCTGACCACCCAGACCAACTCCGGGCAGTTGTATGAAGTGGACATGCGCCTGCGACCGTCGGGCGCGTCCGGTTTGCTGGTGAGTTCCCTGGGAGCATTTGCGCGCTATCAGGAAAACGAAGCCTGGACCTGGGAACACCAGGCGCTGGTGCGTGCACGTGTGTTGGTCGGCAGCCAGGATGTCGGCCGTGCGTTTGAGCAAGTGCGGGCGCAAGTGCTGGGCCGCGCGCAGGACCTGGACAAGCTGCGCCAGGAGGTCAGCGAGATGCGCACCAAGATGCGTGACAACCTTGGCACCAAGTCCACGGCGGCGGGAACGGCGGCGAATGCCTTCGAGCCCACGGTGGCGTTCGACCTCAAGCAGGACGCCGGAGGTATCGTCGATATTGAATTTATGGTGCAATACGCGGCTTTGGCGTGGTCTGCGCAACATCCATCGTTGCTGCGCTACACCGACAATATCCGCATTCTGGAAGGGCTGGAGCAGGTCGGGCTGATGCCTGCTGCCGATGCCCATTTGCTGCGCGAGGTGTATAAAGCCTACCGTTCCGCCGCTCACCGCCAGGCCTTGCAGAACGAGGCCGGTACGGTTGCCGGGGACCAGTTCGCTGACGAACGGCGCCAGGTGCAGCGAATCTGGCATGAACTGGGGTTAAGCTGAAACACTATATATAAGGCGGGGAGGCATGAGCCTCCCCGTATCGTTTGTGGAAACTACATGAATATTCTGATCGTTGGGCCCAGTTGGGTCGGTGACATGGTGATGGCGCAGACACTGTTCCAGTGCCTGAAACAGCGCCATCCCGACTGCCAAATCGACGTGCTCGCCCCCGAGTGGAGCCGGCCGATTCTTGAGCGCATGCCCGAGGTGCGTAAGGCTTTGAGCTTCCCGCTCGGCCACGGCGCGCTGGAGCTGGCGACCCGTCGACGCATCGGCAAGTCCCTGGCGGGCCAGTACGATCAGGCGATCCTGTTGCCCAACTCGATGAAGTCGGCACTGGTGCCGTTCTTTGCCGGCATTCCCAAGCGCACCGGCTGGCGTGGCGAGTTTCGCTATGGCTTGCTCAATGATGTGCGCAAGCTCGACAAGGCCCGTTACCCGCTGATGATCGAGCGCTTCATGGCCCTGGCCTACGCGCCGGGTGCCGAGTTGCCGACGCCATATCCGCGCCCGAGCCTGCAAATCGACCCGGTCACCCGCGACGCCGCCCTGGCCAAGTTCGGCCTGGAGCTGGACCGTCCGGTGCTGGCGCTGTGCCCAGGCGCCGAGTTTGGCGAGTCCAAGCGCTGGCCGTCGGAGCATTACGCCAAGGTCGCGGAGATGAAGATTCGCGAGGGCTGGCAAGTCTGGCTGTTCGGCTCGAAAAATGATCATTCTGTAGGCGAGGACATTCGTCAGCGCCTGATCCCGGGCCTGCGCGAAGAAGCCGTCAACCTCAGTGGCGACACGTCCCTGGCCGAGGCTATCGACCTGCTGTCCTGCGCCGACTCGGTGGTGTCCAACGACTCTGGCCTGATGCACGTGGCCGCGGCGCTGAACCGCCCGCTGGTGGCGGTGTACGGCTCGACATCGCCAGGCTTCACCCCGCCGTTGGCCGACAAGGTCGAAGTGGTGCGCCTGGGCCTGGATTGCAGCCCGTGTTTCGACCGCACCTGCCGGTTCGGCCACTACAACTGCCTGCGCCAATTGCTGCCGCAACCCGTCAGCGACGCGTTACAGCGGCTGCAGGGCACTGTGGTCGAGGTTCGTTAAGTTGCGGGTTCTGGTAATCAAGACCTCATCCCTGGGCGATGTGATTCATGCCTTGCCGGCGTTGACCGACGCGGCGCGGGCGATCCCGGGCATCCGTTTTGACTGGGTGGTGGAAGAAGGCTTCGCCGAAATCCCCACGTGGCACCCGGCGGTGGACAAGGTGATCCCGGTGGCGATCCGCCGCTGGCGCAAGAACATCTGGCAGACCCTCAAGAGTGGCGAATGGCGGCGCTTCAAAAAGAGCGTGCAGTCGACCAAATACGACTTGGTGATCGACGCCCAAGGCCTGCTGAAAAGTGCCTGGCTGACTCGTTACGTACGCGCCCCGGTGGCGGGCTTCGACAAGCAATCGGCTCGCGAGCCGTTGGCGGCGCACTTCTATTCCCGGCGTTTGGCCGTGGCCCGTGGGCAGCATGCGGTGGAGCGCTTGCGCCAGCTGTTTGCCGTCGCGCTCGGTTACGACCTTCCAAAAGGCCTGGGCGACTACGGGCTCAGCGTCGACAAGCTGTTGGGCCTGCCGCCGAAAAAGCCGTTTGTACTGCTGCTGCACGGCACCACCTGGGACACCAAGCACTGGCCGGAAGCCTACTGGCGCGACCTGGCCGAACGCATGGACCGCTTTGGTGTGGACGTGAAGTTGCCATGGGGCAATGCCGCCGAAAAGGCGCGCGCCGAGCGCCTGGCCAAGGGCCTGAAAAACGCCGAAGTGCTGCCCAAGCTGAACCTGGCGGGCGTGGCCCGTGTGCTGGCGAATGCCAAGGCGTGTGTGGCTGTGGACACCGGCCTCGGTCACTTGGCCGCGGCACTGGATGTGCCGACGATTTCCCTGTTCGGCCCCACCAATCCCGGCTTGACCGGCGCCTACGGCAAGGCGCAGATCCATCTGGCCAGCGACTTCCCGTGTGCGCCATGCCTGCAAAAGAAATGCACCTATCAACCGACCGCTGAAGACCAGCGCCGCTTTGATCTCAAGCGTGAGTGGCCACTGTGCTTCACTCGCCTGAACCCTGAGCGTGTCGCAACGCGATTAAGCACGTTGTTATTGGCTGAGGAGCACTGATGCAACTGGCTTTTGTCCTCTACAAGTACTTTCCCTTTGGTGGCCTGCAGCGCGACTTCATGCGCATTGCCCTGGAATGCCAAAAGCGCGGCCATCAGATTCGCGTCTACACCCTGATCTGGGAAGGCGAGGTGCCGCCGGGCTTTGAAGTGCTGGTGGCGCCGGTCAAGGCGCTGTTCAATCATCGGCGCAACGAAAAGCTCTACGCCTGGATCCAGGCCGACCTGGCCAAGCGCCCGGTTGATCGCGTGGTGGGCTTCAACAAGATGCCGGGGCTGGATGTGTACTTCGCCGCCGACGGTGTGTTCGAAGACAAGGCCCAAAACCTGCGTAACCCGATGTACCGCTGGTTCGGTCGTTACCGGCACTTTGCCGAGTACGAGCGGGCAGTGTTCGACAAGGGTGCCAAGCCCCAAATCCTTACGATTTCCCGGCAACAGCAACCGCTGTTCACCCAGTATTACGGCACCGAGCCTGAGCGCTTTCATCTGCTGCCGCCGGGCATTGCCCGCGACCGTCGCGCGCCACCCAACGCCGCTGAGATTCGCGCTGAGTTTCGTCGTGAATTCGGCTTGGCCGAAGATGATTTGCTGCTGGTTCAGATCGGATCCGGCTTCAAGACCAAGGGTGTCGACCGCAGCCTCAAGGCGGTTGCCGCGCTGCCGTCGAGCTTGAAGAAACGCACCCGGCTATTTGTAATCGGCCAGGATGACCCCAAAGTATTCCAGTTGCAGAGTGCCGCACTGGGCTTGGGCGATCAGGTGCAGTTTTTCCAGGGCCGCAGCGATATCCCGCGTTTCCTGCTGGGGGCCGACCTGTTGATTCACCCGGCCTACAACGAGGCGGCCGGCAATGTGCTGATCGAAGCGGTGGTCGCCGGCCTCCCGGTGCTGGTGAGCAAGGTCTGCGGCTACGCGTTTTACATTGATGAGGCCCAAAGTGGCCGGGTGTTGGACGAGCCGTTCGAGCAGGCCCAGCTTAACCAGTACCTGGTGGATATGCTCGACGATGCACAAGCGCGCGCGGCCTGGAGCCGCAATGGTCTGGCTTTCGCTGAGACGGCCGACCTCTATAGCATGCCGCAGTACGCTGCGGACCTGATTCTGGCGGAGCCAAACCGATGAAGTTGATTCTTGCCGAACCGTTCAAGACCCTTTGGGCCGGACGCGATGCGTTCGCCGAAGTCGAGAAGCTGGACGGCCAGGTGTTCCGTGAGCTGGCCGCGCGCCGTACCTTGCGTACGGAAGTGGACGGCCGCCATTATTTTGTAAAGATCCACCGGGGAATCGGCTGGGGCGAAATCCTCAAGAACCTGATCACCGCCAAGTTGCCAGTATTGGGCGCAGGCCAGGAGTGGGACGCGATCCAGCGTCTGCAGGAACTCGGCGTGCCCACCATGACCGCCGTGGCCTTTGGTGAAAAGGGCAGCAACCCGGCCGACCAGCACTCGTTCATCGTCACTGAAGAGCTGGCGCCCATCGTCAGCCTTGAAGACCTGACCATGGACTGGGTCAAACAACCGCCCGTGCCGGCTATTCGGCATGCCTTGACCGTTGAGCTTGCACGCACGCTGGGCGCGATGCACCGAGGTGGCGTGAACCATCGTGATTGCTACCTGTGCCATTTTCTGTTGCACACCGACCAACCGGTCACCGTGGACAACATCAAGCTCTCGGTGATCGACCTGCACCGTGCCCAAGTGCGCCCGAAGATTCCACGGCGCTGGCGCGATAAGGACCTGGCCGGGCTTTACTACTCCGCACTGGAGATTGGTTTGACCCAGCGCGACAAATTGCGTTTTCTCAAAGCCTACTTTCAGCAGCCTTTGCGCCAGATCCTGGGCGAGCACAGCGCGCTGCTGGCCGCGCTGGAGCGTATGGCTGCCAAGCTCTACGCACGCAAGCAACGATACGGGGATGCGCTCTGATGGCGGGTTGGAACCTGGAACCCGCTTACGCCGCCCTGGCGGATGACTTTGGTAGCCTGGAGGCGGTGTTTGCCTTGCAAGGCGAGCGGCTGACCCGCGATCCGTTGTCCGAAGTGATTCGCGTAGAGCGCGGCGGGATCAATTATTACGTCAAGCGCTACGTCGGCGCGGGCAAGGGCTTGCGCCGCTACCTGGGCAAAGCTCGGGTCAAGTCCGAGTGGCAGAACCTCAAGCGATTCGCCAAGTGGGGCATCCCGACCGCCGACGTGATCGCCTGGGGGCTTGAGCGCAAAGGCCTGGCTTATCACCGTGGGGCGATGATCACTCGTGAGTTGCCCAAGACCGAAGACTTGTCGGTGTTGGCCGAGCGCAACGACCCGCGATTGTCTGACCCGGTGTGGGTCAATAACATCAGTCGCCAGCTCGCTGAATACACGCGGACCATGCACGACAACCGGTTTACCCACAACGATTTGAAGTGGCGCAACTTGTTGGTCGACGACCAGCAAACCCTGTACCTGATCGATTGCCCCAACGGTGATTTCTGGCGCGGGTTCTGGCTCAAATACCGCATCACCAAGGACCTGGCCTGCCTGGACAAGGTCGCCAAGTATCACTTGTCGGCCACCCAGCGCCTGCGCTTCTACATGCAGTACCGTCAGCGCAAACACCTGGGCGCGTCGGATAAACAGCGAATTCGCCACGTGGTGAAGTTTTTCGAGGGGCGAGAATGAGTGATTTCCTGGCGGCCGAAGATCGAGCATTGCTTGAGCGCAACGGCCTCGGCACTTTTGACGCGCTGTGGGCCAAGCAACTGGACGCGGTGGACGAGCCCAATACCAGTCGCGGCGGCTGGAGCAGCGTGTTTCGCCTCGAGCTCGAAGGCCAGGGCTACTACCTCAAGCGCCAGAGCAACTACCTGACGCGTACCCTGCACCGGCCGTTTGGCGAGCCGAGTTTTGCCCGCGAGTTTCGTAATATCAGCCGCTATCGGCAGTTGGGCATTCCGGCGTTGCAGGCAGCGTTTTTTGGTGAGCGCAAAGTGGCCGGCGAGCATCGGGCGATGTTGCTGACCCGGGCGCTGGACGGCTGGAATGATCTGGATTCATTGCTGGAGCAATGGTCTGATTTGAGCGGCCAGCAGCAGCGAGCGATCTTGCTGGCTTGCGGTCAGCTTGCTCGCCAGTTGCACAGCGTGGGCCAGGTGCATGGCTGTTTTTATCCCAAGCATATTTTCCTGCAGGCCGTCGGCGACGGCTATGCGGCGCAGTTGATCGACCTTGAGAAAACCCGCCCGCTGTTGTTCGGCTGGCGTGACCGGGTCAAGGACCTGGAACCGCTGTTGCGCCGTGCGCCGCAGTGGTCGGACGATCAGGTTCGCCAACTGTTGGCGGCGTATCTGGATCAGTCTGAAGACAGCGCATTGGTCGCCACCTGGAACCAGCGCCTGGCCGCCCGGCGCAGTCACAAGGAGAAGCGTTGATGCGTTTGTCCGAACTGAAAAATGCCGGCCGTACGCCAATCCTGCCCTTGAGCATCGAACTGGCGGACGCTGCGGGTACCGGGCAGTTGCAACTGCTCAGCCTGCTGCGGGTATTGCCGGGCCAGCGCTATGTCGGCGCAGCGGTGTGGCGTGGGCGCCCGGTGCTGGCCAAACTGCTGGTGGGCAGCAAGGCGGCGCGGCATTTTCAGCGTGAATTAAAAGGCGTGCGGCTGCTGGCCGACCAAGGCCTGACCACGCCGCTGTTGCTGGCCGATGGTCTGCAAGAGGGCGAGGGCGGTTGGCTGCTGTTCGAGTTTCTGGAAGGTGCCGACAGCCTGGCTGATGCCTGGCACGCGGTCGAAGGTTTGCCGCCGCTGGCTGACGAGCAGCAAGCGGTGCTGGCCGAAGCGCTGGGCGCGATTGCGCAGATGCATGCCAAGGGCCTGTGGCAGGAAGATCTGCACCTGGACAACCTGCTGCGCCAGGACGGCAAACTGTATTTGATCGACGGTGCCGGGATCTGCGTCGAAGAGGCGGGCACGCCGCTGTCGCGCAACCGGGTGCTGGAAAACCTCGGGGTGTTTTTCGCGCAATTGCCGAAAAATATCGAGCCGTTTACCGAAGAGTTGTTGGTGCACTACCTGCTGAGCAACGGTGAGCACGGGTTGCCGCTGGAAGCGTTGCAGAAGCAGGTACGCAAAGTCAGCGTCTGGCGCTTGAAGGATTTCCTGAGCAAGGTTGGCCGTGAGTGCACGCTGTTCAGCGTAGTGCGCGGGCCGTTTGCCTTGCGCGCGATTCGCCGCGAGGAAGAGGCGGCGATGCTGCCGGTACTGGCGCAGGCCGATGCGCTGCTCGACCAGGGCCACCTGTATAAAACCGGTGGGGCGGCCAGTGTCGCCAAGGTCGAGGTGGCCGGTCGGCCGCTGGTCATCAAGCGCTACAACATCAAGGGTTTTGCCCATTGGCTCAAGCGTTTCTGGCGACCAAGCCGGGCCTGGCATTCGTGGCGCGAAGGCAATCGCCTGGCGTTCCTCGGCATTGCCACGCCCAAGCCGCTGGCGTTGCTGGAGAAGCGTTTCCTGTGGCTACGCAGCCGGGCTTACCTGGTGACCGAGTACCTGCCAGGGCCGGACATCATCGAGCGGTTTGCACCGTATGTTGAAAGTGGCGAGGCGCCTGAGGCTGAGTTGCTGGCCCTTGATCACTTGTTCGCAGAGCTGATCCGCGAGCGCATCAGTCATGGGGACTTTAAGGGGCATAACCTGTTCTGGCATGCGGACCGCTGGGCGCTGATCGACCTGGATTCGATGTGTCAGCACGGCTCCTTGAGCAGCTTCGCCCCGGCGTATGCAAAGGATCGGGCGCGGTTTATGCGTAATTGGCCTGAGAGCAGCGCGCTGTATCGGGTGATTGATCAGCGGTTGCCCAGGCAGATCGGCGGCGCGGGCTGAATCGGGCCTTCGGCCCTTTCGCCAGCAAGCCCCACCTTCGATCGCGTCTGCTCAGGATGAATGCTGCCAAATGTGGGAGCGGGCTTGCTCGCGAAGGAGATAGCTGCGTCACCGCAATACTTGGTCAGAACTGATACTCGGCACCGGCGCCTGCATACCACGACCGTCCCGGCGCCGCTTCGTAGTAGCGGCCATTGCCGTCTCCGACAATCACCGACCCTACGTACTGGCGATCCAGCAGGTTATCCAGTCGCAGGGTTTGGTGAAACGTCCAGTGCTCCACCTTCTGTTCAAAGCGCGCGCGCCAGTTGAATACGCTGTAGCCCGGTGCCGCGTGTTGCTGGTTGGTGTCTTCGACGTAGACCTTGCTGCGGTACATGCCTTCCAGGGCGGTGCTGACCCAGTCCCGGGGTTTCCAGTTGAGTTCGGCGAATAGCGTGGTTTGCGGGACGCCGGGGAGGTAGTTGCCTTTGTCCACTGGTTTGCCGCCGCCAACGAAGTCGCTGTCGTAGGTGGCTTGCAGGCGGGTGTAGGCGATGTTGGTGCTCCACTGCTCGCTGAGCTGGCTTTCGATGCCCAGTTCGAAGCCGCGGCGCAGGGTGCGGCCGGCGTTCTGGTAAGTGGTGCGGCCGCCGCTGGATTGTTGCACCACTAACTCATCGTCCGTGGTGATTTGGAACAGTGCGGCATTGACGCGAGTGTCCTGGCCAACCCGTGCTTTTAGGCCAGCCTCATATTGCTTGCTGACCGACGGCTTGAGCGCGAAGTTAAAACCATTCGCGGTGCTGGAGTAGGCCGACTCTGCCTGGGTAGGTGTTTCAAAACCTTTGCCGGCGCTGACATAGCCATGCAGGTCGGGAGTGAAGGCGTACATCACGCTGACTGACGGTGTGTTTTTCTGGTATGTCTTGCTGCCGCTATCGTTGCCGTCACTCAGGAAGTGGTCGTCCACATCCATTTTCATGGTGCTGTGGCGTAGCCCTGCTTGCAGCGTCCAGTCGCCCAGCAGCCAGTTGGCCTGGACGAACGGATCGAGGCTGGTGGCCGTGTCGATTTCGTCCCGGCCCAGGGCGCCTTTTACGCCATGCTCGCCGTTCAGGGTGTTGGAATAACCTTGGCGGTCGTCCTGGCTGCGGTCGTAATCCAGGCCGGTGATCAGCGTCAGGTCGCCGGGTGCGCTGTTGATGGGTTGTAGCCAGTGCAATGAGCCGCCGTAGAATTTCCGCTCAAAGTCCACCACGCCACCGCGCTTGTCAGATGTTGAACCGCCTGGAATCGACAAATACTGAATCACGCTGCGCCGCCCGGTATACGCATTCACTTGCAGCGTCGCGTCACCAAAATATCGTTCGTAGTTCATTCCCAATTGCTGGTGGTCGATGCTTTTCCGAGTGTTGTACTGCTCTGCGAGGGGACTCACCGAGCGTGGATCGGCTTTGTATGCAGCCCACGTCTGCCCCAAGGGATCCTGCGTACCATTCTGCTCCAGGCTGCTGTAGATCAGCGCCAGCTTGCTGTCTTCATCCGGCTCGAAATTGAGCTTGGCAAAGGTCTGGTCGCGGCGCGCGCTGCTGTGGTCGCGGTAGCCATCGGTGTCCATGCGTGAAGCGTCCAGCACAAAGCCTGCGCCGTCTGCCGAACCTTCGGTGGTCAGGTGGTTTTTGCTCAGGCCGTCACTGCCCACCAGGGTCTCGGCACCAATGCGCGGCGGGCCTTCGCCGTTGCGGGAAAACATCTGGATCACGCCGCCAGCATTGCTGCCATACAGCGTGGCGGCCGGGCCACGCAGGACTTCGATGCGCTCGGCGGTGTCGAGGTTGAACGTGGCGGCCTGGCCCTGGCCGTCCGGGGTGCTGGCGGGGATGCCATCAGCAATCAGCTTGATGCCGCGCACACCAAATGCCGAGCGTGCACCGAAGCCGCGGGATGAAATCTGCAGGTCCTGGGCGTAGTTCTGGCGATTTTGAACCACCAGGCCGGGAACGCGAGACAGGGCTTCTGACGCGTTGATGCCCAGTTGACCGTCGCTGATTTGCTCGCGGCTGATGCTGTCCACGGAATACGGCAGGTCGAAGCTTGGGCTGGCACTGCGCGAGCCAGTGACCACGCTGGGGTCGAGGACCAATGGGGCTTCGTCGGCCTGGGCGCCGTTGTACAGGCCCAGCAGTCCGGGAAGCAGCATCGCAAAACGAGTGGGCACAACAACTTTCATGAGTAAACCAGGATCCATGGCGCACAAAAGTGCGCGAGTTTAACGTTTCAGCCAGCTTTTACCATTTCGGAATCCTCCTACATGGCGCGGCGGCGCCCGGGGTCTGGGTCGCCTACAGGGCCGATGTTAGCGTTGCAGACCATTCAGAGGGCTGGCCATGACGCTAAAAATGACTGCTGCGCTAAGCATCGGACTCCTTGTGTTGAGCGGCTGTGGAACGTTCAACACGGTGTTGCGCGAAGACGCGACAGCGGCACGTGAGCTCAGGAAGCAAAAAACCTATTGCCAGTCCATTCCCCGTGTCTACAGCGGCGTTGCCTTTGATTTTTGCCTGCTGCATGCCGCGCCGGACCCCACCGGCATACTGGTGCCGTTCGTACTATTGGATATAACGGTTTCGGGCATTGTTGATACAGTGATTCTGCCCTATACGGTTTACAGGCAAGCTACTGATGGCAATATCAGTATTTACTGGCGGCCCGGTGCATGAGTATCGGGTGAATGCCCACACTTATGCCAAATGGAGTTGTCCATGAGTCTTGCAACCAAAGCCCTTTTCGCTGCGGCTCTGGTATCCGTCGCCGGTTGCGGCACGATCAACACGGTGTTTCGCCCGGACGCCGTTGCCAGCCAGAACCTCAAGGAATCGCGCAGTTATTGTGAAAACGTGCCGCGTATCTACAGTGGGGTGATCTACGGTTTTTGCACGCTGAACGGCGCACCCGACAGCAACAAAGACCAGACGCGGGATGCCTCCGGAGCCTGGCCGATCTTCGCCGCCGAGTTCGTGGGCTCCGGCGTGCTGGACACGCTGGTCCTGCCTTACACGATCTACCGCCAGAACAAGGACGGCAGCATCGAGATTTTCCGCTAGGCCCGCAGTGACAACCGGTCGCCACAATCCCTAGATCATCACGGGACGTGTTTACGCTATAATCCCGCCCTTTAGCTGTTTCTCGCCCAGGCGGGGAGCACACTTTTTTCAGGCGTGACGCGCCTGCATGCAGACTAAAAGAGGCTAGACCCCTGTGGCATTGACGATTCTTGGCCTGTCCGGCGCCCTTAGCCATGATCCTTCCGCAGCCTTGTATATCGACGGCAAGCTGATCGCGGCCGCCGAAGAAGAGCGCTTCGTACGCGACAAACATGCAAAGAACCGCATGCCCTACGAGTCGGCGAAGTTCTGCCTGGAACAAGCCGGTATCAAGCCTTCCGACGTTGATGTGGTGGCGATTCCGTTCGCACCGATCAGCCTGTTCGGCGAGGCCCGCTGGCACTACGCCAAGCGTTACTGGTACGCCCCGGACCGCGCCCTCGACGCGATCTTGATGGGCAACCGTCGCTACAAGCGCTACCGCAACAAGATTGTCTGGTGCCTGGAGCAACTGGGCTTCGATCCGAAGAAAATCAAGATCGAGCCGGTTGAACACCACCTGGCCCACGCCTCCAGTGCCTATCACTGCTCCGGCTTTCAGGAGAAGACTGCGATCCTCGGGATCGACGGCAAGGGCGAGTACGCCACCACGTTCTTCGGCTACGGCGAAAACGGCAAGATCCACAAGATCAAGGAATTCTACGACCCGGACTCCCTCGGCGGCCTGTACGGCGCGATCACCGAGTTCCTCGGTTTCGAGATGCTTGACGGTGAGTTCAAGGTCATGGGCATGGCGCCGTATGGCGATGCCAGCAAGTACGATTTCTCGCGCCTGGCCTCCTTTGAAAACGGCGAGCTGGTGATCAACACCGACTACGCCAACGTCATCGGCCTGCGCCGCTACAAAGAGAAGGGCAAGGGTTTCTACTTCTCGCCGAAACTGATCGAGTGGCTGGGCCCGAAGCGCGAAGGCGACATCGCTGACGAGCCGTACATCCACTACGCGGCCAGCATGCAGGCGCTGTTCGAGAAGCTGGCGTTGCAGATGATCGACCATTACCTGGGCGACATCCTCAAAGACACTGGCAAGCTGGCCTTCGCCGGCGGTTGTGCGCTGAACGTCAAGCTGAACCAGAAGATCATTGCCCGTGACGACGTGAAGGAGCTGTTCGTGCAGCCGGCGTCCGGCGATGCCGGCACCGCGGTCGGTGCGGCAGCGTACGTGTCCCACGCCCGTGGTGTACCGGTGGAGAAGATGGAACACGTCTATCTCGGCCCGTCCTACAGCAACGAAGACGTAATCGCCGCCTGCGCCAAACACCCGAGCAAGCCGGTGTGGCGCCAGATCGAAAACACCCCGAAACGCATCGCCAAGATCATGGTCGACGGCAACCCGGTGGCCTGGTTCCAGGGCCGCATGGAGTTTGGCCCACGCGCCCTGGGCGGGCGTTCGATCATCGGTTGCCCGAGCGCTACCGGCGTGGCTGACCGGATCAACCACCAGATCAAGTTCCGCGAGCGCTGGAGGCCTTTCTGCCCGTCGATGCTCGACACCGTTGC
Organism: Pseudomonas sp. K2I15; assembly: GCF_002204795.1. Taxonomy (GTDB): domain Bacteria; phylum Pseudomonadota; class Gammaproteobacteria; order Pseudomonadales; family Pseudomonadaceae; genus Aquipseudomonas. The sequence goes on from NZ_NIXO01000007.1 coordinate 136,640, forward strand.
GCCACAGATGATCAAGGTCGATCACCCGGCGCCGTTCATGACCTTCACCTTTGAAGTGTCGGAAGAATGGAAAACCCGAGTGCCGGAAGTGGTCCATGAAGATGGCACCTCCCGCGCCCAGGTGCTCAAGCGCGAATACAACCCGCGCTACTACGACATGATGAAAGAGCTGGAAGTGCTGACCGGCAACGGTGTGTCGCTGAACACCTCGCTCAACCGTCGTGGCGAAGCGATGATCTGTTCGCCGACGGATGCGCTGAACATGTTCTTCGGTTCTGACCTGCAGTACTTGATCATGGAAGACATCCTGGTGGTCAAGGACGGCGTAGACCCTTATGACGCTGTGGTTTAAATGCTGAACCGCTTTCAGGGCTGGCGTGAACGTGGCTGGACGCCTGTCGAGGCCGAGGTTTACGCCCAGGCCTGGCAGCGTTTTGGAGGCAGCGTGGCGACCCATCCGCAGATCGTCGAGCGGCTGGCGCACCTGGCGCAGATTCCGGTGCGTTACCTGGGCTGGGAGCAGGATGGCGAGCTGAAAGGCGCGATTGCCACCTGGGGGCGCGACCTGGCCTTGTCCAAGGACGTGCTCAAGCGCAAAGGCAAAAAAGGCCTGTTCGATCTGGGTAACGCCGAGATCATCCTGCCGATTGCCGCCGATGCGCAGCTGCCGTTGCGCCATCGGGCGCGTTATCTGTCGGCGCTGAATGAAGGGCGCGTGAGCACCCTCAAGCCCCAGGCCGAGCAGTTGGCCATGGCGCGCACACCGGAAGAGCTGTCGAAGAAGTTTCGCTACAACCAGCGGCGCGAATTGCGCTTGCTGGAAGAGGCGGGCGGTGTGGTGCGGGCGGTCAGCGAGTTTTCCAGCAGCGAACTGGCGGCGATTTATTGCGACCTGTTCCAGCGACGCTGGGGCTTCCCGGCAGCGGGTGCCGAGCGTCTGGCTGAAGTGCTGGAGTTGCTCAAGGAATTCCTGTTCGGCTCGGTGCTGTTTCTCAATGACGCCGCGATTGCCGTGCAACTGGTGTATCAGGTGCAGGCGCCGGCGTGGGTGAGTGCCGAGTACGTCAACGGCGGTGTCGACCCGCAAACCAAGGCATTCAGTCCCGGCAGCGTACTGAGCTTTCTCAATACCCAAAGTGCCTGGGAACAAGCGCGGGCCAGCGACAAGCCCCTGCGTTTTTCCTTCGGGCGTTCCGATCGTGAATACAAGGAGCGCTGGTGCAACCCGGTGCCGGTGTTCAGCGTATGAGCCGCAAGCAGCAACTCCTCAAGCAACATCGGCGCAACAAACGTATCGCGCTGTTGGTTGGCCTGTTGCTGCTGGTGGCGCTCGGTGTGCTGGTGGCCTGGTGGTTGCCGCTGGTGCTGGCCGTGGTGCTGTGGGCCGCGCATGAAGCCTGGTTTGCCGATCACCTGTTCTACTCGCCTAAAGACGACTATGAGTACGCGTTTCCTGAGGGCAGCGAGTGCCCCGGTCTGCGTCTCGAAACCGGGCGACTGGTGTTGGACACGCCCTTGGTGGGCGATGAAACCCTGATCGTCGCCATTGAACTCAAAAGCTCTTGGCTCGGACGTTTTCTGGATCCCTCGGTAGAGTTGCTGGGCCTGGATGCGCCGGACCGGCAAGTCTTCGAGCGTGGCGTCGCTGGCCGGCGCTACCTCAACCTGACCGGCGCGGGTGAAGCACTGGCCAGCGGCAAGTTGCGCTTGCGTGGGCGCTTCTGCCGGATCAAGGGCCAGCCGAGATTGTGGCTGTTCCGCCAGCCGGATTACCGTCGCCAGCGTGTGATGGTGATTGCGCCCCATGCCGACGATGCCGAACTGGCCGCCTTCAGCCTTTACAGCCAGGCCGATGAGAGCTGGATCGTCACCCTCACGGCGGGCGAAATAGAAGCCGATCATTATCAGCACATGGGTATGCCCAAGGCCGATGCTGCACGAATCAAAGGCCGCCTGCGTGCCTGGGACAGCGTTACCGTGCCTCGCTGGGCGGGTGTTCCCGAGGCGCAGTGCGTGCAGTTGGGTTACTTCTGTATGCAACTGCCGGCCATGCAGGCCGCGCCGGACCAGCCCCAGGCTTCCCGGGAAGCACAACTGGACGATACGCGGCTGTTTCGCCAGTTCAATGCCCTGGCCTTGCCTGGCGATGTGGATGGCGCCCCGACCTGGAACAACCTGATTGCCGACCTGCGGGCCTTGCTGCTCAAGGCCCGCCCGCAGGTGATCGTGTTGCCGACACCACTGCTGGATCCGCACCCGGATCACATCTGCGCGCACGCCGCGATTCTCCAAGCTCTGCAAGGTCTGGAATGGCAGCCGGGCACATTGCTCGGCTACGCCAACCACCTGCATGATAATGACCGCTGGCCCATGGGCGACTCGGGCGCGGGCGTGGCCTTGCCGCCGCGTTTCGACTCAACGCTTGAGCTTGTACCCTGCAGCTTGCCGCTGACATTGAGCCAGCAGCAGGACAAGGCCATGGCGCTGGGCATGATGCACGACCTGCAGCCGCGAGCGCCGTTCAAGCGGCGCGTGCGCAGGTGGTTGCAGCAATTACTGGCGGGCCGCAGGCCATCGCCTTACGGAGAGAATGAGTTCTTCCGCAAGGCGGTGCGCCGTCATGAGTTGCTCTGGGTGTTGAAGCAGGATTGAGACCTTATTGAAGGCAGGCTTGCAGGGCCTGCCGCCCCTTTTTCGCCGGGCTGCGTGCCCGCAGCCAGATTGCAGCATGGAGAGTTATGAAACCTCGCTTCAAGGTTTTGCAGTTACAGCCGGACTACAACGTCAAGACCCACGACTTCGCCGACCTCGGCGAGCAGATCGTCAAGGCCTTGCCGGCTGAACGTTTCGAGGTCACCTCCGGGTTTCTCAGCGGCCGTCCGCTGCCCGGCCAGCCCCTGAGCGTGGCTGAACACTCGCATTACTTCGAACTGCCGGAAAAATCCCTCAAGGGCATTCGTTTGGGCGCCATGTGGCAGATCTACAAGTATTGCCGCGAGCAGAAATTCGACGTGGTCATCTGTAACCGCTTCAAGTCGGTCAACATGATGCTGTCCCTCAACCGCTGGTTGAAGATCCCGCTGTGCATTGGCATCTCCCACGGTTTTGGCGAGTACGCCCGTGGTTACCGCCGACGCCAGACGCAGAAATGGGTCAGCCCGGCGTGGCGGTTTGTCGGGGTGTCGGCGGCGGTCAAGGATTACCTGGTGGACCTCAACTGCGGGTTCACCCGTGAGAACACAACCTTTGTCACCAATGCAATCGACATTCCCCAGGCCGAAGCTTTGCAGTTGCCTCGCGATGAAGCGCGCAAGGCCCTCGGCCTGCCGCTGGATGCGCGAATGATTGGCGCCTTGGGCCGGCTGGTTCCGATCAAGGGCCACACCCATTTGCTGCAAGCCTTCGCCACACTGAAGGACAAATACCCTGCAGCCCAGGTGGGGATCATTGGTTCCGGCCGCGCCGAAGCCGACCTGCGTGCCGATATCGAGCGCCTGGGCCTGACCGGCCGTGCGCACCTGCTGGGCTTTCGTGAAGATGGCATGAAGTATGTGCGCGGCTTCGACATCTGGACCATGCCGTCGCTGTTCGAAGGCCTGGGCCTGGCGCTGCTGGAAGGCATGAGCGGCCATCTGCCGGTCATCGCCTCCAACGGCCCGGCGATGTTGCCGTTGGTGGAAGGTGCGGGCGGCTTGTCCCATGACCCCGGCAATGTCGAGCAACTGGCGGCGGCGCTGGACACCTACCTGGCACTGAGCGACGAACAGTTGCGTGCCAAGGGCGAGCAAGTGTTCCGCTACCTGGAAGAGAACCACACCCTGGATGAGTTCCGGCACAAGTACTTGAACCTGATCGAAACCGGTCTGCGTGAAGTAGGTAAAACATGAGTCTGCAGCAACCCCTGGTCACTGTGATCATCGCGTCCTACAACCATGGCCCGTACATCGAACAGAGCATCCTCAGTGTGCTCGGCCAGACCTACGCCAACATCGAGTTGCTGGTGGTGGACGACGGCTCCAAGGATGACAGCGTGGAGCGTATCCAGCGCTTGCAGGCTGAGCACGGGTTTGATTTCCAGGTTCAGCAGAACCAGGGCCTGACCAACACCTTGAACGGTGCCATCGCCCGTGCCAAAGGCAGCCTGATCGCGCCATTCGGCTCCGATGACATCATGCTGCCAGAGCGCATCGCCACCCAGGTTGCCTACATGGAAGGCAAGCCGAAGGTGGGTATCTGCGCCGGTAATATCGAATTGATTGATGGTGACGGCAAGCCGTACCCGGAGAAGAAGCAGCGCCGCGATTTGCCGTTTCGCAGCCTGGATTTCGACGATCTGTTCCTGGACCGCAAGCCCTTTCCTCCGGCACCGACCCTTATGATCCGCCAGCAGGCGCTGGAAGAGGTCGGCGGTTTCGATCCGCTGATTCCGCTGGAAGACTTGCTGATCGAGTTGAAGATCACCCACGCCGGCTACACCATCGACGTGTTGAATGTGGTGATGGCGCGCTATCGCCAGCACGCGACCAACACGTACAAGAATCATCGCTACATGATCCAGAACATCCTCAAGACCTACGGGTTGTTCAGCGATCACCCTGCCTATAATCAGGTTCGCTTCAACTTCCTGAACTCAATGTTCCTCAAGACCGCCGACCGCGACCGCCCGCTGGCGCGGGAGATCCTCAAGCAGATTCCTGTGAAGTTCTGGGGTCGCAAGACCTTGCGGGGGTTGGTGCGGTTGTACCTGGCGCCGCAGCGCAGTTCATAGCACTTGGGCCTGGTCATTGCGTAAACCGCAATGGCCAGAAGCCTGGAACCTCAGCGGTTCAAACCATTATTTTACCGGGCTCGCGACCTGCACGACCGGGCTGTTGAGCTTCAGCACCTGCTCACGGATTTTCGCCGTGGCGCTTGGCGATGCCACCGAAGCATAGCCATTGGCCAATTGCTCGAAATGCGCTTCGAATAGCCAGTTACGGTCTTGTGGATAACGTTGCATGTGCCGCAGGTTGCGCTGGCGCAGGGCGTTACGCAGGGCCGACGGGTAGATGCGCATGTCTGCTACGTCGATCAGGCCGAACTCGCCGTCATCCATCAGCAGTACGTTGCCCAGGTGCAGGGAGCGGAAGTACACGCCGCGCTCGTGGAGTTGGGCCATGAACCCGCCGAAACGCTCAATCAGCGATTCCCGCAGGCTGCTGTCCAGGCTTTGCAGGGCCTGGCGCAGGGTCAGCCCCGGCAGCGGCTGATAACGTACGGCGCTGCTGGCATCCGTCAACTGGTACAGATTGAGGATGACCGGTGATGGAATGCCCAGTGCGCGCAGTTGCTCGCTGTTGCTGGCAAAGCGCTCCGAATACGGATTGAAGCTGCCGGAGGTGTACCAGCGACGGGGGCGGAACAGCTTGAGGAAGCTGCCATCCTCCAGGCGCAGGACCTTGGGCCCCAGGCCATCGGCTTCAATCACGTGAGCGTTGGCACACAGTTGCTCGAAGTCTTGAGGTTTCAGGCTTTGCACCGGCATGCGCAGCAGGCTGCGGCGACGCTGGGCGATGCTCAGGCCGGCGATCAGCGCCAGCGGGATCCACAGCAGGAACCAGTGCTCTTTTGGCCGCGAGAGAATGCCGCCGCCTTCGGTCAGGCCGGCACCGATGCCGTAGACCAGCAGCGACGAAGCCAGGATGAACAGCGGCTGGGCGCGTTCCTTGAGGCCTTTGTACAAGCCCCAGCCAAGCATGAAGATCCACGGGATGAAGCCGATGATGCCGACGTAATAGAGCACGCCGAGGGCAAAGCTATGGGGCTCGCGCAGTTCATAGCCGTCGGCAAGCGTCAGGTACAGCTCTGAGTCGTAGCTGTGGCCGATCCAGGGGTGTTGGGCGATACGTTCTAGCGCCATGCCCCAGAGCTCGAAACGGAACGAGCTGCCGCGGTTGGTGAACTGCTCGGGGTAGAGCAGTAGCAGTGCCGCAGCGGCCAGCACCATGCCAGCGATCAGCAGGGCCGAGCGACGATTGCGATTGATGAAGCTCAGCCAGAGCACTGCAAGCGTGAGCGCAACCAGCGGCGTTCTCGAACCGGTGGCCAGGACCGCAGCGGCCATGATTGCCAGTGCCGGAATGCTGAACCAGAGTACCTGCAGACGCTTGGTGGTCATGCACACGTACAGCCAGTAAACGCAGAAGAATCCGAATATGTGAGAACTCAGCAGCGGGTTATCCAGGGCTCCACGCCCACCGATCATCCGTGTACCTTCAGAGAAAATGGGACCAAAGGCCACCAGGCTGCAGGCACTGGACACCAGTGCGATCAGCGCGGCGCAAAAGAAGATCGGCTTCAACAGTTCGTTGCGGTAATGCAGCCAAAGGCCGCAACCGGCAAACAGCATGAAGGTATGCAGTGGCCGTTTGAACAGGTCGGAGTCAGCGCTGTGTTCCGGGGTCCAGAGCAGGCTGGTCAGTGCCCAGGCCGAAAACACCAGGAACGCAATCGCCAGGGGCTCGCGCAAAACCTGCTTGAGTTCCGCCGGGCGCAGGCACAGCAGCAACAGTGTCGGCGCGCTGAACAGCACGTAGTAGAACCTGTGCAGCACATTTCGATTGGTGACAAAGAACAGCGAGCTCAGCAGTAACAACAAGCCGATGGGCAGAATCCATAGACACAGGAAGTCAAAAACGCGGTTTGAGCCGTATATCAGGCGCTTGGAGTGCATACAGAAAAGCCGTTCCAGAATAGAGAAAGCCGAGCATACTAAAGTAGTGGCTATTTAATGTCGCCCGTTGGATCCAACGGGATCGCGGGTGTGCCGGGTGCAAGTACAACAGAGAAGCTGTGCTAAAGTCAGCCTCCTTTTTCAAAACCGCCGCGTGATATGACCGACTCCAGTCCGAGCGCAAGCCCTTCGAGCTTGAAAATATACTTCCGCCTGCTCAGCTACGTTAAGCCTTATGCCGGCTTGTTCGCGCTGAGTATCGTCGGCTTTCTGATTTTCGCGTCGACCCAGCCGATGCTGGGGTACATCCTCAAGTACTTTGTCGACGGCCTGTCGAACCCTGAGGCGGTGCTGTTCCCCACGGTACCTGGCCTGCGGGACCTGCAACTGCTGCAGGCCGTACCGCTGTTGATCATCCTGATCGCCGCCTGGCAGGGCCTCGGCTCGTTCCTGGGCAACTACCTGCTGGCCAAGGTTTCCCTGGGCCTGGTCCACGACCTGCGGGTGCAACTGTTCAACAATCTGCTGACCCTGCCGAACCGCTATTTCGACAATCACAACTCCGGGCACCTGATCTCCCGCATCACCTTCAACGTGACCATGGTCACCGGTGCTGCGACTGATGCCATCAAGGTAGTGATTCGCGAAGGCATGACGGTGATCTTCCTGTTCGCCTCGCTGCTTTATATGAACTGGCGGTTGACGCTGGTGATGATCGCCATCCTGCCATTGATTGCAGTGATGGTCAGCACCGCGAGCAAGAAGTTCCGCAAGCAGAGCAAGAAGATCCAGGTCGCCATGGGTGATGTGACACACGTCGCCTCGGAAACCATCCAGGGCTACCGCGTGGTGCGTAGCTTCGGCGGTGAGGTGTATGAGCAGAAGCGCTTCCTCAAGGCCAGCCTGAGCAACACCAACAAGCAACTGCGCATGACCCGCACCGGTGCGATCTACACGCCGGCGCTGCAACTGGTGATCTACAGCGCCATGGCGGTGCTGATGTTCCTGGTTCTGTACCTTCGCGGTGATGCTTCGGCGGGCGACATGGTGGCCTACATCACCTTGGCCGGCCTGTTGCCCAAGCCGATTCGCCAGCTCTCTGAAGTCAGCTCGACCATCCAGAAAGGCGTGGCCGGTGCCGAAAGTATTTTCGAGCAGTTGGACGAAGACGTGGAACTCGATCGCGGCACCATCGAGCGCGACAAGGTCAGCGGCCGCCTGGAAGTGCGCAACCTGAACTTCACCTATCCGGGCACCGAGCGCCATGTGCTCAAGGACATCACCTTTACCGCAGAGCCTGGGCAGATGGTTGCCCTGGTGGGGCGTTCGGGCAGCGGCAAGTCCACGCTGGCCAGCCTGATCCCGCGTTTCTACCACCACGAGAGCGGCGAGATCCTGCTCGATGGCGTAGAAATCGAAGACTATCGGCTGCTCAACCTGCGTCGGCACATCGCCCAGGTGACCCAGCACGTGACCCTGTTCAGCGACACCGTGACCAACAACATCGCTTACGGTGATTTGGCTGGCGCACCGCGTGCAGATGTCGAAGCGGCGGCAGCCGATGCCTATGCCAAGGATTTCATCGACCAGTTGCCCAAAGGCTTCGATACCCAGGTCGGCGAAAACGGTGTGCTGCTGTCCGGCGGCCAACGCCAGCGCCTGGCCATTGCCCGCGCCTTGCTCAAGAACGCCCCGCTGCTGATCCTCGACGAGGCCACCTCGGCGCTGGACACCGAGTCGGAGCGCCATATCCAGGCGGCCCTGGACAAGGTCATGCAAGGCCGAACGACCCTGGTGATTGCCCACCGCCTGTCGACCATCGAGAAGGCCGACCTGATCCTGGTGATGGACGATGGCCGGATTGTCGAGCGCGGTACCCACGGCGAACTGTTGGCGCAGAACGGCTATTACGCCCGCCTGCACGCCATGGGCCTGGACGCGCCGATCCCGGCCGACATCACCTGATGTGTAGGAGCCGGCTTGCCGGCGATGGCATCACCGCGGTCGCACTAAAAATCGCAGTGACCGCATCGCCGGCAAGCCGGCTCCTACATTGCACAAGCCTTTGACAACCCTGTGGTAATATCGCGCCCCTGTTCATTTTGTATGTGGGTTGCTCCATGAAGTTGTCCATGCCGCGATTCGATCAAGCCCCTGTCTTGGTGGTCGGCGATGTCATGCTCGACCGTTACTGGCATGGCGGTACCTCACGGATTTCCCCTGAGGCACCGGTACCGGTAGTCAAGGTCGAGCAAATCGAAGACCGCCCAGGTGGCGCTGCCAACGTTGCCCTCAATATTGCCGCCCTCGGCGCCCCGGCCTCCCTGGTGGGTGTGACCGGCGACGACGAAGCCGCCGACAGCCTGGCCAACAGCCTTCGCGGCGCTGGCGTGCGTGCGCTGTTCCAGCGCATCCCCCACCAGCCGACCATCGTCAAGCTGCGGGTCATGAGCCGTCACCAGCAATTGCTGCGTATCGATTTTGAAGAACCCTTCGCCACCGACGCCCTGGCCCTCAGCGCCCAGGTCGACGAGTTGCTCGAAGGCATCAAGGTGCTGGTGCTGTCCGACTACGGCAAAGGCGCCTTGAGAAATCACCAGATGCTGATCCAGGCCGCCAAGGCCCGGGGCATTCCGGTGCTGGCTGATCCCAAGGGCAAGGACTTCTCGATTTATCGGGGCGCCAGCCTGATCACGCCGAACCTCAGCGAATTTGAAACCATCGTCGGCGGTTGTGTCGACGAGCACGAGCTGGTGACCAAGGGCGCCAAACTCATGGCCGATCTCGACCTGGGCGCCTTGCTGGTGACCCGTGGTGAACACGGCATGACCTTGCTGCGTCCCGATCAACCGGCCATGCACCTGCCAGCGCGGGCACGTGAAGTGTTCGACGTGACCGGTGCCGGTGACACGGTGATTTCCACCCTGGCCGCAGCCATTGCGGCGGGCGAGGAACTGCCCCACGCCGTGGCCCTGGCTAACCTCGCGGCAGGCATTGTGGTCGGCAAGCTGGGTACGGCGGCCATCAGCGCCCCGGAACTGCGTCGCGCTATCCAGCGCGAGGAAGGTTCGGAGCGTGGCGTGTTGAGCCTTGAGCAACTGCTGTTGGCGATTGACGATGCCCGTGCCCATAACGAGAGCATTGTCTTCACCAATGGTTGCTTCGACATTCTGCACGCCGGCCACGTGACGTACCTGGAGCAGGCGCGGGCCCAAGGCGATCGATTGATCGTGGCGGTCAACGACGATGCGTCGGTCAGCCGCTTGAAGGGGCCGGGTCGGCCGATCAACAGTGTCGACCGTCGTATGGCGGTGCTGGCTGGGTTGGGCGCGGTGGACTGGGTGATCAGCTTTGCCGAGGCGACTCCGGAAAACCTGCTGGCCCAGGTCAAGCCGGACGTGCTGGTCAAGGGGGGTGATTACTCGGTCGACCAAGTGGTCGGTGCCGATATCGTCAGCGCTTATGGCGGCAAGGTCAAAGTGTTGGGGCTGGTTGAAAACAGCTCGACTACGGCGATTGTGGAAAAAATCCGAAATAACGAGTAATGCTCGTATTTCTGTAGGAGCGAGCTTGCTCGCTCCTGCATCAAGTGCTCAGCGGTTCGCTTTTTTCGGCACGATCTTGCGCAATATCTGCCTCGCCTTGCCGGTCAATCGCTTCAGCTTCGACTCTTTCTCTGGCGCGCTCAGCCCTTGCTGCCGTAGCCAGTCCTTCCAGCGAATCCGCTCATCGCGCACGATCCAGCCTTCCTGCTGGGCAAAGCTCTCTGCCAGATACACCCCTCGCGTACTCGCCGGATACAGTTGATCCTTCTTCAGGGTGTACAGCTCCGCACACGGCTGTCCATCCTTCAGCGGCATCAGGTACAAGTCCGGGCGCTGGCGGTCCAGGCGGGCTACCAGTTGGTCACCCTCCAGGCGCTCGTCTACATGAAACAGGCTCAGTGACTTCGCCTCCTTCGGCACTTCCAGGCGCAAGTCATAAATCAATTGCAGCGAAGCCGTCGGCAGGTGCACGTAGGCCCGAGGGCGTTCAATCAATTGCATGGTGGCGCAGCGTACCGGGCGTGCGGCGCCCGACAGCGGCGAGAGGCGAAACGGTAACGCTTCGCGGTAGTGCAGGGCGGACGAGTAGGGCGCCGGCAACCACGTGTCGTTGAAGCGCCCGCCCAGCCAGCCTTCCGGGGTTTCCAGCAGGCATTCCTCGGCGATTTCCTGAATGGCGGTGTGCAGCGGCAGGTTCAGTTCGTGGGCCGGCACATAACCGGAGATCAGCTTGAGCACCACATCGCCGCGGTCTTGCCGGCGCTGGCGCACCAGCACCCAGTAATCACGGTTCTGCCAGTGCAGGGTGAGGCGCACCGAGACGCCAAGGTTGGCCAACTCCAGCACAAAACGCTCAGTGTCTTTCACCTCCACCGGCTTGCGCCGTTGCAGGGTCTGGGCGAAGTTGAGCGGCATACCGACGCTCTGGTAACTCAAGCCTTCGGGCGTGGCTTCGACATGCAGCGGCAGTGTTTTAAAGTTACTCGGGTTTTTTCTAATGAGCGTTCGCGCCATGTCGGCTCCTTCTTGCGTCGGGGTCGGCCGCGTCGGCGGCATCAGAGTTGGCGAATGACCTTGGCAGCGGTCGCTACGTTGTGTGCGAGGTGCAGCGGATTAATGGTCCCGACAATAGCACTGGCGACGCCGGTTTGCGCAAACAACAACATGAAACTGGCGTGAATTGGATCCACTCCTGATTCCAGGCATACATGGCCACTGGCTAGCGCCTTTTTCACCAGGATGCCTTTGCCGTGCACGGCCGCATAATCAATGACGGCCTTCTCGGCCTGTTCGTTCAGATTGTAGGTGACCATGGCGCAATCACCTTGTTCCAGAGCCTTTACGCCACCTTCGACGGTTTTGCCGGAGAGGCCGAAACCGCGAATCTTGCCCTCGCGCTTGAGGTCCGCCAGGGTCTGGTAAACCTCGCAATCATTGAGGATATGCAGGTCGTTGCCGTCGGAGTGCACGAGCACCAGATCGATAAAATCCGTTTCAAGTCGTTTCAGGCTGCGCTCGACGGAAAGCCGGGTATGGGCTGCGCTGAAATCGTGATGGGACACGCCCTCGGCAAACTCTTCGCCCACCTTGCTGACAATCACCCACTCCTGGCGCTGGCCGCGCAACAGCGGGCCCAGGCGTTCTTCGCTGCGGCCATAAGCGGGCGCAGTGTCGATCAGGTTGATGCCCAGTTGGCGGGCCTGGCGCAGCAGCATCCGCGCGGCGTCGTCATCGGGAATCTGGAAACCGCTGGGGTATTTCACCCCTTGGTCGCGGCCCAGCTTGACGGTACCCAGGCCCAGCGGCGAGACCAGCAGGCCGGTGCTGCCCAATGGGCGATGAAGATCATGCAGGGTTGGCAGGGTCATGGCAGCAGGTGCTCCCAGGCGGGTTGGGCGATGGCGGGTTTTGGCAGCTCAGGCAGTTTTTCGGTGGTGCCTGGCTTGATCCCGTCACGTTCCAGCGCATTGATCACCCGATCGGCGAAATCCGGTGCCAATGCCAGCTTGGTCGGCCAGCCCACCAGCAGGCGGTCCTGCTCGGCGAGGAAGGCGTTGTCCGGGCGGGTCAGGCCCGACTGCAGCGGCTCGGCGCGGTCCACGCGCAGGGTGGCCCACTGGGTTTGGCTCATGTCGATCCAGGGCAGCAGTTGGGCCAGCTCTTTTTGTGCGGTGGCGATCTGTTGCTCCGGGGTGCGGGCCACACCTTCGGCCTCGGCGATATCACCGCCCATGTACCACACCCAGTTACCGTCGGCGGCGGGGTGCGTGGTAACGGTGATGCGCGGCTTGGTGCCGCCGCCCAGGCAGTGGGCGTACAGCGGCTTCAGGCCGGGGCCTTTGGCGATGATCATGTGCAGCGGGCGGCGTTGCATGGCGGGCTGGCTCAGGCCCAGGGCGCTGAGCAGGTCAGCGGTGCCGCCACCGGTGCTGAGGACGATACGCTGGGCGCGAATCTCGCGGCCATCGACCTTCAGGCCTACCAGTGTGCCGTCTTCCAGCAACGGTTCGATCCGCTCCCCGGCCAGCAGGCCGTCACCGGCCAGTTGCGCCAGGCGCTCGATCAGGCTTGGCACGTCGACCACCAACTCGGCCAGGCGATAGACCTTGCCCTTGAAGCGGCGGTCTTGCAGGGCGGGTGGCAGGTCGTCGCCCTTCACTTGGTCCACGCGGCCACGCACGGCCTTGCTGGCGAAGAAGCTGGTGAGGTTGCCGGCGATAGTCCCCGGCGACCACAAATAGTGGGCTTCGGACAGCAGGCGCACGCCCGAAAGGTCCAGCTCGCCGTTGCCCGCCAGGGCTTCGCGCCAGCGGCGGGGCATGTCGGCGATGGCTTCGGAGGCGCCAGTCAGGGCGCCGTGCAGTGCGTATTTCGCACCGCCGTGGATGATCCCCTGGGACTTCACGCTTTGCCCGCCACCGAGGGTGGCGCTTTCCACCAGCACCGTGGAAAAGCCCTGGCGGCGCAGGCGCGCATTGAGCCAGAGGCCGGCAACCCCGGCGCCGACAATCAGAACGTCGGTGGAAATAACGGATGGCATGCAGCGACCTCAGTGTTCAAGACAAGAGGCGCAGTATACAGGCACAGAGCGGCGGCGATTTGTCGGTGATCAGTGCCCGGCGGTTTTCGAGAACAACTGAATCACCACCACCCCGAGCACAATCAGGCCCATGCCCAGCATCGCCGGGATGTCGAGTTTCTGCCCGTAGATAAACAGCGCTGCGATGCTGACCATCACGATGCCCATCCCGGCCCACACCGCGTAGGCGACACCGACCGGCACGGTACGCACCACCAGCGTGAGCATCCAGAAGGCCACGCCGTAGCCGACAATCACCAGCAACAGCGGGATCGGCGTGCTGAAACCCTTGATCGCTTTCATGGAAACGGTGGCGATCACTTCCGAGCAAATGGCAATGGCCAGATAATAGTAGGCGGCGTTCATGGGGTAAATCCTCGGTACAGGGGTTCAACCGTAGGAGCGAGCTTGCTCGCGAAAATCGTTAACGATAACGCAGCGCATCGGGTTTAACGCGGCGCTCTCGGGTTCTTCGCGAGCAAGCTCGCTCCTACAAAGGTCGGCATTTTAGAGCTTTACCAGATGCGGTAAAGTCATTACCTATCCGAATTTAAGATGGGTTGAGCCATGAGCGTGCAGTGGAGTCTTGAGCAAATGCGCCTGTTTGTCAGCGTCGCCGAGCAGCGTTCGTTTTCGGCGGTGGCGCGGGACCAGCGCAGGGCGCAGTCGGCGGTCAGTAACGGGATTGCTTTGCTGGAGGCCGACCTGGGCGTGTGCCTGTTCGATCGCAGCAGCGGCCGCCAGCCCCGGTTGACCGAGGCCGGCACGGCGTTGCTCGAAGAGGCGCGGGAGGTCTTGCGCCAGTGCGAGCGTCTGAACGGTCGCGCCTTGTCGTTGATGCGCGGTGAGGAGGCGCGCCTGCGCCTGGCTCAGGACGAGGCCATGCTCTATCAGCCGGTGCTTGATAGCCTCGAAGCGCTGGCGGGGAAATTTCCCAGCCTGGAAGTGCAGTTGTCCAGCGCTGCCCAAGGCGATGTCGCGCGCAAACTGGTGGAGCGCAAGGCCGATCTGGGCCTGCTGTTCTATCACGATCAAATTCCCGAAGCGCTGGAGCGCCGGGTACTGGGCAGCGTGGAGATGGTTACCGTGTGCGGTATCGGTCATCCCATGGCCAGGGAAAAGTTCGTGGACTGCCAGCGCCTGGCTCAGTTTCGCCAGTTGCTGATGGCGACCCAGACCAGTGTGTATCCCGGCAGCGAGGCCGCCAGCCCACAAGTGTGGCGCGCGGACAGCTTCTATGTGCTGGCTGAATGGCTGGCACGTGGCCTGGGTTGGGCCTGGCTGCCACGGCATGTGGTGCAGTACCCGGCCTATCAGAATCAGATGGTCGAGTTGAACAGCGAATGGACCCCGCCGGCCTTGGTGGTGGAGTTGGTCTGGCGCCGCGATGAGCTACTTGGCCCGGCCGCGCGTTTCCTCGCCGAACGTTTTGCCGAGTGCTTGCAGGCGATCGACTGAAAAAGCCGATAAACTCCGCCGCCATGAATAGAACTCTCTACAGCTGTCTGTTTTACCTGGCGCTGCCGTTGGTGGCTTTACGTCTATGGCTGCGGGCCCGCAAGGCGCCGGCGTATGCCAAGCGCGTGGGTGAGCGCTTTTCCTGGGGCTTGCCGGCGATGCAGCCCGGCGGGATCTGGGTGCACGCGGTGTCGGTGGGCGAAAGCATCGCCGCCGCACCGATGATCCGCGGGCTGTTGGAACGTTATCCACGGTTGCCGATCACCGTCACTTGCATGACGCCCACCGGTTCCGAGCGCATCCAGGCGTTGTTCGCCAACGAGCCGCGCATCCAGCACTGCTACCTGCCGTATGATTTGCCCTGTGCGTCCAAGCGTTTTCTCGATCGTGTGCAGCCGAAACTGGCGGTGATCATGGAAACCGAGTTGTGGCCCAACCATATTCACCAATGCGCCAAACGCGGGATTCCCGTGGCATTGGCCAACGCACGCTTGTCGGCGCGTTCGGCCAAGGGCTACGGACGTTTCGCTAAACTGACCGCGCCAATGCTGGCGGAGATGAGCTTGTTCGCTGTCCAGACCGAAACCGAGGCCGAGCGTTTCCGCAGCCTGGGTGCACGGCCCGAGACCGTCGAGGTCACCGGCTCGATCAAGTTCGACCTGACCGTCGACCCGCAACTGCTGGAGCGCGCCGCCGCCTTGCGTGAGCAATGGCACGCCAGCGAGCGTCCGGTGTGGATCGCCGCCAGCACCCACGAAGGCGAAGATGAAGTGGTGCTCGCCGCCCATCGCCAGTTGCTCGCCAGTTATCCCAATGCCTTGCTGATTCTGGTGCCGCGCCATCAGGAGCGCTTCAACCCGATGTTCGAGCTGTGCCAGCAGCAAGGTTTCGCCACGGTGCGTCGCTCCAGCGGCGAGGCGGTGACGGCGCAAACTTCCGTGTTGTTGGGCGATACCATGGGCGAGTTACTGTTTCTGTATGCCTTGGCCGACAGCGCCTTTGTCGGCGGCAGCCTGGTCGCCACGGGCGGGCATAACCCACTGGAGCCGGCGGCGTTGGCCAAGCCGGTTATTTGCGGGCCTCATGTGTTCAACTTCCTTGAGATCAGCACAATGATGCGCAACGCCGGCGCGCTGCAGGAAGTCGACGATGCCGAGGGTTTGGCGATGGCGGTACAGCGCTTGTTTGAACTGCCGCAGGACGCGCAGAAGATGGGGCAGGCGGGGCTGGCAGTAATGCGCGCCAATCAGGGCGCCTTGAAGCGTTTGCTGGACGGGTTGGGCAGACTGCTTAACCACTGACAACATCAATCAAATGTGGGAGCGGGCTTGCTCGCGAAAGCGCAGTGTCAGTCACCGAATATGTCGACTGATACACCGCTTTCGCG
>NZ_NIXO01000008.1 GCF_002204795.1 Pseudomonas sp. K2I15
GTCGACACAATCAGTGACTGACACGCCGCCTTCGCGAGCAAGCCCGCTCCCACATTAAATCCCGCACACACAAAAACGCCCGGCATAACCGGGCGTTTTGTATTGACTTGATTAACGGGCGCGGTAAGTGATGCGCCCTTTGCTCAAGTCATAGGGCGTCAGTTCGACGCGCACTTTGTCACCGGTAAGAATACGAATGTAGTTCTTGCGCATCTTGCCGGAGATATGCGCGGTTACGACGTGCCCATTTTCCAACTCCACACGAAACATGGTGTTGGGCAGGGTGTCGACGACAGTGCCTTCCATTTCGAAGCTGTCTTCTTTCGACATGCAGTAAAGCCCTCGGTATCCAGTGAATGGCCCGGTGCAACTGCGCCAGGCAAAAGCGGCGTGCATTGTGCCCGAAAAAGGGTGTTTAAGCCAAGAGGTTCTAGTTCAAGGTGACCCATCTTTGGTTAATTAGCAGCTCAATGGGTCGATATTGGGTCTTGTAGTTCATCTTTTTGCAGTTTTTGATCCAGTATCCGAGGTACACCGCCTCCAATTCCATGCGCAGGGCTTCGCCGATTTGCCACAGGATTGCAAAGCGTCCCAGGCTGCGGCGTTCCTCGGCGGGCTCATAAAAGGTGTAGACCGCCGACAGGCCATTGGGCAGCAGGTCGGTGACGGCTACCGCGACCAGGCGTCCTTCAAGGCGAAACTCGTAGAAGCGCGAGAAGGGCAGGTCGCGCACCAGGAAGGTGGAAAACTGGTCTCGGCTGGGTGGGAACATGTCGCCGTCGGCGTGGCGTTGTTCGATGTAGCGTTGGTAAAGGTCGAAGTATTCCTCACTGAAGCCCGGTTTGGCGGCAGTGACGGTCAAGTCGGCATTGCGCTTGAGGATGCGCTTCTGATTGCGGTCCGGCAGGAACTGCGCCACCGGGATACGCGCTGGTACGCAGGCGTTGCAGTTCTGGCAGTGGGGCCGGTAAAGGTGGTCGCCGCTGCGCCGGAAGCCCATTTCCGACAAATCGGCATACACATGCACGTCCATCGGCTGGCTGGGGTCGAGGAACAGCGTGGTGGCCTGCTCATCGGGCAGATAGCTGCAAGAGTGGGGTTGAGTGGCATAAAACTTCAAACGCGCCAGCTCGGTCATGATCAACCCTCGGATAAGCTTTGAAATAAGTGTAAGCCAGGTGCGGGGAAGTCGCCTAGGAAACCCACGGAGCAGAGCTGGTTTGGTCCAAATGGTCGCGCAGGTAACTGGCAAAGTCGCTGCGGGGGATGGCGCGGGCGCCGAGGCTGTGCAGGTGATCGGTGGGCATTTGACAGTCGATCAGCACAAAGCCCCATGCCTGAAGTTGCCGAACCAGGGTGGCAAAGCCGTATTTCGAGGCGTTGTCGGCGCGGCTGAACATCGATTCGCCGAAGAACAACTGGCCCATCGCCAGGCCGTACAGGCCGCCGACCAGTTCGCCCTCGTCCCACACCTCTACCGAGTGCGCATAGCCGCGCTGGTGCAGTTGCAGGTAGGCGCTTTGCATGGCTTCGGTGATCCAGGTGCCGTCTGCGTAACTGCGCGGCGCCGCGCAGGCCTGGATGACAGCGGCGAAATCCTGGTCGAAGGTCACGCTGTAGCGCTGTTGGCGCAACAATTTGCCCAGGCTGCGGGAAACATGCAGCTCGTCGGGGAACAGCACGGTGCGCGGGTCGGGCGACCACCAGAGGATGGGCTGGCCTTCCGAGAACCAGGGAAAGCAGCCATGGCGATAGGCCTGGATCAAGCGGTCGGCCGACAGGTCGCCACCGGCGGCGAGCAGGCCATTGGGTTCGCGCATGGCCTTGGCCAGCGGTGGGAAGGTCAGGGTGTTGCGTTGTAACCAGGTCAGCATGGCATCCAGGCTTACGGAAGGGGAGGGCGGTAACGGCGATGTTGCCCGTTGCAAGAGCTGTGATTATTGTCGACGAAACGCTCTGGGGCTACCCCGAACATGGGATCGATGCAGATAAGCATGAACGGGTGTTTCTGCAACTCTATGCCGGGGCCGTGGTCGTAATCGCGTACGTCGGTCGGCAAGCTAGCCTGGATTGGCAAAAACAGCTCATAAGCCTTTGTCAGTAAAGACAATGCATGCTCAAATTGAACGTTATGAAACCGAACACTGGCTATGCTGTGTAACGTGGGGCCAAGTGCGTGGCATAGCGCACACAAACCCGTACAATGCGGCCATTGGGGCGTTATCGCCGTTTCATGAATCAGTTGCAGAGTGTTAAAAGTAGCTTCACTGGCACTCGTTCATTTTTTACCTGCTCGGATTGAGCAGTATTTTGCAGTCATTCAATAGATGGACGCGCTAAAGGCGCAGGAAAAGACCCGTTTTGAAGAAATCCGCCGCAACACCTAAAGCCGCAGTCGTGCCCGCCTGGCGCCAGCACCTGCACTACCGCCTCAAGGAAGGTGCACTGATCGCCATCGGCGCGCTGTGCCTGTTCCTGATGATGGCCTTGCTGACCTATGGCAAGGACGATCCAGGCTGGAGCCATAACAGCAAGATCGAAGACGTACAGAACTTCGGCGGCCCGGCCGGCTCCTACAGCGCCGATATCCTGTTTATGGTGCTGGGTTACTTCGCCTATATCTTCCCGTTGCTGCTGGCCATCAAGACCTGGCAGATCTTCCGCCAGCGTCATGAGCCGTGGCAGTGGAGCGGCTGGCTGTTCTCCTGGCGCCTGATTGGCTTGGTGTTCCTTGTACTGTCGGGTGCGGCCCTGGCCCATATCCATTTCCACGCACCGACCGGTTTGCCGGCCGGTGCTGGCGGCGCATTGGGCGAAAGCCTCGGAGACCTGGCCCGCAGAACCCTGAATATCCAGGGCAGCACCCTGATGTTTATCGCGCTGTTCCTGTTTGGCCTCACCGTGTTTACCGACCTGTCCTGGTTCAAGGTCATGGACGTGACCGGCAAGATCACCCTCGACCTGCTCGAACTGTTCCAGGGCGCCGCCAATCGCTGGTGGTCGGCGCGGGTTGATCGCAAACGCATGGTTGCGCAACTGCGCGAGGTCGACACCCGCGTCAACGAGGTCGTGGCCCCAAGCACGCCGGACCGACGTGAGCAAGCCAAGGTCAAGGAGCGCCTGATCGAACGCGAGCAGGCCCTGACCAAGCACATGTCGGACCGCGAAAAGCAGGTACCGCCGGTGATCGCGCCTGCGCCGACCAAGGCGCCGGAGCCGAGCCATCGCGTGCAGAAAGAGAAACAGGCGCCGCTGTTTGTCGACAGCGCCGTGGAAGGCACCTTGCCGCCGATCTCGATTCTCGATCCTGCTGAAAAGAAACAGCTCAACTATTCCCCTGAATCCCTCGCGGCCGTCGGCCACCTGCTGGAAATCAAGCTCAAGGAATTCGGCGTCGAAGTCTCCGTGGACTCGATCCACCCGGGCCCGGTGATTACCCGCTACGAAATCCAGCCGGCTGCCGGCGTGAAGGTCAGCCGCATTTCCAACCTGGCCAAGGACCTGGCGCGTTCGCTGGCCGTGACCAGTGTGCGGGTGGTGGAAGTGATTCCGGGCAAGACCACCGTCGGCATCGAGATTCCCAACGAAGACCGGCAGATCGTGCGCTTCTCCGAGGTGCTGTCGACCCCGGAATACGACAACTTCAAATCGCCGGTCACCCTGGCCCTGGGCCACGACATCGGCGGCAAGCCGGTGATCACTGACCTGGCGAAAATGCCGCACTTGCTGGTTGCCGGTACCACCGGTTCCGGTAAGTCGGTGGGTGTGAACGCGATGATCCTGTCGATCCTGTTCAAGTCTGGCCCGGAAGACGCCAAGCTGATCATGATCGACCCGAAAATGCTTGAGCTGTCGATCTACGAAGGCATCCCGCACCTGCTGTGCCCGGTAGTAACCGACATGAAGGACGCCGCCAACGCCCTGCGCTGGAGCGTCGCCGAGATGGAGCGGCGCTACAAGCTGATGGCGAAGATGGGCGTACGTAACCTGTCGGGCTTCAACGCCAAGGTCAAGGAAGCCCAGGACGCCGGCACACCGCTGACCGACCCGCTGTACAAGCGCGAAAACATTCACGACGAAGCGCCGCTGTTGACCAAGCTGCCGACCATCGTGGTGGTGGTCGACGAATTTGCCGACATGATGATGATTGTCGGCAAGAAGGTCGAAGAGCTGATCGCCCGTATCGCCCAGAAAGCGCGGGCCGCCGGTATCCACTTGATCCTGGCTACCCAGCGCCCATCGGTGGACGTGATCACCGGCCTGATCAAGGCCAACATCCCGACCCGAATGGCGTTCCAGGTATCGAGCAAGATCGACTCCCGGACCATCATCGACCAGGGCGGCGCCGAGCAACTGCTGGGCCACGGTGACATGCTCTACATGCCGCCGGGCACCAGCCTGCCGATCCGTGTTCACGGCGCCTTCGTCTCCGACGATGAAGTGCACCGTGTGGTGGAAGCCTGGAAACTGCGCGGCGCCCCGGAATACAACGACGACATCCTTGCAGGCGTCGAAGAGGCCGGCAGCGGCTTCGACGGTGGCAGCAGTGGTGGCGACGATGACGCCGAGACTGACGCGCTCTATGACGAAGCGGTGCAGTTCGTCCTTGAAAGCCGCCGTGCCTCGATCTCCGCTGTACAGCGCAAGCTGAAGATTGGCTACAACCGGGCTGCGCGCATGATCGAAGCCATGGAAATGGCCGGCGTGGTCACCTCGATGAACACCAACGGCTCGCGCGAAGTCATTGCGCCAGCGCAGATGCGTGACTGATTACGTACCGCGTGGCAACACGCGGCACGCCTTGCAAACGAATCTATGAGGACTCCCATGCGTCTTATCCGCATGCTGTTGTTGCCGGCATTGGCCCTGACTGCTGTTTCGGCTCACGCTGATCCGGCTTCCGTTGCGAGCCTGACCAACCTGCTGGACAAATCCAAGACCCTGACCGCGCGCTTCTCCCAGTTGACCCTGGACGGCGGCGGCACTCAATTGCAGGAAACCGCCGGCGAAATGGCCGTGCAGCGTCCAGGGCTGTTCTACTGGAAAACCGACGCGCCAAACGATCAGACCATCGTTTCCGACGGCCAGAAAGTGACCCTGTGGGACCCGGACCTGGAGCAGGCGACCATCAAGAAGCTTGATCCGCGCCTGAGCCAGACGCCGGCGTTGCTGCTGTCGGGCGATGTGTCGCAGATCAGCCAGAGTTTTGACATCACCTCCAAGCAGGCCAGCGGCGTGATCGACTTCACCCTCAAGCCTAAATCCAAAGACACGCTGTTCGACAGCCTGCGCCTGTCGTTCCGCAACGGCGTGATCAACGACATGCAGTTGGTCGACAGCGTTGGCCAACGCACCAATATCCTGTTCACCGGGGTCAAGGCCAACGAGCCGGTGGCCGCGTCCAAGTTCAAGTTCGACATCCCGAAGGGTGCCGACGTGATCCAGGAATAAACTGCCTAGAGGTTTCAAACGCTGCCCATGGACCTGTTTCGAAGTGACCCGATTGCTCAGCCTCTGGCGGCGCGCCTGCGCTCGACCAACCTGGACGAGTACGTCGGGCAGGAACACCTGCTCGCTCGCGGCAAGCCTTTGCGCGAAGCCCTGGAGCAGGGTGCGCTGCACTCGATGATTTTCTGGGGGCCGCCGGGCGTGGGTAAAACCACCCTGGCGCGGCTCCTGGCGAAAGTCTCGGATGCGCACTTCGAAACGGTTTCGGCGGTGCTCGCTGGGGTCAAGGAGATCCGCCAGGCGGTGGAAGTCGCCAAGCAACAGGCCGGGCAATACGGCAAGCGCACCATCCTGTTTGTCGACGAAGTGCATCGTTTCAACAAGTCTCAGCAGGATGCGTTTTTGCCGTATGTCGAAGATGGCACGCTGATCTTTATTGGCGCCACCACCGAAAACCCGTCCTTTGAATTGAACAACGCCTTGCTGTCCCGGGCGCGTGTCTATGTGCTCAAAAGCCTCGACGAAGCCGCGATGCAGAAGCTGTTGCAGCGCGCGCTGAGCGAAGACAAGGGCTTGGGCAAGCGGCAGTTGAGTGTCAGCGAGGAAGGTTTCAAGATTCTGCTGACCGCTGCTGATGGTGATGGTCGACGCTTCCTCAACCTGCTGGAGAATGCTTCCGACCTGGCCGAGGACGGCAGCGAGATCGGTGTCGACCTGCTGCAAAGCCTGCTGGGCGACACCCGCCGGCGTTTCGACAAGGGCGGCGAAGCCTTCTACGACCAGATTTCCGCATTGCACAAGTCGGTGCGCGGCTCCAATCCTGACGGCGCGCTGTACTGGTTTGCGCGCATGATCGACGGCGGCTGCGATCCGCTGTACCTGGCCCGGCGCGTGGTGCGTATGGCCAGCGAAGATATCGGCAACGCCGACCCGCGCGCGCTGAGCCTGTGCCTCGCCGCCTGGGAAGTGCAGGAACGCTTGGGCAGCCCCGAAGGCGAGTTAGCGGTGGCCCAGGCCATCACGTACCTGGCCTGCGCGCCGAAGAGCAACGCGGTGTACATGGGCTTCAAGTCCGCATTGCGTGCAGCCGCCGAGCATGGTTCGCTGGAAGTGCCGCTGCACTTGCGCAACGCACCGACCAAGCTGATGAAGCAACTCGGCTATGGTGACGAATACCGCTATGCCCATGATGAGCCGGACGCCTATGCGGCTGGTGAAGATTACTTCCCGGATGACCTTGAACCGCAACCGTTCTACCAGCCAGTGCCTCGCGGCCTGGAGCTGAAGATCGGCGAAAAGCTCAATCACCTCGCCCAACTTGACCGGCTCAGTCCGAAACAGCGGAGAAAGTAGTGCTTAGAACGATTCTTGCCGTGTCCGTGGCCGGCATCGCTGGTACATTATTGCGTTTCGCCACCAGCACCTGGGTCAGCGCCAACTGGCCGAAGCATTTTTATGCGGCGACCCTGGCGGTCAACCTGGTGGGCTGTTTGATCATCGGCCTGTTGTACGGGTGGTTTTTGATTCGCCCGGACGTGCCGATTGAGATTCGTGCCGGCTTGATTGTTGGCTTTGTAGGCGGTCTGACGACCTTTTCATCCTTTTCACTGGACACGCTACGCCTGCTGGAAAGCGGGCAGGCACCGGTCGCCTTCGGGTACCTGGCCATCAGCGTGTTCGGCGGGCTGCTCGCCACCTGGGCTGGCCTGTCCTTGACCAAACTTTGATAAACGAGAGACCGACATGCTCGATTCCAAACTGTTACGTAGCAACCTTCAGGACGTAGCGGACCGCCTGGCATCCCGTGGCTTTGCCTTGGATGTTGCGCGCATCGAAGCGCTGGAAGAACAGCGCAAGACCGTCCAGACCCGCACCGAAGCACTGCAGGCTGAGCGTAATGCGCGTTCCAAATCCATCGGTCAGGCCAAGCAGCGCGGCGAAGACATCGCGCCGTTGATGGCGGACGTCGAGCGTATGGCGGGCGAGTTGGCTTGCGGCAAAGTCGAGCTGGACGCGATCCAGACCGAACTGGACTCGATCCTGCTGGGTATTCCCAACCTGCCGCACGAATCCGTGCCGATCGGCGCAGACGAAGACGGCAACGTCGAAGTCCGTCGCTGGGGCACGCCAAAAGCCTTCGATTTTGAGATCAAGGACCACGTCGCCCTGGGCGAATTGACCGGCGGCCTGGATTTCGAAACAGCCGCCAAAATGTCCGGCGCGCGCTTTGCCTTGCTGCGCGGCCCGATCGCGCGCATGCACCGTGCCCTGGCGCAGTTCATGATCAACCTGCACACCGCCGAACACGGTTACGAAGAGGCTTACACCCCGTACCTGGTTCAGGCGCCTGCGTTGATGGGCACCAGCCAGTTGCCGAAGTTCGAGGAAGACCTGTTCAAGATCAGCCGCGACGGCGAAGCCGATCTTTACCTGATCCCGACGGCCGAAGTGTCGCTGACCAATATCGTGGCCGGCGAAATTCTCGATGCCAAGCAACTGCCGATCAAGTTTGTTGCCCACTCGCCGTGCTTTCGCAGTGAAGCCGGTGCATCGGGCCGCGACACCCGCGGTATGATCCGCCAGCACCAGTTCGACAAAGTCGAGATGGTTCAGGTGGTCGAGCCGTCGACCTCCATGGAAGCGCTGGAAGGCCTGACCGCCAACGCCGAACGCGTCCTGCAACTGCTGGAGCTGCCGTACCGCGTTCTGGCGCTGTGCACCGGCGACATGGGTTTCAGCGCCGTGAAGACGTACGACCTGGAAGTGTGGGTGCCGAGCCAGGACAAATACCGCGAGATTTCGTCGTGCTCCAACTGCGGTGATTTCCAGGCCCGTCGCATGCAGGCGCGTTTCCGTAACCCGGAAACCGGCAAGCCTGAGCTGGTCCACACCCTCAACGGTTCGGGCCTGGCTGTAGGCCGTACCCTGGTAGCGGTGCTGGAAAACTACCAGCAGGCTGACGGTTCGATCCGCGTACCGGAAGTGCTCAAGCCGTACATGGCAGGCGTTGAGGTCATCGGCTAAATGGAATTTCTGCCGCTGTTTCATAACCTGCGCGGCAGTCGTGTGTTGGTCGTCGGTGGCGGGGAGATTGCCTTGCGCAAATCCCGGCTGCTGGCTGACGCCGGCGCGTTGTTGCGGGTGGTTGCTCCCCAGATTGAAGACCAGTTGCGTGAACTGGTGCAGGGCAGTGGCGGTGAACTGATTTTGCGCGGTTATCAGGAGGCCGACCTCGACGGTTGCACCCTGATCATCGCCGCGACCGACGACGAGCCGCTGAACGCGCAAGTGTCCAGCGATGCCCGGCGTCGTTGCGTACCGGTCAACGTGGTAGACGCGCCGGCCTTGTGCAGCGTGATCTTCCCGGCGATTGTCGACCGTTCGCCGTTGGTGATCGCAGTGTCCAGCGGCGGCGATGCGCCGGTGCTGGCGCGGTTGATTCGCGCCAAGCTGGAAACCTGGATTCCGTCGACGTATGGCCAGTTGGCCGGGTTGGCGGCGCGGTTTCGTAGTCAGGTCAAAGGTCTGTTTCCGGATGTGCAGCAGCGTCGCGCGTTCTGGGAGGAAGTGTTTCAAGGCCCGATTGCTGATCGGCAACTGGCCGGGCAGGGCGCTGAAGCTGAGCGTTTGCTGGTCGAGAAAATCAACGGTGCGCCGCCTCATGCACCAGGCGAAGTTTACTTGGTGGGCGCAGGCCCGGGTGATCCCGACCTGCTGACCTTCCGCGCCTTACGCTTGATGCAACAAGCCGATGTGGTGCTGTACGACCGCCTGGTGGCACCGGCGATTCTTGAGCTGTGCCGGCGTGATGCCGAGCGGGTGTATGTCGGCAAGCGCCGCGCCGACCATGCGGTGCCGCAAGACCAGATCAATCAGCAACTGGTGGATTTGGCCAAGCAAGGCAAGCGCGTACTGCGGCTCAAGGGTGGCGATCCGTTCATCTTTGGTCGTGGCGGTGAAGAGATCGAAGAGCTGGCGGCCCATGGCATCCCGTTCCAGGTGGTGCCGGGCATTACGGCGGCCAGCGGTTGCGCGGCGTATGCCGGTATTCCGCTGACCCACCGCGACTATGCGCAATCGGTTCGCTTTATTACCGGGCACTTGAAGGACGGGACTTCGGACCTGCCGTGGAGTGATCTGGTGGGGCCTTCGCAGACCCTGGTGTTCTACATGGGCTTGATCGGGTTGCCGATCATCTGCGAACAATTGATCAAGCATGGCCGTTCGGCGGATACGCCGGCGGCGTTGATCCAGCAAGGCACTACGTCCAACCAGCGGGTGTTTACCGGCACGCTGGCTGATTTGCCACGCATGGTGGCGGAGCATGAGGTTCATGCGCCGACACTGGTGATTGTGGGAGAAGTGGTGCAGTTGCGTGAGAAGCTGAAGTGGTTTGAAGGCGCTCAGTCGCAAGTCTAAACACCGCGACACAGTCCAGTGTAGGAGCGAGCTTGCTCGCGAAAAACTCAAAGGCACTGCGTTCATTCAGAATGAGCGCGTTATCGTTGACGACCTTCGCGAGCAAGCTTGCTCCTACAGGGCTTGGATCAACTCCAGACGCCTTTCCCGCTCAACCGCTCGCGGTCATGCTCCGCATCAAACGTCTGCAACGGCCCTTTCGGCACAATCCCCGTCGGATTAATCGTACGGTGACTGGCGTAGTAGTGCCCCTTGATGTGGGCAAAGTCCACCGTCTCGGCAATCCCCGGCCACTGATACAGTTCCCTTAGCCAATTCGACAAATTCGGATAATCCGCGATTCGCCGCAGGTTGCATTTGAAGTGGCTGTAGTACACCGCATCAAACCGGATCGCCGTGGTGAAAAGCCTTACATCGGCCTCCGTCAGGTATTCCCCCGCCAAATAACGATGCTCACCCAAGTGCTGTTCAAGGTGATCCAACTCGGCAAACACATCATCAAATGCCGCTTCATAAGCCTTTTGCGACGTGGCAAAGCCTGCGCGGTACACACCGTTGTTCACGGCGGGATAGATCCGGTCGTTCAGTGCGTCGATGGTCGAGCGCTGTGCCTCGGGATAGAAATCCAACTGATTGCCGGTCAGTTCATTAAACACACTGTTGAACATGCGAATAATCTCAGCCGACTCGTTGCTGACAATCCGCTTGAGCTTCTTGTCCCACAACACCGGCACCGTGACGCGCCCGGTGTAGCTGGCGGTGTCGGCGGTGTAGCGTTGGTGCATGTAGGTGAAGTCGTCGAGTTTGTCGCCGCTGGAGCCGTGGGCCTTGTCGAAGGTCCAGCCGTTTTCCAGCATCAACCAACTGACCACAGACACGTCGATCAGGCCTTCGAGGCCTTTAAGCTTGCGCAGGATCAATGTGCGGTGCGCCCAGGGGCAGGCGAGGGAGACATACAAATGGTAGCGGCCGGCTTCGGCCGCAAAGCCGCCTTCACCGGTCGGGCCGGGTTCGCCATCGGCGGTTACCCAGTTGCGGCGTTGTGCCTGTTCCCGTTGGAAGGCGCCGTCTGCGCTACTTTCGTACCACTGGTCATGCCAGCGTCCTTCGATCAGCAAACCCATGACTGACTCCTTGGCTAATAAGCGTTGGAGTGCAGTCTAAAGGTCTGAGTTCGAACAAAAAGCGCAAAGGCTGGGGGTTAATGATCGACTAAATCGATCTGTCCCGGGCGTCCCAGTATTGCTGGGCCAGTTCAAACGCCTGCTCCCTTGGGTGGCCGAGGCCGCGCAAAGCCAAGGCCATGGTGGCGATCAGTGCCAGTTGCGGGTAGCTGTCCTGCACGTCGCCGCGCCACAGCGCTTTCAAATGCTCGGGCTCCAGCGCCGCAGGTTTGACGTGGCGCTGAGCGGAGAGGGCGGGCCACTCTTCATCCCAGCTTTCGCCGCCGGTGGTGCCGTACAGGTGGCTGATGGTGTCCGGGTTGATCTCGATCTCGCCGCCGTCGCCCTTGACCACGATGGTGTTGTCGCCAAGCAAGCCGCTGGCATCGCGATGAACGCCCTGGTAACCCGGATGGAAGATGCTTTGCAGGCCGCAGCGGGCGCTCAGCGGATTGAGAATGCGTGCCAGGGAGTGGATCGGCGAACGCAGGCCCAGGGTGTTGCGCAGGTCGATCATGCGCTGCAGTTGCGGCGCCCAATCTCCCAGCGGGATAAACGCCAGGTTGCCCTTTTCAAGGGCGGCCTCGACCTGTTGCCAGTTGCGGCATAGCGGAATCTGCAAGCCTTCCAGCAATTGCTCGGTATACAGGCGGCCCGCCGTATGCGCGCCGCCGCCGTGCATCAGGATGCGCACGCCGTTCTGTGCCAGGCATTTGGCTGCCAACAGGCACCACGGCAGGTGGCGTTTTTTACCGGCGTAGGTAGGCCAGTCGACATCCACATTGAGTGACGGTGCATTCAGGCGTTCGCGCACGGCTTCGGTGAAACCCGCGAGTTCTTCCGGGCTTTCTTCCTTGTGGCGCAGCAGCATCAGGAAGGCGCCGAGCTGGGTGTCTTCGACCTTCTCATCCAGCAGCATGCCCATGGCTTCCCGGGCTTCCTCACGGGTGAGGTTGCGGGCGCCGCGCTTGCCTTTGCCAAGGATGCGCACGAACGGCGCGAACGGGTGCTCGGCAGGGGTTTCAGTGATCAACGGGGCAAAATCAGTCATAAGCAATTCGTCGGCCTGGGCAGGCCCGCCAGCTTGGCGGCGAGTTTGGCGGGAGTGCCTTTGAACAGTCGGTTGAGGTGCAGGCTGTTGCCCTTTTCCGGGCCCAGTTTCAAGGCGGTGTACTTGATCAGCGGGCGGGTAGCGGGCGACAGCTGGAATTCGTTGTAGAAGCCCCGCAGCAGCTCGAGGATTTCCCAGTGTTGCGGGGTCAGCTCCAGGTCTTCTGCGGTGGCGAGGGCGTTGGCTACGTCGCTGGACCAGTCGCTCAGGTTGGCGAGGTAGCCGTCCTTGTCCAGTTCGAGGGTGCGTTCGCCTACGGTCAGGGTGTTCATAGCCAGGTGTTGACCTTGTCGTAATCGATCGACAGCTGGACGAAGGCCGGGTAATCGACGCAGGCGGCCCAGGCAGGCAGCGCAAGATTGCGTGCCTGGCTGTCTTCGGCCAGCACAAACACCTTCACGCCCTTGGCTTGCAGGGCCTGGCAGGGTGCGCTGGCGGGTTGCAGGGCGTAGGCGCCATCGCCGCACAGCAGGATCGCGTCCTGGGCGCCACAGAGGCGCAGGCAGCTGTCCAGCCGGCTGTCGGTAAAAGGGGAGTGGGACACCACATGCAAAGTCGACATCAGAGGGTAATCACCTGGTCGTAACGGTCAATCATCTGTGAAATCTGTTCGCTGCTCAGCGGCTGGGCGTTGCCGGAGGCGGTCAGGCCACGCTCCGACAGGCTATGGCTGCAGGCAAACACCTCTTCAATGCCAAACAATTCCAGGGCCTGGAGGTTGGCGCTCAGGTCTTTCTGTTGCACGGCCTTGGCGTCCTGGCTCGCGGCCAGTTGAAACACGCCGTCATCCAGAAACAACAGGCCAATCGGCAAATCAAACGCGCCGCCAGCCAACACGATATCCAGCGCTTCACGGGCACTGGGGCCGGACCACGGTGCCTGTCGGCTGATCACCAGTAAGGATTTCGACATGTCACGGCCCTCCGAAGCAGATCAAACGGTCAGCGGTCTGGGCGGCGTCATGCAGTTGCCCCAGCCCGGACAGCGCCCACGGCGCCTCCAGGTTCACCGCGCTGCGTTGATAGCGGGTGGCCTCTTCGGCATTCAGCACCCCACGGCGCAGGGCCGCAGCGATGCACACCACGCCATCGAGCTGATGCTCGCTGACAAACTCGCGCCACTGGCGGGCGATGTCCTGCTCATCCTGCGGCGCAACCACGTTATTGGACGCGCTGTAGACGCCATCCTGATAAAAAAACAGCCGCACAATTTCATGCCCACCCGCCAGCGCGGCCTGGGCGAACAGCAAGGCACGGCGCGAGGAGGGCGCATGGGCGGCGGAAAAAAGCGCAATCGCGAACTTCATGGAACACTCTGAAGGCAAAACCTGTGGCAATGATAAAGCCGCAGGCAACAAAAAGCCCGCCGAAGCGGGCTTTTTGCATGTGGCTGCGATCAGTCGTCGCGGCCCATGATGCCGAAGATCTGCAACAAGCTGATAAACAGGTTGTAGATCGATACATACAGGCTGATGGTGGCCATGATGTAGTTACGCTCGCCACCCTGGATGATAGCGCTGGTCTGGAACAGGATGCAGGCCGAGGAGAACAGCACGAAACCGGCGCTGATCGCCAATTGCAGGCCGCTGATCTGGAAGAACATGCCTGCCAGTACTGCTGCCAGCAACACGAAGAAACCGGCGGTGATGAAACCACCCAGGAAGCTCATGTCCTTGCGGGAGATCAGCACGTAGGCCGACAAACCACCAAACACCAGGGCGGTCATGGCAAATGCCGAGCTGACCACTTCCGCGCCGCCGGCCATGCCGAGGTAACGGTTAAGGATCGGGCCGAGGATGAAGCCCATGAAACCGGTCAAGGCAAACGCCGACACCAGGCCCCAGGCCGAGTCGCGCAGCTTGTTGGTCAGGAAGAAAAGACCGTAGAAGCCGATCAGCACCACAAAGATATTCGGGTAGCCGACGCGCATTTGCTGGGCTACGAAGGCCATCACGCCGCTGAAAGCGAGGGTGAGAGCGAGCAAGCCGTACGTATTGCGCAGGACGCGGCTAACCTCTAGCTGCTCAGCCTGCGCGTTTCCATTCACTGCGTAATTCTGTTCGCGCATGGCGACACTCCTTCAGTTTTGAAACATTCAGTCGCAAGGATCATAACAGACGCTCTGTAACAAGCTATGGCGAGAGTTTGACAGTGTGTTTCATTCGGGTATTATGGCGCCCGCTGAGACAGGATGGGCTACGCTAATCCTGTGTTGCACAAGGGAAATTGGCAGAGTGGTTGAATGCACCGGTCTTGAAAACCGGCGAACGTTAATAGCGTTCCCAGGGTTCGAATCCCTGGTTTCCCGCCAAGATTCAAACAAAAGCCCCGCTAGTGCGGGGCTTTTGTGTTTCTGGCGTTTAGATAATGAATGGACTGCGCAAGCCCACCTGTTCAGAAGATATTCATCGGATACTCGGTAATCAGGCGCGTCGGCACCAAATGCCCCCCGGTGGACGCATCGCCATCGTGCCAGGCCTCCCGCAGGCGAAAGGACAGTTTCTTGGCCGGCCCACTCTGTACGACGTATTTCACTTCGGCGTCGGTTTCGTGTTCCTGGTCGTTGGCACCATAGAACCCGGTGTAGGCCGAGTTGCTGGCCGTATGCGTACCGTCGATGCCGGAGCCGCGAATATGGCGGGCCATGAAGCTCAGGCCGGGGGCGCCAAAGGTGCTCATGTCCAGGTCATAGCGCATCTGCCAGGACTTTTCGCCCGGCCCGTTGAAGTCGGAGTATTGCACCGAGTCAGCGAGGTTGATGGAGTTACCGTAGCGGCCCGCACCCACACCGGCGTTGGTCTCCCCAAAGCCTACATAGTCGAACGGCTCGTCACCATGGACCTTCTGTCCGGCCAGGGTGAAGGTCTGCGCGCCCAGGGTGTAGGCAGCCGCCAGCGAGGCGGCGGTGGTGTCGATGGTACCGGCCTTGGCGCTGCCGTCGTCCAGTGTGCGATAGAGGTTGAAGTCCAGCGCGACGGATTGGTCAGTGGTCAGTGGATGAACAAGGTTCAAATTGACGTAGTACTGATTCCACACGTCTTCCAGGTGCGCTCCGTACAGCGACGCGGTGAATTCCTTGCTGAACTGGTACTTGCCTCCCGCGAAGCTGGCCGACGCGGCACCCACACCGGCATAGCTGGCGAGAATGTCGCCGCTACGCGACGTGGTGGTGTTACCGGTGCCGGAGGTGTAATGACCGGCCTCCAGGTTCAGGCCGGTGATTTCATGACTGTCGATCTGGAAGCCTGACGCGGTCTGTGGCATCAGGTAGTTATCGGCGGTGGCGAACACCGGCGACGTGGGCTGCAAGTCGCCGACCTTGAGCGTGGTATTGGAAATGCGGAACTTGACGTCACCGCCGGCCTTCGCGAAGCCGTGATCCGGATTGCCATTGGCGTCGGAGGGAATGTTCGGGCCACCGGCACGGTCGGTGTCGCCGTCGATGCGCAACGCCAGGTCGGCAAACGCATCAATGCCGATGCCGATGGTGCCTTGGGTGAAGCCCGAGCTGTAGGTCGCCATCAGCGCCTGGCTCCAGTCACGGGTGTGGTTGCCGCTGCCGTTCTGGTTCCAGAACACGTTGCGGTTGAGAATATTTAAACTGCTGTCCGCGACAAAACCCTTGGAATCGGACTGATCGCTGGCGTAGCTCATGGCCGGGAAGGCAAATGCCAGCGCCACGGCCAAGGTATTGAGTTGAAGTAGCGGTTGACGTTTTTTCATTATTTTTGCTCCTGTGCACGAGTTCGTGTTGGAGCATTAAGGCGACAGCCCAGGCCATCAACAAATGAAACTGGATGAATGTTTTGATATCACCGTTTGCTGAATTCCAGGCAAAGAAAAGCCCGCGATGGGGAGGGCGGGCTTAAAGGTGTTCACTAGGAGCTGGAGTCACGATAAGCGTTCGATTGTGAAAGGCGCGTGAAAGGTTGCGCTCATCAGATCACCGCGATCACTTACTCGTTGTTCTCCCGCACAATCCTTCCCGCCTTCACCTCATCCGCATACCCGCTGAGCTTTTCCTGTTGGGCAGCGAGCAGGGTGCCCATCTTCATCAGGGCGATAGCTTCGTCTGGTGATCTGGCGGTTCCGGCGATATTGCTCAGCTCATTTACTGACCAGGCGATAACAGCCATCGCATCTTCGAGGTCGTAGAACAGTTCCTGCTGGGCGGTCCTTGGGCCGTCGAGCATTTCCATCAGATCGGCCATCTACCCGTGCTCCCCACAAAAACGCAAAGCAAAACGAGTCCACGCCTTGCTCCAGAAACTTTGATTTCGCCACTCAGTCATCCGTGTTATTGCGCAGCTTTCGTTGTATGACCGATCTTCACTGCCTCGCGTTCCCGCCATTCATCCTGTAAACACGCTGTCCCGCCGACCAGACTTCGCCGACCAAGGGCTGATCGCTCTGCGTACCTTTCGGCTATAACAGTTCAAGGGCGCAAAAAATGGCGAGTGTCGGGCATATTCTCAGGAGAGAACTCATGAGTGCTAAGGACATACCTCTGGGGCACGTGGTACCAGGCTATGTAACCTTTGTCGGGAGTGACACGCCGTGGGCCGGACGGCAGTTCATGAGCTTCAGCTATAGCGTCAACGGGCAGCGGTTTCACAAGTCTCTCAACGAGACGGTTGACGCTTGGTCAACGGCAACGCTTCGTAAAGCCACCTACGGCCTGCAGGTAGGAGACCCAGTGTCTGTTTGGTGTTCTCTCACTGACCCGGACGTGTGCTGCATCGGCGAAAAACCAGCCGAGAAACCAGCAATCTTGCGCTTGATAGAGACTCTGGGATCGTTAGGGCCGTTATGAAATTGATCCACACCGTTCGTCCATCGCCGGGCACTCCCAATCCCGCACCGCCTCTGATGTTCAAGCACGGACATCCCGCGCGCCAGAACGGAGAGCCAGCATGGAAATTGACGAGAAGGCCCCAGGGAACGTATCCCAGCAGGGCGTAACGCGCGGTACAGACAATGAAACCGGCCATGATCCCCGGCGCGGCCAACCTGAGGCGCCTCTACCACCGGATGACGACGCCCCTCTGGAAGAGGACATGTCGGACGTAGACGCCGCCGATTCTGTAGCGAGTGAACACCCCGACAATTGATGCACCCGAACAAGCCCGACCACTGCGTCGGGCTTTTTCGTTTCGAGCGACGATTACGGCATCAGCACCGAGTCAACCACATGGATTACGCCATTGGACTGCATCACGTCCGCAATGCTGATACCGGCCTTGCCACCCTTGGCATCCACCACCCACAGCTTGCCGTCATGCAGCTTGATCGTCAGCGGTTCACCTTGCACGGTTTTCAACATAACGGTACCGCCGTTCTTCTTGGCGTCGGCCATCAGTTGCGCAGCGGTATGAGTTCCAGGCACTACGTGATAGGTCAGGATTTTCGTCAGATCGGCTTTGTGCTCAGGTTTCACAAGCGTGTCCACGGTGCCTGCCGGCAACTTGGCAAAGGCCTCGTTGGTCGGTGCGAATACGGTGAACGGGCCTTTGCTGTTGAGGGTGTCAACCAGCCCGGCGGCCTTGACCGCCGCAACCAGGGTGGTGTGGTCTTTTGAGTTGACGGCGTTTTCGACGATGGTTTTCGTCGGATACATCGCCGCACCGCCCACCATCACGGTGTCGGCGGCAAAGCTGAGGGTTGTCGTGACGCAGAGGACCGTGAAGCAAGCGACGGCAGCAATTTTTTTGTAGATGGCGTGCATGATGTATCTCCTGGATTCTCGTGCCCCCGGTTGAGGGTATTGAATCTACGTACGAAGGATCAAAGTGGATGCACGTCTCGAAAAGTTATTCGTTTGCCGCCGCCACTGCACTTTTTTCCATTCTCCGGCTCTATCTCTGGCCCGACCACACTAATTCCCGGCGTGGACACAAGACCCAGACCTGGTGCCGATGGATCGCACGTTACTTGTTTTTATCACTCGATGGATGCGCCAGCCGCTGTTGCTGGTTGCGGTTTTGATGCTTTGCGCCAACGGTTGCAGCCAGCAGCAGGGGCGCGATATTGCCAAGCAGTTCAGCAACGGCAAACCCGATGAATTCTTCCAGACCAGCGTCGATCGCATGGCCACGCTGGGCATGCGCGACAACCTGCAAAGCTTGTATCTACTGATGAACAAGCTCTATCTGCGCAACCCCAACCAGTGGCGTCAATCAGGTTATCTGGACGCTGTAACCGCCGCCCGGCAAATCCGCCAGGCCATCGAGCTTCGCCAACCGCTGCCCGCCCTCGGGGACCGCCGCGACCTGGCGGCGCTGAGTTATTCCTTGAGCCCGCAGTTTCGCGGCGACCGGGTGGGCGCCTTTATCTATGCGATCGGCAGCATGATCGTTACCGCACACGGCGGGCACACCGAGTTTTATATAACGGATGCGATCAATCCGCAGTTCGTCAGCAACGCCGCGCGCAATATCGAGAAGGCCACCTGGCTGCTCAGCCAGCGCCAGGATGCCAACGGCTCGTTATTGCTGTTCTCCAACGAGATCTCGGAAGAGAGCAGCAACCTCAGTTTTGCCGTGGAGTTCGGCAAGATCGTCGCGCGCCTCGACCTGTTGACCCAGATGCTCGACGAACGCTACCGGCGCATCGGCCTCAACTATGCGCAAAGCTTGCTGCTGATGAATTTCCTGCCGGTGCAGTGACCCTCCGAAATGCTCAGCGCCGCCCGGTCCGCGTACTCACATCCACCCACACCGCCAGCACCAGGATGCTGCCCTTGACGATCATCTGCCAGTAACTGTCGACGTCGAGCATCGACATGCCGTTGTCCAGGCTGCTGATCACCAGCGCGCCGAGCAGGGCGCCGTACACCGTGCCCGAACCGCCGCGCATCGACGTACCGCCAATGAAGCATGCCGCAATGGCATCCAGTTCGCCCATGTTGCCCGCCGACGGTGAGCCGGCGGCCAGGCGCGCAGTGTTGACCAAGCCGGCGAGGGCGCACATCACGCCCATGATCCCGAAGATCCACAGCTTGACCGCCTGCACGTTGATCCCCGACAGCCGCGTGGCCTCCATGTTGCTGCCCACCGAGTAGATGCGCCGGCCAAATACGGTCTGGCTGGTGACGTAACTGAACACCCCCAGCAGCACCAGCAGAAGCAGCACCGGCACGGGAATCCCGTCGTAGCTGTTGAGGGTGTAGACGAAGCCGGCCAGCACGAAACCGATCAACACCACGCGCACGCTGTCGCGCAGCATCGATGGCAGCGCCAAGCCGTGCAGGGCGCGGTTGTGGCGTTGACGCCAGGTCAGGAATATCGCCAGCCCGAACAGCAACACGCCGAGAATCACCCCGACCGCCGTCGGCAGATAGCCCTGGCCGATGTACACCAGCTCCGGCGACACCGGCGCAATTGTGGTGCCGCCGGTAATGCCCAGCAGCACCCCGCGAAATGCCAGCATGCCGCCCAGCCCGACGATGAACGAAGGGATGCGCAGGTACGCGGTCATGTAGCCGTTGCCCAGGCCAATCAGAAAGCCGCACAGGGCGACGATAGCCAGGTTGAGCGGCAGCGGAACGTGATAGACCACATCCAGGATCGCCGCGACGCCGCCGAGCAAACCGAGCATCGAGCCCACCGACAGGTCGATCTCGCCGCTGATGATCACCAGCACCATGCCACAGGCCAGAATGCCGGTGATGGACATCTGCCGCAGCAGGTTCGACAGGTTGCGCGGGGTCAGGAAACCGCCTTCGGTCTGCCAACTGAAAAACACCCAGATCAGCACAACGGCGATCAACAGGGCGAGCATTTTGTAGCGGGTAAATAGCTGTTTGACCTGATTCATTTACGCGGACTTCCGATCATTATTATTGTCATGCCCGTTCGGTTGGCTGAGGGCGGCGGCGAGTACCTGTTCCTGGGTCAGGCCCTGGTTGATGAAGTCGCCGCGCAACTGGCCTTCGCCGATCACCAGTACGCGGTCAGACACCCCCAGCACCTCGGCCAGTTCCGAGGACACCATGATGATCGACACGCCTTCGGCCGCCAGCGCGCCCATCAATTTGTAGATCTCATATTTGGCGCCCACGTCCACGCCACGGGTGGGTTCGTCGAGGATCAGCACCCGGGGTTTGGTCAGCAGCATTTTGGCCAATACGGCCTTCTGCTGGTTGCCGCCCGAGAGACTGGTGATCGGCAGGAACGGGTTCGCCGTCTTCAGGTGCATGCGCTTGATTTCCTGCTCGACGCTGCCCAGTTCCGCCTCGGCGTTGATGCGCGTCAGGTGCGAGAAGCTGTCCAGCACCGCCAGGGTGATGTTGTGCCCCACGCCCAGGTCCGGGACGATGCCCTGGCGCTTGCGGTCTTCCGGGACCATGCACAAGCCCGCGCGAATCGACTTCAGCGGGGTGCGCGTATCGATCGGTTTGCCGTCCAGCCACACCTCGCCTTCGTAGCGTCCGGGGTAGCTGCCGAACAGCGCCGACACCAGCTCCGTACGGCCCGCGCCCACCAGCCCGGCGATACCGAGGATCTCGCCACGGCGCAGGGTGAACGAGACATCATCCACGCGCTTGCGGCCTGGGTTGTCGACGTCGTAGCAGGTGATGTGCCGCGCCTCGAACAGCACCTCGCCGACCGCATGGGGTTCGGTGGGGTAGAGGTTGCTCATCTCACGGCCCACCATCTGCGTGATGATGCGCGCCACGTCCATGTCGGCCATGGCCGTGGTCGCGATGTGTTTGCCGTCGCGGATCACCGCGATGGTGTCGCAGATCGCCGAGACTTCATCGAGCTTGTGGGAGATGTACACGCAGGCCACACCCTTGGCCTTGAGGGCGCGGATGATGTCCAGCAGCACATCGATTTCCGAGCGGGTCAGCGCCGAGGAGGGTTCGTCGAGGATCAGCAGGCGCGCCTTTTTGTTCAGCGCCTTGGCGATTTCCACCAGTTGCTGATAGCCGCCGCCGTATTGCGAGACGGGCAGGGCGACGTTCATGTCTGGCACTTTCAGCTCACGCATCAGGGCTTCGGCGCGGTGCATCATGGCGGGGTAGTTCATGCGCCCGCCGGGCAGTGTCAGTTCGTGGCCCATGAAGATGTTTTCGGCCACCGAGAGGTCGGGCACCAGGGTCAGTTCCTGGTGGATGATCACGATGCCGCAGGCTTCGGTTTCGGCGATGGAGTGGGCGCGCAGCGGCTGGCCGTCCCAGATAATGTCGCCGTCCCAGGTGCCATGGGGATACACCGCCGACAGCACTTTCATCAGGGTCGATTTGCCGGCGCCGTTCTCGCCGCACAACCCCACGCACTCCCCGGGTTTTACCTTGATGTCGATACCATTCAGGGCTTTGACGCCACCAAAGGTTTTGACGATGTTGTTCATTTCCAGCAGGTAGTCGGACATGGCGGATACTCATTCCACAGCGAAAAGGCGGGTGGCATGCAGGAGCTGCCTGAGGCGGCTCCTGCAGTGAGCCGTACGCTTACTGCCCGGCGATTTGCGCTTTGGTATAGAACCCGTCTTCTTCCAGCACGTTGACGTTGTCTTTGGTCAACGCAGTCGGCTTGAGCAGGATGCTCGAGACCTGTTTGCTGCCGTTGTCGTACTGCGAGTTGTAGGCCGGTTTCTCGTCACGCACCAACTGCACCGAGAGCTTGGCCGCCTCGGACGCCAGCAGTTTGAGCGGCTTGTAGACGGTCATGGTCTGGGTGCCGGCGATCACGCGCTTGATCGCGGCGAGGTCGGCGTCTTGCCCCGAGACCGGCACCTTGCCCGCCAGTTTTTGTGCCGCCAGGGCCTGGATCGCGCCGCCGGCGGTGGCGTCGTTGGAGGCGACAATGCCGTCGATTTTGTTGCTGTTGGCGGTCAGGGCGTTTTCGACAATGCTCAGGGCTTCGGTGGGGTTCCATTCCTTGACCCATTGCTGGCCGACAATCTTGATGTCGCCCTTGTCGATCGAAGGCTGCAGCACCTTCATCTGGCCCTGGCGCAGGATCTTCGCGTTGTTGTCGGTAGGTGCGCCGCCGAGCAGGAAGTAATTGCCTTTAGGCTGCGCGTTCAACACGCCCTGGGCCTGCATCTCGCCGACCTTTTCGTTATCGAAGGAGATGTAGGCATCGATATCGGCATTCAGAATCAGCCGGTCGTAGGACAGCACTTTCACCCCGGCTTTCTTGGCCTCGGCGACCACGTTGTTCAGCACCGTGGCGTTGAACGGCACGATCACAATCACATCGACGCCCCGGGAGATCAGGTTTTCAATCTGCGAGATCTGCCGCTGTTCATTGGCATCCGCCGATTGCACATAGACCTTGGCGCCCAGTTGCTCGGCAGCGGCGGTGAAGTAATCACGGTCGCGGGCCCAGCGTTCAAGGCGCAGGTCGTCGATGGAAAAGCCGATTTTCGGATGAGCCGCATCGGCCATGACCGAATTGGAAAGCAGTGCCAGAACGCTGGTGAATAAGACAGTTTTCAGGTGTTTCATGATGGTGAGTCCCTTTTATTGTTGTTTAGACGCACTTCTGGACCTGGAACGTGTTGCGCACGAAACGCTAGAGCGTAGCGGTCATGGGTAGATAAAGCGATTTACCACGCCTTCGAGCATTTCCTGGCGGCCACTCACGGCTTTTGGGTTGAGTTCATGGCTGAAGGCATGCTCGGCCAGCGACTCCAGGCTGAAGTCGCCGCCGAGCACGGCACGCCCGAACGATTGGTCCCAGCCGGCATAACGCTGGGCCTTGAACTGCTCGAGCGCGTCGTTCTGCACCATGGCCGCCGCGCGTTCCAGGGACAGCGCCAGCACATCCATCGCCGCCACGTGGCCATGGAACAGGTCCACTTCATCGAGGCTTTGGCGGCGCACCTTGGAGTCGAAGTTGTAGCCGCCGCCTTTGAAACCGCCGGCCTTGAGTACCTCGTAGGTAACGAGTGTCAGTTCCTCGACGCTGTTGGGGAACTGGTCGGTGTCCCAGCCGTTCTGTGGGTCGCCACGGTTGGCGTCGATACTGCCGAAAATGCCCAGGGAGGCGGCGGTGGCGATTTCATGGTGAAAGCTGTGGCCAGCGAGGGTGGCGTGGTTGGCCTCGATGTTGACCTTGATCTCTTTCTCCAGGCCGAACTGGTGCAGGAAGCCAAACACGGTGGCGGTGTCGTAGTCGTATTGGTGCTTGGTGGGCTCCTGTGGCTTGGGCTCGATAAACAGCTCGCCGGTGAAGCCGATTTTGTATTTGTGCTCGACCACCATGCGCATGAAGCGCCCGAGTTGCTCGCGCTCGCGCTTGAGGTCGGTGTTGAGCAGCGTCTCGTAGCCTTCGCGGCCGCCCCACAGTACATAGCTGGAACCCTTGAGGCGGTGGGTGGCGTTCATCGCGCTGAACACCTGGGCCGCCGCATAGGCAAACACCTCGGGGTTGGGATTGCTCGCGGCACCGGCGGCAAAACGCGGGTTGCTGAAGCAGTTGGCGGTGCCCCACAGCAATTGGATGCCGGTCTCTTCCTGATGGCGTTCGAGTTCGTCGACCATCTGCGCGAAGTGGTTGCGGTACTCCGCCAGGCTGGTGCCTTCGGGGGCAACGTCGGTGTCGTGAAAGCTGTAGTAGTCGATGCCCAGCTTGGAGAAAAACTCGAACGCCGCTTCTGCCTTGCCGCGCGCCACCTGCAGTGCTTCCCCCGGTTGCTGCCAGGGCCGCTGGAAGGTGCCGGCGCCGAACATGTCACTGCCGGGCCAGACGAAGTTGTGCCAGTAACACGCAGCCATGCGCAGGTGCTCACGCATCGGTTTGCCGAGGATCAGTTTGTTCGCATCGTAGTGCCGGAAGGCCAGGGGAGAGTCGCTATTAGGGCCTTCGTAGAGGATTTTATCGACAGCGGGAAAGTAGGGCATCGCCAGATCCTTGTTGTTATGAATGCACGTTAACCTTGCCTCGATACTAGCAACGCCCTCCGGCCAACCGATTATGAAAATCACCAGAGCGGGGTTCGATTTTGAGTAGCTTTGCGCGCATAGTTGGCCAACACCTCGCAAGGAGCCGCCCTCGTGAAAACTGTCCCGCCTGTGCACCGGATTGCCCTGCTGTTCAACGGCAACAAGATCTACGATCGCGGCATCATCACCGGGATCGGCAACTACCTGAGCAGCACGCGGGTGTCGTGGGATTTGTTTCTGGAGGAGGATTTCGTTTGCCGGCTCAAGGGCATCGAGCGCTGGCACGGCGACGGGATCATTGCCGACTTCGACGACCCGGCAATGGGTCCGGCCTTGGCGGGTGTGCATTTGCCGGTGGTGGCGGTGGGCGGGTCTTACGAAGATGAGCAGGCTTACCCACGGCATATTCCGTATGTGGCCACCGACAATTTCGCCCTGATCAAGCTGGCCTATGAGCACCTGATCGAAGCCGGGCTGACGCGCTTTGCCTGTTTCAGCCTGCCGCAAGCGGATATCAACCGCTGGGCCCAGGAGCGCGAAAAAGCCTTCCGCCGTCTGCTGGAGCGCGATGGCCTGCCGGTGGAGGTGTA
Organism: Pseudomonas sp. K2I15; assembly: GCF_002204795.1. GTDB lineage: Bacteria > Pseudomonadota > Gammaproteobacteria > Pseudomonadales > Pseudomonadaceae > Aquipseudomonas. The sequence continues at coordinate 24,627 of NZ_NIXO01000008.1, forward strand.
TCGCGGGCTGGGCACCAGCGCACCGCTGTGGGATTCGGCGGTGGAACAGCAGATCGCCTGGCTGCACAGCCTGCCTAAGCCGATCGGCATCATCGCGGTCAGCGACGCCCGCGCCCGCCAGTTACTGCAAGCCTGCCTCACCGCCGGCATCCCGGTGCCGGAGCAAGTTGCACTGATTGGCATCGACAACGACCCGTTGACCCGCACCCTGACCCGCGTGCCCCTCAGTTCGGTGATCCAGGGCACCGAGAAAATGGGCCGCACCGCCGCGCGCCTGCTGCACCAGATGTTGCACGGCATGCCCTCGGCAGGCAGCCAGATATTGGTGCCGCCGGAAGCGGTCAACGTGCAGACCTCAAGCCTGCACCAACCCCTGGGCCACCCCTACGTGATGCAGGCGCTGCACTTCATTCGCCAATACGCCTGCCAGGGCATCAAGACCGCGCAGGTCGCCAACTACGTCGGCGTTTCGCGCTCGTCCCTGGAAGCGCACTTTCGCAGCGAACTGAACCGCAGCGTCCACGACGAAATCCTGCGCTTCAAACTCGCGGCTGCGGTTGCCAGCCTGGAAAATACCGGCGCGGCGATTGCGGATATTGCCTACGACTGCGGGTTCAAATCCGCGCAGTACCTGCACACGGTGTTCAAGCGTGAGTTCGGGTGCACGCCGAGGGAGTATCAGGTGGGGCAGGTTGAACGCGATTCAAACGATGTCATTTCTTTGTCGCCTTGACTCCCTACGTTGTCTTGAGTCTCGCTCCAGAACCTCAAGGGATTGAATAGCCTTATGCCCACTCTTACACGCAGGACGCTGCTGCAGGCAGCCGCCATCGGATCAGCCTACACCCTGTTGCCCGACTCCATTCGCCAGGCCCTGGCGATCCCCGCCAACAATCGCACCGGCACGATCATGGACGTCGAGCATGTGGTGATCCTGATGCAGGAAAACCGCTCATTCGATCACTACTTCGGCACCTTGCCCGGTGTGCGCGGGTTCAGTGACCGCTTCACCATTCCGCTGGCTGGCGGGCACCGGGTGTGGGAGCAGCAGGGCGTCGGGCGCAGGATTTTGCCTTATCACCTCGACAGTTCCCGTGGTAACGCGCAGCGGGTCAGCGGCACGCCCCATTCCTGGGTCGACGAGCACGCTGCCTGGGGCAGTGGCCGGATGAATGCCTGGCCGACGTTCAAGACGCCCACCTCGATGGGTTACTACCGCGAGCAGGAGGTGCCGTTCCAGTTCGCCCTCGCCAACACCTTTACCTTGTGCGATGCGTACCATTGTTCGGTGCACGCCGGCACCAATCCCAATCGGCTGTTCCACTGGACCGGCACTAACGGCCCGACCGGTGCCAACGTTGCGGCGGTGGTCAACGAGTGGGACGGCCCCGGTGCGGTGGGCGTGGGCTACACCTGGAAAACCTACCCCGAGCGCTTGGAAGAGGCGGGCGTGAGCTGGAAGGTTTACCAGTTTTTGCCGGATAACTTCGGCGATAACCCCTTGGCCGGTTTTCGCCAGTTTCGTGCGGCCAGCGTCGCGGCCGGCAACCCCGCAGAACCACCGAAAGACTTCAAAGACTTTGTGCCTTACAGCGACCAACTGAATGCCCGCGTGCCATTGTACAAAGGTAACGGCAACACACTGCCGGCCGTCAGCGGCAGCCACCTGGAGGCGATCATCCAGGGCTTTCGCAACGACGTGAATGATGGGCGCCTGCCCCAGGTCAGCTGGCTGGTGGCACCGGCCGATTACTCCGAACACCCCGGGCCTTCCAGCCCGGTGCAGGGCGGTTGGTTCACCCAGGAAATTCTCAAGGCGTTGACCGCCAACCCGGACGTCTGGAGCAAGACCGTGCTGCTGGTCAACTACGATGAGAACGATGGTTTCTTTGACCATGTGCCGTCGCCATCGGCCCCGTCAAAACGCTTGGACGGCAGCTTTGCCGGCAAGTCCACGGTGAAGTTCGACAGCGAGATGTTCACCCATCCGGCACCACCCGGTTCGAGCCAGCAACCCGCGCCTGACGGTGGCGTGTACGGGCCCGGCCCACGGGTGCCGATGCTGGTGCTGTCGCCGTGGAGCCGTGGCGGTTGGGTCAACTCCCAGGCGTTTGATCACACCTCGGTGCTGCAATTTCTGGAGAAGCGCTTCCACGTGCGCGAGCCCAATATCAGCGCGTGGCGCCGCGCCGTATGCGGCGACCTCACCTCGGCCTTCAACTTCGTCAACCCCAACACCGAAACCCTGCCGCCGCTGCACACCCTCAGCCGCCAGGCCGCCGACTCGCTGCGCCAACACCAGGAGCAACTGCCTCAGGTCGCCCTGCCAACCGTGGGCCAGCAACAGGCGCCGTTCCAGGCGCGAATGGCGCGGCCGTCCCGGGCGTTGCCTTACCAGTTGAACGTCGAGGGTTCGGTTGACCGGCGCGCCAGTTCAGTGAGCCTGGACCTCTTTAACAAGGGTGAACAAGGCGTGGTGTTCCACGTCTACGACCGCCTGCACCTGGACGAAATACCGCGTCGCTACACCGTCGAAGCGGGCAAGCACCTCAGCGACACTTGGCAAGTGACGGGAGCCTACAAGCTCTGGCTATTGGGGCCGAATGGCTTCCACCGTTCGTTCAAGGGGCACCTACAGCGTCGCGAGCCGGAGTTATCCCTGGCGTATCACGGCGATACGTTGCTGCTGACCCTGGTCAACCCCGGCAAGCGTGCCGCCTCGGTGACCATCGAGCGTTGCCCTTACACCAAGCAGGGGCCCTGGCTGCTTGACATTGCGGGCGGCAGTACCGTGCAGCGCACGTTCTCCTGCCAGCCCAATGGTGGCTGGTACGACTTCAAAATACGCGATGAACACGGTTGGGTACGGCGGGTGGCGGGGCGGATCGAGACCGGGGCGCACAGCATCAGCGATCCGTTGATGGGTAAGCGCGGGTAACGGCTTGGTTCAGGTGCCGGGGGGTGAACGCCTGCACGGTCAAATAAGGAACCAGATGGGAACTCTCACCCTTAGGGTGATATCATTTGGCCACTCATTTGAACGTAAAAGGGATTTTATGCACGCGTTTCTTTCCAAAACCTTCGGCGGCCTCACGGCTCGGTATTACATCCGACAGTTTCTGTTTGGCTTGATGTTCAGCGTCGCCATCATTTGGAGCCTCGCCCATTCCAAAACCGGGCTTTCGGGCAAATGGGGTGTGGTGGTGTTCTCCGTCGTGTGCAGTTTGTTGTATCCGTATGCACGCTTCGTCTATGAGAGCGTGGTGGGTTACGTCATGGGCGAAAACGTGTTTTACGTGCCCGCCATACCCATGCTGCTGGTCAAGCTGTTCACCATGGTGATGTGCTGGAGCATGGCGCTGTTTATCGCCCCGGTGGGTTTGATTTACCTGTATTTCCATCACAGCCGCGCAGCAGTGCTTGATTGATTTCACCGAGTCGACGCCTTTAACGGGCGCTTGGCTTATGCCGGGCGCAAGCAACCCGGCATCTTGAAAAGAGTCTTTCCGTGAGCGAAGTGATCACCAGCGTGTTACATCAGGCAGCACAGAATTTTGCTGCCAGCCTGGACGAATTTTACCCGTCCTACGGCAGCAACGGCCTCAATGAGCGCAACCTTACCTACCAGATGTCCAAGGCATTTGAGGCGCGAAGCAATGCTCATGCCTTTATGGAAGTGCCGTTTCTCAACCCGGTGACCGAGCGCTACGAATTCCGTATCGATTGCATGTTGTTCGACCCCACTACCGTTGCTTTCGTTGAGTGCAAGCGGCTCTACAGCCCGGAAAAGGCGGAACAACTGCGCCTTGATTTCCATCGGATGAGCGCAATGAACCTGGCGCCACTGATGGAGAAATTCACCCGCGCTGAAACCGGCGAACGAAGCGTATATCGCGTCATGCTGGCGGAGACTTGGCAAAAAGCTACCGTGGACTGGTGGACAGCCAAGGACAGCAGCCGCAGTTGGGACAATGAATGGCTGCCGGATGAGCGGGGCGTGTTTGAGGTCAAGACATTCGAGAATGGCAACACGTTGTATTGGCTGTTTGCCTATGAGTTGTTGGAGCTTGCTTGATCGCCATGGCTTGAAGCGTTGGCCTGCTAGCCATTGACCTGCACTGCGAGCAGCGCGCGCTCTTTGGTCAGCGGGTTCATGACACCTGGGCCACCGCCGCAATGAAGGTACAAAAAGTAGTGGTCTTTGTGGTCGTGCAGGATCCGGTAAGTCTCGGGCGGCCTGCGCGTACCACGGGAAAGGTTTCGGTCCACAAGCAGCTCGTAGGTCTCGATGTGCAGGTGTTGCAGGGCGGCTTCAAAGTCGGCTTTGACTTTTTGCTTCCATCGCCGGACCCGGAGAGCTTGCAAGAGGGCTGCGAGCAAAATTAACAGCACCAGGCCGACAAGTGCGACGGGTTTTATTCCCTGTTCCATGGGGCGGCTCCGTGTCCTGTGAAATTTCGTAAGCCCTTTCCCTGTTTACTGTAGGAGCAGGGCTATCCATCTACGCAGTGCTTGAAACAAAAACCACGCGGCCATAGCCTCACGCTTTTCCTGAAACTGAGGCCCTGCATTGGGTAAGCGAAAAACGGTTTGGCCCACGGAGCGGGAAGTTCGACTGCGCTTTATCCTGCTGGCAATCATTGAAACCGCCTGTGATCGAGGCGTTCCCATCGAGCGACTGTTGCTCTCGTACATAGTGCTGCGCAACAAGCCGACCCAGGAGCAGCTTTGGGAGGCAATCAGCGACTGCGTGCTTCTTGATGAGATGCGAGGCTTTCGATTTGAACCCGGGTCGGAAGCCGATCAGTTGATGCGCAAACTCGGCGATGATGCCGTTCAGGTATGACGCTGCAAAAAGGGATTGGAACCTGAACCGTTCCAATCCCTTCCTGTTTACTGCTTGCCAGCCACCAACACCGGCGTGCGCGGCGGCACCAGGCGCTTGCTCCCCGTCGACTCATACGCCGACGCCAATCGCAGCAGCGCCGAATCATCATAAGCCCGGCCGGCAAAGGTCAGCCCCACCGGCATGCCGATATCCGCCATGACGCCCATCGGCACGGTCACCGTCGGCACGCCCAGATGGCGGATGGCGAGGTTGCCGTTGGCCACCCACACACCGTTGCTCCAGGCGATGTCCGCCGACGCCGGGTTCACATCCGCATCCGCCGGGCCTACGTCGGCGACGGTCGGAAAGATCACCGCATCCAGCCCCAATTTATCCATCCAGTCTTCAAGGTCGATGCGCCGTGTTTGTTCCAGGCCGCGCAGGCCATCGGGCACGGTGCTGATCTTGTTCCACGGTGTAATGCCGCGCTCGGCCATGCGCACGTATTCGTCCATGCCGGCGGCCAGGTCGTCTTCGCGGTTGGGCAGGGTGCCGGGGTCGTGGGGGAAGATTTTCGGGCCGTCGACGTCTGCCAGGCGGTTCAGCGTGGGGTCGTTGTTGGCGCGCAGAAAATCATCGAACGCCCAGGCCGACAGTTCCCACAATTCATCGTGGAGAAATTTCTTGGACACCAGGCCACGGGTAAACACTTTTGTGGCGCCCGGGCGGTCGCCTTCGCAGTTGGAGACCAGCGGGAAATCTACCTCTACCACTTCCGCGCCAGCCGCTTCGAGTGCCTTGCGCGCGGCTTCCCAGAGGTCGATCACTGAGGCGCGGGTCTTGATTGGCTGGCCGGTGGGGCCGCCGATTCCCGGGTCGTCGCTGGTGCCTGCTTGTGGGTCGGCGTTGATGTACATGCGCGGCACACCGAAGCGTTTGCCGGCGAGTGCATCGCCGGTCGCGGCCAGGGCGCCATAGGACTCGGGACGTACCGAGGCGACGCTGGGGATCGGCACCCAGGGTTGCATGCGCCACAGGTCGCCGCGTGTGTCAGGATCTTCCGCCACCACCACGTCGAGTACTTCAAGCAGGTCGGCCATGGTCCGGGCGTAAGGCACGACCACGTCCATGGTCGGGGTCAGCGGCCAGTTGCCGCGCACCGAGATCACGCCACGGGACGGGGTATAGGCGCACAGGCCATTGTTGGAGGCCGGGCCACGCCCACTGGACCAGGTTTCTTCCGCCAGGCCAAATGCCGCGAAGCTCGCCGCAGTGGCCGTGCCGGCGCCATTCGAGGAGCCTGAGGCGAACGGTGCGGTGAGGTAGTCGGCGTTGTACGGGCTCTCGGCCCGGCCATACACGCCGCGCTGCATGCCGCCGTTGGCCATCGGCGGCATATTGGTCTTGCCCAGGCAAATCGCACCGGTGGCGCGCAGGCGCTCGATGGTGAACGCATCGCGGTAAGCGGTCAGGTTCGCGAACGCCGGGCTGCCGGAGGCGGCGGTGAGGCCCTTGACCAGGTAACTGTCCTTGGCCGTATAGGGGATGCCGTCGAGCGGCCCCAGGGTTGTGCCGCTGGCCCGGCGTGCATCGGATGCCCGGGCTTCCTCCAGCGCTTGCGGGTTGCGCACCACCACGGCGTTGAGAGCGGTGGTGGTGTTGGGTGTGTCGTAGGCGTCGATCCTGGCGAGGTAGGCCTCTACCAGCTCGACCGCCGTGGTCTGGCCGGACTCGAGCGCAGCGCGCAACTGGGCAATGGAAACTTCGGTTACTTCGATCACGTGGTTATCGCCGGGTGTAGAAAAGGGGGAGGGCTTGAGTGCTGACTCAATCCATTCAGTGAAAGTAGCTTACTGATAGATTTTTCGTAGCGCCAGAGAATGGCATCCCTTACTGTGGCCCCTCACTTCCCTTATCGATAACGGTGCTGTTTATGTCCGCTGAAGTCCGGCTTGTCGTCATCATCAATACCCAGCCTGGGCGGGGTGCGGACCAGTTGGCCGCGTTTGCCAAACTCGCGCCGTTGGTCCGGGCTGAAGCGGGTTGCATCCAGTACGACCTGCATCCGGTTGACGGCAACAGCGACAGTTTTGTGTTGATCGAGACGTGGGCTTCAAAGGCGGCGCTCAAAGATCACCACGCTGCGCCGCACATGCTGGAGGCCGCGAAGCACAACCCGACATTCCGTGCGGGGCCCGCCAACGTATTGGTGCTGGAACCCGCTATCCAGACGCTCTGACTTCAATCCGGTGGCTCCAGGGTTTATCATTGCCCCTTCATTTTTTGCTGCCCGGAAAGATTTCGATGTCGTTTACAAGGACTGTCATGGCGAGCGCACTGCTCGCCGTTCTGGCCACCCCGGCCCATGCTGCCAACCTGGACTTGACCTACGAGGCGCCCATCCTCAGCGCCGTACCCCTTGCGACGCAGGCTGAGCCCAAGCCGCGCTTCCCGGTCAAAAGCCTGGCGCCGGTGACCGTGGAAAACAGCTGCACCGGCCCGCAGTGCACGTACGAAACCGACATCAGCCTGCCCCGTGAGGAGCAGACGGTGCGGCGTATTTCCATCGGGATTCAATGATCCCTGGATTGCTCCAGCTCGTTTTGCAGCGAGTGAAGGCGACTGTCATCGGGGTACTTTGATTTCAACTGTTCCAGGTGGGTTTCGGCTTGAGCGTATTGACCCACCTTGATCAGGTTGCGCACCAACACTATCTGAGTGATGCGCCCAGGCGATATATCAAAAGCGGCTTGATTGAAGACGAGCGCCTTGTTGAAGTCCGCATACTCTTTGCCGTTGTCACCCAGATAAAGCAGGCCCAGCACATTGTTGGCGGCGAGCGTGTGAGGGCTGATGTTTACCGCTTGTTCAAGCCGCTCACGCGCAGAAGGTATTTGGTGGCGCATAAGGTCGGCGTCAGCCATGTTGACCAAGTAGTAATAAGAACCGGCCGGGTAGTACTGCGCTGCCTGCGCCGCAAAGTCTCCGGACCTCGGATAGTCGCCCATTTCGTAGTAACTCAGTGAGATGAAGCGCAGGGCGCCCGCTTTTTGTTGGTCGCTGGCCGCCGGGTCTGCGGCAATTTTTTTGAAACGCGTGATGGCCTCCGAGTTGTTTCCATCGTCCTGAAGTTTTCCGCCTTGAACAATGCTGTCTTTCAGCTCTGCTTTATGTTCGGTGGTCTTGATGTACTCCTGAACCTTGTCGCATCCGGTCGTTAAAGTGCATAGCAAAAGTATGAGCAGCAATCTGGATTTGCCCATGGATCATTCCTGGGTGGGTGGCTTGCGAAAGTCATCGACAAGCAGGCTGGAAACTTGAGCACTGATCTTGGTTTGCCGCGTCCGACGAACCGGTTCTTCGCCGGGTGAGCGTGTATTTGTACCGTGGTTAGATCGTTTATTTCCTTATGATTGGATGCCATTCCCCAATCGCATATCCATCGCGCCGGTTCAGCCCTTATCGCGGAGCTGATCGGCGCGATCGCTTCATAACGTCTGTCATCACGGATTTGTCGGCTGTCTCGCCCCGATTAATCCCCATGCAGCATCTATTCTTGCTGCTGGGCCAGCGCCTTGCGCCGTTGTGCGGCATCTCTAGAATCGGCCCCAGAACTTACTCATTTCCTGTCGATTACGGAGTTTCGAACATGATGAACGCCATGCAGATGCCAATGAACAACGCGATGCCAATGATGCCGATGATGGGCATGCCAATGATGATGGCAACCATGACCTGCAAGATGACCGACGAGGCCATGATGTGCACCATGAAGCCGGCCGCGGGCATGGACATGGCGATGTTCAAGAACAACGCCGAAATGATGGCGATGATGATGAACTGCGGCATGCCGATGATGATGCAGTGCGCCAACATGTCGATGATGTGCATGTCTGAAGACGGCATGGCGATGATGAACAGCATGTCTGCCATGAACATGCCGATGATGATGCCGATGGGCATGCCGATGCCGATGATGAAATGCGTCATGGAATGCAAGATGGAAGCAGACTGCATGACCTGCAAGATGATGCCGATGCCTGGCATGAGCATGGACATGATGAACAACTGCTGCATGCTGATGATGAAAATGATGAACGACTGCGCCATGCCGATGATGATGAGCTGCAACGGCATGCCGATGATGTGCTGCACCTGCTGATTCGTTTGGCGTGAAACCAAAAAGCCCCGGCGAGTGCCGGGGCTTTTTGCGTTTCAGTCCAGGCGTTCCGGGTAGGTGATCACCAGGAACGCCACGGCCTCGCTGTCGGCCGGGTTTCGATAACGGTGGGGCTGGTCGGCGTAGAACAAGATCGAATCGCCGGTGGAAAGCAGGTAGCGCTCTTCGTTGACGCTGACTTCCAGCACGCCCTGGGCCACTACCAGGTTTTCCTGGATGCCCGGCCCGTGACCTTCTGAAACCTCCTCGCCAAGCGCCTTCAAGCGTATCTCGTAGAACTCCGACTGGCGTGCCATATCGTAGGGAAACAGCGCGCGGCTGATGAAAGTGCCATCGGCACTCACCAGGCGTTTGCTCTGCTGCGCCGGCAGTAGTTCAACCCCTTCGAACGCACGGTTTTCCAGGAAAGCCGCCACCGAAACTTTCAAGCCTTTGGCAATCTTGCACAGCACCTTGATCGACGGCACGCTGCGCCCGGATTCAATCTGCGCCAGCATCGCCCGGCTTACACCGCAGTTACGCGCCAGGGCATCCAGCGACAGGTAGCGTTTACTGCGCAGGCGTTGCAGGTTCTGTGCGACGCACTGGCCGATGGCGTCATCGTCGCCGCTGTTGCAGTCCTTGGGTTTGGAGGGGAGGTCGGGCACTTCGGGAATCGCGTGCAGGAAATTCATTGCCTCACGCCCGGCGGGTATCGCTGGACGCCGTCGTGTGTGCGGTAAACACCGCGACCCCGGCCCGTGCCGCGTACATCGCCCACATCAACTCAGCCGCTGCGCGTGCCTGGCGGCGTTTGCGATGGAGGGTGAAATCGATGACCGTGGCGGATGTTTGCATGACGTAAATCTCTGGGGACTCAATGGCTCTACAGTAATCCGTACGGCTTATTTCCATAAATACTGAGTTTGCATTTGGTAATTCGATTTTGGACTTAACGCTGAATGATGGCTGTCCGTTCATAAGTGGTGACCCGTCGGGCCTCAGAGGCTTCCCACCACAGACCTTGTGCTGGGCCAAGCCCGACGCAAAAACGAATTCCAAGGATTTACCCCCATGCCCCCCGCGTTTCTGTTCCCCGCCCGAAAAGCCTGGCCCTTGCTGGGTTTTGGCGCTGCCCTGAGCTTCAGCCCGGCCTCCCAAGCCGAAGACACGCTGCAACTGGCACCCGTTGAAGTCAGCAGCGCCGAACTCAGCGCCGACGAACTGGCCCAGGCCCAGCTCAAGAGCGTGCCCGGCGCCACTAACTACATCGACATGGGCAGCGTCGACCAAGGGCGGGTGAGCACCAACGAGGACGTGTTCAAATACCAGGCCGGCGTGTACGCCAAGGCGGCGAACAACGAAGGGGTGAAGCTTTCGATCCGTGGCTCGGGGATCAACCGTGGCCCCGGCGCCCACGCATCCGGCCTGTACGAGACCTTCGACGGCCTGCCACTGACCGGCCCGGGCGGCACGCCCTACGAACTCAAGGACCCGTTGTGGCTCAGCCGCGTTGAAGTGCTGCGCGGCGCCAACGGTTTTGACCAAGGCGCATTGGCGTTGGGTGGTGCGGTCAACTATGTCACCCACACTGGCTACGACGCACCCAAGTTGCAATTGCGCTACGAAGCCGGCAGCCATGGCTACGCCCAGCGAGAGATCAGTTCGGGGCAGGTGCTGGGCGATGCCGACTACTACATCAGCCTCACCGACTCGCAATACGACGGTTTCCAGAACCACAGCGCCGGCAGCGGCAAAGGCATGGCGGCCAACTTTGGCTACCGCTTCAACCCCGACCTGGAAACCCGCTTCTATTTCCGCTACCGCGAAACCGACAACGATTCCCCCGGCAAGCTGACCCGCGACCAGATCAGCCACGACCCGCGCGCCGCCGCCACCCTCAACGTGACGCGGGACTCCAAGCGCCTGCAACCGGGCTCGACCTGGATCGCCAACAAAACCATCCTGCACCTGGACGACAACGCCCGGGTCGAGGTCGGGCTGGCGTATCACGACTACCCGATGGACCTGCGTGAAGGCACCAACCGCCTCAAGGTCGCCTACACCGACGTCAGTGGCACCGTGAACTACATCCGCCAGGACACGCTGTTCGGGCGCGACAGCAAGACCACCCTCGGTTTGCGCACGACTCAGGCGATGCCCAACAACGGTGGTTCGGAGTTCGTGCGGATTCCGGTGGGCAATACAGCTGGCTATGCGCCCGGCACCAAGACCCGTGACTACAGCTACCTGGGTTCCGACAGCGTGCTGCATATCGGCAATGACCTTGAGCTGGTGCCAGACCTTTGGCTGACCACCGGGCTGGCGGCGATCTACACCCGTCGTGAAACCGAAGTCAGCTACCCAGAAACCCATACACCGGTCAGCCAGCACGATTGGGATTACGCACCACGGGTCGGCCTGCGTTATGACTTCAGCCCGCAACTGCAGGTGTACGGCAACCTGAGCCGTTCGGTTGAACCACCCCATGCGTGGTCGATGATCTGGGGTTCCAACAAGTATTTCCCGGCCAACAGCGGCCCGGCGAGCGGGTTGCAGCGCGAAGGCGTGAAGCTGAAAAACCAGACCGCAACCACCCTGGAAGTCGGTGGGCGAGGTGAGGAATGGTTCGGCCAGTGGGACCTGGCGCTGTACCGTTCCGAGGTGCGTCACGAACTGCTCAGCGTCGAAACCCAGGCCGCGACCTCCACCACGTCCGCCGTAGTCGCCGAGTCCAACGCCAGCCCCACCGTGCACCAAGGCGTGGAGCTGAGCCTGATCAGCCCGCTGTGGGACGGCGGCCGTACCGGCCAACTCGCCGTGCGCCAGGCCTACACCTACAGCGACTTCCACTACCGCAACGACGACCGCTTCGGCGACAACACCTTGCCCGGCATTCCCAAGCACTACTACCAGGCGCAACTGCGCTACAGCCATCCGAGCGGTTTCTACACCAGCCTCAACGGCGAGCATTCATCGCGGGTGGCGGTGGACTACGCCAACTCCTACTACGCGGCGGCCTACACGCTGCTCGGCGCGACGGTCGGGTATGACGCGCCGAAGCACGACTGGCAAGCCTGGGTCGACCTGCGCAACCTCACCAATCAGCGCTACGCGAATACGGTCACGCCGGGTTATGACGACAAGGGAATGGACGTTGCGCGTTCGACGCCGGGGGATGGCATGGGCGTGTACACCGGGGTTTCCTGGAGCTGGCGTTAAAGCAGGGCCTCGATCTGCGCCTGTTCCCAGGCACTGAGCAGGCTGACCGGGTCGGTGCCGAAACGTTGCCAGTTCTCGGGGCTGCCGGTCCTGCCGTCGGGGGATTCGCAGGAGAGGCAGCCGCTGAGCACGCCATTGTGCGCGAGCAGGGTGATATGCCAGCCATCGACGCGAAACAGCTTCCCCTCGATATCGATTGGGGACATCGCGGCCTGCACAGTGCGGCTGCCGAGTGCGATGTCTTTGAGCAGTTGGTAAGCCTCCCGCGCAGAGACGGTCGACGTGGATGTATTCATGAAGATAAGCCTTTTTCGGGGGCGTGCAGTGTCGCGTTCCTGGGAGAGCGTTTCAAGTTTACGGCGCTATTGCACGAGCCGGATTTTTTGATTTTAACGCTGGTTTTTTTGTAACAATTACGTGTATAAGATAAAGTCTGCTCAACTGAAAGATGCTTCTTCATGAGCAGTTAGTGCCTTGCGCTACTGGCGTGGGTGCTTAAGCGGGTACGCACATGGAATGTCGCCGTACGCGCAAATACAGTTAGCCAACTGTCAGCAATCAACTTGATAGCGTTGTCATTTCATCATGGGGTGGCTTTCGTACTACTGGGATCAATTGCGTGCGTTTTATCGACTTGAACTTAATTAAACTGTTGTAAATGGAGTATTACCATGCAAAGGAAAGCACTGTTCAAATACCTGGCGTTGTTGTGGGTGCCGCTGATGGCGGGCTGTATCAGCACCCAGCCTTCACGGGCACCGGAACTCGCCGTTCAGGCGCCTGTCGAGCAGGCGGCTACGGTCGATAACTGCTCGCAAGGCTGCCCTTCCGGCGGCGGGCCGCTGACGCTGAATCGCCAGGCCTACACCCTCAACAACAACGCGTCGACCAAGTTTGCCAACTGGGTGGCTTACCGCATTACCAAGTCCACACCAGCCAGCGGGCGCCCGCGTAATTGGCAGACGGACCCGGCCATTCCGGCGGGTGAAACCCTTGATCCTGTTGACTACAACGGCGCCAACGTGGCACTGAAGGTCGACCGCGGGCACCAGGCAAACCTGGCGTCGATGGCCGGCGTCGCCGACTGGCAGACCCTCAATTACCTGTCCAATATCACCCCGCAAAAGGCCGATCTGAACCAGGGCCCCTGGGCGCACCTGGAGGACCAGGAGCGCAAGCTGAGCCAGGACGCCACAGTGGATGAGGTGTATGTGATGACCGGTCCGCTGTATGAGAAATTCATCGGCACCTTGCCGGGCACCAATAAGGTCCACACGATTCCCAGCGGCTACTGGAAGATAGTTTCCGTGGGTAAATCGCCGCAAGACGGTCTTTATGCCTCCTTCATCCTGAATCAGGAAACACCCAAGGGCGCCAACTTCTGTGACTACCGCGCAACGGTCGAACAGATTGAACAGCGTTCCGGGCTGACATTCTGGAACGAGTTGCCGCCAGCGGTGCAAACCGCACTTAAGTCCAAGCAAGGGCAACTGCCGCAGAGGATTGGTTGCAAGTAACTACTGCGCTCTAGAAGTTAATCATTAATTATCATCCGTCCATTAAGTTGGCAGGCTGAGTAGTGCCTGTCGACTCATGGTCGCTTTAACTAAGTAAGCAGTTAATGAGTAAATTAAAAGACTGTTATCGTCTACCAGCATCCTGCTAACTACACATCATGCATGACTTTCCTGTAGCTGAGGGTGATATAGCGCGTCGCCAATCCCTGTCCACCGCCTTCACCAGGCGCCCGGACGACAGTACCTCGCTGACCACGGCGGCCATCTTCGAACTGCGCCAGACCAACATGCCGACGCGGGACCCGGACGCTTCCCTCCTGTGCAACGGCTCGCGCTGCCAGGTGCAGGACGGTGAATGCCACCAACCTTGCGAATAAAGAGTACGTCGCGTCCTGCTATTCCTACTCGTGGTGCTGGTAGCGCACTGCAGGCGAGCGCGACACGCCGGCCTACTGTAGGAGCGAGCTTGCTCGCGAAGAACCTGAGAGCGGCGCGTTAAACCAGACACACTGCGTTATCGTTAACGACCTTCGCGAGCAAGCTCGCTCCTACAGTGACCAAGAGTATTTTATCGAAGATGGCCTTTTAACATTGCTGCTCACTCTTTATCATCCGCCCCCAGCACTCCGGCCATGGAGACGCTCCATTCACTAAGGAAGTCGTAATGCACATTGGAAAAATGCTGGGGTTGGCCCTGATCACGTTGTCGATGAGCGGCTGCGCCAGCTTCACGAAGGACGAAGTGGCGCCCGTCACGCTGCCATCGAAAGCCAGCTACGCCAACAAACCGAACGTCTACGTAGACTTCAAGTTCTACCAGGGCGAGCCGACCAACGCCGCTGCCGCCGAAGTGCCACAAGCGCGGGAAATGCTCAAGCCACAGCTGCAGAAAGTCTTGACCGACTCCGGCCTGTTTGGTCGCGTTACCCTGGATGAATTCCAGAAGCAGCCGGGCGATTACAACCTGCGCCTGAAGGTCTACAACCATCCACCGGGTGGCGGTCAACTGGCCCTGGCCTTTATCAGCGGCTTTACCTTCACCATCATCCCGGCGCTGGGGACTGATCAGTACACCATGAAGCTGGAATCGCTGGACCCACAAGGCCAGACGCTGAGCACCGGCAGCAACCATGACGCGATCAATACCTGGATGGGCATCTGGTTTATCCCGCTGATGGCCAACACGCCAAAAGACGCGGTGACCGACACCTTCACCCGCCAGGTCAATGCCCTGCTCAAGCAAATGGTCGACGGCAATAACCTGAAGTATTCGGCACTGGATGCCGGCGTGCCACGGGCGTGACACGTTGCAAAAAATAAGCTGAAACGGCTGCGAGGGCAGGGTGACCCGCCCTCGCAGCACAGGCCTTACTTAAGCGCCTGGATAAACAGCGGGTCGCTGTACAACGACTTGAGCAAATCCCGCACCATCGGGTTGTAGGCATTGGCTGCATTCGGGATCGCAATGAACCCGAAAAACGAACTGGGCCAGGTGTGATTCACTTCCTTGGTCGCGTCGTACACCACGTCATTCCCCTTGAGCAGCGTAAACCGTGCGGCCAGCGTGCCGTTGCCGGAACCCACGCCTGCGGTCAGCGAATTCTTCACCACCAGCACTTGCAGATGACGTTCCGCTTGCGGGTTCAGCAGGCCTGCCAATTGCAGTTCCTGAGTGATCGCCGCCTGGATATGCGCTGGGATGCTGCCACTGGGCGAGCGGATCGGGTTGGCACGTACCGTCAGCGAGCCTTCGCCCGATGCGGCCGTCACTTGGGCATTGCTCACGGGTTGCAGCGGCGCTGCTTGCTTGAGGACCTGGACGTTATCGAAGTTTGGCTCGTATTGCGTCATGGTGACGCCGCAACCTTGCAACAGCAGCGCGAGCAATGGGGTCAACAGTAGAAGCTTTTTCACGGCATTTCCTTGCGTGAGTGTGGGAGAACTCGGCGATTATCGTCAGGCAATGGCCGGCAGGCAATCGATAGTGGCAAAAGGCCCTAGGATCCCTGTAGGCCTTGGTCCCGGCTACCTGCCGGAAAAATCCCCGAGAAGGCAATTTGCTGGCCCCTTTGTAACAAAATTCTCGCCAAAATCACTTTTATTTTCAGGTGGTTAGGCGGGATGCAAATGCGCAATGTTGGAATCATGCTGGTCGCCTGTTCCCTGGCGGGTGGGGCGGTTTCGGTTGAGGCTCGGGAGCTGCGGGACAACGACCGCTACATGTGCAGTTGGGGCGCGGGCACGGCGGCCCGGGCGCAGGAATTGAAATTGTCGGGCGTCTCGCTGTATGCCGCGCGCCAGAAGTTGCACACGTACAAGTTCAAGAAGCCCTGGATGCACATGATGGCCATGGGCATCACCGAACAGACCTACGACAGCCGTTCGCGGGTCAAGCCCGAGGTGATTCGCCAGAGTTTTTATCAGGACTGTCTGCGCTACAAGCTGGCGCGTAAATAACCCCTATTTATCCAGCAGTAACTGGAACCTGGAGAATGACTGATCGTAGTTGGGCTCCCATGGAAAGTGCCCTTGCTTGTCCGGCCAGACCATTTGCAGCGCGGGGAAGTCGGCCTTGATCGAGGCGTAGAACCAGCCGGCATAACCGAGGTATTCGCGGTAGTGCTGGCGGGCCACGGGAATGAACGCGATGCGCATGCCTTCGGCAATATCGTCATAGGGCGTGTAGGTTTCATAGGCGGCTTTTGCACCCGCAAAGCGGATGGCGGTGATGTTCAGCAACTGCTGTGCAATGTGCGGGGGCAGCCCGAATACGATGATTTCCGGCTGGCCGAAGTTTGCGTAAAACCCCAGGGAGTAGGCAAATGACGGCTCACCGTCTTCGGCACGTACATGCACGTGGTGCCAGCCGACTTTCTTGATATCCGCCAATACCTTCTCGTCGTACTCCGAGTCTGCCTTGGGCAACTGGAATCCCGGGAGCGGGGCCTTGGCCGACGTGTTCATCGAGAACAATGAGGCGGCGAAGAGGGCGACGGCGCGAATGATGTTCATCAGAGTCCTTTCTGCTGGATCGTGAGTGAAAGCGCGATGAGGCTAGCAGCGTTGGGTTCGGTCGGCAAAGTGATCGATGCACCGCCCAGTACAAAATCTGCGTAAGCCTGTCCAACTTCGTCCTGGAGCCAGTGCGCATACTGGCCCTAGGTAACCGAAGAGGCCTATGCCATGACCCGCTACGTCATCACTCCCAACGCAACCCCATCGCTCGCCATCCAGGGCGACGACGCTCGCTTCCCGCTGCGCCGGGTGTTTTGTGTCGGGCGCAACTACAGCGAACATGCCCGTGAAATGGGCCACGACCCGGACCGCGAGCCGCCGTTCTTTTTCATGAAGCCGGCCGATGCCGTGGTGCCTGCCGAAGGCGTAATCGCCTATCCGCCGATGACCGCCGACCTGCACCATGAAGTCGAGTTGGTGGTGGCCATCGGCAAGGGCGGGGTGGACATCGCCCCCGAAGACGCCTTCGCGCATATCTGGGGTTATGGTCTGGGCATTGACTTGACCCGCCGCGACCTACAGGCCCAAGCGAAAAAGCTGTCGCGGCCGTGGGAATGGGCCAAGGCCTTCGATGAATCGGCACCCTGCACCCCATTGCAGCCGGTGAGTGCCGTCGGCCATCCGGGCACTGGGCGTATCTGGCTCAAGGTCAATGGCGAGCAACGTCAAGTGGGCGACCTGGCGGACCAGATCTGGTCGGTCAGCGAGGTGATCAGCCACGCGTCTAAATCCGTGGCGCTGAAGGCTGGAGATCTGATCTTCACCGGCACCCCGGCGGGCGTCGGCGCCTTGCAACCGGGCGATGTGGTGACTGCCGGCATCGACGGCCTGGCCGAACTGAGCTTCTCCCTCGGCAAAGGTTGACGCTACAGTGGTGCCCAGGCCCTCCGAGAAATACGTATGCCCGGCACCCGCATCACCACCTACGGCATGGAACAGCGCAGCGACCGCCCCGACTTCTACATCCGCGACAAGCGGGGCAGGGCGGCGCTGACCAGTCCCCATCGCCATGAATACTTCCAGATCCAGATCAACCTGGGCGGCGACACCGTGCAGCACATCGGCGGTGCGGTGCGCCCGTTCCCGAAAAAGGCCCTGGCCTTTATCCTGCCCCATCGCCTGCATGTGATTCCCCATCCCGAAGACGGCGACTTCATGCTGATCAATTTCAGCCAGGGGTTTTTCCTGCCGCAACTGACCTGCGACCCGCTGGACCTGGAAGACATTCCCATCGGCCAGGCCCCGGAACTGTCGCCGTTTCGCTTCCAGGAACAGCTGGATTTCATCCTCGAAGACGCCGCATTCGAGCAAGTGAAAACCTGGCTGGAACACATGCGCGCCCTCGACGCCCACCGCAGCTTCGGCGCCCGGGAACGGCTCAAGGGTTACCTGTTCCAGTTGATCGGGCTGGTATGCCAGCAGTACGCCGAACCGCTCCAGACCTTCGCGGCCAACAACGCCACCCGGCGTGGCCGCAAGGACGCCCTGGCCCGGGTGCAGGGCTACATTCGTGAGCATTTGCACGAACCGTCGCTGAACCTGACCGATGCCGCGGCCGCCGCCTTTCTATCGCCCAACTACCTGACCCACCTGCTGCGCAAGGAAACCGGCAAACCCTTTTCCCAACTGGTGCTCGACCGGCGCATGCAACTGGCGCGCACGCTGCTGCTCAATAGCCCGCAGATGATCGGCGCGATTGCGCACCGTTGCGGGTTTACCGATGAGGCGTATTTTTCCCGGTGTTTTCGCAAGGCCCACGGGCTGGCGCCGGGGCAGTTCAGGCGGCGTGAGCAGGATTAGCGCGTCATTCGGCTGACTGTTTTACAAATCCAACACAACCCATGTGTTTCAATTTACATACAATTGAGCGTCTCATTGGGAGGCGGTGCACATGGGTACGGTTATACGGGTGGCAACCCAGGACGATATCGAGGCCATTTTCGAGATTCGCACGGCGGTGGTGCAGAACCATCTAAGCCGCGAGCAGATGGCCGAGCTGGGTATTACCCCGCAGGTCGTCGCCGACAGCATGCGCCAGGCTCCCTGTGTGTGGCTTGCCGAAGTGAAGGGTACGCCCGTCGCGTTCTCGATGGTCGATCTTGCCGAAGGCGAGGTGTTCGCGCTGTTTGTGTTGCCGTCCCACGAGAACCTCGGGTTAGGCCGCCAATTGATGGCAGTGGCCGAGGCGGCGTTGTTCGAACGCCACGACACGCTATTCCTGATCACCGACGGGCGCGATCAGGTCCGGGCCAATGGCTTTTACCAACGGCTTGGTTGGTCAGTGGTCGACACAGCCGAGGGCGACGACGTTCGCTATCAGAAACACAAGGTGCAATGAGTGTATGAGTCAGCTGGAACCCCCTCAATCCAACGCCTTCCGCTACTTTGTCGTCGGGGTTCTATGCGTGGCGGTATTGCTGGGGGCCTACTTCGTTCGGCTCAATGCCCAGGTTGACCGGCAGCGCGAAGAAGCGGCAGAGCGTTTGGCGTTGTGCCGTCAGGCGGCCGCCGTTTCGCGCCCCACGCCCGAGGACGAACTTGTATTGGTGGATCCGTGCAAACACTTGAGTGAGCATTACCTGAAGAAGCCCACGCACTTTTAATCAATAACCTTATTTTTATCGCGGAATTAAACAGCGCAAGTTTGTTTAAATTGGAATTCGTTGCACCAAAAAGTGGCACTTTGAATAATCGGATCCATTAAAAAAGTGTGGTTATTGAATGACTTAGCGCTGTTGTAATCCGACGAAAGGTTGAAAATTATCTTGTTACAAGTTTTGCCGCTCGGTAATATAGCCATGCGTTCACCTCCCACGGTTTATGCATTTTTAAATCCCAAGTTTCCATCAGCTACTTGGGATTTTTTTTGCCCGCGATTTGAGCTTTGTATCAACCCGCCACGTCGGCAAACTCCGCGCGCATCCGGCCATTGCGCTTGGCCTGGTACAGCAACTTGTCGACCGCTTCGACAAAGGACAGCGCCGCGCTTTGCGGTTTTACCGTGCAAGTGCCCACGCCCAGGCTCAGCGTGAGCAGGTTCGACACCGCCGAATGCCCATGCTCGATCTGCTGCTGGCGTATCAGGTGCAAACAACGTTCGGCCACGCGCCGGGCGGACTCGGCATCGGTCTCCGGCAGCAGCCACACAAACTCCTCACCGCCGATACGCGCAATGAAATCCCGTGGCCGATTGGCCGCCTGCGACAGCGTGTGTGCAACCTGACGCAGGCATTCATCGCCCTTGATGTGCCCGTAGAGGTCGTTGTACTGCTTGAAATAGTCGATATCCAGTAGGATCAACGACAGCGGCAACTGGCTACGCTGGGCACTGGTCCATTCGCGCGCAAGCACCGTGTCGAACATGCGCCGGTTGGCGATGCCGGTCAGGCCGTCCTGGAAGGAATATTCCTCCAGCTGTTTTTGCAGGCGTATCAGGTGTTCTTCGGTTTTCTTGCGCTCGCTGATATCGAACATGAAGCCGATCAGCGCTTGCACCTCGCCGTCCTTGCGCTCTACGTGCACCACGTCGCGGATCCACACGTACTCGCCGCTGGCGGTCAGCGCCCGGTAATCGGCCTCGTGGTCGACCCCTGCGCGGGACTGCGAGACGCAGAAGTTGACCACGTATTCGCGGTCATCCGGGTGCATGCGTTCCACCCAGTCATCCACGGTGGCCCAGCTCTGCGGCGTCCAGCCCAGCAACGCCTCGATTTGCGGGCCGATGTAGCTGAAGGTCATGGTTGCCCAGTCGATGCGCCAGGGAATGGCCTTGGTCGATTCCAGCAACGTTTTGTACACGGCATTGTCGGGTTCGCTCGGCGGATCGATGCTCATGCGGGGTGCTCTGGGTGTCGGAAAAAACATAGCATCTGGCCATCATCGCCAGGAATCAAGCGCTTCGCGCGGCATCGGATGAGAGGTCGTGGTGTGGTTTTTCTGGCGTCAGCCGGCCAGCGGTTTTAGTCAAAATGAGCACTAAGTATCACTTTCGACTCAATTCCCTGGCGGCTTGAAAAAGCTCATCTACCCTAGACGGATCACGTCCACCGAGTCTGGTCCAGCGAAGGGTGCCCGCATGGTCTCGATAGCCGAGTTTCGCCACATCATGGAGTCCGGCTTCCTGCCGCTCGCCTGTGACTGCTCGTTAAACAGCGACGGTTCGCTGCGCATCAATATCTTCGACCCGGCCTCCGGGCGCGTCGACCTGCTGCTGACCCGCGTGTCGCCCCAGGGTTTGGACAGCATCCGTTCCATCTCAAACCTGATAGGCGAACTGCGCACCGAGATCAAGGCTGGGCGCAGAGGGTTTGCGGCGTTCAGCTAATCGATCAGGAAACCGCTTGTGTAGTCGGGGTGGTTACGACCCCGTAACCGCGCCAGCAGCAATGCTCGCGGTGGCCCGGCAGGAACACGCAGCCGCCAAGGTTCATGAGCAGGACAGCGGCAACCAGCAGTGAAATTCGACGAGACATGGTGATTTCCTCAAGGTAGTGAACGTTGCCGATCAACAGATTTGCCTGCTGATTGCCAACGGTTAACCCTTGAACGCGACCGCCTGGCCAAATCCGTCGCCGCTTTTTGCATATTTCATCAAACCCCCGCACACCCTGGGCAATACTGGCCCTGTCTGGCGTCTTGAACGGTCGCGAAAAAAGTTGATTGTGACGCGACGGATTTCCCCGGCACCCGCCGTTCAACCCTACAGCTGCGATCACTGGCGATCGCTGATGAAGGAGTTGTCATGAGACTTGCACGACCGCTGGCCAAATTACGTTATGCCCTGTTGATCCCGCTGGCATTGGCCGCCCTGGTCAGCACGCCGACCTTTGCCCAGACCGAAGTGATCATCCGCGATGCACCGCCACCGATGCGCGTCGAGGCGGTTCCGGTCGAGCGCCCTGGCTATGTGTGGGACCGCGGGCACTGGCGCTACGAAGGGCGTGGCTATGCCTGGGTGCCGGGCCACTGGCAGCCGGTGATGCGCAACGCCCGTTGGGAACCTGGCCACTGGGAGTCGCACGGCCCCAACTGGTACTGGAAGGAAGGGCACTGGATTCGCTGACCGTTCCGTCAACCTGACCCTTAGCCACCGGACCGAGACTTGCCCTATTGAAAGACACTGATCCGGACGTTGAGCTGTTGGCCCGCATCGGTAACAACGAACCGGCGGCCATCAACGAAATGGTGACGCGCAAATTGCCGCGTTTGCTGGCGCTCGCCAGTCGGATCCTCGGGGATGCCGACGAGGCCAGGGACGTGGCCCAGGAAAGCTTCCTGCGGATCTGGCGCCAGGCCGCGAGCTGGCGCAGTGGCGAAGCGCGTTTCGACACCTGGTTGCACCGCGTGGTGCTTAACCTGTGCCAGGACCATTTGCGTCGGCGCAAGGAGCGCCCGTTGCACGACGAGGAGGCCATGAACGAAGTGGTCGACAACGCGCCAGCACCCGATGAACAGCTGGAAGCGGCTGCCCGCAGTGAGCATATGGCGCAGGCGCTGGCGTCGCTGCCTGATCGCCAGCGCGAGGCGATTGTGTTGCAGTACTACCAAGAGCTGTCGAATATCGACGCCGCGGCGCTGATGAACATCAGCGTCGAGGCACTGGAGAGCTTGCTGTCACGGGCCCGGCGCAACTTGCGCAGTTACCTTGACGACACACCCGGGCCCGCCCGCCCAGGAAGGGGAAGACCATGACGCCCGAACGATTTGCCCAATTGGCCGAGGCTTACGGCGGCCACTTGCACCGTTGGCCCAGCGCCGAACAGGCCCAGGCCCAGGCACTGCTGGACGCAGGCGATGCCGGCGTACGCGAGGTGCTGCATCAGGCGCGATGGCTCGATGGCCAACTGGACGGCTATCAACTGGCGCCGGTCGACCCGGCGCTGGCGCGGCAGATCCGCCAGTCTTTTCCCCAGCGCCAGTCCTTCTGGGCGCGCTACGCGGGCTGGCTGTCGCCTGCCGGTTTTGTCGGCGTGGGCATCGCCGGGATCGCCGCCGGAATCCTGGTGGCATCCTTGAGCGTGCCGTTGCCCATGCTCGGTCCTGAAGTACTGCCGAGTGTCTTCGACCAGGGCGACGCTGAAGTCGTCTTCACCGTCAACGCCGAGGAAAGCGAGCAATGACCCCGTCACCCAAGTACCTGAAGCCGCTGTTGGTTGTGTCGGTGTTGTTCAACGTGTTTTTGATCGGTGGTGTCGGCGGTGGCCTGTACCACTGGCTGGCAACTGCCAAGCCCGCCGAGGCGGTGGTGAACCAGCATGGCTTGCGCCAGGCGATGGTCAAGTTGCCGCCGGAACGGCGCAAGGAATTGCGCCAGTTGCTGCGTCAGAACCGCGCCGATAGCCAACCGCTGGTGCTGGCGGGGCGCGAGGCGCGGCTGGATGTGATCAAGCAACTGGAAGCGCCAACCCTGGACCGTGCGGCCTTGGTGACGGACTTGGGCAAGGCCCGCGAGGCGGACATGGCGCTCAGGGCGCTGGTGGACAACACCCTTGCGCAGTTCGCCAGCACCTTGCCCCGGGATGAGCGCCAGCGGCTGGTGGAGGCGTTGTATTTGAAAGGGCAGGCGAAGGGCAAGGCCGCCAGAAATAACTGAGATGGGCGCTGATCGTTCCCACGCAGAGCGTGGGAACGAGCATTAATCACTGAGACGGGCGACGGATTTTCCCGGTTGGCGGCGTTTAACCCGGGTAAGCCCGCCACTCAGGCGACGGCTAGTCTCATTGGGGAACCGTGCCATGTCCCGCATATTCAAGGCCACGCTGGCTGCCACGTTGATGGCGGCTGCGTTATCCGGTTGTATTGTTGAACCTGTTCATCCGCGGCGTCCGCCGCCATTGGTTGAGGTGGTGCCGGTGGCACCTGCGCCGGGGTATCAGTGGGTGCGGGGGCACTATCGCTGGGGGAACGGGCAGTGGTTGTGGGTGCCGGGGCATTGGCGGTATTGATCCTTCGGCGCTATTGGCAGCGACACAGAAACCCTGTGGGAGCTGTCGAGCCCAAGCGAGGCTGCGATGGGATCGCTGCGGTACGACAGTGATACCCAGTTGATCCCATCTCAGCCTCGCTAAAGCTCGACAGCTCCCACATTCGATTGGGGTAGGCATTGAATTAATGCTCCCCTGATCTACTTCAGCGCGGCTGCAAACAATCCACCGCTCGATCCACCATCACCCGCGCCATATCCACCCAATGCAGCACTGAAATCACCAGTGCTCGCGACGTCCCATCGCTGATCTCCCGCCTGTTGCGCCGTTACCGAGGCGCAGTGCGCGGGACGAGGCCGATGTGTTTGTGCGCAACGCGCGGCCGACATCGATCATCCAGCGCGCAGCAAATGTGGATGAAGTGGCGAATCTGGTGGCGTACATTGCTTCACCGTTGTCCTCTGCAACCACCGGTGCCGCGTTGCGGGTCGACGGCGGTGTTGTCGACAGCATGGCGATCTGATTTTTCTTGAATGGTTTGGAGTGTGAATCGTGGCAAAAGCATCTGCTGTTATTGAAGTTCCGGTTTCGGCCGAACAGGTTTGGCAACTGGTCGGCGGCTTCAATTCGCTGCCGGACTGGCTGCCCCTTATCGCCAAGAGCGAGCCGAGTGAAGGCGGCCGTGTGCGCCACCTGCAAACCGCTGATGGTGGGGTGGTGGTGGAGCGCTTGCAAAGCTTTGATGATGCGGCGCGTACTTACAGCTACTCGATCAGCGAGTCGCCGTTTCCGGTGAGTGAGTATTTGGCGACGTTGAAGGTTGAAGCGCTGGGCGAGAACACGGCCAAGGTGACCTGGTCGGGGGTGTTTACCCCGGTGGCCGGTGTGACGGATGCGGCGGTGGAGGAGTTGTTTGCCGGTGTCTACAGCGGTGGGCTTGAAGCGTTGCGGGGCAATTTTCCGGGTTGATTGAGGATCAAATGTGGGAGCGGGCTTGCTCGCGAATACGGTGGGTCAGTGCCATACGGGTTGACTGACACTCCGCCTTCGCGAGCAAGCCCGCTCCCACATTGGTTTTGTGGTGTTTGCGCTATTCGGGCATCAGTTGTTGGCGGCATTCGAGGATCAACTTCGCGCCGCCACTTTCGCTGCTGCCTACTTCCAGTTTGAAGCCGTGCAGGTTGATGATCGCGGCCACAATCGACAGCCCCAATCCAAACCCGCCTTGTTGCTGATTACCTTCGTCCACTCGATAGAAACGTTGGAACACCGCAGCCCGTTCCGCTGCCGGAATTCCGGGGCCGGTGTCGAGCACTTCGATGCGGGTGCTGCCGGCATCGCTCACACCCCGCAGAATCACTTTGCCGTCCGGTGGGGTGAATTTGATCGAGTTGCTCAGCAGGTTGGCCAGGGCTTCGAACAGCAATGCGCGGTCGCCGGTGATCCAGGGCAACGAGGCCGGTACTTCCAGCAGCAGTTCCATCTCGCCTTCTTCTGCCAGGGGCAGGTAGAAGTCGTGGAGTTCCTGCAGCAAGGGCAGGGGGTCGAGCACCAGGAAGCCTGAACGACGTTGATGGTCTTCCAGTTCGGAAATCCGCAGCAAGCCGCGAAAGCGGGCCATCAAGGTGTCGGTTTCGGCGATGGCCGCGTCCAGTTGCAGGGCGTGGGGCGCGTCTTCATCAGCCTGCTGCTGGATCCGGTACAACTGCGCCCGCAGGCGGGTCAGCGGGGTGCGCAGGTCGTGGGCGATGTTGTCGCACACGCCCTTGACCTCGTTCATCAACTTCTCGATGCGGTCGAGCATGGCGTTGACGATGGCCGCCAGCATGTCGAGTTCGTCGCGCCGGTCCGACAACGGCAAGCGATGGGTCAGGTCGCCGGCGACGATGGCTTCGGCGCTGGCCTGGATCCCGCGAATCCGCCGCAACGGGCGCCGCCTGAGCAGGTGCCAGCCGGCCGCACCGGGAATGATCGTCAGGGTGATCCCCCACAGCAAGGCGTGCAGGATGATGCGCGTGACGCCGAACAGCGAGCCGTTGGCGCGCACCAGAATCAGCCAGCGGCCATCTTCGGTGTGGGTGGCCACGGCGTCGCAGCTGTCGCGCGGCAGTTTCGGGTCGTCGGAGTCGATGCAGTTGGCCAGCGCATGGATGTGCCCGTCCATCGGCAGGTCAGGCGGTATCACGCGGATCGGGCCGCTGATGGGGTTGAACTGGTTGTCGAACAGGCCGTAGGCGTCAACGCCCTTCATGTCGAAGGTCATGCTGGTGGTCAGGGCTTCCACCAGTTCTTCACCGTCGAAGCGCTGGAACAAATGCTGGCGCTGCATCAGCGAGTGGCGCGAGAGGTCGCCCAGGTAACCGGACACCTCGTAGTACAGCACGCCCATGAGGATGCAGCTCCAGGCTACGAACAACGAACTGTAGAGCGCCAGCAGCCGGCTGCTGGAGGAGCGCCAGCCTTTAGAGGGGTTCAGCAATGACATACCCGGAACCTCGTACCGTGCGGATCAGCGGCGTGAGGCCCGGCGGGTCGATTTTTTTACGCAGGCGGCCGATGTGCACGTCGATCAGGTTGGTGCCCGGGTCGAAGTGATAACCCCAGACTTCCTCGAAGATCATCATCCGCGACAGGATCTGCCCGGTGTTGCGCATCAGGAATTCCAGCA
Organism: Pseudomonas sp. K2I15; assembly: GCF_002204795.1. Taxonomy (GTDB): domain Bacteria; phylum Pseudomonadota; class Gammaproteobacteria; order Pseudomonadales; family Pseudomonadaceae; genus Aquipseudomonas. The sequence goes on from NZ_NIXO01000008.1 coordinate 50,959, forward strand.
GTTTGTATTCAGTCGGCAACAGGCTCAGGGGCTGTTCGGCGCGGCTGGCTTCGCGGCTGATCAGGTTCAGCTCCAGGTCCGCCACGCGCAGCGCGGTTTCGAACTCCTGGACTGTGCTTTTGCGTCGCAGCAGCACTTCGACGCGGGCGGCCATTTCGTCGGAAGCGAACGGTTTGGTCAGGTAGTCATCACCACCGGCGCGCAGGCCGCGTACCCGCTCATCCACATCGGAGAGGGCGCTGATCATCAGGATCGGCGTCGACACGCCAATGGTGCGCAGGGTGGTGACGATGGCCAGGCCATCCAGTTCCGGGAGCATGCGGTCGAGGGTGATCAGGTCGTAATCACCGCTGACAGCGCGGACCAGGCCTTCGCGGCCATTGTCTACCCAGTCTACGTCCAGTCCATGGCTACTCAGCTCGGCAACGATCTCGCGGGCCGTTACGGCGTCGTCCTCGATGGTCAAAATGCGGGTCATAAGGATTACCTGGTGAGCGATTCACACTGAAGTGCGGGCATTTTGCCAAGAAATGATAGCCCGCTTACTAAATAAAAATTTATGTAGGCATAAACGACACAATTCACCTTACCCCGCTGAATCTGAACGAATGCTGTGCGTGTAGGATTTTTTGCGCTCCACGCCGTGCTCATGGGTTGTTTCCGACAAGGAATGCATAACGCCCGCCGCGCCAGGGCGTTTCTTGCAAGTTGCATGGTTCACATTAGTTCAAATTAGTTAACTTGTTGAAATATATGGAGTTTTAAATTGAAGGTTCCTGGCACGTCGCCTGCACTGTCCCTTTTGAGACTTGTAACACTATTTTTCATGCCTGGAGCGAAACAACAATGATCACATCCTCATCCACGCTGCAAGAGTCGAGCACGCTCTCCGGGGTTTCCTGGGGCGCGATCTTTGCCGGGGCCGCTGCTGCGGCTGCGCTGTCCTTGATCCTGGTACTGCTGGGCTTCGGCCTGGGCTTTTCGGCGGTGTCGCCGTGGGCCGACAGTGGCATCAGCGCCAAAGGGCTTGGCATTTCCACCATTGTCTGGCTGGCGGTTACGCAAATTATCGCGTCGGGGATGGGCGGTTACATCGCCGGTCGCCTGCGGGTGAAATGGGCCAATATGCACGGCGATGAGGTGTACTTTCGCGACACTGCCCATGGCTTCCTGGCCTGGGCCGTGGCGACACTGGTGACGGCGGTGCTGATCGTCGGTTCGGTCAGCAGTGTGGTCAGCGGTGGTGTGAAGGCCGGTGCCAGTGTGGCCTCGGGTGCCGCCAGCGGCATGAGCCAGGCGGTGGGCGCTGCCACCAAGGGTGAAGACTTCGGCTACTACGTCGACAGCCTGTTCCGCGATGATCGCCCGGCAGCCGTCAGTGATGACGCGGTGCACGGTGTTGTCGCGCGCATCTTTGCCCGCACCGTCAGCAACAACGGCCAGTTGGCACCTGAAGACCGTGCGTACCTTGCGCAATTGATCACCCAGCGTACCAATCTCAGCCAGGCCGATGCCGAGGCGCGTGTTGACCAGGTCTACGGCCAGGCTCAAAAAGCGCTGGATGATGCCAAGTTGAAAGCCAAACAGGCTGCCGACACCGCTGCGAAAGTCGCTGCCTACACGTCGCTGTGGACCTTCGTGGGGCTGTTGATCGGTGCGTTTTTTGCCAGCCTCGCTGCAACCTTTGGTGGTCGTCGCCGGGATGCCGTGGTGTACCTGGAAACCCATACCAATGCCACTTCCGTTCGTTAATTCAAGGAGAACGTCATGCGCTCATTACTGCTGTTTTTCCTCGGTGTGCCGATCCCGGTCATTATCCTGATCGCGATCTTCATGCACTGATCCTGCTGTCTGTTTGACTCAAGCCGCGCCTGCTCCAGCAGGTGCGGCTTTTTATTACGTTGTTAATTGTTGCTTAACCGCCTTTTGGCTAAGCTCCCGTCCCATGAGCCGCTATCTGCGTTTTTTCCTGGTCCTGTTGTTAAGTCTTGCGCTTCCCCTGACCGGGATGGCGGGCGTGCCGTCGAGCACCGAGCCGTGCCCGATGCAGATGTCCGACATGCAGATGATGAGCGACATGGCCCCGGACTGTTGCCAGGACGGCGCCGCTCCCGCCGACCACGGCAAAAGCTGCAAGCCCGGCCAGGAATGCAAGACTGGCGGCATGCTGCAACTGTCGATGCCGGTGCTCAAGGCGCCGGTGACTGCCTCCAGTGCGCTGCTCGTCAGCCTCTCTTCTGATTTCATCCCCGACCGCACGCCGTCCGGCGTCTGGCGTCCGCCCCGTACCTGAATCCTGTTGCACCTGAAGACTCGTCCCTGACCCGGGATGGCCTTGCTGTGGGCCGCGTAAAGCGGTGCGCAGCGCAACAGAACAGGAAACTTCAAGATGAATTCCCTATGCGTGCGTGCCCTGGTGGTGGGCGTGCTGGCGTGGCCGACGCTGGCGTCTGCGCTGACCCTGGATGAAGCCTTGCGCCTGGCGCAAAACAACGCGCCGTCGCTGGCAGCCGAATCGTCCAAATTACAGGCCGCGACCCAGGCGGCGATTCCGGCAGGTGAACTGCCCGACCCGAAACTGGTAGTGGGCCTGCAAAACTTCCCCGTCGGCGGGCCCAATCGCGGCACGCTGTATGGCGATGACATGACCGAACAAATGATCGGCATCCAGCAACAAGTGCCCAGCCGCGACAAGCGCAAGGCCCGTGTTGAGTTGGCCTCGGCCACTGTGGATACGGCTGCCGCCGAAGGCCGGATAGAACGCCTGAACGTCCGCCAGGCCACCGCCCAGGCGTGGATTCGCGCCTATGCAGTGGAGCGCAAAGAGGCGTTGTTCAAGGACTTCTATCAGCAGAATCGCCTGCTGCAAGACACCGTGCGTGCGCAATTGGCCGGTGGCCGTGGGCAGCCGTCCGACGCGGTTATTCCCAGGCAGGAGGCCGCCGACCTCGCCGAGCGCGAAGACGAACTGACCCAGCAACGCGCCCAGGCCCGCGCGGCCCTCAAGCGCTGGATCGGCTCGGCGGCCAGCGAAGCCCCCAGCGGCCAGTTGCCCAACTGGAACGTCGACACGACGGGCTTCACCCACAACCTGCACCAACATCCGGTACTGCAAGCCTTTGTACCGCGTACCCGCGAGGCCGAAGCCCGGCTGAACGAGGCCAAGGCGCAAAAGACCTCCGACTGGAGTTGGGAGGTGGACTACCAGCACCGTGGCCGTGAATACGGCGATATGGTCAGCCTGCAGTTGACCTTCGACTTGCCGATTTTCCCCGGTGGCCGGCAAAACCCCGGCATTGCCGCCAAGCAGGCCCAGCTTGATCAACTGGACGCCGAACGCGAAGCCAAGACCCGTGAACACACCCAGGAACTCGAAGACGACCTGGCCAACTATCAGCGCCTGGACCGCGCCGTGCAGCGCAGCCAGGACAGCCTGGTGCCGTTGGCCGAGGAGAAGGTTTCCCTGAGCCTGGCGGGTTATCGCACGGGCAAGGGTGACCTGATGAACGTGGTCAGCGCTCGCCGCGAGTGGGTCGAGGCGCGCTTCAAACAGATTGATGCCATTGAGCAGCGCGCCCTGACCGGCGCCCAGCTGTATTTCGCTTACGGGGAAGCGGCCAATGAATAACCGAATCGTGAACGTGGCCCTGTTGGGCGGCGCCCTGCTGCTGGGCCTGGGTGGCGGCTATTGGCTGGCGCAGATGCGCATGGCGCAGCCGGCGATGGCCGGGGCGATGCAGGCGCGGGATGAGAAAAAGGCGCTGTACTGGTACGACCCGATGTACCCGCAGCAAAAATTCGACAAGCCAGGCAAGTCGCCCTTTATGGACATGCAACTGGTGCCGCGTTACGCCGGTGGTGCCGAGGAAAGCGCGGCGATTCACATTGATGCGAGCCTGACCCAAAACATCGGCGTACGCCTGGCGAGTGTCAGCCGTGGTGTCCTGGCGTCGAGTCTTGAGCTGTCGGGGATTCTTGCCTTCAACGAGCGCGATGTGGCGGTGGTGCAGGCTCGCGCTGCCGGCTTTGTGGAGCGGGTTTACGCCCGTGCGCCGGGTGATGTGCTCAAGGCTCAGTCGCCCCTGGCCGACATTCTGGTGCCCGAATGGGCTGGCGCCCAGGAAGAGTTTCTGGCCCTGCGCCACAGCGATCCCGGCCTGTTGGCCGCCGCCCGCCAGCGCCTGCGCCTGAGTGGCATGCCCGCCGGGTTGATCACGCAGATGGAACGCAGCGGCCGGGTGCAATCGGTGATGACCATTACCACCCCGTTGGGCGGCGCGTTGCAAACACTGGATGTGCGTGAGGGCATGACCGTCGCGGCCGGCCAAACCCTGGCGCGGGTCAATGGCCTGGGGACCGTGTGGCTGCAAGTCGCCGTGCCTGAAGCCCAGAGTGCCGCGTTGGCCGTTGGGCAAACCGTCGAGAGTCATTTTGTCGGGTTGCCGGGGCAGGTATTTAAAGGCACCGTCGCCGCAATTCTGCCGGCAACCGCCATGGACAGCCGCACTGTGCAGGTTCGGGTTGAACTGCCCAACCCTGACGGTATGTTGCGTCCCGGCATGACCGCGCAGGTGCGCCTGGCGCAGTCGACCGGGCAATCGGTGTTGTTGCTGCCGAGCGAGGCGCTGATTCGCACCGGCAAACGGGTGCTGGTGATGGTGGCCGAGGAGGGCGGACGGTATCGCCCGGTAGAAGTCCAGGCAGGCGCCGAAAATCAGGACCAGACCGTGATCGTCGCAGGCTTGCAGGAAGGCCAGCAGGTAGTCGCCTCGGGTCAATTTCTGCTGGACTCTGAAGCAAGTTTGAAGGGGATTACCGCTCAATCGTCCGACGATTTTTCAAATGATGGCTCCATGGACGGTATGAGCATGCAACCGGGAGCCCGGCCATGATCGCCCTGTTGATCCGCTGGTCGGTAGCCAACCGTTTCCTGGTGCTGCTGGCCACGCTGTTTGTCACGGCCTGGGGACTGTGGTCGATCCAAAACACTCCGGTGGACGCCTTGCCGGACCTTTCGGATGTGCAGGTGATCATCCGCACGCCGTACCCGGGCCAGGCGCCGCAGATTGTCGAAAACCAGGTCACTTACCCGATGACCACCACCATGCTCTCGGTGCCGGGGGCGAAGACCGTGCGCGGCTTTTCGTTCTTCGGCGACAGCTACGTCTACGTGCTGTTTGACGAAGGCACCGACCTGTATTGGGCGCGCTCGCGGGTGCTGGAATACCTGAGCCAGTTGCAGGCGCGTTTGCCGGCATCCGCCAAGCCGGCGCTGGGCCCGGACGCCACCGGTGTGGGCTGGATTTACCAGTACGCCCTGGTGGACCGCACCGGCAAACATGACCTGGCGCAGTTGCGCTCGTTGCAGGACTGGTTCCTCAAGTTCGAGCTCAAGACCCTGCCCAACGTCGCCGAAGTGGCAACCATCGGCGGCCAGGTCAAGCAGTACCAGGTGCAGATCGATCCGCTGGCCCTGGCCAGTCGCGGCATCACCCAGGCGCAAGTAGTGGAAGCCATCGGCAAGGCCAACCAGGAAACCGGCGGCTCGGTACTGAACATGGGCGAGTCGGAATACATGGTGCGCACCTCCGGCTACCTGAAAACCCTGGAAGACTTTCGCGCCATTCCCCTGCGGCTCGACACCAACAACGTGCCGGTGACCCTGGGCGATGTGGCGACGATTCAACTGGGCCCGGACATGCGCCGGGGCATCAGCGAGCTGGATGGCGAAGGCGAAGCAGTGGGCGGGGTGGTGATCCTGCGCAGCGGCAAGAACGCCCGCGAGGCCATTGCGGCGGTCAAGAGCAAGCTGGAGCAACTGAAAACCAGCCTGCCGCCCGGCGTGGAAGTCGTCACCACTTACGATCGCAGCAAACTGATCGACCGCGCCGTGGACAACCTCAGCCACAAACTGCTGGAAGAGTTCCTGGTGGTGGCGCTGGTGTGCGGGATCTTCCTGTGGCACCTGCGCTCCTCCCTGGTGGCGATCATCTCGTTGCCGGTGGGGGTGTTGATTGCCTTTATTGTGATGCGCTTCCAGGGCATCAACGCCAACATCATGTCCCTGGGCGGGATTGCGATTGCCATCGGTGCGATGGTCGATGGCGCGGTGGTGATGATCGAGAACGGCCACAAGAAAATCGAGGCCTGGCACCACGCGCATCCGAACCGTGAATTGAAGGGTGAAGAGCACTGGAAGGTCGTCACCGATGCGGCGGTGGAAGTGGGACCGGCGCTGTTTTTCTGCCTGCTGATCATCACCTTGTCGTTTATCCCGGTGTTCACCCTGCAAGCCCAGGAAGGCCGGTTGTTCGGGCCGCTGGCCTACACCAAGACCTACGCCATGGCCGCCGCGGCGGGGTTGTCGGTGACCCTTATCCCGGTGCTGATGGGTTACTGGATTCGCGGGCGCATCCCCGATGAGCAACGCAACCCGCTGAATCGCGGCCTGATCAAGCTCTATCAACCAGCCCTCGAAGCGGTACTGCGCTGGCCGCGCATGACCTTGCTGGTGGCGCTGTTGATGGTCGCCAGTGCACTGTGGCCGATGTCGCAGCTGGGCGGTGAATTCCTGCCGCCGCTGGATGAGGGCGACTTGCTGTATATGCCCTCGGCGCTGCCGGGGTTGTCGACGCAAACCGCAGGTGCGTTGTTGCAACGCACCGACCGCTTGATCAAGAGCGTGCCGGAAGTCGCCCATGTGTTCGGCAAGGCCGGTCGCGCGGAAACCGCTACCGACCCGGCCCCGCTGGAAATGTTCGAAACCACCATTGAATTCAAGCCACGAGACCAATGGCGACCCGGCATGACCCCGGAAAAACTGGTGAAGGAACTCGACCGGGTGGTGCAGGTGCCAGGCTTGACCAACATCTGGATTCCGCCGATCCGCAACCGCATCGACATGCTCGCCACCGGGGTCAAAAGCCCGATCGGCGTGAAGGTCGCGGGCACCAGCCTGATGGCGATCGATGCCGTGACCCAGGCCGTGGAAAAGGTCGCCAAGACGGTGCCCGGCGTCAGCTCGGCCCTGGCCGAACGTCTCACGGGCGGGCGTTATATTGATGTGGATATCGACCGCCCGGCAGCTGCGCGTTATGGCCTGAACATCACCGATGTGCAGTCCATCGTCTCCGGGGCCATTGGCGGTGAAAACATCGGCGAGACCGTCGAAGGCCTCGCGCGGTTTCCCATCAACCTGCGTTACCCGAAAGAGTGGCGCGACTCGGTAAGTGCCTTGAGCAACCTGCCGATCTACACGCCGTCGGGTAGCCAGATCACCTTGGGCACCGTGGCCCACATCAAGGTCACCGAAGGCCCGCCGATGCTCAAGAGCGAAAACGCCCGGCCTTCCGGCTGGGTGTACATCGACGTGCGCGACCGCGACCTGGCCTCGGTGGTGAAGGACTTGCGTGAAGCGATCAACCAGCAGGTGCAGTTGCAACCGGGCATGAGCCTCAGCTATTCGGGGCAGTTCGAGTTTCTGGAGCGGGCCAATGAACGCCTGAAACTGGTGGTGCCGGCGACCTTGCTGATCATCTTCGTATTGCTGTACCTGACGTTCCGTCGCGTGGATGAGGCGCTGCTGATCCTCGCCACATTGCCATTTGCGCTGACCGGTGGGGTTTGGTTGTTGTACTGGCAGGGCTTCAACCTGTCGGTGGCGACCGGCGTCGGGTTTATTGCGTTGGCGGGGGTGTCGGCGGAGTTCGGCGTGATCATGCTGCTGTACCTGAAAAACGCCTGGGCTGAACGACAAGGAGGAGGGGACCAGGCCTTGCAGGAAGCCATCACCGAAGGCGCCGTATTGCGCGTGCGGCCCAAGGCGATGACCGTGGCCGTGATCATCGCCGGCTTGCTGCCGATCCTGTTGGGCGGCGGCACCGGTAGCGAAGTCATGAGCCGAATTGCCGCGCCAATGATTGGCGGCATGCTCACAGCACCGCTGCTATCGCTGTTCGTCATCCCGGCCGCGTACCGCCTGATGCGCAAATCTCAAACACAATGACAACCTAATGTGGGAGCGGGCTTGCTCGCGAAAGCGGTGTGTCAGTCGCCAGATGTATTGGCTGATCCACCGCCTTCGCGAGCAAGCCCGCTCCCACATTTAGGCCTCATTCAACCTGACCCACCGCTCTTCCCTGGCTGCCAGGCGAATCGCCGTCGCCAGTCGCTCCACCTCCCACGCCGCCGCAAAATCCGTCCCGTTGCTACCCTCGCCAGCCAACGCCATCACCAACTCATGCACCTCCAGCGTCTTCAACTCGTTGTACCCCAACTGATGCCCCGGTGCCGGGCTGAAAGCCGCATACCCCGGCAGCGAAGGCCCCGCCAGCAACCGCTGAAACCCCTCCTGCCCAACCCGAAACAGCTGCAATTCATTCAACCGCTCCTGATCAAACAACAACGTGCCGCGCGTGCCACTGATCTCAAAACTCAGGTGGTTCTTATACCCATGCTTAAGCCAACTACTGCTCACCGTCCCCCGCGCCCCATTGGCAAACCGCAGCAACGCATGCACCTGATCATCCACCGCAATCTCCCGCAGCGTCTCACTCCCCGCCGTGGCAGGCCGCTGCCCATGCACCGTCTGCGTATCGGCACACACACTCAGCACATCCCCCACCAGGTACCGCGCCATCGACAGCAAATGACTGCCCAAATCCGCCAAGGCACCGCCGGCATGCCCCACTTCACAACGCCACGACCACGGCGATGTCGCATCCGCCATGAAGTCCTCGCTGAATTCCCCCTGGAAACTGATGATCTCCCCCAACTCACCGCTGTCGATCAACTGCCGGGCCAAACCAATCATCGGGTTGTGCTGATAGTTGTAACCCACCCGCGTCACCACGCCAGCCTTGCTCGCTGCATCGCGCATGGCTGCCGCCTGCTCCAGGCTCACCGCCAGCGGTTTCTCGCAATACACCGCCTTGCCCGCCGCCAGCGCAGCCATGGCCATCGGGTAGTGCAAATGATTCGGTGTGGTGATGGCGACGACGTCGACCTTGGGATCATCAATCAACTGCTGCCAGTCGCCATGGGCCCGCGCAAACCCCCAGGCTGCGGCGCAGCGTGTCGCGCGTTCGGTATCGGCATCGGCCAAGGCGGCCAGCGTGAGCTTCACCGGCAGCTCAAACACCGCCCGCGCGTTATTGAACGCCAGGGCGTGGGCACGCCCCATAAAGCCTGTGCCAATTAGGCCGATTCCGAGTTCGCGCATAGCCGGGTTCCTTCGAATTATTGTTTTGAGAGGGCTATTTATGGAATAAATATTCCCAATATTCAATAGATAGAATAAAAATTCATTCTCGTAGGTCACACTGCACTCCGTGGCGAGGGAGCTTGCTCCCGCTGGAGTGCGAAGCACTCCCAAGATATTGGGGCCGCTGCGCAGCCCAGCGGGAGCAAGCTCCCTCGCCACAACAGCCCCCCTCCACGGATCACCGCTGCTGATAGCGTTACATTCAGCACCGGCTTAACGGCCTCCAGTTAACAAAACATAACGTAGCGCCGATTGTCAGACGATTCCAAAGCCCGCTAGGATGGCCCAGCTTCCCCAAGGCGCTCTAGATTGCAGGTTTCAGGGCTCCGAACGGCAAGACGACCTAACAATAATAAATGGGAGAAAGGTCTATGAGTGAGCCTGTCATGGGTGTGGTGTTTTACCGCCCGAAGGCCACGCGCAGGGTCGCATTGCTGGCCACAGCGCTCTCGTTGCTGGGGGGTGTCGCGTTGTCGACACCTGCCCACGCCGCCACAGAAACCACCGCCGCAGCGGTGTTCGCCATTGATTCCCCCAAGGCTGCCAAAAGCCTGATGATCGACGTGGTGCACGCAGGCAAACGCCTGGTCGCGGTCGGTGATCGCGGGCACATCCTCTATTCCGACGACCAGGGCGCCACCTGGACCCAAGCCAAAGTCCCCACCCGGCAACTGCTGACGGCGGTGTTTTTCGCCGATGACAAACACGGCTGGGCGGTGGGGCATGACGCACAGATCCTCGCCACCACCGATGGCGGTGTGAGCTGGACCCAACAATTCCAGGACCTCAAGCGCGAAGCGCCGCTGCTCGACGTCTGGTTCAAGGACGCCAGCAACGGCTTTGCCGTGGGCGCCTACGGTGCGTTGATCGAAACCACCGACGGCGGCAAGACCTGGGACGACGTCAGCGACCGCCTCGACAACGAAGACCAATACCACCTCAACGCCATCGCCCAGGTGAAAGACGCCGGGCTGTTTATCGTCGGCGAGCAGGGCAGCATGTTCCGCTCCCACGATGAGGGCCAAACCTGGGAAAAACTCGAAGGTCCCTACGAGGGTTCGCTGTTCGGCGTGATCGGCACCGCCCAGGCCCAGACGCTGTTGGCCTACGGCCTGCGCGGCAACCTGTTCCGCTCCACGGATTTTGGCAGTACCTGGGAGCCGGTCGAGTTGAACGCCACCCGTGGCGCGCTGGAGTTCGGCTTGTCGGGGGCGACCCTGCTGGATGACGGCTCAATCGTGGTGGTGGGCAACGGCGGCAGCGTGGTGGTCAGCCACGACGACGGCCTGACCTTCAGCGTATTCAATCGCCCGGACCGCATTTCGCTGTCGGCGGTCACGGCGGCGGGCAACGGCAACTTGATTCTGGTGGGGCAGGGCGGCGTTCGCGTCGCGACTCCCACCGGTGCCGAGCTGATAAAACAATAAGAAGGCGGGGACAGCATGAGCAGTCATCACAACGACAAGGCCACGTTTCTCGAGCGCCTGATTTTCAATAACCGCCCGGCAGTGATCACGATCTGCCTGCTGGTGAGTATCTTCCTGTTCTGGCAAGCGACGTTGATTCGCCCGTCCACCAGCTTCGAAAAAATGATCCCCTTAAAGCACCCCTTCATCGAGAAGATGATGGAGCACCGCAACGACCTGGCGAACCTGGGCAACACGGTGCGCATCTCGGTGGAAGCCAAGGACGGTGACATCTTCACGAAGGAGTACATGGAGACTCTGCGCCAGATCAACGATGAGGTGTTCTACATCTCCGGCGTCGACCGCTCCGGCCTCAAGTCGCTGTGGAGCCCCAGCGTGCGCTGGACCGAAGTTACCGAGGAAGGTTTTGCCGGCGGCGAAGTGATCCCGCAGAGCTACAACGGCTCGCCGGAAAGCCTCGACCAGTTGCGCAACAACGTGCTCAAGTCCGGGCAGGTCGGGCGGCTGGTGGCCAACGACTTCAAGTCGAGCATCGTCGACATTCCACTGCTGGAGTCCTACCCGGACCCGCAAGACCAGGGCAAGTTGCTGGCCCTGGACTATCGCAAGTTCTCCCATGAACTCGAAGACAAGATCCGCGACAAGTTCGAAGCGCAGAACCCCAACGTCAAGATCCACATCGTCGGTTTTGCCAAGAAGGTCGGCGACCTGATCGACGGCCTGGTGATGGTGGTGATGTTCTTCGGTATCGCGTTCGTCATCACCCTGGTGCTGCTGCTGTGGTTTACCAACTGCCTGCGCAGCACCATCGCGGTGTTGAGCACCACGTTGGTGGCGGTTATCTGGCAGCTTGGGCTGATGCATGCCTTGGGTTTCGGGCTGGATCCCTACTCGATGCTGGTGCCGTTCCTGATCTTTGCCATCGGTATTTCCCACGGCGTACAGAAGATCAACGGCATCGCCCTGCAATCCAGTGATGCCGACAACGCCCTGACCGCTGCGCGTCGCACCTTTCGCCAGCTGTTCTTACCGGGAATGATCGCGATCCTCGCCGATGCGGTCGGCTTTATCACCCTGTTGATCATCGACATCGGCGTGATCCGCGAACTGGCGATCGGCGCCTCGGTGGGTGTGGCGGTCATCGTGTTCACCAACCTTATCCTGCTGCCGGTAGCGATCTCCTACGTGGGCATCAGCAAACGCGCCATCGAGCGCAGCAAGAAAGACGCACACCGCGAGCACCCGTTCTGGCGCTTGCTGTCGAAGTTCGCCAGCCCCAAAGTCGCGCCGGTGTCGATTGCCCTGGCATTGGTCGCCTTCGGTGGCGGCCTGTGGTACAGCCAGAACCTGAAGATCGGCGACCTCGATCAGGGCGCGCCGGAGCTGCGCCCCGACTCGCGCTACAACAAAGACAACAACTTCATCATCAGCAACTACTCCACCAGCTCCGACGTGCTGGTGGTGATGGTCAAGACCAAGGCCGAAGGCTGCTCGCGTTATGAAGCCATGGCGCCCATCGACCAGTTGATGTGGAAGATGCAGAACACCGAAGGCGTGCAATCGGCCATCTCGTTGGTGACCGTGTCCAAGCAGATGATCAAGGGCATGAACGAGGGCAACCTGAAATGGGAAACCCTGTCGCGCAACCCCGACGTGCTGAACAACTCCATCGCCCGCGCCGATGGCCTGTACAACAACAATTGCTCCCTGGCGCCGGTGCTGGTGTTCCTCAACGACCACAAGGCCGAAACCCTCGACCGCGCGGTGCATGCGGTGCAGGACTTCGCCAAGGAGAACAACAAGGACGGCCTGGAATTCATCCTCGCCGCCGGTAACGCCGGGATCGAGGCGGCCACCAACGAGGTGATCAAGGAGTCCGAGCTGACCATCCTGATCCTGGTGTACCTGTGCGTGGCCACCATGTGCATGATCACCTTCCGCTCGTGGGCGGCGACCTTGTGCATCGTGTTGCCGCTGGTGCTGACCTCGGTGCTGGGCAACGCGCTGATGGCGTTCATGGGCATCGGCGTCAAGGTCGCGACCTTGCCGGTGGTGGCCCTGGGCGTAGGGATTGGCGTGGACTACGGCATCTACATCTACAGCCGCCTGGAGAGTTTCCTGCGCGCTGGGTTGCCGTTGCAGGAAGCCTATTACCAGACGCTCAAGTCCACCGGTAAAGCCGTGCTGTTCACCGGCCTGTGCCTGGCGATCGGCGTGGCGACCTGGATCTTCTCGGCCATCAAGTTCCAGGCCGACATGGGCCTGATGCTGACCTTCATGCTGCTGTGGAACATGTTCGGCGCGCTGTGGCTGCTGCCGGCGCTGGCACGCTTCCTGATCAAACCGGAAAAACTCGCGGGGCAGAAGGGCAATTCGTTGTTTGCTCACTGAGCCCATTTCATCCAACGTCGCACACCCCGGGTTTGACGGCTTCTTAACGTTCCAAGAGCGCAAAACCTGAACCAAAACTGAATAGGTTCTGAGTAATAATTTATACATTTGATAAATATCAGCCGTTGTTCAACTCTCCACGCCATGTGATTGATCATGTCGGGCTTGCCGTCAGAGGCGGCAAGCCCGGGTGCTGATGCACCGACTGGAGAACTCTATGCACCGCTCTGTTAAATCTCTGCGCCCTCATCTGTTGAATCTACTTCGCCTGCCGGATCGGGCACGCGGTCGGGTTTTTTGGATAAAACTGGCGCCCTGGTTTGTGCTGTGCATTGGTTTGGGGTTGCCGCCAGGCTCCGAGGCGGCTGAGCGACCTGAGGGGTTTGCCCAGGGAGTCACCGGCGGCGGCAACACCCCGGCCGTACAACCGCGTAGCCTGGACGATCTGAAAAAGGCGCTGTGTGCCTCGTTTGACACGCGCGGAAACTGCACGGATGACGCCCCGCGCGTGATCGCCTTGGACCATGACTTCGACTTTCGTGGTTCGGTGGTTGAAAACGGCAGCGCACAAACCCACGAGACCGGTTGCATGGCCAACGCCTGTCCGCAGGGAGGAGGGCAATGGGCGATCAACGGTGCGAACGGGTTTTGCCAAGCGAAGCCGCCGGTCGAGGTGAGCTATGACAACGCCGGATTGCAGCGCTTGAAGGTCGGCTCCAACAAGACGCTGATCGGCGTGGGCAGCGTTGCAGGCATTAAGGGCATGGGGTTGTTCATCGGCGGTGGCGCTCACAACGTCATCGTTCAAAACCTGACTTTGTCCGATATCAATCCCCGCGTGGTCTGGGGTGGGGATGCGCTGACCTTGGACGGTGCCGATGGGGTATGGATTGACCACAACACCTTCGCGCGGATCGGCCGGCAGATGATTGTGACCGGATGGGGCACGGCGTCCCACGTGACGATTTCCCACAACGAATTCGATGGACGCACGCCGTACTCCGCGACCTGTGACGGGCATCATTATTGGGTCTGGTTGTTCCTCGGTCACCACGACACCCTGACGGTGGCGAGCAACTACGTCCACGATACGTCTGGGCGCGCACCCCACGCCGGCGGTATGGGCAATGCGGATATCAGCGCGCAACTGGTGAACAACGTTTTCAGCAACCTGACCTATCAAGGCGCGATCATGTCACGCACCGCCTCCTCGCACCTGCTGGTGGAGGGCAATGCGTTCGAGCACGTGACACATCCTTTGTTCAACGATACCGATCAGCCTGGCACCGCTTATGCGCTCTTCGAACCTGCAACGGGACCGGTCGGCACTGCTTGTCAAAGCGTGATCGGCAGAGCGTGTGTGCCTAACCTGCAACACCTGAGTGGCACGGACTACCGTCCACAGGACGTTGACGCGCTGAAAAACCTTGCGCGATACCGTGCCTACCTGATCACGCCGCTGCCGGCGGAAACGGCGCTTGCGCACGTGCCCCACGAGTCCGGTGCGGGCAAAAGTAACCTTGTTCATGTCAATTGAAGAAGCCAGCAAATGAAACGCTCTCTATCGATGCTGCTCTGCGCATGTCTGTGGGCCGGCACGCTACCTGCTGATGCGCAAGCTGGCAGTTTTGGTTTCACGCAATCTGACACGCGGGTTGTGGTTGATACCGGCGCAAATCTTGTTTTCAGCGTGGACACCCGCAATGGCGATCTCGTCTCCATGGTGTATCACGGTGACGAACTGCAGACCCACGAGTCGAAAGGGTCACAGATCGCCTCTGGCCTGGGTGCCGCGCAGGTCGATGCCCACTCGGTGGGAGATACCATCGTGGTCAGCGCGCAGGCGCACGATTTGACCCAGTACTACATAGCCCATAAAGGGCGCAGCGCGATTTACCTGGCGACGTACGCGCCGACACGCTTGCCCGTCGGTGAGCTGCGCTTCGTGACCCGGCTGGATGCCAGCAAGTTGCCCAAAGCCGCCTGGGGCACCGATTCCAATGTCGGGCAGGCGATTGAGGGCAAGGATGTGTTCCTGCTGCCGGATGGGCGCACCAGCTCGAAGTTCTATTCTGCACGCCCGATGATCGACGACCCGCTCCACGGTGTGAGCGGCCCAGGCGTTGCGGTTTATATGCTGATGGGTAACCGCGAACTCAGCGCAGGGGGGCCATTTTTCAAGGACATCGCCACGCAGAAAACCCTGAAGACCCATGAGTTGTATAACTATATGTTCTCCAACCACACCCAGACGGAACCCTATCGCGGGGGACTGCACGGGCCCTATGGGTTGCTGTTTACAGAAGGAGCAGCGCCTGCCGCGGCCCTTGGCGACCTGAGTTTCGTGAATCAATCACTGGGGCTCAAGGGGTTCATCGGCAGCGCTGGGCGGGGGTCGGTATCGGCTCATCTGTCCGGCGTCGGCAGTGGCCTGCCGGTGTTGGTAGGGTTGAGCAATGCCGACGCGCAATATTGGGCTCGCGCAGACGCCAACGGTAACGCCCAGGTAGAGGGTGTTCGCCCTGGGCGCTATCGAACAACGCTCTATCAGAATGAGCTGGAAGTGGCGCGCGGGACTGTCGACATCATGCCCGGCGCGCAGGCGCAGGTAACGCTGAATGCGCAGGTGCCCCAGGGCCGTGTGAAGTGGCAGATCGGCGTGGCAGATGGTACGCCGGCAGGTTTCCTTAATGCCAGTCGACTGGCGTCCGAACACCCTTCTGATTCACGCATGGCGCCCTGGAAACCGGTGATCTATACGGTGGGGAGCAGCCCGCTGAGCGACTTTCCTGCCGTGCAGTGGCGAGACGTCAACTCCCCGACCCGGATCAATTTTTCACTCAGGCCAAACGAGGTACGCGACTATCGATTGCGCCTCTACGTGACATTGGCCCAGGACGGCGGACGCCCGCAGATCAAGGTCAACCAGGGTTGGGAGGCGCCACTGCCACCGCCCTCGAACCAGCCTGACAGCCGGGGCATCACACGC
This sequence comes from Pseudomonas sp. K2I15, assembly GCF_002204795.1. Taxonomy (GTDB): domain Bacteria; phylum Pseudomonadota; class Gammaproteobacteria; order Pseudomonadales; family Pseudomonadaceae; genus Aquipseudomonas. The sequence goes on from NZ_NIXO01000008.1 coordinate 67,028, forward strand.
GGGACCTACCGTGGCAATAACGTGCTGTTCGAATACGTCATTCCACGCACTACACTGCATGCGGGTTTGAACTCAGTGGGCATCAGCGTCGCTTCCGGAAAGGCAGGCGACGGTTTTTTAAGCCCTGCGTTTGTGTACGACTGTGTTCAATGGGTTGAGCAGTAGAGACAACGCTCGCAAATAATTCTCTTGGGTATGGAACGATGCCCTATCAGCATCTGCATTGCGCAGGCTTAGGCCGATGCAACGATTTGACCTATCATGAGGTCTTTCCTCTTGATGATTGATGGTTATGACTGCCGACACTGCTACCTTGCTCAACGCTTTTGAAGACTGCCAGATGGTTGAAATCGATGGCCTGCATACCTTCGATTTCAGCCTGGATGACCAGAAGTTACTGATCACCTGCATGGACGGTCGTGTCGAGAAACGCTGGAGTTTCAGCCTGGAGCAGATCAAGGCGGCGACCTTTGATCAAACCTTGCAAAGCTGGACCCTTACCGGTGACTCGGGCGAACACCGCCTGGTCTGCATGAGCGGCGTCACCGGCAATAATAACGACGAGGATGAAGCGGATGATGATGCGTAAATTCTGGCCCCTGCTGATGGCTGGCAGCGTAGGCGCGATGTCGGTCCAGGCCGCGCCGGTGGACACCTTTGAATTGCTCGTGGGCAGCTACACCGCCGGCACCAGCGAAGGCATCTACCGCCTGCAGTTCGACAGCCGTACCGGGCAGTTCAGCGGCCAGCCGGTGCTCGCCGCCAAGACTGCCAACCCGTCGTGGCTGACCCTGTCCAAAGACCAGAAGCACCTGTTTGTGGTCAACGAAAATGGCCCGGGCCAAAAAGACCCGGTGGGGCGCGTCAGCAGCTACAGCATCGACCCGAAAAACCATCAACTGACCCTGATCAACCAGGTGCAGAGTCTGGGCAACGAGCCGACCCATTCAAGCCTGGCCAGTGATGGGCGTTACCTGTTTGTGGCCAACTATTCAGTGCTGGAAGATCCGGGCGGCAGCCTCGCGGTGTTGCCGGTAGACGCCGAAGGCAAGCTGTCGCCACCGGTGCAGTTGAGCGGGCACCCGGCCAGCCGGGTCAACCCTGAGCGCCAGGCGTCCAATCATGTGCATTCGGTGGTGTCTTCGCCGGACGGCAAATACGTGTTTGTCCAGGACCTGGGTGCAGACAAGATCTTTGCCTACCACTACGACCCCAAGGCCAACCATGAGCTGCCGCTGACCCCGGCCGACCCTGCGTTTGTGCAGTTGCCACCGGGTAGCGGCCCGCGCCACTTGCTGTTCACAGCGGATGGCAAGCACGCCTGGCTGACCACCGAGATGAGCGCGCAGGTTGCGGTGTTCGACTACAACGACGGCAAATTGACCCAGAAGCAACTGGTCAACTTTGCTGACGGCCAGCCGGTGTCCGACAAGGCCGGCGCCGCGCTGCACACCTCAAGCGACGGCAAGTTCCTCTACGTGAGCAACCGTGGCACCGCCAACCAGATGCTGGTGTTTGCCATCGACCCGGCCAGCGCGCAGTTGAAAGAGATCCAGCGCCGTTCGGTGGAAGGTGACCATCCCCGGGAATTCGCCCTGGACCCCAGCGGCAAGTTCCTGCTGATCGCCAACCAGAAGAGCAACCAGATTGTGGTCGTCGAGCGCGACCCCAAGACCGGCCTTTTGGGCAAAACCGTGCAGAAACTGGCGATTGATGCCCCCAGCGATCTCAAGTTCCTGGCGCGACAATAAGCCACAGGCCCCGCAGTGCGGGGCCTGACTTGTTGTATTAATCGTATTAATAGCGGCTAGTGGTTCAAAGAATTTCTAAGGCTAACCCCTCGGGCGTAAGTTTGGTTCCAAGGCCAACACAGGCCATCCAGCCAACCGAACACAAGGGTTACCGACATGAACTTCAATCTCTTCTCGATCATCGCTGCTTCTGCTGTTTCCGCCACCGTTGCGTTGCCTGCCAGCGCCAGTGTTGAGATCAGCAGCAAAAAAACCAGCACCAGCGCCTACACCCAGAAATACCTGCAACAAAGCGCCAACTTCTACGCAGCGCTGGACCACAAAATCCAGAACTGAGCGCAGTACTTTTTAGGCGCGGGTTTATTGTGGCGAGGGAGCTTGCTCCCGCTGGGTTGCGAAGCGACCCCAAAAATGGGACTGCTGCGCAGTCCAGCGGGAGCAAGCTCCCTCGCCACAAAAGCTGGCTCTGACCTCAGGGTTTTGCCATTACGGCGATGAATAGTGGCGATTCCAGGAAGCGCTGCAACCAGTCCCGCAACCGCGGATACGGCGCCTGGGAAAACCACTCCCGATCCACATGCGCGAACTGCCGCACAAACGGCGCGAGTGCCACATCCACCAGGCTCAAATGCCCGGCCAGCAAATACTCCCGCTCAGCCAGCAATCCCTCCAGCTTCAACAAAAACACCTCACCCTCGGCCCGATAATCCTCCATCGGCTGCTCCGGATAACGCTCGGCATACTTGTATCGATTCAATTGATGTTTGAAGCCCTGATCATTCTCGTCAATCAGCGCCTGCACCGTCGCCTCATCCTCAAGTAACCAACCCTCAGGATCGTTCTGCGCCAGGGCCCAGCGCATGATCGCCAGACTCTCATCAATCACCCGACCCTCCACACTCAGCACCGGCACCGTGCCCTTGGGCGACAGCGCCAGCATTTGCGCCGGCTTGGCCTTGAGGCTGACTTCAATGATCTGCACCGCCACCCCGCAATACCGCAGGGCCATCCGCGCCCGCATCGCATACGGGCAGCGGCGGAACGAATACAACACCACGTCGCTCACTTGACCTCCAGGGTGCTCAAGCCATTGCCCTGGCGCTTAACCTGAATCTGCACCGGAATCCGCTCGTGCATTTCCTGCACATGGGAAATCACCGCCACCTTGCGGCCCTGGGCCTGCAAGCCGTCGAGGGCGTCCATCGCCAGTTGCAGCGATTCGGGGTCGAGACTGCCAAACCCTTCATCGATAAACAGCGACTCGATCTTCAACGTGCTGGACGCCATCGACGCCAGGCCCAAGGCCAGGGCCAGCGACACCAGGAACGTCTCGCCACCGGACAACGAGTGCACCGAGCGCAGTTCGTCGCCCATCTCCGTGTCGAGCACCAGCAAGCCGAGCATGCTGCCGCCGCGTTTCAGACGGTAGCGGCGCACCAGTTGGCGCAGTTGCACGTTGGCGTGGTGCACCAGCAGGTCGAGGTTGTAAGCCTGGGCGATCTTGCGGAAGGTGTCGCCGGTGGCCGAACCGATCAGTGCATTCAGGCGTGCCCAGCGTTGCCATTCTTCGTAAGCCTTCGCGATCTCTGCCGCCAACGCCTGGTTGGCATCCTGGCGGCGCTGGTCGTCGGCTTGTTGGGCGCGCAGTTCGGCGCAGAGTTTCTCGCCAATCGCCAATGCGGCGTTGAGTTCAGCCAGTGCGCTGTCCAGTTGCCCGGCTTCGAGGTTGCCGTTGTGCAGCGCCTGGTGATCCTTGAGCCGCTGTTCGCGCTCTTGCAGCAACACCTTGGCCTGCTCGACGGCTTTTTCGCTGTGTTGCAGTTGCTGGCGTAGCTCGGCCACCTGCGGTTCATCGAAGGCCACCAGGCGCGCCAGGCCTTCGTCATCGAGTTCCGGGTGCAAGGCGCGCCAGTCGCTGAGGCGCGTAGTGAGGGCCAGATGCTCGGCGTCCAGCGACTGTCGGCGTTCTTGCAGCGACTTGAGGTCGGCGGCGAGCTGGATCAACTGGTTGCGGGTGTCCTGCAACTGCTGGTTGGCCTCGGCCTCATGCTGTCGAGCCTGCTCGACGGCCTGGTCCAGTTGCTGCTGCCACTGTTCGGCGCTGGGGTTTTCGCCCAGCAGGCCGGCGAGTTTTTCCTCGGCGGCGTGTTGCAGCCCGCTCTGTTCGGCGAGCTGCTTTTGCAACGTCTCCAACTGCTGCTGGCGATGCTGCTGGCGGTCCTGTTCTTTCTCGATGGCTTGCTGGCGCTGTAGCTGCTCGGCCAGTTCTTCCTTTTGGTTATCCAGTTGCTCCAGGCGCTGGCTGACCTGTTGGTCGAGCAACATGAAGGTCGCCGCCGGCTCGCTGCGCAGGCCGTCCAGGGTCTCGCTCGGCAACAGGCTGGCGAAGGCGTTGAGCTCTTCGTCCAGGCGTTCGCGGTCGTTGGACAGTTCCCGCTGCTGGTCGATCAGCAATTGGCGCGCCTGTTGGCTGGCGTCCTGGGCGGCTTGCAGTTGTTGCTGCAAACGCCCGGCGTTTTGTTGCAAGTTGAGCAGGGCGCCCTGGCGTTGCTCATCCTGGGTGAGGCTTTGGCTGAGCTGGCTCAGTTGCTGGGCGAGCCAGGCATCGCGTTTGGCCGCGTCCTGGTTGAACAGCGAGGCTGACAGTGGGTGGGCTTCAAGATTCGAGGAAGAGATTTTTTGTTGAGCGGCAAGTTGTTCCTGCTGGCTCAGGAACTCCTTTATCTGGCCGTTCACTCCTCCCAAGTCGCCCCGCAACTCAATGAGTTTGCTGTTGAGGGCGTCGACTGCCTTCTGAGCGACGGCCTCTTCATTTTCATCGTGCCGATCCATGCTTTGCAGCAGGGCTTCAGGTTGATGGTATGGATGTTCGTGGCTGCCACAAACGGGGCAAGGCTGGTCGTCCTGTAGCTTTGCACGTAACTCTTCGATGCTTTCACTACGTGCGTGGCGTTGGCGATCCAGCAGCTGCTTGGTAACGGTCAGGGTCTGTTCGGCGGTTGTTAGCTCTGTCTTGGTTTGAAAGCCGGACTGTATCAGCGCTTCCCGCTGCTGTTGGGCAGCACTTAGCCTCTCGCCCAATGCCTGTAGCTGCTTATCCAGTTGTTGATGGCTGTCCCACAGCCGCGCCAGGTCTTCAAACGCGCGATGTTGTTTGCGATTGTCCTGTAGCAGGCTGCCCAGCAACTGGATCTGCTCGGCCACCGCATGGGGTTCGGCGCCGGCTTCGTGGTACAGCAGGTCCAGGGCTTCACGTTGCTCGGTCCATTTTTTACCGAGGCGGGTGGCGCGTTCTTCCAGTTGCGGCAGTTCGGCCTGGCCTTTATTGAGGCGATTGCCGATCAGCATCAGCTGTTGCAAGCGGTCGCGGTAGGCGCTCCAGGCGTCGCTCAAGGGCGCGAGGGCGGCGCTGCGTTCAAGCTCTGCGGCCAGCCGATTCAGGCGCTCGGCGACAACTTTTTGTTTGTCGAGCAAGCCGGTCAACGCAGCCTGGCCTTCCACGCAGGCGGCGTCGCCCAGCTGTTTTTCTTCGCTGCGTTTGGCCAACTCGCGGGTCAAGTGGGCGAGGGTGGTTTGCTCCTCGAAAGCCTGGCGCAGCAGGGGCACGGCGTCGGCTTGTTGTTTCAGGGCCTGGGCGAGGGCGGCGTGCACGTCAGTCTGCTGCTGTTGCAGTTGCGTCTGGCGGGTGTGCAGCGCGGCTTGTTGCTCAAGGTGTTGCTGGATCTGCGTAGCGAGCGGCTGCAACTGTGTGGTCAGTTCGGCCTGGCGGGCGAAGTGATGACGTTGTGGCGCCAGTTGTTCCAGGCGGCTGAGGTCCAGGCGTTGCGGGCCCTGGCTTTCCCAGTGTTGCTGGGCCTGTTGCAGTTGCTCGACGGCACCTTGTTGGCGTTCCTGCCATTCGCGCAGTTCCTTGAGCCAGGTGTGTTGCAGCTCAAGTTGCTTGAGCTGCGCCTGCTGGGTCTTGACCTGTTGCTGGGCGGCGGCCAGTTGTTCGTCCAGCTCGGCGCGGGCTTCAGGGGCCAGCGGGGTCACGCCGGTGGCCTGGTCTTGCAGGTGTTTGTGGGCGTCCCGGGCGTCTTTGGCCTTGTCGAACGCGCGGCGGCCGAGTTGGGTGTACAGCGCGGTGTCGGTAAGTTTTTCCAGCAGTTCGCTGCGCTCGTTGTCGTTGGCCTTGAGGAACGCGCTGAACTCACTTTGCGCGAGCAAAACGGCGCGGGTGAACTGCTCAAAGTTCAGGCCCAGGGCCAGTTCCAGCTGGGTCTTGTATTCGGTTTTCTGGCTGGCCAGCAGTTGCTCGCTGTCGAGGTCGATCAGGCTTTGCCGGCTGGCTTGCAGCTTGCCGCCGGCCTTGTCCCGGGCGCGGTTGGCTTCCCAACGGGCACGGTAGCGACGGCCGCTCACGCCGACAAAATCCACTTCGGCATAACCACCACCGGTGCCCCGGCGAATCAGGGTGCGTGGGTCACCGATGGAAATATCGGTGTCGGCATCCGGCATCTTCGCCTGGCCGGTATCACCCAGGCGCGGCACGGCGCCAAACAGCGCCAGGCACAGCGCATCGAGCAAGGTACTTTTACCGGCACCGGTCGGCCCGGTAATCGCGAACAGCCCGGCGCTGGCCAGGGGTTCGGCGGTAAAGTCGATTTCAAACGGCCCCGCCAGGGAGGCGAGGTTTTTCAGGCGAATGGCGAGGATCTTCATGGCTGTTCGCCCTCCTGTTGCACTTCCTGGAGCAGTACGGCGAAGTCCTTCAGGGTTTGTTCGTCCACTTCATTGCCGTAGCTTTCCTGCCAGGCGCGGCTGAACAATTCCTGGGGCGTGAGCTGGTCGAGTTCGATCAGGCGGTCTTCCTGGCTGTCTTCGCGGCTGCCGCTACCCGCGTATTCAGCCGCGATGCGCACCAGGCGCACGGCTTTGCCTTGCAGGGCGTTTTCTATTTGCTGGCGCAGGTCGGGTTGCGGCTCGTCGAGGCGCACGCGTACTTCCAGCCAGGGTTGGCGCTGGGTTTCGGCCAGCAGGTCGATGTCGGGCAGGTCGGCCAGTTGCTTGAGGATATCGGCCAGGGGCGCGGCCTCCAGGCGTTGCAGGTTGACCGAGCGGGGGATCAGCCGGGATTCGACGCTGACCAGGGTTTCGCCATCCAACTGTACGTCGAGGATTTGATGCTGGTAGCCGATTTCCGAGAATGACAGCGGAATCGGCGAGCCGCAGTAGCGAATACGCTCCTCGCCATTCACCCGCTGGGGTTTGTGCAAATGGCCGAGGGCCACGTAGCTCACGCTGGCATCGAACAGGCTGGCGGGCAGCGCCTCGGCATTGCCGATGATCAAGCTGCGCTCGGAGTCTTCCGACACCGAGCCGCCGGCCATGTGCGCATGGCTGATGGCAACCAGCGCCTGGCCCGGCTGGCGCTTGGCATTGGCGGCGGCGATGAGCCATTCGTGAACCTGGCCGATGCCCCGCAGGTAATCGTCCCCCAGTTGCGCGCCGGTCACTTCGGCCGGGCGCAGGAAGGGCAAGGCCAGGCACCAGCCGGCAATCTCACCGTTTGCACCGGGCAATGGAATCAGCAAGCGTTCGACATCCAGTTGCCCGTCATCCAGCCACAGCACCCGGCCAAGGGCGTGGGTGCGCAGGCGGCGCATCAACGGTGCGGGCAGTTCGATGCGCGAGCCGGAATCGTGGTTGCCGGCGATCATTACGATGGTCAGCGCGGGGTTTTGCTCGTGGGCGCTGATGATGAAGTCATACAGCCGCTCCTGGGCCTTGAGCGGCGGGTTGACCGTGTCGAAGATATCGCCGGCGATCAGCAGCACATCAGGGCGGTGCAGGCCCAATTGGCCCAGCAGCCAGTCGAGGAAGCAGGCGTGTTCGAAGTCGCGTTCCTGGCCGTGCAGGTTTTGCCCAAGGTGCCAGTCGGAGGTGTGAAACAGACGCAAGGCGATCTCCGTAAGAAAGAGGGTGACCGCTCAAGACAAGGTGGCGGTACGCAGAACCGCCAATTCTACTGTGCTAACGCTCAAACATCCCGCATCAAAAGCCCGAATCGCAGGTCCATTTCCGCCGGGATCGGCAGATACACGGTGTGCCCGTCACCCGGCGCCACCTCGATGGCCTCGCCCTTGGCGTTGTGCAGCGTGGCCAAGTCAAAGTGGAAATTTCCCGCCGGGGTCATCAGTTCCAGGTGATTGCCCACCGCAAAACGGTTCTTCACCTTGACCTCGGCCAACTCGCCACGCCGCTCACCGGTCAGCTCGCCCACGAACTGCTGGCGTTCGGACACCGAGCTGCCGTTCTGGTAGTTCTGATATTCATCGTGCACGTGCCGGCGCAGGAAACCTTCGGTGTAGCCGCGCTGGGCCAGGGATTCGAGGTTGGTCATCAAGCCCCGGTCAAAGTCGCGCCCGGCCACCGCGTCATCAATCGCCTGGCGATACACCTGGGTAGTGCGGGCGCAATAGAAGTGGGATTTGGTGCGGCCTTCGATTTTCAGCGAATGCACGCCCATGCGCGTCAGCCGCTCGACGTGTTGCACCGCGCGCAGGTCCTTGGCGTTCATGATGTAGGTGCCGTGCTCGTCTTCGAAGGCGGGCATCTGTTCGTCGGGGCGGTTGGCCTCCTGCAACAGGAACACCTGGTCGGTGGGCGCGCCGAGGCCCAGGGTCGGCTCGGGCGCGTACTGCTGCACGATGTCGCCGACGGCGTTTTCCACCGCCGGGGTGGCCTGGTATTTCCAGCGGCAGGCGTTGGTGCAACTGCCTTGGTTGGCGTCGCGCTTGTTCATGTAGCCGGACAGCAGGCAGCGCCCGGAATACGCCATGCACAGCGCGCCATGCACAAACACTTCCAGCTCCATGGCGGGGACTTGCTGGCGAATCTCGTCGATCTCTTCCAGCGACAGCTCGCGGGACAGGATGATCCGGCAGATGCCCTGCGCCTGCCAGAACTCCACGCTGGCCCAGTTCACGGTATTGGCCTGCACCGACAGGTGAATCGGCATGTGCGGGAAGTGCCGGCGCACCAGCATGATCAGGCCGGGGTCGGACATGATCAGCGCATCCGGGCCCATGGCGATCACCGGGGCGAGGTCCTTGAGGAAGGTTTTCAGCTTGGCGTTGTGCGGTGCGATGTTGACCACCACGTAGAACCGCTTGCCCTGGGCCTGGGCTTCCTGGATGCCGAGCGCGAGGTTGGTGTGGTCGAACTCGTTATTGCGCACCCGCAGGCTGTAGCGCGGTTGCCCGGCATACACGGCATCGGCGCCGTAGGCAAAGGCATAACGCATGTTTTTCAGGGTGCCGGCGGGGGCGAGCAGTTCGGGGGCGATAACGGGAGGCATGAGTTCGGGTCGCAAAAGGGCGGCAGGGTAGCCGGGGCTGCCGCGCCGTTTATTGATCCAGGTCTAATAAATAGGGCACTCGCAGGATTTGCGGCGGACTAAACATCAAGGTGCACATGAGTGTCCTGCGTTTTTTGAGATGGATCGGCCATGAATCAAACCAACCTGCAATTCAAAACCCTGCTGTTACTGCTCGCCTTGGTGACCATCGCGTTTATCTGGATTTTGCTGCCGTTCTACGGCGCGGTGTTCTGGGCGGTGATCCTGGGGATCATCTTTGCGCCGATGCAACGGCGCTTCCAGCAACGCTTTGGCTGGAACCGCAACCTCACCTCACTGGCGACCCTGACGGTGTGCCTGGTGATCGCGATTTTGCCGGTGATCATCACCAGCGCCTTGCTGGTGCAGGAGGGGGCGACGCTTTACAAGAATATCGAGAGCGGCAAGCTCGACGTTGCCGGGTATATCGAGCAGTTCAAGAATTTCCTGCCGCCGTATTTCCAGCACCTGCTGGACCGCTTTGGCATGGGCAACCTGGAAGGCCTGCGCGAGAAAATCGTCAAGAGTGCGATGCAGGGCAGCCAGTTTTTCGCGAGCCAGGCATTCAGCTTCGGCCAGGGTACGTTTGATTTCCTGGTGAGCTTTTTCATCATGCTGTACTTGTTGTTTTTCCTGCTGCGCGACGGCCCCGAGCTGGTGCGCAAGGTGCGCACCGCCGTGCCGCTGGCCGAGCCGCAAAAGCGTCGCTTGCAGCTGAAGTTCAACCGGGTGGTGCGTGCCACGGTGAAAGGCAACGTGTTGGTGGCGGTCACGCAAGGGGCGTTGGGCGGTTTGATTTTCTGGTTTCTGGACATTCCCAGCGCGCTGCTCTGGGCGGTGTTGATGGCGTTTCTGTCGCTGCTGCCGGCGGTGGGTGCGGGGATTGTGTGGGGGCCGGTGGCGGCGTATTTCCTGCTGAGCGGGTCGATCTGGCAAGGCGTGGTGCTGGGGCTGTTCGGGGTGTTTGTGATCGGGTTGGTGGACAACGTGCTGCGGCCAATCCTGGTGGGCAAGGACACCCGGATGCCGGATTACCTCATCCTGATCTCAACCCTGGGTGGCCTGTCGATCTTTGGCCTGAACGGTTTTGTCATCGGGCCACTGATTGCTGCGTTGTTCATGTCCAGTTGGGCGTTGTTTGTCGAAACCAAACCGCGGGTGCAACTGCCTTAGGCGTGAAAGCAATGCGCCATCTTGACCGACAGGGCCTGGGCGGCCGGCAACGAAGTGAGTGGGCCGCTGATGGCTTCGCCATCGCGTACCAGGTACCAGCAGGCGAGCAAACCCAGCTCCCGGAGTGGGGCGGGAACGGCACTGCCGATGACGGACATGATTTGGATAGTGGGCATGACGGCCTCCATTAATCTATGGAGGTGACATTACGGTGCGCAGGCCTTAAGGAGAAATTAACCTGCTCGATAGTCGACATCACTGTTATCGAGCGATCCTTCAGTCGACAACCTGGTCCAGCATGTGCACCACTTCCTGCTCACTGAGCAGGCCTTTGCGCACCAGGTTTTCCGCCAGCAGGGACAGGAACTTGGCATTGCGGTGGCCTTCCAGGGCCTTGAGCTCGGTCAGTACGCTATAAACCTTGCTTGAGGTGCAGAGGCCGGCGGTGCGATGGGGGTTTTGCGTGGGCATGGTCAGTCGTCCTTGTTGTTATGGGCTGGACAGTTTTGATAGTGAAAGCCTTTTGAGACACAAACATGACAGCGCAGGCCCCGATCGGGCAAGCGCCTATTGAGATCAATGATGTGGGATTTCGCCACAGCCATTGTCCTTATAACGACCTTTGCGAGATTTATTCAGACCTGCAGGCCAAAAAAAGGCCCCGCTTTTAGGGCGGAGCCTGTTTGAGTGTGTCAGTTCATGCTTACCAGCCGCGACCGTAATAGCCGTGTGGAGGGCCGTAGTAGCCGCGCGGTGGGCCGTAATAGACCGGCGCCGGGCGGTAATAAACCTGTTGTTGCACATACACAGGCGGTGGCGGTGCGTAGTAGACCGGCGGCGGAGCGGCATACACCGGCTGCGGCTGGACATACACCGGCTGTTGCACATAGACCGGCTGCTGCTGGTTGGCGACAATCGAGCCACCTACCACTGCACCGACGATAGCGCCCAGTGCAAGCGGGGCACCCCAACCACCACCGTGGGCGGAGGCCTGGCCTGCTATAGCGAGTGCACCAATAAGCAAGGCAATCTTGGGGATTTTACGAATCATGGTTATTCCTCGGTTAGCCCCTGCGCTTGTGGTCTGCAATCAATAGACTCAAGGATTGTCGCGGGGATACTTTTAAGACAGCGTATTTCTGAAAAACAGCACAGCCGATAGGTAAAGGTTGTGTAAGGTCTGTATCAGCGGGCTTACACAAGCGGCCGGGCACAGTGCGTATGATCCACGACAACCCGCCGGCGCGGGTATTCCGTCTATCCGAAACCGCCTCTGGAAGGGCTTCAAGGAGTTACCGATGCAGATGAACCCCAACAAGGACACCCAACTGTGCATGTCACTGTCGGCGCGCCCCGGGAATTTTGGCCTGCGTTTTCATAACCACCTGTATGAACAGTTGGGGCTGAATTTCTACTACAAGGCTTTCAGCAGTCAGGACTTGCCGGGCGCCGTCGGTGGCATTCGCGCGTTGGGCATTCGTGGGTGTGGCGTGTCGATGCCGTTCAAGGAAGCGTGCATTGCCTTGGTGGACGAGCTGGATGATTCGGCGCGGGCGATTGCGTCGATCAATACCATCGTCAACACGAACGGGCATTTGAAGGCGTACAACACCGACTACATCGCCATTGAGCAACTGCTGAAGAAGCATGCAGTGCCCAAGGGCTCGACCTTCGCCCTGCGCGGCAGCGGCGGCATGGCTAAGGCCGTGGCCAGTGCCTTGCGCGATGGTGGCTACACCCATGGCGTGATTGTGGCGCGTAATGAAGTGGCGGGCCGGGCGCTGGCCCAGAGCCTGGGGTATGAGTGGCAGGCGGAACTGGGGGCTTTGCGTCCGCAGATGTTGGTCAATGTGACGCCTATTGGCATGACCGGAGGAGCAGAGGCGGACCAGTTAGCATTTGAGGCCGACGCCATTGATTCGGCCGAGACCGTGTTCGATGTGGTAGCGATTCCCTCGGAAACGCCACTGATCCTGCGTGGCCGCGCCCAGGGCAAGCGGGTGATTACCGGTTTGGAAGTGATCGCGATCCAGGCGCTGGAGCAGTTTGTGCTGTACACCGGTGTACGGCCGACGGATGAGCAGTTTCAGGCGGCGGTGGGGTTTGCCAGAAGCTGAACAGCACCGCTGACTTTGTGGCGAGGGAGCTTGCTGTGGCGAGGGAGCTTGCTCCCGCTGGGTTGCGAAGCAGCCCCAAGAAAATGGGAGCGCTACGCACTCCAGCGGCAGCAAGCTCCCTCGCCACAAAAGCCCGCCACAACAATGATTATTCCAACCGGGAAAGGCGCTCTTCCAGCGCCGCAATCCGAGCCTCCAGCTCTTCGATACGCTCCAGCGAAACCCCGCTTCCTGCGCCACGCTCCACCGGATTCCCGCGTGCTGCCAGGATCGCTTCAATATCTGCCGGGTCCCCCAGCGCATGCATATACCGATCTTCCCGCTGCCCCGACTGACGCGGCACCAGCAGCGCCAGCCCACGGGCAATCAGGCGCTCCAGCTGATGCACCACCTGCTCGGCGTCTTCAAAGTCGTGCATGCGCCCGCTGCGGGTCAGCAGTTCGTTGACCGTCTGCGGCCCCCGCAGGAACAGCAACCCGCTGAGAATCACCTGGGCTGGCACCAGTTCCAGCGCCTTGTCGACCCGATGCTCCCAGCGATCGGCCCGGCTGCCCATCACCAGCCGGGTAAAGCCGCGACCTTCCAGCGCCCGCAGGCTCTGGCCGACCTGGCCCTGGCTCAGGTTCATCACCGGCTCGCGGCTGGTTTTCTGGTTGCAGGCGATCACCAGCGCGTTAAGGGTCAGCGGGTAGGTTTCGGGGTTGGTGGCCTGTTTTTCGATCAGGCAGCCAAGGATGCGGATTTCCGTGCTGTTCAGGCGCGGTTCTTCAGAGATCGTGTCGTGCTCGGTGGTCATCGCGCTTTCCCTAATGCAGTGAGCCCACTAGCCTAATCCTGAAAAAATAAAAGACAAGCGGCGCCGGCTGCCGGCATGTCTATAATCGCTGCTGTTTCAAACCCTGCCACAACTGTCGAGACTGTCATGACTATTTCCCTGTACGCCGCTTCCCTCCCGGTCTTCAAGCAAATGCTCAACGCCCTGAGCGATGTGCTGAACAAGGCCGAAGCCCACGCCACCGCCAAGAACATCGACCCGAACGCCTTCCTGCAAGCGCGCTTGTACCCGGACATGTTCCCGCTGGTGCGCCAGGTGCAGATCGCCGTCGACTTCGCCAAAGGCGTTTCTGCCCGCCTGGCTGAAATCGAAGTACCGAAATACGACGATACAGAAGTCACCTTCGCCGACCTGCAAGCGCTGATCGCCAAGGTCCTGGCATTTATCGACACCATCACCCCGGCTCAGGTCGACGGTAAAGAAGGCATCGAAATCGTTACTCGCCCTGGCACTCCTAAAGAGAAGCGCTTCAGCGGCCAGTCGTACCTGCTGAGCTACGGCCTGCCGCAGTTCTTCTTCCACGTCACCACCGCTTACGCCTTGCTGCGTCACAACGGTGTGGAAGTGGGCAAGCGCGATTACATGGGCGCGTTCTAAGCCTTCAGGCATAAAAAAGCCCGGGCCGGTTCATTCACGAACCGCCCCGGGCTTTTTTGTGCACACAAGGTTTACGCGGCTTGTTCTTCTTTACCCAGGCACGCGGCAGCGGTGAACAGCACGTCGGTGGACGAGTTCAGCGCGGTTTCTGCCGAGTCCTGCAACACGCCGATGATGAAGCCTACGGCCACCACCTGCATGGCGATTTCGCTGGGAATACCGAACAGGCTGCACGCCAGCGGGATCAACAGCAGCGAACCACCGGCAACCCCCGACGCGCCGCAGGCACACACCGCAGCGACCACGCTGAGCAGCACGGCGGTGGGGATGTCCACGGCAATGCCCAGGGTGTGCACGGCGGCCAGGGTCAGCACGGTGATGGTGATGGCCGCGCCGGCCATATTGATGGTGGCGCCCAGCGGAATCGACACCGAGTAAGTGTCTTCATGCAGGCCCAGGCGCTTGCTCAATGCCAGGTTGACCGGGATGTTGGCCGCCGAACTGCGGGTAAAAAACGCGGTGATGCCACTTTCCCGCAGGCACATCAGCACCAGCGGGTAAGGGTTGCGGCGCAGTTTCCAGAACACGATGGCCGGGTTGATCACCAGTGCCACGAACAGCATGCAGCCAATCAACACCAGCAGCAGGTGCGCGTAGCCCAGCAGGGCGCCGAAGCCGGAGGTGGCCAAGGTCGAGGCCACGAGGCCGAAGATGCCGAGGGGCGCGAAGCGGATCACCATGCGCACGATCAGCGTGACGCCGTTGGACAGGTCGTCCAGCACGGTGCGGGTGGTGTCGCTGGCATGGCGGATCGCTATGCCCATGCCGATGGCCCAGGCGAGGATGCCGATGAAGTTGGCGTTCATCAGCGCGCTGACCGGGTTGTCCACCACGCTGAGCAACAGGCTTTGCAACACTTCACCAATGCCGCCGGGGGCGCTGACGGCTATGTCGTGGGTGGCCAGCACCAGCGAGGAGGGGAACAATGTACTGGCAATCACCGCGACCACGGCGGCAGCAAAGGTGCCCAGCAGGTACAGAAACAGGATCGGCCGGATATGGGTTTCCTGGCCGTGCTTGTGGTTGGCGATCGAGGCCATCACCAGCACAAACACCAGGATCGGTGCGACGGCCTTGAGCGCCGAGACGAACACCTTGCCGATAAATCCGGTGGCTTGTGCGACGTCGGGTAACAACAGGGCCAGCAAGATACCGGCGATCAGGCCGATGACAATTTGGGTGACCAGGCTGATAGACATCAGCCGTTGCAAGAGAGAGGGGGCAGCAGTCATAAAAGGGTTGTCTCTGGTTTTTTCTAATTGGATGCAGCTAAGGCAGCGTGAATCTGGCAGGGGCGAAGTCTAGCATCTGTAGGAAACGGCTTATCCGGGTGCGGCGTTGCGTCGCCACGATGCGACACATTCTGTTAACATTGCCCATCCTCTTATTTCTTCTCTATCAGCGGGCCCTTGGGCTTTCGTTGATGTCGCTGTTTTCTGGAGTTTTTAATGCTGTTTCCGATTTTGCTGTTGTCAGCGGCCGGTTTTACCGTGCTGACCACAGAATTCATCATCGTCGGCCTGTTGCCTGCCATCGCCCGGGACCTCGACGTGAGCGTGTCCCAGGCCGGGTTGCTGGTGACACTGTTCGCCTTTACGGTGGCGGCGTTTGGCCCGTTCCTTACCGCGTATTTCGCGCGGTTTGAGCGCAAGCGGTTGTTTATCACGATCCTGATCATGTTCGGCCTGGCCAATACGCTGGCTGCCACGGCGTCGAATATTTGGGTCATGTCGTTGGCCCGGCTGATCCCGGCGCTGGGGTTGCCGGTGTTCTGGGCCCTGGCCAGTGAGACGGCGGTGGACATCGTCGGGCCGGATTTCGCTGGCCGTGCGATTGAAAAAATCGGCTTCGGCATCGTGTGTGCCACGGTCTTCGGGATCCCGGTGGGCACGCTGATTTCCGATATGTTCGGCTGGCGCACCGCCTTTGGCATTCTCGCGGTGGTGGCGTTTGCCAAGGCCTTGCTGCTGTTTATCTACCTGCCGAAGACCCGTGCGAAGAACGACCAGGTCAGCTTGCGTTCCCAGTTCAAAATCTTGCGCAGCCCGCTGATGCAGGGCCATATCCTGCTGTCGATCCTGGTGTTCAGCGGCATGTTCACCGCTTATACCTACCTGGCCGACATTCTCGAGCGCCTGGCGGGCTTCGATGGAACCGTGGTGGGCTGGTGCCTGATGGGCTTTGGCGCCGTCGGCCTGATCGGTAACTCATTGGGCGGGCGCATGGTCGACCGTCATCCGCTCATTGCGTCGATGGTGTTCTGCGGTTTCATGATCGCCGGCATGGTGGCGTTGGCACCCGCCATTCACTCCACTGTCGGGCTGGCGGCGGCGATGGCTGTATGGGGCGTGACTCAGGCGGCATTGTTCCTCGTAAGCCATGTACGGCTGATGAAGGCCGCACCTCATGC
Organism: Pseudomonas sp. K2I15; assembly: GCF_002204795.1. Taxonomy (GTDB): domain Bacteria; phylum Pseudomonadota; class Gammaproteobacteria; order Pseudomonadales; family Pseudomonadaceae; genus Aquipseudomonas. The sequence goes on from NZ_NIXO01000008.1 coordinate 83,349, forward strand.
GCCGGCGTTTGCCGCGTCGCTGAATATCGCCGGGGCCAACCTGGGGATTGGCCTGGGGGCGCTGGTGGGTGGGCATGTGATCGATACCCTTGGCCTTGGCAGCCTCGGCTTTGCCGCCGCCGGGTTCATCCTGCTGTCGATCCTGTTGGCGCTGTGGCTGATGACCGCCAAGACCCGCGCCGTCTGCGCCTGAGCCGTCAGGGCAGGGACGTGAACAGCTCCCGTCGCGCACCTTCGGTAATCGCCACGATGCCGGGGTGCTTGACCTTGCGTTCCACCGAGATCGCATAAAACGACTCGGTGACTGCATCGGTCTGGCCGATCAGCGCCACGCCATACTGGCGTTCCACCTCGTCGGCAATCACGCTGGGTGCGATAAAAATCCCGCTGCCGGATTGCCCAAACGCCTGCATCAGGGCGCTGTCGTCGAACTCCCCGACAATCCGTGGCTGAATCTGCTGCTCGGCAAACCAGCGCAGCAAACGGCTGCGCACCACGGTCTCCGCCCCCGGAATCAACAGCGGCGCGCCCTGCAGGCACTGTGGGAAATCGCCGCGATGCTGGTCAGCCAATGCCTGGGTGGCGAAAAAGCTGATCCCGCATTCCCCCAGCTTTTGGCTGTAGCCCTTGATGTCCAGGTGCGGGGGCATCGGGCTGTCGGAGATCACCAGGTCCAGGCGCTGGATCGCCAGGTCCGCCAGCAAACGCTCAAGCTTGTCTTCACGGCAGGTAATGCGGATCGGCTCGCTCAACTCCATGGTCGGCGCAATCAGCCGGTAAACGATGGACTTGGGCACCACATCCGCCACGCCAACCCGGAACAAAATCTGCTGCTCATTGGGCTGGGTGCGCAACATCGCCTCAAGCTCATTGCCCAGTTGGAACATCTGTTCGGCATAGGGCAACGCCTGGCGCCCGGCTTCGGTCAGCTCCAGCTGGCGCCCGACCTTTTGAAACAACGCCACGCCAAACGTCTGCTCCAGCAGGCTGATTTGCCCGCTGATGGTCTGCGGCGTGAGGTTCAGTTGCTCGCAGGCGCGCACGATGCTGCCGGTCTTGGCGACGACCCAGAAGTAGTGCAGTTGTCGATAATTGAGCATGGTGGCCAATACTTCGTGAAAACCGAAGTATAAACGAAAAAAATACGAATTTTCCTGAAGTGTTTGCCTGCATAGAATGCGTCGCTATCGAGGGGCCACTACTTGGACCCGAAGGTTCTAACGAGGAACGCATCATGAAACTCAATTCCCTGGGCGCAACGGCGTTACTTGCGCTTTCATTAGTCATGCTCAGTGGCTGTGACCAAGCGGAAAAAAGCGCGCAACAACTGCTGGGTAAAGCCACCGAGTCGGCCAAGCAAGTGATTGACGACACCCATCAGGCTGCCGAGCAGGCATTGAGTGACGCGACCAAGGGCTTGATCGCTCCACCGGAAGGCAAGCAGGACAAGCAGGAGCAGGAAGACAACACGCCTGAGTCCACCTCCCAAGAAACCTAATACCCGCACATCACACCAGGACTGACCTATGGATTACCTTTTACAACTGGCCGCCAGCCCGACCGCGTGGATCGCACTGGCTACCCTGATCGTCATGGAGATCGTGCTGGGGATCGACAACCTGATCTTTATCTCGATTCTCACCAACAAGTTGCCGGTGCAGCACCGGGCCAAAGCCCGCCGCATTGGTATCAGCATGGCGTTGATCCTGCGTCTGGGCCTGTTGAGCACCATTGCCTTTATCGTGCAGTTGACCGCGCCGGTCATCGACATCCTGGGGCAGTCGTTCTCCTGGAAAGACATGATCCTGATCGCCGGTGGCCTGTTCCTGGTGTGGAAGGCGACCACCGAGATCCATCACAGCATGGACCCTGAGAAGGAGCATGTGGATACTGGTGCGCCGAGCGTGACCCTGGGCTTCGCCTCGGCGATTGGCCAGATCCTGTTGCTGGACTTGGTGTTCTCCATCGACAGTATCATCACTGCCGTGGGCATGACCGAACACTTGCCGATCATGATCATTGCCGTGGTGGTCTCGGTGATCGTGATGCTGGTGGCGGCCGAGCCGTTGGCCAAGTTCATCAACGACAACCCGACTATTGTGATGTTGGCCTTGGGCTTCCTCATCATGATCGGTATGACGCTGATCGCCGAAGGTTTCGGCGCCCATGTTCCAAAAGGCTATATATACGCCGCCATGGCGTTCTCGGCGGCTATCGAGTGCCTGAACATGATGCGACGCAACCGGCATAAACGCCTGGCTGCGAAACAGTAAAGGCTGACAGGAAAGGCCGGCTGCGCTCATCAGAGCCCAGCCGGCCTTTTTGCTGCCTGGTTCCCGTTGAATCGCCCATGTATGTAGGAGTCGTCTGTTAAGATTCTTCGCCTTGACGTTTTGAGGTGCCTTCATGAACGAGCCAATTCGCCTGACCCAATACAGCCACGGTGCTGGTTGCGGTTGCAAGATTTCACCTCAGGTGCTGGAAGTAATCCTTGCCGGCAGCGGTGCGCAAAACCTTGACCCCAAGCTCTGGGTGGGCAACGCCTCCCGCGATGACGCGGCGGTGTATGCCATCGACGATGAGCGCGGCGTGGTCTCCACGACCGACTTTTTCATGCCGATTGTCGATGACCCCTTCGACTTCGGCCGCATTGCCGCCACCAACGCCATCAGCGATATCTACGCCATGGGCGGCGATCCGTTGATGGCCATTGCCATTCTCGGCTGGCCGGTCAACGTGCTGGCCCCGGAAATTGCCCGTGAAGTGATTCGCGGTGGTCGCTCGGTGTGTGACGCTGCCGGGATTCCGCTGGCTGGTGGCCACTCCATCGACGCCCCCGAACCGATCTTCGGCCTGGCCGTCACCGGTCTGGTAGAAAAGCGCCACATGAAGCGCAACGACACCGCCACCGCCGGTTGCCAGTTGTACCTGACCAAACCCTTGGGCATCGGCATCCTCACCACCGCTGAAAAGAAGGGCAAGCTGCGCGAGGCCGATGTGGGCCTGGCCCGTGACTGGATGTGCACCCTCAACAAGCCTGGCAGCCGTTTTGGCAAGCTGGCTGGCGTAACCGCCATGACCGACGTCACCGGTTTCGGCCTGTTGGGCCATTTGGTGGAAATGGCTGACGGCAGCCATTTGACGGCCCGCATCGAATACGAAAAGGTCCCACGCCTGCCCGGGGTGGAGTACTACCTGGAGCAGGGCTGCGTACCCGGCGGCACCTTGCGCAACTTCGACAGCTACGCCAGCAAGCTCGGGCGCCTGAACGAGCTGCACAAGCGCGTGCTGTGCGACCCGCAAACCAGCGGTGGCCTGCTGGTGGCGGTCACCCCCGAAGGCAGTGCCGAATTCCTCGCCGTGGCGGCGGAACTGGGCCTGAACCTTGAGCCGATCGGCGAACTGGTTGAGCGACAGACCAACGCGGTAGAGGTGTTTTGATGCCTGTCGACATCACCGATTACCGCGACATTTTTCTCAACGACCGGCCGATGATGGATACCCGCGCGCCGATCGAATTCATCAAGGGCGCGTTTCCCGGGGTGATCAACCTGCCGTTGATGACCGACGATGAGCGCCAACGGGTGGGCACCTGTTACAAGCAGCAGGGCCAGCAGGCGGCTATTGTCCTCGGGCACGAGTTGGTGTCTGGGGCGATCAAGGCCGAGCGCATTGAGCAATGGGCGCGCTTCGCCCAGGCCAATCCGGAGGGCGTGCTGTATTGCTTCCGTGGCGGGATGCGTTCGCAGATTGCCCAGCAATGGTTGAAAACCGAGGCGGGTATCGACTACCCGCGAGTGGGCGGTGGCTACAAGGCCATGCGCACCTTCCTGCTGGATACGGTCGACCAGGCCACCGCTCAGTGCGACTTCGTGTTGCTGGGAGGCATGACCGGCACCGGCAAGACCGAAGTGCTCGGCCAATTGAACAACGCGTTGGACCTGGAAGGCCACGCCAACCATCGCGGCTCCAGCTTCGGCAAGCGTGCTACCACGCAACCCTCCAACATCGACTTCGAGAATCGCCTGGCGGTGGACCTGCTGAAAAAGCGTGCCGCCGGTATCGAGCAGTTCGTGGTCGAGGATGAGAGCCGCATGATCGGCAGTTGCGCGCTGCCATTGCCGTTGCACAAGGGCATGCAGGGCTTCCCGATGGTCTGGCTGGAAGACAGTGTTGAAGGCCGCGTGGAGCGCATCCTGAAGGATTACGTGGTCGACCTCTGCGCCGAGTTTGTCGCGGTGTTTGGCGAAACAGGCCAAGACGTGTTTGCCGAGCGCCTGACCCAGAGCCTGGGCAACATTCACAAGCGCCTGGGCGGTGAGCGGTTTACGCGGTTGCACGCGATCATGCAGGACGCCCTGGCAGAGCAGGCCCGCAGCGGCGCGGTGGATGTGCACCGCGGCTGGATAGAAGGGCTGTTGCGTGAGTATTACGACCCGATGTATGCGTTCCAGCGCGAAAGCAAAGGGGCGCGTATCGAGTTTGCGGGGGAGCAGGGCGCGGTACTGGAGTACCTGCGTGAGAGGGCTGTCCGGCGGGAGTAATGGGTTGGCGGCCCCTTCGCGAGCAAGCCCGCTCCCACATTCGACCGCGTTTATCCTGTAGGAATGCGGTCAGAATGTGGGAGCGGGCTCGCTCGCGAAGAGGCCCGCAACCTCACCCAATAACTACAGAATAAACGCCCCGATCAGGCCACACACCACGCCCATCAGCATGGTCAGGCCTGCCACGGTCACCAGCACCCGCGCATCGAAGTCCTTGCGCAGCATCAGCAGCGACGGCAGGCTCACGCTCGGCAGGGTCATCAGCAAGGCCACGGCCGGGCCGGTGCCCATGCCGAGGGTCATCATGGTCTGCACGATGGGGATTTCGGCGGCGGTCGGGATCACAAACAACGTGCCGACAATCGCCAGCGGTACCAGCCAGACCAGGCTGTTGGCCATGGCGCCGTCAACATGGGGAAACAGCCAGACCCGCGCCGCGCCGAGGATCAGCACCGCCAGGATGTACACCGGAATCGTGCTCCAGAACAGCTGCCACAAGGTGCGCAGCCAGCGGCTCAGGAACGGTTCGGTCTCGGTAAGGCTGGCTTGGGCCACGGCGTCGAGCGCGGCTTCCGGTACCTGCTCCGGCCGCGCGATGCGCTGCGCCACCAGCGACACACCCACCACCAGCACAATCCCGGCCACCAACCGCAGCGCGGTAAAGCCCCAGCCCAGCACAAAGCCCATGAACACCAGTGTCGCCGGGTTCAGTACCGGGTTGGCGATCCAGAACGCCAGCGCGGCGCCTACCGACACCTTTTGCCGACGCATACCGGCGGCCACCGGGGCGGCGCAGCAACTGCACATCATCCCCGGCAAGGCGAACAGCCCGCCACGCAGGGTAGAACCCAGCCCGGCACGGCCAAACAGCCGTAACAGCCAGTCCCGCGGGATCAGCACTTGCAGCAATGAGCCGAGGATCACCGCCAGCACCGCGGCTTTCCAGATCGCCAGGAAATACACCTGGGCATAGGCCAGCGCGGCGGCCAGTGGCGCGCTTTGCTGGTCGTTGAGAATCGAGGCGCCGATGCTGTGGTTGTCTGCCGCGATAAACGCCTTGGCGTAGTAGGGCGACCATTTCACGTAGTAGAGGCCGATACAGGCCACCAGCAGGAACAGTGCTGGTTTCCACCAGAAGGACCAGCCCCGGGCGGGCTGGGTGGAGGAGAGGTTGGACATGTTGATGATCCGCAGGTGAGTCAATAGCGCAGCATCATACGCTGTAGAAGAGCGGTCCCGAAGAACCTGTGGCGAGGGAGCTTGCTCCCGTTGGGCTGCGCAGCAGCCCCACTAAGAACACCGCAGCCTTTCAGGCAGAACTCAGGGCAGGTTTGGCTGCGGTCAGATATCGGCGCTAACCTGTGTTGCATCCGGGCACGTCTGCTGGCCGTTATCCAGCCCTTGCTTGTAATTGCGGCTGAGCAGCGTGGCCTTGCCGTTGTGCCAGGTGAGCTTCAGCACATACAAGGTGTCAAAATCACTGCCGGACCAATCGTCGGTAATGACGTGTTTTTCACCGACGGCTTCACTGGCCACCTTATTGATCAGGTCCGGCAGGTAGCCATGGGACCAGGCGGTGTAAATGACGGCGTTGTGGTACTTGTCTTCCACCAGTTCGTCGGCAAGGGCGCTGGTGTCATTCGCCGAGAATTTGATGTTCACCGGCAACCCGAGCTTGATGGCGCTGGGGCTGATGGTCATCAACGGGCGGATGTAGCTGTAGGCGTTGTCTTTCTCGCCTTCCTCGACATTGCGGGTCGGATTAGGCGCGAACACGAAGTTGGCCTTGCCGAATTTTTCCGGCAGCACCGTGGCCAGGTTCATCGCGCGGTTCAGGCCCTGGCAATTGAGTTGGCCGAGGCCGCCGGCGGGTTTTTCTCCGTGCCGCAGGAATACCAGGGTTTGCACGCCGTCGATCTGTTGGGCGCGGCTGATTCTGGATTCCAGGGTAAGGCCGACAGCGGTGCCTACCAGTAATACCGGCAGCAGGACGTAGGCGTAGCGTTTAAGGCGTTTCGCAAGGCACAGAGGCTTGATGGTCATTATGGTTCTAAGTCTCGGTGCAAGGAGTCAGGGCGAGCAGGCCCAGCCATCGGGCGCTCTTTAAGAGTGCATACAGGCAGTTTGGTTCGTTTCGCAGGGGAGATGGGGCGGCATCCTTGCCGTTTGCGGGAGATTAACCAGTAGATGTTGCTAAATTAAGACGGATGCACGACGCGCATCCAGCCACTACTATCAGGGCCTTTATCAGGAGTCATGCGATGAACTCACTTTCAGACTTCCCCATCACCGCCAAATGGCCGGCCCAACACCCCGAACGCTTGCAGCTCTACTCCTTGCCGACGCCCAACGGGGTCAAGGTGTCGATCATGCTGGAGGAGTTGGGGCTGCCCTACGAGGCGCACAAGGTCAGCTTCGAGACCCAGGACCAGCTCTCCCCCGAATTCCTGTCGCTGAACCCCAACAACAAGATCCCGGCGATCATCGACCCCAACGGCCCGGGCGGCCAGGCACTGGGGTTGTTCGAGTCGGGCGCGATCCTGATTTACCTCGCCGAGAAGAGTGGTGAGCTGCTGCCAGAAGACCCGGCGATGCGCTACGAGACGATCCAGTGGCTGATGTTCCAGATGGCCGGTATCGGGCCAATGTTTGGCCAGGTGGGTTTCTTCAATAAATTCGCCGGCGCGGCCTACGAGGATAAACGCCCGCGTGATCGCTACGTCGCCGAGTCACGGCGCCTGCTTGAAGTACTGGAAAAACGCCTGCTGGGCCGCACCTGGATCATGGGCGACGAGTACAGCATCGCCGACATCGCCACCTTCCCGTGGGTTCGTAACCTGATTGGCTTCTATGAGTCCGGCGACCTGGTGGGCATTACCGACTTCCCGAACGTGCTGCGGGCGCTGGACGGGTTCGTCGCCCGGCCCGCGGTGATCCGTGGCTTGAGCATCCCTGCATAAGGACCCGCATGCCTTCCTTCGACTTCAAACAGCTGGATGTTTTCAGCAGCGTAGCCCTCAAGGGCAACCCATTGGCCGTGGTGCTGGGTGCCGACAGCATGAGCGACCAGCAAATGGCGGATTTCGCCAATTGGACCAACCTCAGTGAAACCACGTTTCTGCTCAAGCCCCGTGATCCACGGGCGGACTATCGCGTAAGGATTTTCACCACCCAGCAGGAACTGCCATTTGCCGGCCATCCAACCCTGGGTAGTTGCCATGCCTGGCTGCAGGCCGGTGGCCAGCCCGCTGGCAAGGAGATCATCCAGGAATGTGAAATCGGCCTGGTACGCATCCGCCGTGAGGGCGATGAGCTGGCGTTTATCGCGCCACCACTGCTGCGCTCCGGCCCGCTGGAGCCTGAATTGATCGAGCGCGTGCGGCAGGCATTGGCCCTTGAACCGGGGGCGATTTTGCGTAGCCTGTGGGTGGATAACGGTGCGGGTTGGCTGGCGGTGATGCTGGCGGATCGGGAACAGGTACTGGCGCTGCGTCCGGATTACTCGCAGTTGCAGGGTTTGGCCGTGGGCGTGATCGCCCCGTGGACGCCTGAGCGGGACGGTGATGAGGCGCAATTTGAAGTGCGTGCTTTTATCGCCGGCGACGGCGCGCCAGAAGACCCGGCCACCGGCAGCCTGAACGCCGGTGTCGCCCAGTGGTTACTGGGCGAAGGCCTGGCGCCGAGCCGCTATGTGGTCAGCCAAGGCACCGCCATGGGCCGCGCCGGGCGAATCCGCGTCGAACAGGCCGGCGAAGAAATCTGGATCGGCGGCGCAGTGGCACTGTGTATTGAAGGCCGATTGACCCTTTAACGGTTGTTGGCGGCCAGCTTGATCCCGAACCCGATCAACGCCAGGCCTGCCACGCGGGTCGCGATTTTACGGGCCAGCGCAAAGGTCCGCAGGCGAATCACCAGCGCGTTGCCCACCAGCACCAGCAGCGCCTGGTACAAAAAGCCGATCAGCGTGACATGCACCATCATCGCCACCAGGGTGCTACTTGGCGAATCCGGGCGGATGAACAGCGGGAAAAACGCCACGAAAAACAGGATCACCTTGGGGTTGGTCAAGCTGACCGCAACGGCCCGACGGAAGTAGATCCAGCCGGAGCGTTTCGGTTCTTGCCCGACCACATCACGGTTGACCGGGGTGAGCAGCAGTTGCAGGCCCATCCAGCACAAATACGCCGCACCCGCCCATTGCAATGCCATGAACAGCATCGGGTTGGCTTTCATCAGGGCCGCGAGGCCTGCGCAAGCAGCAAGCATGAAGATCATATCGCCCAGTACGGTGCCGAACACCGCGCCAAATCCGGCGCGTACGCCATTGCGCGCGGTGGCGTGCAGGATGGCGAAAGTGCCGGGGCCGGGGATCAACTGGAAGATCAGGATGGCGGCGATAAAGCTGCCGTAGTTCTGGATATCAAACATGCCGAGCGCTCCTTTGCTGTTTTGCCGAGAATAGCTGCAAACATCATTGTTACGGAATACGAAAAGCACTGTTATAGAACGGATGTTTGTGCTCCCGGTCAATCCGGGCATAAGCTTTCGCCCTTAAGCTATGTGCCTCGGCCCGTTTTTTTCAGGAGCATCAATGTCCAGCCAGTTCCCCGAAGCCCGTCCACGTCGCCTGCGCCGCTCCCCGGAGTTGCGTGGCCTGTTCCAGGAAACCGAATTCACCCTCAACGACCTGGTGCTGCCGATCTTCGTTGAAGAAGAAATTGACGACTTTGTGCCGATCACCAGCATGCCCGGGGTGCAGCGCATTCCCGAGTCGAAACTGGCCGGCGAGATCGAGCGCTATGCCAAAGCCGGGATCAAGTCGGTGATGACCTTCGGTGTGTCCCACCACCTGGACGCATCGGGCAGCGACACCTGGAAAGAACGTGGCCTGGTCTCGCGCATGTCCTCGATCATCAAGGATGCGGTGCCGGAAATGATCGTGATGTCCGACACCTGTTTTTGCGAATACACCGACCACGGCCATTGCGGCGTGATGCACGGCGCCGAGGTCGACAATGACCGCACCCTGGTCAACCTCGGCAAACAAGCCGTGGCCGCTGCCCGTGCCGGTGCCGATGTGATCGCGCCGTCCGCTGCGATGGACGGGCAGGTCCAGGCCATTCGCCGGGCGTTGGATGAAGCCGGTTTCAGCCATATTCCGATCATGGCCTACTCCACCAAATTCGCCTCGGCCCTTTACGGCCCGTTCCGCGAAGCCGGCGGCAGCGCGCTCAAGGGCGACCGCAAGAGCTACCAGATGAACCCGATGAACCGCCGCGAAGCCGTGCGTGAATCGTTGCTGGACGAACAGGAAGGCGCGGACGCGCTGATGGTCAAGCCGGCCGGTGCGTACCTGGACATCATCCGCGACATCCGCGAAGCCTCGCGTTTGCCGGTGGCGGCGTACCAGGTGAGTGGCGAGTACGCGATGATCAAGTTCGGTGCCCAGGCGGGCGCGATCGATGAAGCCCGCGTGGTCCGGGAAACCCTGGGTTCGATCAAACGCGCCGGCGCGGACTTGATCTTCACCTACTTTGCGATGGACTTGGCTCTGGCCGGGATCTGAGTAACCTGTGGCGAGGGAGCTTGCTCCCGCTGGGGCGCGAAGCGGCCCTAAAAAATGGGCCTGCTGCGCAGTCCAGCGGGAGCAAGCTCCCTCGCCACAAAAACCGATTCAATACTGCCCAGCAACTTACCGCTGGGCAAACGCCAGGTTCAGCCCCAACCCCGCAAACGTTGCCGCAAAACTGCGGCGCAGCCAGTTCTGTACACGCGGCGATTCGATCACCGCGCGGCGGAACACATTGGCCAGCAGGCCATAAATCACAAACACCGCAAACGTCATCGCCATGAACACACTGCTCAGCAGCAACATTTGCAGGGCCGGCGCGCTCGCGCCCGGGGTGACGAACTGCGGCAGGAACGCCAGGAAGAAAATCGTCAGCTTGGGGTTCAGAATATTCAACAACAGGCCGCGTACCATCAGGCTGCGGGCGCTGGAAATCGTCGGTGTGTCGTTCATGGCAAAGGCCGAGCGGTCCCGCCAGGTGGCGTAGGCGAGGTACAGCAAGTAGGCGGCGCCGGCGTACTTCAGGGCTTCGAACGCCAAAGCGCTGGTGTGCAGCAGGGCGGACAAGCCAAGCACTGAGGCCAACAAGTGCGGGACGATCCCGGCGGTGCAGCCTAACGCGGCGAACACACTGGCGCGCTTGCCGGCGGTAAGGCCGGTGGACACGGTGAAGATCACGCCGGTGCCGGGAATCAGCACGACGATCAGGCAGGTGATGAGGAAGTTCAGGCTGAGCATGGCATTCAAACTCCTTGTAGGAACGACGAGTGCCTGATCGTTTCATGTTCTGCATTTATTGGCGAGTGCAGCAGGTCGGCGAACCCCGGTTAGACTTACCGGTCGATATCTGCCATGACTGGCCCATCGTCGCCCAAGGAAGCCCCATGCATTCACATCGCCTGATCCTGTGCCTCACCACCTTGCTGGTGCTGGCCGGCTGCTCCAGCCAGCGCACCCAGCAACTGCCTGAGCGCAGCGAGGCCGAGGTGAAGGCGCAGATCGTGCGGCTGATGCCGGCCAGCGTGCCGGACCGCAACGGCTGGGCCCAGGACATCTACACCGCCTTCAATACGCAGAAAATCTACCCCAGTACCGAAAACATCTGCGCCGTGCTGGCCGTGACCGAGCAGGAGTCCACTTACCAGGTCGACCCGCCGGTGCCGAACATGGGCAAGATCGCCCAGGACGAAATCCTGCGCCGCGCCGCCAAAGTCCATGTGCCTGCGGTGCTGGTGCGTACGGCCTTGCAACTGCGTTCGCCCACGGGCAAGTCTTATGCCGAACGCTTGAGTGCTGCGCGTACCGAGAGGGACCTTAGCGGGATCTTCGACGACTTCATCAGCGTGGTGCCCCTGGGCAATACGCTGTTTGGCGGCTTCAACCCAGTGCATACCGCAGGCCCGATGCAGGTCAGCATCGACTTCGCACAGAAGCAGGCCCGGGATTATCCCTACACCGTGGATGGCAGCATCCGGCGGGAAGTATTCACCCGCCGTGGCGGCATGTACTTTGGCATCACCCATCTGCTGGGCTATCCGGTGAACTACGATCAGATGTTGTATCGCTTCGCCGACTTCAACGCCGGCTGGTACGCCAGCCGCAATGCGGCGTTCCAGGCTGCGGTCAGCCGCGTCTCGGGTACCACGCTGGCGCTGGACGGTGACTTGATCAACTACGGCTCGTTCCTGCCCGGCACCACCGAGCTGGCAGTACGCTCCTTGGGCACGAGGCTGGACATGCGCAACCCGAGCATCCGCAGCCAACTGGAGCAGGGCGAGCGCCTCGATTTTGAAGACACCACCCTGTACCTGCGCGTGTTCGCCCTGGCCGACAAGGCCGCGGGTAAACCCCTGCCGCGGGCGATCCTGCCGGGCATCATGCTGAAAAGCCCGAAGATTACCCGCAACCTGACCACGGCCTGGTTTGCCAAGCGCGTGGATGAGCGTTATCAGCGCTGCATGAAGCGTTAGGCTTATCACCGCAGATTTGCCGGGCTGATCTTGATGGTCCGGATGCACCGGGCGGAGTAAATCTGCTGCCTTACCCCCAAGGAAGAATCCGCCATGACTGCCCATGTCATCCCCGAAGGTTTTGTGTCGCTGCCTCGCAGCAGCCCGCTATTGGACCTGCTTGGCCCGGTGTACTGCCGTGGCGAGGGGTTGCAGCTGGAAATCGGCCTGCGCGCCGACAACCGTCACGCCAACGGGCGCGGCACCGTGCATGGCGGGGTGTTGGCCACCTTGGCGGATGTTGGCATGGGCTACGCCATGGCGTTTTCCAGCGAGCCGCCCTTACCGCTGATTACCGCGAGCATGACTTTGGATTATCTCGGTGCAGTGCAGGTGGGAGAGTGGATCGAGGTGCGGTTGGAGCATCACAAGCGCGGGCGGCAGATGGCGTTCGCCACGGTCAGCGTGCAGGTGGGGGAGAAAGTGGTGGTGCGGGCGAGTGCGGTGTTTGCGGTGCCGCAGGCGCGAGACTGAGCACCCGCTGCTTTAGCTGACAGCAGACCTGTGGCGAGGGGGCTTGTCCCCCGCTGGGCTGCGAAGCGGCCCTAAAACCTGCGATGAAGTTCTACCTGAAACAACGTGGTCGACTTATTGGGGCTGCTGCGCAGCCCAACGGGGGACAAGCCCCCTCGCCACAACGGGCCTTTTCCATGTTGCTCTTGGAAATCAGCTGCGTTCGAGCGCCAGTGCTACACCCTGACCGCCACCGATACACAATGTGGCCAGGCCTTTCTTGGCATCACGCTTGATCATTTCATGCAGCAGGGTCACCAGCACACGGCAGCCTGACGCGCCAATCGGGTGGCCGATGGCAATCGCGCCGCCGTTGACGTTGACCTTGGCCGCATCCCATTCCAGCTCTTTGCCCACCGCCAATGACTGCGCGGCAAAGGCTTCGTTGGCTTCGATCAGGTCCAGGTCGCCCAGGCTCCAGCCGGCTTTGTCCAGGCAGCGGCGGGTGGCCGAGACCGGGCCAATGCCCATGATCGCCGGGTCGACACCGGCGTTGGCGTAGCTGGCGATACGCGCCAGCACTGGCAAGCCGAGCGCCTTGGCTTTATCCGCGCTCATCAACAGCACCGCAGCCGCGCCGTCGTTGAGGCTCGACGCATTGCCGGCGGTGACGCTGCCGTCTTTCTTGAACGCCGGCTTGAGCTTGGCCAGGGACTCTGCAGTGGTGCCGGCGCGTGGCTGTTCGTCCACCGCGAAGGCAACCGGGTCGCCCTTGCGCTGGGGAATCAGGATCGGCGTGATCTCATCGCTAAAGCGCCCGGCTTCAATAGCGGCCGTGGCTTTTTGCTGGGAGGCGGCGGCGAAGGCGTCCTGGGCTTCACGGCTGATGCCGTATTTGTCCACCAGGTTCTCGGCGGTGATGCCCATGTGGTAGTCGTTGAACGCATCCCACAGGCCGTCGGTGATCATGCTGTCGATCATTTTGGCGTGGCCCATGCGCAGGCCGGTGCGGGCGGCGGGCAGTACGTACGGCGCCAGGCTCATGTTCTCCATGCCGCCGGCGATGATCACCTCGGCGTCACCGCAACGGATCGCTTGCGCACCCAGGTGCAGGGCCTTGAGGCCCGAACCGCAGACCTTGTTCAGGGTCAGGGCCGGTACGGCGTGGGGCAGGCCGGCGAGGATCGATGCCTGGCGGGCCGGGTTCTGGCCGCTGCCGGCGGTGAGCACCTGGCCAAGGATCACTTCATCCACGAGCGCAGGGTCGATGCCGGTTTGCTCCAGCAGGCGACGGATCACCGCAGCGCCCAGCTCCGGGGCCGGGATGTTTGCCAGGGAACCTTGGAAGCTGCCCACGGCGGTGCGGGTGGCAGCAACAATCACGACGTCTTGCATGGAATCTGTCCTCACTGGAAGTGCATTTCTGGAACGTGGTCCGGGACGATCAGTTTACCGGCTGTCTTGCTGACGATCTCTTCAACACTGACGCCAGGTGCGCGTTCCTTGAGGACAAAAGCGCCATTTTCGATTTCCAGGTAGGCCAGGTCCGTCAGCACGCGCTTGATGCAGTTGGCGCCGGTCAGCGGCAGGCTGCACTGGCTCAGCAGTTTGGATTCACCGTCCTTGGAGGCGTGGGTCATGATCACGATGATGTTCTCGGCACCGGCCACCAGGTCCATCGCGCCGCCCATGCCCTTGACCAGCTTGCCGGGGATCATCCACGAGGCGATGTTGCCCTGCACGTCGACCTCGAAGGCACCGAGCACGGTCAGGTCGACGTGGCCGCCACGAATCATTGCGAAGGACTCGGCCGAGGAGAAGATCGACGCGCCAATGCGCGCGGTGACGGTCTGTTTGCCGGCGTTGATCATGTCGGCGTCGATGGTTTCTTCGGTCGGGAAGGGGCCCATGCCCAGCAGGCCGTTTTCCGATTGCAGCATCACTTCCATGCCTTCGGGGATGTAGTTGGCCACCAGGGTCGGAATGCCGATGCCGAGGTTGACGTAAAAACCGTCCTGCATTTCGCGGGCGACGCGTTGAGCCATTTGTTCGCGGGTAAGCGCCATTTTTTGTCTCCTTATTATTTGGGCTGGTGGGTTATTTGCGGAGTGTGCGCTGTTCGATGCGCTTCTCGAAGGTGCCGCAAATGACCCGGTCGACGTAGATCCCTGGGGTGTGGATATGCGCCGGGTCCAGCTCGCCCGGTTCGACGATTTCTTCGACTTCGACCACGGTGATCTTGCCGGCGGTGGCGGCCAGCGGGTTGAAGTTCTGGGCGGTGTGGCGGTAGATCACGTTGCCGAAATGGTCGGCTTTCCAGCCTTTGACGATGGCGAAGTCACCGGTGATGGACTCTTCCATCAGGTACGGGCGACCGTTGAACTCGCGGGTTTCCTTGCCTTCGGCGACGGGAGTACCAACGCCGGTGGCGGTGAAGAAGGCCGGGATGCCGGCACCGCCTGCGCGCATTTTTTCGGCGAGGGTGCCTTGGGGTGTCAGGATGACTTCGATTTCGCCGCTGAGCAGTTGTTTCTCGAACAGCGCGTTTTCACCGACGTAGGAAGCGATGACCTTGCTGATCTGCTTGCCTTCCAGCAGCACGCCCAGTCCGAAGCCGTCGACGCCGCAGTTGTTCGAAACCACGGTCAGGTCGCGGGTGCCTTTGCGCTTGATTTCGGCAATGAGGTTTTCCGGGATGCCGCACAGGCCAAAACCACCGGCGAGAACCGTCATGCCGTCTTCCAGGCCTGCCAGCGCCTCTTCATAGGACGCTACGCGTTTATCAAAACCTGCCATATGCACCTCTTTTATTGTTTGTGGGCCAGCCATATGAACCGAGTGTTGCGCCGACGGATTGATTTGTTAAGTTGTTTTTTAAGGTTGATTGATTTAAAAAACGGCATAGTCGTCCGCCGTTGGGAGAAGCTTCATGACAGTTAAACAGATGCGCGCCTTTCTTGCCGTGGCCCAGACCTTAAGCTTTGCGGCGGCCTGTGAGCGCCTGCATCTTTCCCAGTCGGCGTTGAGCCTGACCATCAAAGGCCTGGAGGAAGGCCTGGGCGGGCGCTTGTTCAGCCGTAATACACGCAATGTCGCGCTGACACCCGAAGGTGAGTCCCTGCTGCCCCTGGCCCGGCGCCTGATCGCCGATTGGGACAACGCCGAGGATGAGTTGCGCCAGCGCTTCACCTTGCAGCGCGGGCGGGTGACGGTGGCGGCGATGCCATCGTTCGCCGGTAATTTGCTGCCGCCGATACTGAAGATTTTTCGGGCGCGCTATCCACAGGTCAATGTGACAGTTAATGACGTGATCAATGAGCAGGTGCTGGAAATGGTCCGGGACCGCCAGGTGGAGCTGGGCGTGGCGTTTGAGCCTTCGGAAAGCTCGTCGCTGGTGTTTACGCCGCTGTATGTGGACCGGTTTATTGCTGTAGTGCCGGGTGATTCGGTGTTGGCGCAGATGGCCGACATCGACTGGAAAACGTTGCTGGAGCAACCCTTCATTACGCTGCAACGCCCATCCACCGTACGGGTGATGTTGGAAGAGCACCTTGGGGCACTGGGCATGAAGCTGCCGGTAGCGTTGGAAAGCCATCAGTTGGCGACAGTAGGCAAGATGGTCGCCAGTGGCCTGGGCGTGAGTGCGGTGCCAGCGCTGTGTGCCCTGCAAATGCAGGAAGCGGGCGCCCACTGCATCACCTTGAGCGATCCGGTGATTGAACGGCCGATTGGTGTATTGACCAAGCCTGGGCATGAACTCTCGGCAGCGGCCCAGGCCATGTTTGATATTTTTCGAGATGAAGCAGGGAAGGGGCGTTTCCCGGCCTTGTTGCAATAAACACCGGCAATAAAAAAGCCTGCTCGTTTTAAGCGAGCAGGCTTAAGTGATAAGTGCGTAGTTATCAGCAGTATCTGTCGATCACTTTAACGTGTGAATGGCCTTTAAGGTTCTGCCACTCAGTATTAAGTGTATGAAAGACCTGCTCGATAAAGTTGCGATCGGCGGCGGCTTTCTTGCCGACATAACCCTGGCCGCGGCGGTACATCTTCAGGCGCGCTGCGAGCTCACGGTGATCCTTGTCGAACTCTTCTTCCACGGTGTGGGGCGCCAGGCAGTCAATATGGACCTGGCCCGATTTACCAATCCAGAGGATATGGTCGTCGAGCGTGTCTTTCTGCGCTGCGAACATCTCAGCCAATTCATCGATAGTTGGTTGGTTGTTCAGATTCATGTGTAAGCCCCTTGACCAGTTGGCGATCTTTAGTTGATCCATTAAAACGACTAAGTTGTCTCCGGCTCAGAAAACCGGGCGTCAGCGACTGTCTGCCGAATACGGGCAGGGTCTTGAACCTGATGCATGTAGTCTTGCTGATGAACTGCTACGCAATGGTTTCATAACGAAGACAAGCAGCGTTTGAGCTCCTTGTACCGATCCTTTCGGGCCGGTCAGCTTCATCAATCTGCCTTGTGGGCAGTGCACATCCGGAAAAAACAGCTCGGCGGTCAGACGAGCTTGTTCAAAACGCTTGTTACCAACGCTCCCGATCCGGGAGACGCTTGAATCATGCAATTACAAAATGGTTACGTCAACGATTATGTAGTGATTATTTTTTAGCACTACATAATTCCTTGCGGGGTGGGGGTGAAGACGGAAAGCGTGACTTGGGCGTCATTTTTTGTGCGGGTGGGTCGAGAGAGCTGGCAATGCTTTTGTGGCGAGGGAGCTTGCTCCCGCTGGGGTGCGAAGCGCCCCCATTAGGCTGACTGCCGTTCTTCGGGAATAACTCGGTCGCCGGCTTTGGGGCTGCTGCGCAGCCCAGCGGGAGCAAGCTCCCTCGCCACAGAAAAGCAGCATTGTGTTATCCCAGGCGCTCTACCAACAACGGCAACAGGTGTTCACAGGACGCTTCAATCTTGAGCTGCAGCAACTCATCGCCCCGTGTCTTGCCCAAGTTGATGGCAATCACGGGCTTGCCTTGCTCAACCATTGCCTTGCACAGGCGAAACGCTGAATAAGCCATCAGCGACGATCCCACCACCAACAATCCTTGCGCGTCGTCCACGGCCAGCATCGCCTTGGCGGCGGTACCCTGGGCAACGTTCTCGCCGAAAAACACCACATCCGGCTTCAACCGTTGCCCGCCGCAATGCGGGCAGCGGGGCACCTGAAAGCGCCCTTCAAAGGCCGGGTCCAGCAAAGTGTCGCCGTCTGGTGCTTGAACCGCGTCCACACCCGCCAGGTACGGATTCTCGGCCTCCATTTGGCGTTGGATCAGGCCCCGCTCGCTGGTCTGCTGGCAATCCAGGCAAAGTACCCGGTGCAGGCTGCCGTGCAGCTCGATCACTTCATGGCTGCCAGCCTGGTCGTGCAGGGTGTCGACGTTCTGCGTGATCAGCCCGGTAATGCGCTGGCGCTGCTGCAAAGTGGCCAGGGCGATATGCGCCTGGTTCGGCTGCGCGACACGCACCCTCGGCCAGCCGAGCATCGCCCGTGCCCAGTAACGCCGGCGCGCCTCCGGGGTGGCCAAAAACTCCTGATACATCATCGGCGCCTTGCCCCGGCGCACGCCTTCGCTGTCCCGGTAATCTGGAATGCCCGAAGAGGTGCTGATACCCGCACCGGTCAGCACCAGGAAGCGCCGTGCGGCCATGGCCCGGTGCAGGCTGTCGAGGTGGTCATCGACCTGATGTTGCAGGGTATCGAGCATGGGGTCCCCAATGATTATTCGCCGCGAATGTACTGCTCCAGCTGTTTGATCAGGTCGGCCTGTTCGGCAATCGCTTCCTTGACCAGGTCACCGATGGACAGCAAGCCCAGCAGTTTCCCACCCTCGACCACCGGCAGGTGGCGCAGGTGACTGTCGGTCATGATGTTCATGCACTTCTCGACGCTTTGGTGCGTGTCGACGGTAATCACCGGCGAACTCATGATCTCGCTGACCGCAGTGGTGGCTGATGAGCGCCCCTTGAGGATCAGTTTACGGGCGTAGTCACGTTCGCTGATCACCCCGATCACCTTGCCCTCATCCACCACCGGCAGGGCACCGACGTTTTTCGCGGCCATCAGGATCAACGCCTCCATGACAGTCTGGTGCGACTTGATGGTGTGGACGTCCTGATTCTTTTGGTCCTTGGACTTGAGCACTTGTGCGACGGTTTTCATGGCGGCCACTCCGGTGTTGTTGTTAGGAAGTCAGCAGTTCCTACAGAATCCTAGACGGCTCACGGCAGGGCAAGGTCCAAAGCGGCGTATATCCCGTCGAAAAACGTCATTGTCGCGACTTTTAGTGCTTCTCAGCCCTTGTTTGCCGGTTTTGCCGCGCGTTTGGGGCTGGCGGCGGTCTTGCGCTTGGCCGGTTTGCGTTTGTTTTTCCAGGGGGTGGCACCCCGTCCTGCCGGGCTGGCCGGGCCGCTGATGGTCAGGCGCATGCCGGTGCAGCGTGTGACCTGCTTGCTCATCCACGCTGCCTGCTTGGCGACGAATTCTTCCAGGCTCATCTCACCGCTTTGCACCATGTCCAGCGCCTGTTCCCAGATGGCCGTGGTGCCGGGATCGGCGATTGCCCGTGGCACCGCATCGATCAGGCTGAACGCCGCAGGCGTTGCCGACAGTGCCTTGCCGTTTTTCACCAGGTAACCGCGGTCCAGCAGGCCCTGGATAATCCCCGCGCGGGTGGCTTCGGTGCCGATCCCGGTGGTGTCCTTGAGCTTTTGCTTGAGCAGCGGGTCTTCCACCAGTTTGGCGACGTTTTTCATCGCCTTGATCAGGTCACCTTCCGTGAAGGGGTTGGGCGGTTGGGTCCACAGATCCTTGAGGTTGACCTTGGCCACGGCGTAGTCCTGGCCTTGAACCAATGTCGGTAACGACTGTGGCGCAGGCGCTTCACGGCCCTTGGCCGGCGCCAGCGCTTGCGGCAATGCGCGTTTCCAGCCAGGTTCGACGATGACTTTGCCGACAGCCCGCAACGCTTCACCGGCGCAGTCGAAATCGGCCTGGGTGCGATCGTACTCATGGTTGGGCAGGAACTGCGCGAGGTAGCGGGCACGAATCAGGGTGTACACGGCGCGATGCTTGCCGGTCAGTTGCCCCACATCCTTGCCGGCGCCGGTGGGGATGATGCCGTGGTGCGCGCTGACTTTGGCGTCGTTCCAGGCCCGGGAGCGGCGCTTCGGATCGATGTGTGGCATCAGTTCATTCACTGCCGGGTCGGCCCGCCCCAGCGCCGCGAGAATTTTCGGCGCGTCGCTGTGCTGGCTCAGGGGCAGGTAGCCGCAATCGCTGCGTGGGTAAGTGATCACTTTATGGGTTTCGTACAGCGACTGGGCAACATCCAGGGTTTCCTGGGCGCCGAGGCCGAGTTTTTTCGAGCAGATTTCCTGCAACGTGCCGAGGTCGAAGGGCAGGGGCGCGACGTCGCGCATGCGTTCGGTACGCAATTTCACCAGCCGCGCACTGGCGGCATTGCTCATGGCATTGGCCGCGTCCTGGGCGAGTTGAGGGTTGAGGCAACGGCCCTGATCGTCGCAGGCATCTTCGGTAGCACGCCATTGCGCAGTAAAGGTGATGTTGTCGTGGAGCAGATCCACATCGATGGCCCAGTACGCGACGGGCACGAAGTCGGCAATGCTGCGGTCGCGGTCAACCACCAAGCGCAGGGTAGGGGTTTGCACACGGCCTACCGGCAACACGCCCTGATAGCCGGATTGACGACCCAGCAGGGTAAACAGGCGGCTCATGTTCATCCCGATCAGCCAGTCGGCGCGGGAGCGGCCGAGGGCCGAATGGTAGAGGCTGAAGGTTTCTGCGCCGGGCTTCAACGATGCCAGGGCCTTGCGGATCGACGCGTCGTCGAGTGCCGAGAGCCAGAGCCGCTGGATGGGGCCGCGATAACGGCAATGCTCCACCAGCTCCCGGGCGATCATCTCGCCCTCACGGTCGGCATCGGTGGCGATCACCAGTTCCTGGGCTTCCCCCAGCAGGCGCTTGACCGCCTTGAACTGGCTGGCGGTCTTGGGCTTGACCAGCATCTTCCATTTTTCCGGGATGATCGGCAGGTCGGCGAGCACCCAGCGCTTGTACTTGGCGTCGTAGCTGTCGGGCGGGGCGGTTTCCAGCAGGTGGCCGATGCACCAGGTCACCGTCACGCCTGAACCCAGCCAGCAACCGTCGCCACGCCGGGTCGCGCCGAGCACGGCGGCGATATCCTTGGCTTGGGACGGTTTTTCACAGAGGAACAGCCGCATGGTCACCACATTCGCTACGCAATTGAATGGGGAGCAGGATGGGCAATAAATGAGAAATGGGCAACTTTTATCTGGATGGATATACAGCAAATTGTGTGTCTGGCACTGAATCAAATGTGGGAGCGGGCTTGCTCCCACACTGGATATTAAGTGTCGGCAGAATCGAGGTTTAGTTCTTGTCGATATCCACGTTCTTGGTCTCTTTCAGGCAAATCAGCCCCACAATCAGGCTCACCCCGGTAATCACCACCGGGTACCACAGGCCATAGAAGATATCGCCGGTGTACACCACCAGCGCAAACGACACCGTCGGCAGGAAGCCACCGAACCAGCCGTTACCAATGTGGTAAGGCAGCGACAGCGAGGTGTAGCGAATGCGCGTTGGGAACAGTTCCACCATCAGCGCTGCCAGCGGGCCGTAGCACATGGCGGCGATCAGGATCAGTGCGACGATCAGCACCACCACCATGGTCTTGTTGACCTGCGCCACGTCAGCCGACTGCGGATAACCCGCCAGCGTTACCGCACCTTTCAGGGCGGCTTCGTCGTAACCGTTTAGACGCACATCACCCACACTCACCTGCACCGCACTGCCCGCAGGGGCGGCCGCGCTTTCGTATGGCAGGCCCTGTTTCACCAGGAAGGTCTTGACCTTGTCGCACGGGCTGTCAAAACGCGCCTTGCCCACCGGGTCGAACTGGAAGGTGCAGGTGGCCGGGTCTGCCAGTACGGTGATCGGCGACTGGCGGCTGGCGTGGTCCATCGCCGGGTTGGTGTAGTGCGCCAGGCCCTTGAAGATCGGGAAGTACAGCGCGGTCGCCAGCAGCAGGCCGACCATCAGCACCGGCTTGCGCCCCAGCTTGTCCGACAGCCAGCCGAAGAAGATAAAGAACGGCGCGCCAATCACCACGCTGATGATCAGCAGCATGTTGGCCAGTGCCGGGTCCATCTTCAAAAACTGCGTGAGGAAGAACAGCACATAAAACTGTGCGGCATAGAACGTCACCGCTTGCCCGGCGTTGATGCTGAACAGCGCAATCAGCACGATCTTGAGGTTTTCCCATTTGCCGAAAGACTCGCGGATCGGCGCCTTGCTGGCCTTGCCTTCCTCTTTCATTTTCAGGAACGCCGGCGACTCGTGCAGGCTCATGCGGATCCAGGTGGAAATGCCCAGCAGCACGATCGACAGCAGGAACGGCAGGCGCCAGCCCCACACTTCGAACTGGTCACCGGTGAAGTAACGGCAGGCCAGCACCACCAGCAACGACAGCAGCAGGCCGAGGGTCGCAGTGGATTGAATCCAGCTGGTGTGGAAACCGCGCTTGCCCGCCGGGGCGTGCTCAGCCACGTAAGTGGCTGCGCCGCCGTATTCGCCGCCCAGCGCCAGGCCCTGCAGCATACGCAGCGCCACGAGGATGATCGGTGCGGCGATGCCAATGCTCGAATAGGTTGGCAGCAACCCCACGCAGAAGGTCGCCAGGCCCATCAGGATGATGGTGGCGAGGAAGGTGTACTTGCGTCCGATCATGTCACCCAGCCGGCCGAACACCAGCGCGCCGAAGGGGCGCACTACAAAGCCGGCGGCGAAGGCCATCAGGGCGAAGATAAACGCCGTGGTGTCGTTGACCCCGGCAAAGAACTGCTTGCTGATCACCGCCGCGAGGGCGCCGTAGAGGAAGAAGTCATACCATTCGAACACCGTCCCGAGGGAAGAGGCGAAGATGACTTTCTGTGTGTCGTTGCTCGAGCGTGCGCCGAGCGCCGGGTCCAGGGGTTGAGCGTGTTCTGACATTGGGTAGCCCTCACAGTGATTATTTATTGTTGTTCCACTGTCGGCGCCAGTTTCAGCGCCGCTATTCCACTGTAGGAGCGAGCTTGCTCGCGAAAAACGTCAACGATAACGCGTGCATTCTGGATTAACGCGGTGTCTTTGCGTTCTTCGCGAGCAAGCCCGCTCCCACAGGTCTAGCCGGTAAGGTAAGTTCAAGCCGGTAAAGTCAGTTCTTTCTCCGGGGCGAGGCTCCTTGTGTTCGGCGAAAGGATGAGCTGCGCGGCTTTTTCCGCGATCATCAGCGTGGGTGAGCAGGTGTTGCCTGAAGTGATACGTGGCATGACCGACGCGTCGGCGATGCGCAGGCCGGGAACGCCGTGCACCCGCAGTTGCGCGTCGACCACCGCGTCCTTGTCGCTGCCCATGCGGCAGGTGCCCACCGGATGGAAAATCGTGGTGCCGATGCGCGCGGCGGCTTCTTGCAGCTGTTCGTCTGTTTGCAGGTCTGCGCCGGGTAGGTATTCCACCGGGTTGAACTGCTTCAAGGCCGGCGCCGAGACGATGCGCCGGGTCAGGCGAATGGCGTCGGCGGCCACGCGCAGGTCTTGCGGGTGGCTGAGGTAGTTGGGGCGGATCAGCGGCGCGTCTGCCGGGTTGGCCGAGCGAATGTCGATGCGGCCACGGCTTTGTGGGCGCAGGTCACACACCGAGGCGGTGAAGGCCGGGAAGGCGTGCAGTGGTTCGCCGAAGCGCTCCAGGGACAGCGGCTGCACGTGGTATTCGAGGTTGGCCGACGTCTGTTCCGGCCCGGAGCGGGCGAATGCGCCAAGCTGGCTGGGCGCCATGGACAGTGGGCCGCTGCGGTCGTAAAGATAACGCAGGCCCATGCCCATCTTGCCCCACACGGTGCCGGCGATCTGGTTCAGCGTGCGGGCGTTTTCCAGTTTGTAGATCAGGCGCAGTTGCAGGTGATCCTGCAGGTTGCCACCGACACCGGGCAACTCGTGCAGTACGTCGATGCCCAGCGGCTTGAGCACACTGGAAGGGCCGATGCCGGAGCGTTGCAGGATGCCGGGCGAACCTACGGAACCGGCGCACAGGATGATTTCCTTGCGTGCCCGCCAAGTGACTGGTTGGCCCTGCTGGCGACCGACCACCGCCGCCGCACGGCCGTTCTCCAGCAATACGCGGTCGACTTCAACTTCAGTCATCACCGTCAGATTGGGCCGCTGACGAATCGGCTTGAGAAACGCCTTGGCCGCATTCCAGCGCACCCCGGATTTCTGGTTGACCTGGAAGTAACCGCAGCCTTCGTTGTCGCCCTGATTGAAGTCGTTGATGCTCTCGATTCCACTTTGCTGCGCGGCATCGCGAAACGCATCGAGGATCGGCCAGTGCAGGCGCTGTTGCTCAACCCGCCATTCACCGCCGCCGCTGTGAAACTCTGAGGCACCGGCAAAATGGTTTTCGCTCTGCTTGAACAGCGGTAGCACATCCTTCCAGGCCCAGCCGGGATTGTCTTCGGCCCAGCCGTCGTAATCCCGGGCCTGGCCGCGCATGTAGATCATGCCGTTGATCGAGGAGCAACCGCCCAGCACCTTGCCGCGTGGATAGCTCAGCGCACGGCCTTGCAGGCCTTCCTGGGCTTCGGTCTTGAAGCACCAGTCGGTGCGCGGGTTGCCGATGCAGAACAGGTAGCCGACGGGAATATGGATCCAGGGATAGTTATCGCGACCGCCGGCTTCAAGCAGCAGCACGCGATGGGCAGGGTTGGCGGACAGTCGATTGGCCAGCAGGCAGCCTGCGGGGCCGGCGCCTACCACCACGTAATCGTATTCAGCAGCTGCAATGGGCATCTGAGGTCTCGCTT
Organism: Pseudomonas sp. K2I15; assembly: GCF_002204795.1. Taxonomy (GTDB): domain Bacteria; phylum Pseudomonadota; class Gammaproteobacteria; order Pseudomonadales; family Pseudomonadaceae; genus Aquipseudomonas. Next base: position 107,810 of record NZ_NIXO01000008.1, read on the forward strand.
GTTTTTCTTATTGATTCCATCCTAGTTGTTAGTTTTCGTCTTAAAAATGTTAGTTTTTACCCAGCTGCTGTGCGTTTTTAGACAGCACTCCATGGAGGCGGCATGTTCGACTGGAATGACCTGCGGTTCTTTCTTGAGTTACAGCGTAGCGGACGCCTGCTCACGGCGGCGCAACGCCTGAAAACCACCCACGCCACCGTGGCCCGGCACATCGAGGCCATCGAGAAAAGCCTCGGCACCGCGCTGTTCGTGCAGCACGCCCAGGGCTACGAACTCACGCCTTCCGGCGAGGCCCTGCTCAAGCACGCCGAAGCCATGGAAAACGTCGCGCTGCTGGCTGAAGAAGAACTGACCCATTCCGCCGCGCCCCTGGGCAAGATTCGCCTGGGCGTGGCTGAAGGCTTGGGCGTGATGTTTTTGGCCAGTCGCATGGGCGGCCTGTTCGAACGCTACCCGGGGCTGGAAGTGGAGCTGCTGGCGGTGCCGCGCTTTGTCAGCATCCTCAACCGCGAAGCGGAAATCAGCATCCACCTGGAACGCCCCAGCGTCGACCAGTTGGTGACCCGCAAACTCACCGACTACCGCCTGGCGCTCTACGCCAGCCGCAGCTACCTGGACCGCACGCCACCGATTGAAAAGCGCGAGGACCTGGCGGTACACGCCTGGATCGATTACGTCGACGACCTGCTGTTCAGCCAGGAACTGAAATTCCTCAGCAGCTTTTGCCGCAATCCCAAAGTGGTGTTCCACAGCACCAGCGTGATCGCGCAGCACCAGGCCGCGCGCTCTGGGTTGGGGATTGCGGTGTTGCCGTGCTTCATGGCAGCGAGCGACCCGGACCTGGTGCCGCTGCTGCCGGGGGAGAGCATCCAGCGCAGCTACTGGATCAGCTCCCGGCGTGAGTTGCACAAGTCGGTGAGGTTGCGGGTGTTGTGGGATTACCTGGTGGAGTTGTGCGCGCGGGAGCAGGGGGTTTTGTTGGGCGAGGTTTAGCTGGCGCAACCGGATCAAAATGTGGGAGCGGGCAAGCCCGCTCCCACATTTGATCTGTGTTGTTGCGGCGAACGTCGTCAGCTCAGCAATTCGAATTCAACACTGCCCAACCGCTCCCCATTCACCAGCACATGCACCGCGTGCTTGCCGGGGTAGTGCTTGCGCGTGGTCAGTTCACGAATATGTTGGCCGCGGCTAATCGCGTGATGTTCACCAGCGCCCAGCGTAAACGCCTTCAGCTTGAACACCTTGGACGCACTGTGACCGGCGCTTTTCACGTAGTCGATGGCGTAGTCCACCACCAGCTTTTGCGGCGTGTCGGCAATCGATTCCAGGCTGAAGGACAGGTTGATCCGTTCCCCCAGATTGATCACCGCCGGCTCGACCTTCAGCTGATGAATCTTCACCTCGGCCTTGGCCCCCGCCCCCATGATCGTCAGCGCCCGGGTGTTGCCTTGCTTGATCAAACTGCGCAACGCGTGACGGGCAATCCACGCCGTGTGGGGGTTATCCAAAGGCCAGCCTTCAATCAAACTCAGCACCCAATCCGGATGGTCCTTGGTGATGTCGTTGAGGTGGTTGGCCACTGATTTGCGCACGTAGAGGCTGCTGTCGGCCTTGAGGTTGTCGAGGATCGCGGCACACAGGTTCGGGTCGGCCTGCACTTCGGCCAGGCGAAATGACCACGGCAACCGTGGCCGTGAACCTTCACTGGCGAGGCGGCGCACGTGTTCGTTTTCATCCAGCGACCACTGTTGCATCACCGCCAGGGTGCGCTTGAAATCACTCAGCAGAAAATGGCGCACGGCAAACTCGGCGGAGCCAAAGGTGGTGAAGTATTTGAGCGCGGCCATCGAACGTTTGAAATCATCGCCGCCGTAACTGGCGACGTAATGGGGCAGGAACAGGCTGACAAACGCGCTGTTCAGCCGTGGCGCCAGGGCATACAACAGCTTGAGCGTTTGTGGGTAATCCAGCGGGATCACCGCGTGCAGGCTTTCGCTGACCCGAGCCATGCGCTGCATCACCGACAGGTCCGCCAGCCCGGCCTTGGCATGTTTGAGAAAACCCTTGGCGTCGAACGGCGGGTACACCGCGCTCATTTCGGCGGCGATGTGTTGCAGGCGTTCGGCGTTGAAGATTTCCTTCAGGGCCGGGGCGCTTTGGTCGGTCATGGGCAGGTCCGCGGGTAGCCAGAGATGCCCAAGAGGCTAACCATCAGCGCCTACAGATACCAGCGATATTCCCGGGCATGAATCTCCTGCTGGAATGCCAAATGATCCTGGCGTTTGTTTTCGCAATACACGTCGACAAACTCCGCGCCCAGGCCTTCGCGCAGCACCGGCTGATGCTGCATGGCGCGTACTGCTTCAAGCATTTCCAGGGGGAAATCCGTGCCGCTGTTACGGTCTTCGTTCAGCGGGGCGAAGGGCTCTTTGGCAGCGTCAAGGCCATGCTCAAGCCCCACCAGAATCGCCGCCAGCACCAGGTACGGATTGGCATCGGCACTCGCCAGGCGATGTTCGATCCGCAGGTTGCGCGGGTCGGATTCCGGGATGCGCACGCAGGCGTCGCGGTCCTCAAAACCCCAGCAGGCGCGGGTTGCCGCATTGACCGTACCACCAAGACGGCGGAAGGCGTTGTGGTTGGGCGAGAAGATCGGCATGCAGTGCGGCAGCAGCTCAAGGCAGCCGGCCACTGCGTGGCGCAACGGTTGCTGCTGATGGGCCGCCAGCAGGTTATTACCTGCTGCGTCGTACAGGCTGACGTGCACGTGCATGCCGCTGCCGGGGTGTTGCAGGTAAGGCTTGGCCATGAAGCTGGCGCGGTAGCCATGCTTGAGGGCCACGCCCCGGGTGCTGCGGCAGAACAGGGCGGCCCAGTCGGCGGCGCGCAGGCCGTCTTCCAGGTGGCCGAAATTGATCTCGAACTGGCCGGGGCCCAGCTCGGCGGTGATCACTGTGATGTCGATGCCCTGGGCCTTGGCAGTTTCCACCATGTCATCCAGCACCGGCGCAAAGCGCGACAGGCGCTCGATGTGCAGGTTGGGCTGGTCGTCGGCGTCATCACTCAGCGGGTCACGGGCGAATTGCGGCAGGCCGTCGCTGAGCTTTTTATCGAACAGGTAGAACTCCAGCTCAAACGCGACCACCGGGTGAATGCCTTTGTGGTGCAGGCGCTCCAGCACCTTGGCCAGCACTTCACGAGGTTCGAATTCAATCGGTGCTTCGGTGCCGTCGGAGGTGATCAACATCTGGCCCAGCGGCTGCGTTTCCCAGCTCACTGGCTTGAGCGTGCCGGGCACCAGGCGGCGATTGGCGTCCGGGTCACCGTCGTGAAAGCAGTAGTCGCCAATCTTGAACAGGCCGCCCTGGGCACCCAGCAGCACCGCGTTTTGCGGCAGTTTCAGCGGGCTGCCGGCGGCGACCTTTTCCAGCATCTCCACCGGGTAGCGCTTGCCGTAGAAATGCCCGGGAATGTCCAGGGCAATCAGGTCGACGTAGCGTACATCGGGATGGTTCTGGCGAAAGGTCCGGACTTCGGCCAAAAGCGTGGAAGCATGGCTTTTCACGGGTGTTGCTCCTAGTTGTAGACCCACAGCACGCGGGCTGGCAGGTCGGTCAGGTTGCCGTAGCGGCAGTGGGCGAAGCTGGCCAGGTGGAAGCTGTCACCGGTGCGCAGGGTGACCGATTCGGCCTCGCCCTCGACCCACAGCGTCAACTCGCCTTCCAGCACATAACCGGCCTGTTCGGCGCGGTCGCTCATGGTCTGTTCGCCACTGTTGGCACCGGGGGCCAATTGGCTGTCGAGCATCGAGAACGCGCCGTGCATGCTCGGCGACACCAGGATGTCGGTGATGCCGTTGGCGTAGTACACGGTGCGCCGCTCGTTGGGGCGGGTGACCCAGGCCACCGCCTTGGGTTTGGACAGGCTGTAGAAATAGGTGGTGGGCACGCCGAGGGCGTGGCTGATGGCGGTCAGGTCGGCCACGGTGGGGCGCGACAGGCCGCGTTCAACCTGTGACAGGAAACCCACCGAGCGCTCGATTTTTTGCGCGAGTTGCGCCAGGGTGAGCTTCTTGTGCTTGCGCAGGTCGTGGATCAGGATCGCCAGGGCGTCCAGTTCTTCTTGCTTGTTCATGGGCGTTTCGTGAAATTCTTATCAAGAAATTTCATGAAAAATTACAGGATTAATTTCACGAGGGCAATGGGTATGGAGTTGGCGGAGCATTTGCGAGGGCTGGAACACGAGCTGCACCAGTGCACAACCCGTGCAGATGCGGCGCGGTTGTCGGTGTTGCTGGCGGATGATTTTGTCGAATTTGGTGCCAGCGGCAATGTGTGGGGCAGTAAGGCCGAGGTGATCGACGGGCTGCAGGATGAGGTGTTTTCCGCCAGACGCATCAGTGACTTTGTATTGAAGGTGCTGGCCGAAGGGGTGGCATTAGTGACGTATCGCTGTCATCGGGCGGCGACGGAAGCAAATGCGGCGGGGGAGTCGTTGCGCAGTTCAGTATGGCGCGAGAGCGGCGGGCAGTGGCAGATGGTGTTTCATCAGGGCACGCCGACACGTCAGCGTGCACCTGTGTAAGCGTCGGCAGATCAGGCCGTTCGCTTGTCCTCAACCCCTGACAGGCTGGCATCTTCACGATGCCCCAACAGGTTCGCCACCACCGACGTCGGCGATTTGTGTTTGTAGGTGTTGTAGTTGGTGACCGAGTCGGTGAAGAGCTGGCGGGAGAACGTCACGCGTTGTTCCAGCCCGGTGATCACTTCGCCCGCGGCCATGCCATGTCGCGCAGCATCAAGCTGACGCAGGGCCTCGCCGAGTTGGACGAAGGCTTTTTTGCTGCGGTCGCGCAGGGCTACCAGTTCGTTGTAGGTGCCGAAGACGTAGAGCGCCAGCAGCGTGAGCACGGTCACGATAATGATAGTGAGGTGGGTACCAGTCATTGGACATCCTGAGCAGCTGGAAAAAAGAACCAATCTTATCTGATTAATCGCCGGCCCGGTCGTTGGCCGCCCATCCATCTGCCGCTTCAATCACTGCGCTGAATGATTCCCCGCGCGTGCGGTCGGAATCTTTACGCGTCATTCATTGAAGGAAGTGCCCATGAAGTCCAAGTCCCTTGTAGCCTGCCTGCTGGTTGCCGCGAGCCTGTCTGCCGCCAGCCTTACCGTCCAGGCCGCTGATAGCCCGCAAAAAACCGTGCAGCCTTCAAATATCAATACCCGCGATCTCAAGGCTGGCGACCGCGCGCCGGACATCCTGATGCGTAAGGAATCAGCCGTCGCCGACTGGAAGAAACATGGCCTGAAGCAGCCGGAAGAAGACAGCCAGTGGGCCCGTGTCAACGACAAGTACGTGCTGCTCAAAACCACTAACGGCACGATTCTCGACGTCACACCGGTTAAAAAATAAAGCATCAGTGGGGTGAGCGACCGCGTCCTCATCCCACTGCATTTTATTTTTGCATAAGTGCATAAAACAGCATTTTTTTCGTCTCATCTTGCGTTAAGGTACATCCGCTTGCGGGCCGCGAAGGCCCCTTTACCTTGATAAGAATGAGAGCAGGATGCTTGCCACAATAAGAAATTACCCGCGTACCGTGAACCTGCTGTTGTCGGCCACGCTGATCCTCACGCTGGCCAAGGCCATCACCTTTCCGTACCTCGTCATCTACCTTACCAACCACTTTGCCCTCGACATCAGCCAGGTCGGCCTGGTGATCGGCAGTTCGCTGATCGTCGGTTCACTGCTGAGTGTGTACGGTGGCTTCCTGGTAGACCGCATCAACAGTTATCGGCTGTTGCTCAGCCTGAGCGTGGTGTTTGCCCTGGGGTTTGTCGGCACGGTGCTGGCCCGGGAAATCTGGTCGTTCTACAGCTGTCTGATCCTGATCAACCTGGCGTACGCGGTGATCGACATCGCCATCAAGTCCGGGTTTGCCAGCCTGTTGCCGGAGGATGAACGCAGCGAAGCGTTTTCCATCAAGTACACCCTGACCAATATCGGTTATGCGGTAGGGCCGTTTTTTGGTGCGATGGTGGCCAAGCTCGATATCAGCTTGCCGTTTATTCTGTCGGCCGTCTTGGGCCTGGGGTTTTTCCTGCTGTATTGGCGCTGGGGCGACCGCACGTTGGCCACCGTCGACACCACGCAAAAGCCGGTGTCGTTCCTCGCCGTGGGCCGCGTACTGCTGCGGGACCACCGGCTGGTGTGCTTCACCGTCGGCGGCTTGCTCAGCGCCGTGGTGTTCGGCCAGTTCACCGCGTACCTCTCGCAGTACCTGGTGACCACCACCACTGCCGAATATACCTACACCATTATCAGCGCCGTACTCACCACCAACGCCGTGTTGGTGATCGCCCTGCAATACGCGATTGGTCGGCGCATTTCCCACCGCTACCTGAGCCAGTGGCTGATCTTCGGCCTGGGCATGTTCATGCTGGGGGTGATTGGTTTTGCTCTGGCGAGCAACGTGTGGTGGTGGATCCTGGCGATGGCGATTTTCACCGTGGGCGAAATCGTGGTGTTCCCCGCCGAGTACATGTTTATCGACCGAATCGCCCCGGACCACCTGCGGGGCATGTATTACGGCGCGCAAAACCTCTCCAACCTCGGCGCTGCCCTGGGGCCGGTACTGTGCGGGCTGGTGCTGGCCAGCCTGCCGGCCCATTACATGTTTTACATGTTGGCAGCGTTTATTGTCGGGGGAGGGGTGTTCTATTTTATCGGGGCGTCGTTGAAGGCACGCTCGTCGTTGAAGGCACGCTCAATGTAGGAGCGAGCTTGCTCGCGAAGGTCGTTAACGATGACGCGCCAAGCCTGAATGAACGCGGCGCCTGGGCGTTTTTCGCGAGCAAGCTCGCTCCTACAGTGGGCGTAGCGGCAGGTCATCCAGAGTGACTTTGCCGACGGTGTTGCTCTGCAGCTCGTAGCGCAACTCGTCGACCATCTTTTCCACTTCCTGCGGGGTCTGCAGTTTGTTGACGCTGATCCCCGTGACGACCAGGTCCACCCGGCCACTTTCGGCATCGAAGACTTTCAGGGTCAACGAGGCGTCACGGCACAGGGTGAACTCGCAGGTCAGGGGCGACAGGGCCTCTTCGATGCAGTTGCGCAGTTGGGAGAGTGTAAACATTCGGGCTCTCCTCAGCGACGACGCAGCAACAGACCCAGCAGCAGGCCAACACCGGCGACAATCGCCACGGTAGCCAGGGGTTTTTGCTTGGCAAAATCGCCGACGGTGTCCAGCGCGTCACCGTAGGTTTGCTGCAATTGGCCGGCGGCCTGACGGGCCACACCTTCGGCCTGGAGCCGTTCGTCACCGGTCAGATCACCCAGAAAACCCTGAGCCTTGCCGGCCACTTTTTCGACGGCGCCTTTGACTTGTTCGCTTTTCATGGTGGATTCCTTAAAGGGCATGTCATCTCAATGGCACAGGACCCAAAGCCCTGTGCCCACCCTTCAAGATTAAGCAGTGCACCCCCGTGCAATAAGGCGAATTTGCACCGGTCGCACTAGTGCATTTGCACTCTATTTCGGTTTTTTAACCCGCAACTCACCGGCAAACAGCCCGCGTTCACGGGCCCAGACGATGGCCGCACTACGGCTATGCACCCCCAGCTTGGAGTACACCGTGGCCACATGGTTACGCACGGTGTTGGGCGCCAGTTTCAGGCGCGAGGCGATTTCCTTGTCGGCCAGGCCTTCGCAAATCAGGCCCAGTACATCGCGCTCGCGGGCGGTCAGGTCGGTGAAGGAAATGCTCGGTACGTTGGGGCTGTTCACGCTCTTGGCGTTGGCGAGTTTTTCAATCAGCGTCTGGCTGAACCATGAGGCGTCCTGCATCACTTCCTCGATGGCGGCCACCAGTTCCAGCTCGGAGCGCTTGCGTTCGGTGATGTTCATCAGCACCAGCAGGTAGCAGGGCACGTCCTGGATACTGACGGTGTCGGCAGACAGCACACAGTCGATCACCTCGTTGCCTTTTTTGCGGATCTTCAGGTCGAGGCCGTCGAGGTTGCCGGCTTTTTCCAGGGCGGTGAACAGTTGTGTGCTGGCCTGTGCGCTGTCGATAAAGTCGATGTCTTCGATGGATTTGCCGATCAGTTCTTCACTGGTATAGCCGGTGATGGTCATGAAGGCTTCGTTGATGTCCACCACTTGCCGGTTGGCGGCGTTGCACACCAGGGTTGGCACTGGCGTCAGGCGGAACGACTTGGCGAAGCGTTCCTCACTCTGGCGCAGGGCGGTTTCAGCCTTGCGGCGCGGCTCAAGGTCGGTGAAGGAAAACAGCATGCAGTCTTCCTCGTTCATGTCCAGCGGCTGGCCGGCCACGATCACCAGTTTGCTGCCGCCTTCGGGCAGTTTCAGCTCGGCCTGCATCTGCGGGATGGTCGCGCCTTCGCTCAGGCGCTTGACGGCGAGGTCCTTGTTTTCGGCTTGCTCCAACACGTCCAGTTCATACACCGATTTGCCGATCACCTGGTCGCGGTTGTAGCCGGTCATCTCCAGGAAGCCCTGGTTGACCTTGATATAGCGAAGGTCGCTCAAGCGGCAGATCACCGCTGGCGCCGGGTTGGCATTGAAGGTTTTTTCGAAGCGTTGTTCGGCGCTGGCCCATTCGGTGGCGTCGCTCAGGATCAGCACCAACAGCTCAGGCTCACCAGACGCGTCGTTGAGCACCAGGCTGCGCAGGCGGTGCACCCAGGTCTTTTCCTCGTCGCCGCAGGGGGTGACCTCTACCACCACGTCGCTGAACTCTTCACCGTTCGCCACCCGGCTCAGCGGGTAATTTTCCAGCACCAACGGGTGGTTGTTGCGATAGCGCAAGGAAAAGCGCGCGGCGTATTCCTGGGTGTTGGCGCCCAGCTCTTCGACCTTTTCCACGCCATGCATCAGCAGTGCGGCGTCATTGGCCCAAAGGATGGTCTGGTCGACCTCGGCGATGATCACGCCATCGGACAAGCCGGAGATGATCTGCTGCAGTTGGCGGCGGTTGGTTTCTTTGGCGAGGACGGCCTGGCTCATGGTTTCTCCAATATTTAGGGCACCTGCATCCCTTGTAGGAGCTGGCTTGCCAGCGAAAAGCTCAACCACAACGCGACCATTCAGGGTGCGCGCGTCATCGTTGACGACCATCGTTGGCAAGCCAGTTCCTACAAGGGGGCGGTGTCAGACGCATAAGAAGTACGACACCCGGGGCTCAGGATAGTGCAGAGAAAGTGGCACGTGCGGGGTGCGAATGCACCAGTTCTACTAGTGCAATTGTGCCGAGACTGCGAGTTGGGCCTCTCGCCAAACTGAGGGCCTACCCACTGTTCAAAGGATCGACCATGACCACTGTCTATGAAACCAACCGTTCGCTGTTTCGTGTCTCTTGGGGCTCGGTATTGGCCGGTAGTGCAATTGCCCTGGTGACTTATCTGGTGCTGAGCGTACTGGGCACCGCGATTGGCGCCAGTGCCGTGAACCCGATGGCGGCCGGTAACCCGCTGAGCGGCTTTGGTACCGGTGCCGGGATCTGGCTGTTTGTCTCGACGCTGTTGGCAATCGGCGCCGGCGCATTTGTGGCCGGGCGCACCGCACCGGATCGCGGCGGCCTGCATGGCGTGCTGAGCTGGACCATCACCACCTTGCTGACCACCTGGCTGCTCGCCGCGCTGGCGACCAGCGTTGTGGGGGCTGCGGGCAATGTCGTTGGCAAAGGCCTGTCGGCGGCCGGTAGCGGTATCGCCGCTGTAGCGCCGGGCATCAGCGACAGCGTCAAGCAGCAACTCAATGAGCAGGGCATCAACCTGGACTGGAACAGCCTGCAAGGCCAACTCGACACGCTGCTCAAGCAGAGCGGCAAGCCTGAATTGGACCCGGCCAACGTTGAGCAAAAAGCCGATCAGGCAAGTGCAGACGGCAAGCAATCGGCAACGGATGCTGCGACCAACCCAACCCAGGCCGGTGATGCATTGAAGCAATGGTTCGAGCGGGTCAAGGCCTCCGGTGAGCCAGCGTTGAACGCTGCGGACAAGCAGGCGCTGGTCAACATTGTTGCGGCCCGTACCGGCAAGAGCCAGGCTGAAGCCACCCAGATCGTCGACAACTATGCCCAGGCTTACCAGCAGGCTGTGCAGAAGGTTGATGAGCTCAAGCAACAAGCTGAACAGAAAGCCCGTGAAGCCGGCGAAGTGGCTGCCAAGCAACTGTCCCGTGCAGCGTGGAGCACCTTGGTGATGTTGCTGCTGGGTGCGGCGTTGAGCTTTGGTGTGGGCCGTATGGCGATCACTACACGTCGGGTGCCATTGGCCTGATCATGATTTGAGGTGCTTTATGTGGCGAGGGCGCTTTCAAAACTGGTTTCGGGGTCAACGGTAAATAGCGGTTGTTCTTCTGTGACAATCTTGTTCATGGTTCAACTCCTAATCAACGTTAGAGAGCCAACACCATCGCGACTAAACCCGGTCACTGAATTGGCAGTGACCGCCGGAGACTAGCCATGTGATTTGAGCGGCGCAGGGGGCAGAATTTTCTAGGAAGCGTCCTGCAAAGGAAAGGGAAACGTCTCTGATTTGCTCCTGTCTGGGCCCACAATTGTTAGAAAAGGGTCATGCCATATCGGCATCACCCCAGATGAGCGCGTAAACTGCCCGCCTTTTATTCTCACGATGAGACGGTGAGCTTTTGAACGCAGGAAAAACCGCAGGGCTGTTGCTACTCGCCGCCCTATTGGCTGGATGCGGCACCTCGCCGCCACGCACACCCAACGATATCTGCGGCATCTTCCGCGAAAAGGACGATTGGTACGACGCCGCCAAAGTTACCCAGGCGCGCTGGGGTGTGCCGATCCAGGTACCGTTCGCGATCATGTACCAAGAGTCGGGCTTTCGGCAGGACGCCAAGACCCCGCGCAAGTACCTGTTGTGGATCATCCCCTGGGGCCGCGTGTCCACGGCCTCCGGTTACTCCCAGGCCAAGGATGAAGTGTGGCGCGACTACCAGAAAAGCACCGGTCGCACTGGCGCCAGTCGGCAGGACTTTGACGATGCCATCGATTTTGTCGGCTGGTACATGGACAAGACCTACACCATCAACGGCGTGTACAAATACGACGCCTACGGCCAATACCTGAACTATCACGAAGGCTGGGGCGGTTATCGTCAGCGCACCTATGCGAGCAAGGCCTGGCTGATGCCGGTGGCAGGCAAGGTGCAGGCGCGTTCGCAGATGTACGCGCAGCAATACGCGGGCTGCAAGAACGATTTGGGGCGGGGTTTCTGGAGCCGGTTCTGGCATTGGCTGTGACTTTGGATAGTGAGAAAACACGATGAGCAACGAACTGGAAATCACCGATGTCCGCCTCGGCACCGGCAAAACCGTGGTCAAAGGCGCCCTGATCACCACGCAATACACTGGCACCCTTGAAGACGGCACGGTGTTCGATTCCTCTTGGGAACGCGGCAAACCGTTTCAATGCGTGATCGGTACCGGTCGCGTGATCAAAGGCTGGGACCAGGGTTTGATGGGCATGAAAGTCGGCGGCGTTCGCACGTTGTTTGTTCCGGCGCATCTGGCTTACGGCGAGCGCTCGATGGGCGCGCATATCACGCCCAACAGTAATCTGCGGTTTGAGATTGAGTTGCTGGAAGTACTGACACGGGATGATTGAGGAGGGAAGAACATGGATGTTGGTGAAACGATGGCGTTGCCACGCAGTTCCATGGCGGGCATTCGGGTGGTTGAGCTGACCCTTGAAGATGAGGCCGAGCTGCAGCGCTTTTTCGAGGATGCGCCGGAGTATTTTGTCGCGGTCAACGGTGAGCCTGCTACGCCCACGGAGGCTCGGGATGAGTTGACCCTTCAGTTGCCGGAGGAGTGGAGCTACACGCGGATGTATTGGATTGGTTATCGCAATGCCGAAGGCCAATTGGTTGCGGTGGTGAATGTGGCGTCTGATTTGCTGGCGGTCGGCGTCTGGCATATCGGGCTGTTGCTGGTGGCCACGCCGTTGCATGGCAGCGGGTTTGCGCGGCAGTTGCATGCGGATTTCCAGGCATGGGTACTGAGCCTGGGCGCGCGTTGGTTGCGGCTGACGGTGGTGGTGGGGAACGCCAAGGCTGAGCGGTTTTGGCCCAGGCTTGGGTATATGCAGGTGCGTACTCGGGATGGGGTTGAGATGGGGCGGCAGGTGAATAGGGTTTCTATTCAGGTGAAGGCTTTGGCGGGTGGCGCGATCAATGAATATTTGGTGTTGGTAGAGCGTGATAAGCCGTCCCCTGCTACGGGCGCTAAGGTCATGACCGTGGCGCCTACCTGAACCCTCCCTGAAGAATTTTTCTAATCCCATTGGGTAAACTTTCCTACGGTTTACTCTCCTTGAATCGGAGCGTAAGCTTCGCGCGTTTTCATCAATAGCGGAGACCCTCAGTGGGTACTTGTTCGAGTGACAGTCGTCGGCCGGTCTCGATAACCGGCACATACTTGGCAAGATAACGCGCATTTTCCCGATGCCGTTGTCTCGCCCAAAAGCGAGAAGCGGCATCCCGGTCGCGGCCAGCCCTGGCCCGATCCCGAATCCCTCTCATCGACGCTGAACAGTACGTGATGCCCTGTATCGCGGTACTACGGACGCGCCTGTCGTTTGCGACGGGCGGGCCATCCTGTCGTGCCCGTGACCCGGCCACGGCCCCTGGACGGTCGTACCTGCTTGAAGGTTTCTATATCCGCAAATTTGGCTGGTAATGAACAGGGAAGACTCCTATGCAAGCAATCAACAACATCAACCTCAATTCGCTGATCGACACGCTGGTCAGCCTCACCGCGGCGTTTATCCTCGGTGGCCTGATCGGTTTCGAACGCCAGTACCGCCAGCGCACGGCGGGCCTGCGCACCAACGTGCTGGTGGCGGTGGGCGCGGCGATTTTCGTCGACATGGCCAACCGCCTGGGCGGCGCCGAAGGGGCGGTGCGGGTCGTGGCCTACGTGGTCTCGGGCATCGGTTTTCTCGGTGCCGGCGTGATCATGCGTGAAGAAGGCAACGTGCGCGGGCTGAATACGGCGGCCACCCTTTGGGCGTCGGCGGCGGTGGGCGCTTGTGCCGGCGCAGACCTGATCCTGGAAGCACTGCTGGGCACGCTGTTTGTACTGGCGGCCAACACCTTGCTGCGGCCGATCGTCAATAACATCAACCGCCAGCCGTTGGACGTGGTGTCGGCCGAGGTGACCAACATTCTGTATGTGGTGGCCCGCCGCACCCAGCAAAAGGCGGTGTTGGCTTTGCTCGAAGCCGAACTTGCGCGCTGCAACTACCCGGCCAGTGACGTGGACGTACGCCCCTTTGGTCCCGACGAGGTGGAAATCGAGGCGACGCTGGCCGTGACCTCCGTAGACGGTGACGAACTGGACGCGCTGGTGGCGCGCATTTCCACCTCGACCCTTGTGGTACAGGCGTTCTGGAGCCCGAGTACCACCGACTAAGTGGCCTCTGCTCCCTGGTAGCTGGCTGTTTACTATGCTTCCAGCGAGGAAAAGTCCTACATCGGACTGGGACTATCCCTTCAGGTGACGCGTCATTCCATTGGTAAGGTTGCGCGCTTGCGACTAGCCAGGCACGTCGTGCCGCTTACCTATGGTTATGCGCTGTTCAAGTGGAGGGACCCGACTCTTGCTTGTAGGAATGTTCGGTGCCGTTTGTCGGAACTGTCATTTCTCACAGGTAGATAGGGCCCGTGTGATGTGTAACGGTACTGAATCCTCCCAGGGGAGCCTTATGAGCAAAGCTTTAATAGTGGATGACCATCCGTTTATCCGCGCAACCGTCCGGTTCCTGTTGAAGCAGGAAGGCTTCGACACGATTTTCGAGGCCGGTAACGGCGCCGATGCCATGCAGATTGCCCGCGAGGAACGCCCCGAACTGATCATCCTCGACCTGGCGATGCCCAAGCTCGGCGGCCTGGAGGTGATCAGCCGGATCAAGGCGTTGGGCTTGCCCTGCAAGATCCTGGTGCTGACTTCGTACCTCGCGGTGTTTTTTTCCACCCGCTGCATGCGTGCCGGCGCGATGGGTTTTGTCGCCAAGACCGGCGAGCTGGATGAGCTGCAAAAAGCCATCAAGGCCGTGATGTCCAACTACAGCTGTTTTCCGAGCCTGCCCACCAGCTCGGTACGGCGGGATGATTTGCAGTCCACCGAGCAGGACCTGGTGGCCGAACTTTCCGACCGCGAGTTGACGGTACTACAGAAGCTGGCGCTGGGGCTTGGCAACAAGGAAATTGCCGAAGACATGCTGCTCAGCCACAAGACCATCAGCACCTATAAAACCCGCCTGAAGGAGAAGCTGCGCATGTCGTCGGTGGTGCATTTGTCCAAGTTCGCCCAGCGCAATCATCTGATCTGAAATGACCAGGTTCCGGGCCTTGTGGCTCAGCGCGAGCGTGCTGCTGGGCGTGCTCTGCACACAAGCCCCGGCCTTTAGTGAACCTCGTTCCCTTTTCCTGTTCGGGCACTCCATCCTTGAAACCCGCGCCGTAGGGCTGCAGGAAGCTGACTGGCGCTGGCTACGCGAGCGGCGCCGCTTGTTGATGGGCGTCTCGGGCCCCGACTACGCGCCGTTCGAGTTGACCAGCAACGATGAGCTTGAGGGGATTACGGCGGATTACGCGGCGTTGATCGCCGATGCGCTGGGCATCACGGTAGAAGTTCGTCGTTATGACAACCGGGATGAGGTTATTGCCGCACTCAAGCGTGGCGAGGTGGACTTTCTCGGCTCCGCCAATGGCTACGAAGCAGCAGACCCGCAGCTTCTGTTGTCGCGCTCCTATGCTATCGATCAGCCGACCCTGGTCACCCGCACGGGCGACAGCCAAACCCTGAGCGCCGACTTGGCCGGCAAGCGCGTGGCGATGCTCTATCACTACATGCAGCCGGATGCGGTGCAGGCGTTTTACCCCCATGCCCGGCTACAACTTTTTCCATCGACCTTCGAGGCTATCGGCGCTGTGGCGTTCGGCCAGGCAGACGTTTATCTGGGGGACGCAATCAGCACCCACTACCTGATCAACAGGAACCACCTGAACAACGTTCGAATGGCTGATTTCTCGTCACTTGAAGTCAACCCGTTCGGCTTTGCATTCCCCCGGGACAACACTCGCCTGCTGCGTATCGTCAATGCGGCACTGGAAGGCATACCGGCTAACGAACAGATGCAAATTCTGCGTCGTTGGAGTGCCGGCAACCTGGGTTTTTTGGGGGCCGACCGGCTGCGTTTGAGTGCCAGCGAACAGCGTTGGCTGGAGAAACACCCACGGGTCAAGGTGGCGGTGCTCGACAAGTTTCTGCCCCTTTCATTTTTTAACAAGCAGGGGGAGTTTGAGGGCCTGAGCGCCGAAGTGCTGGCCCGGATCAGCTTGCGAACCGGGTTGAAATTCGACGTGGTGCAGGGGAGTTCGTTGCCCCGGCAAATTGATCAAGTCCAAGCCGGCAATGCAGACATGATGGCGGTGATTACCCCGAGTATGGAGCGGGCCGACAAGGTGCGCTTTACCAGGCCCTATCTGACCAATCCGTTCGTGCTGGTCAGCCGCAGCGATACGAACAGCCCGGTGCTCCTTGAGGACATGCCCGGCAAACGCCTGGCATTGATTGCCGGCAATAGCTTGCGCGAGGGCATCGCTCGCGACTATCCCGGCATCAAGTTTGTCGACGTCGAGAACCCCGAGCAGGCGATGGCGCTGGTTGCCGGTGGCGGCGCTGATGCGGCGGTCAACTCCCTGATCAGCGCGCGGTACATGATCGCCCGCGACTACCGTGACCGCTTGCGGGTGAGCAGTACGGTCGGCTCCGAGCCGGCGCGCATTGCCTTCGGTATCAGCCGTAGCCAGCTGGAGTTGTATTCGATCCTCGACAAGGCGCTGCTGAGCATCACGCCCCAGGAAATGGACGAGCTGACCAACCACTGGCGCAGCGAAGTGGTGATTGAAGACAGCTACTGGTTACGTCACCGCAACGCGATCATTCAGGGC
Source organism: Pseudomonas sp. K2I15 (assembly GCF_002204795.1). Classification (GTDB taxonomy): domain Bacteria; phylum Pseudomonadota; class Gammaproteobacteria; order Pseudomonadales; family Pseudomonadaceae; genus Aquipseudomonas. Next base: position 123,820 of record NZ_NIXO01000008.1, read on the forward strand.
TTCGGGTTGGCAGCACTGTTGCTGCTGATCACCCTGGGCTGGGCGATTTACCTGCGCAGCCTGATACGCAAACGGGTGCAGGCCGAACGCGCCCTGAGTGACCAGATGCGTTTTATGAGTGTGCTGATCGATGGCACGCCTCACCCGATTTATGTGCGCGATCGCCTGGGGCGGCTGATGGCGTGCAACAGCGCCTACCTCGATGTGTTCGGTTTCAAGCTGGAGGACGTAGTAGGCAAGACCGTGGTCGAGGCCGACACCGGCAATCGTCCCCAGGCCCAGTCGTTTCATGAGGACTACCTGCGTTTGATGGAGCGGGGCGAGCCGCAGATTCATGACCGCGTACTCAAGGTGCCGGGCGGCAAGGTCCTGACGATCTACCACTGGATGCTGCCGTACCGCGACGGTGATGAGCAGGTGGTGGGCATGATCGCGGGCTGGGTGGACGTCAGCGAAAGGCAGCACCTGTTGGGACAGTTGCAGGAGGCCAAGGAAGATGCCGACGCCGCCAACCGCGCCAAGACCACCTTCCTTGCAACCATGAGCCATGAAATACGCACACCCATGAACGCCGTGATCGGCATGATTGAACTGGCGTTGAAAGCCGCCGAACAGGGCCGCGCCGACCGCGACGCGCTGGAGGTGGCCGCTGACGCGTCACGGGGCATGCTGGAGTTGATCGGCGATATTCTCGACATCGCACGCATTGAATCGGGCCACCTGTCCCTGGCCCTTGAGCCTTCGAACCTGCACACATTGCTGGTGTCCGTGGCGCGGGTTTTCGATGGGCTGGCGCGGGCCAAGGGCCTGGTCTTGCAGGTGGAACTCGACCCGCTGATTGATCGCTACGTGCTGGTGGACCCGATGCGCTTCAAGCAGGTGGTGTCGAACCTGCTGAGCAACGCAATCAAGTTCACCACCCAGGGCCAGGTGCGGCTGGGCGCGTCCGGCTCGTCGGCGATTGCCAACGGGTACCTGAACCTCAGGCTGTGGGTGGAAGACACTGGCATCGGCATCAGTGTCGAAGACCAGAAACGCCTGTTCAACCCGTTTATCCAGGGCAGCAACACCGCGCAATCGGCGCGCAGTGGCTCGGGCCTGGGCCTGGTCATCAGCCGCAACTTGTGCGAGATGATGGGTGGGCAATTGCAATTGAGCAGCCTGCTGGGGCAGGGCACCCGGGTGGACGTCACCCTGGAACTGGCGGTAGCCGACGCAACCTTGACGCCGGCCGTATCCGTTGCCCTGGAAACCCCGCCGACCCACGCGCTGAGCATTCTGGTGGTGGATGACTACCCAGCCAACCGGCTGCTGCTGGCCCGGCAATTGAGCTTTCTGGGGCACCGAATCACCACGGCCGAAGATGGCGTCGAGGGGCTTGAACTGTGGTTGTCCGGGCAATTTGACGGGGTGATTACCGACTGCAATATGCCGTTCAAGGACGGCTACGAGCTGGCGCGGGATATCCGCACCCTGGAGCGCGAACGCGGCCTGGCGCCTTGCCTGCTGCTGGGGTTTACCGCCAACGCCCAGCCCGAGGAGGCTGAGCGCTGTCGGCAGGCGGGAATGGATGGCTGCCTGTTCAAACCCACCGGCCTCGAGGATTTGCATGCGGCCCTGATGTTGCGCACGGCTACGCCCTCCGTGGCCCCGGGCACCGTGGATGAGCTGGCGCCAGACTTTGACTTGAGCCACCTGGAGAAGCTGACCGGGGGCGATATCAACGCGGTAAAAGAACTGCTGGCGCCGCTGCTCGACAGCCTTGAGGCCGACCAAGGGCAACTGGTGATCCTGCAACGCAACGCAGACTTTGCCGGCCTGCATGACCTGGCTCATCGAACCAAAGGTGGTGCGCGCATGGTCAAGGCCCAGGCATTGATGGACTGCTGCGAGGGATTGGAAAACGTCTGTGAACGGCAAGCGCATGACGAGTTGGCCGGTGCCGTCGACGGCGTAGATGAAGCGCTCGCTCACCTGCATCATGGGCTGTCGGTTTATTGCAATCGGACTTGACTGACGAGGGCTGTCATTCGAGCTATTTGGGACAACTCCTACATGAAGGTGGAACAAGCCTTATTTAGTCTTCGGAATATGTCTGGAAAATAGGTCGCCCGTCCCTCACGAGCGCTCCTTGCTCAGGTATTTGCCATGCCAAACAAAGCACTGACTATCCTGATCGCCGATGAACAACACCTGCAACGGCTGTACATCGAAAAAATGCTCAACCAATTGGGCTACTTCCGCATCATCCCGGTGCAAACCTTCGAAGAAGTGCTGATCCTCACGGCGATCCCGGCCGAGCCGTTCGACGTGCTGATCATTAACGCCGGGTTGGCGGACAGCGATGGCGGGGTGCTGGCCTTCCAGGAACAGCACCCGCAGATTCGCCATGTGCTGGTCTACGACATCCGGGACCTGGGCGCGCCGGCCGCCACCCCGACACTGCTGGTGCGCCTGCCGGGTACGCCAGACAGCGTCAACCTTGAACACTTCATGGACATCATCGACCCGCCGTCAGCCACCTGCGGGTTGCGGGTGTTGCCATGGCTGCGGGAGTTGTCCCGCAGCCCTGCGGTTTAGTCCCAGTTCGGCGCGATGCCTTTGGGGCTGGTCAGCCGATGGCCACGCTCCAGGCCTGCGATCTGCGCCATGTCGGCGTCGCTCAGGGTCAGGTCCAGCGCCTTGAGGTTGCTGGCGAGGTTGGCGCGTTTGGTCGACGACGGGATCACCGCGTAGCCCATTTGCATGGCCCAGGCCAGGGTGACTTGCGCCGGGGTGGCTTGATGACGTTCGGCGATCTGCTGGATCACCGGGTCTTTCAGCGCTTCGCCGTAGGCCAGGGTCATATAGGAGGTGATCTGGATGCCCTGGGCCTTGGCAAACTCCACTACGGTACGGTTTTGCAGGTACGGGTGCAGCTCGATCTGGTTGGTCGCGATGTGCTCGGCACCGACGGCGGTAATCGCCTGTTTCATCAGGTCGACGGTGAAGTTGGAGATACCGATCTGGCGGGTCAGGCCCTGGCGTTTGGCTTCCAGCAGCTGGGTCATGAATTCGGCGACGGGTACCTGGTCTTCCGGCGATGGCCAGTGGATCAGGGTCAGGTCCAGGTAGTCGGTTTGGAGCTTGCGCAGGCTTTCCTTGAGGCTGGGGATCAGTTGGCCTTCGGCGAAGTTGGCGATCCAGATTTTGCTGGTGATAAACAGCTCGTCCCGTGGGATGCCGCTGTTGGCAATGGCCTGGCCGACGTCGGCTTCGTTTTCGTAGATTTGCGCGGTGTCGATGACGCGGTAGCCCAGCTCCAGGCCCGTGCTGACGGAGTCGATGACGACCTGGCCTTGCAGGCGGAATGTGCCGAGGCCGAATGCGGGAATAGACATGAATGACTCCTGAGGTGATGTGAACAATGGAGTGGAGTATCGGCTCGTCGTTCCTTCGGAAAAACCGCTGAATTTGAAAAGGAGTCTTTACCAGAAATCATGAGTGGTTGGGGAGAGGGGCGGTTGAGTACATATCCATTTCTGCGGTAACGGCCGCCTATGGCTTCGCTCTTACAGCGAGTCACTTTTGGCAAACGCCCGGAATGCCGGCCCAGCCAAAAGTAACCAAATGTCTCTGCCCCACCACTCGGTGCCTCGCTTAGGCTCGGCTCCGCGGGCCGCTCCACCGTGCCTACTTGCGGCCATCGTGGTTTAACGGGGCCGTCAGATCAAAATCAAAAGCCAAAGCAGAGCTGCTTTTATGTGGGAGCGGGCTTGCTCGCGAAAAACGTGAGAACGCCGCGTTCATCCAGAAAGCACGCGTCATCGTTGACGACCTTCGCGAGCAAGCCCGCTCCCACATTTGGACCGTGCCCGCTTTAGCTTTTGATTTTGCTTCACCACACTCAAGCCGGCCGGTAGGCCGCTGTGCTGTTGCTTTTGATCTTGATCTTAGGCGCCCCGTTAAACCACGCTGGCCGAACGCAGGTAGTACGGAGCGGGTAAACCGGCAGGACGCCGGTTTAGCCGCGACGGGGCAGGGACGCCCCGTCGCGGCGGCCCGCGCAGTACTACCGGAGCTGAGGGCACACCGAGCCTAAGCGAGGTGCCGAGTGGTGGGGCAAGAGCGTTTTGCTTACTTTTGCGCTTTTCAAAAGTGAGCCGCTGTAAGAGCGGAACCAATAGCGGCCATGACCGCAGCAATGGATATTCACCCGCACCCCCCCCCGCAAACGCGCTTGCAACTCACCGCCGACTAGCGGCTATTGTCAGAAATTTCCCACAGGAGTACAAATGTACTCCATGACGACTCTAACCCCCCGCCGTACCGCCATCCTGACCTTCATCCGCGACCGTATCGCGCAACAAGGCCAGTCCCCCAGCCTCGCCGAGATCGCCAAGGCGTTCGGCTTCGCCTCCCGCAGCGTGGCCCGCAAGCACGTGCTGGCCCTGACCGAAGGCGGCTTCATCGAGGTCAACCCCAACCAGGCCCGAGGCATTCGCCTGCTCAACCAGCCGGCGAGGCCGGAGTGGCTGGACATCCCGGTACTCGGCCGGGTAGCCGCCGGCCTGCCCATCGGCGCCGACGCCGAAGTCCACAACCGCCTGCTGCTCGACCCTGCCACCTTCGCGAAAACCCCGGACTACCTGCTGCGGGTGCAGGGCGATTCGATGATCGAAGACGGCATCCTCGATGGCGACCTGGTGGGCGTACGCCGCAGCGCCGAGGCCTTGAACGGGCAGATCGTGGTGGCGCGCCTCGACGGCGAAGTCACCATCAAGCGTTTCGAACACGTCGGCGAGCGCGTGCGCCTGCTGCCGCGCAACCCCGCTTATCAACCCATCGTGGTGCGGCCCGATCAGGACCTGGCCATCGAAGGCGTGTTTTGCGGCCTGGTGAGGCAAGGCTGATGGGCGCCGTCGTTGCACTGGACTCGCTGTTCAATGGCGGCCGGGTCTGGAAGGGCCGGCCCGCCGCGCCGCCTGCCAGCGTCCATCCCACCGGGCTGGCGGCCCTGGATGCAGTGCTGCCCAGCGGTGGCTGGCCGGAAGCGGCGTTGAGCGAAATCCTGATGGCGAAGGAGGGCGTGGGCGAGTTGCAACTGGTGTGGCCGACACTGGCGCGCTTGTCGGCGGCCGGCGAGCGGATCGTGCTGGTGGCGCCGCCTTACACACCGTACCCCCACGCCTGGCAAAACGCCGGGGTAGATGTGCGCCAGCTGTCAGTCATCCAGGCCGATGAACGCGACGCCCTGTGGGCCGTGGAGCAATGCTTGCGTTCCGGCAGTTGTGGCGCGGTGCTGTGCTGGCCGCGCAAGGCCGATGACCGGGCCTTGCGTCGCTTGCAGGTGGCGGCGGAAACCGGCCAGACCCTGGCCTTCGCCTGGCGCTCCTTGAACGAGGCCATCAACCCGTCACCGGCCGCCTTGCGCCTGGCAGTGGAGGCCAGCCCTGCGCAAGTGCGGGTGCTCAAGTGCCGGGGTGGCCTGGCCCATCCCGCGCCCATCGCGCTTGGGCACTGAGGTTGGCATGCGCTGGGTGTGTATTGTCTTCCCGCAATTGGCGCTGGACGGGGTGCTGCGTTTGCGCTCCGAACCGGATCAGCCGTTGGCCCTGCTGGCCGGCACGCCGCAGCGGCGGGTGCTGCAAACCGTCAATGAGGCCGCACGCAAACTCGGGCTGCGCCCCGGCCAATCGCTGACGGCGGCCCATGCCTTGACCAAGGCTTTTGCCTGCGCCGAATACGACCCGGCACAGATCGAATACTGGCAGCAATTTCTTGCCGCCTGGGCCTACCGTTTCAGCTCCCAGGTCAGCGTGTTCTACCCACGGGCGTTGCTGTTCGAGATCGAATCGAGCCTGGGCCTGTTCGGGCCCTGGCCGCTGCTCGAAGCACGCTTGCGCAAGGAGCTGACCGACCTGGGGTTTCGTCACCGCATCGTCGCCGCGCCGAACCCGGCAGCGGCGCGGATATTGGCGAATGCCTACGACGGCCTCGCCGTGGCCGATGAGCACTGCCTGCAACAAGCGCTGGCGCCGATCCCCATCGACCGCGCCGGCCTCGACCCGCAAGCGGCCACCGCGTTGTCGCGCATGGGCTTGCGCACCCTGGCCCAGGTGCAGGCGTTGCCCCGGCATACCCTGGCCCGGCGTTTCGATGCGGCGCTGCTCAAGCACCTGGATGCACTGTGCGGGCAACGGCCCCTGGCCTTGGCGTTCTACCAGCCGCCGGACCGGTTTGATGTGCGCATCGAGCTGAATTTTGATGTGCTGTCTCATCAGGCATTGCTGTTTCCGTTGCGCCGTTTGACGGGCGATTTGTCGGCGTTTCTGTGTGGCCGAGACAGTGGCGTGCAGCGCTTTGACCTGCACCTGGAACACGCGGCAGAACCCGACACCGTAATCAAAGTCGGCCTGCTCAGCGCCGAGCGCGACGCGGCAATGTTGTTCGAACTGGCCCGTGGTCGCCTGGAGCAGGTGCAAGTCACCTCGCCGGTGCGTGGCTTTCGCCTGGTGGCCCAGGACCTGCCAGTGTTTGTGCCCCAGCGCCAGGACCTGTTCGACGAGCGCCCGCAACAAACCCTGCCGTGGGAACAACTGCGCGAACGCCTGCGGGCGCGGTTGGGGGACGAGGCGGTGCAAGGCCTGCGCTTTCATGCCGACCATCGCCCCGAATGCGCCTGGCAACCCGGTGCCGACACTCGCCTGTGCGCACCCTCAAACAGCGTGCAGCGCCCCGGCTGGTTGCTGCATGAGCCGACGCCCCTGGCCGAGCAGGGCCTACAGATTCTGATGGGCCCGGAGCGCATCGAATCCGGCTGGTGGGATGGCGCCGATGTGCGCCGCGATTATTACCTGGTGCGCACCCGCGCCGGCCAGCAGGGCTGGGCCTATCGCACCGTGGGCGAAAGCGGCGCGCTGTGGCTGCAAGGCTGGTTCGCATGAATTACGCGGAGCTGCATTGCCTGTCCAACTTCAGTTTTCAGCGTGGCGCTTCCAGTGCCCGCGAGCTGTTTGAACGGGCGAAACAGCAGGGCTACGAGGCGCTGGCAATCACTGATGAGTGCACCTTGTCGGGCATCGTCCGCGCCTGGCAGGCCGCCAAGGAAGTCGGGTTGCCGCTGATTATCGGCAGCGAGATGCGTATCGAAAACGGCCCCAAGCTGGTGCTGCTGGTGGAAAATCTGGAGGGCTATCAGCACCTGTGCCGACTGATCACCATCGCCCGTCGCCGAGCGGAAAAAGGTCACTACCGCCTGCTGCAGGAAGACTTCACATCAGTGCAAGGCCTGTTGGCGTTATGGATGGTCGAAGACACCGACACCCAGGCCCACATCCAATGGCTGCGCAGCACCTTCACCGACCGCCTGTGGCTGGCCGTGGAACTGCATTGCGGCCAGAACGATGCCCGCCACCTTGAGCAACGCCTGATCCTGGCCGCCAGCCTGCACCTGCCGGCGGTGGCCTGCGGCGATGTGCATATGCATGTGCGTGGCCGCCGTGCGTTGCAAGACACCATGACCGCGATCCGTCATCACGTCCCGGTGGCTGAGGCCGGCGCTCGGCTGCACCCTAATGGCGAACGCCACTTGCGCAGCCTGGACGCCTTGGCCGCGCTGTACCCGGCGCACTTGCTTGAAGAATCCCTGAACATCGCCCGGCGTTGCACCTTCGACCTGGGCCAGTTGCGCTATCAATACCCGAGGGAACTGGTGCCCGAAGGGCAAACCCCGGAAACCTGGCTGCGCACCTTGACCGAGCAGGGCATCGCCCAGCGCTGGCCGCATGGCATCGACGCCAAGACCCTGGAGCAGATCAACAATGAATTGGCGTTGATCACCGAGCTGGGCTACGAAAGCTACTTCCTCACCGTGCACGACATTGTGCGCTTCGCCCGCAGCCGGTCGATCCTGTGCCAGGGCCGCGGCTCGGCGGCCAACTCGGCGGTGTGTTTTGCCCTGGGCATCACCGAGATCAACCCGAGCCTGATGAACATGCTGTTCGAGCGTTTCCTGTCGCGCGAGCGCAACGAACCGCCCGACATCGACGTGGACTTCGAACACGAACGCCGCGAAGAAGTGCTGCAATACGTCTTCCAACGCTACGGCCGCACCCGCGCCGCGTTGACGGCCGTAGTCAGCAGCTACCACGGCGCCGGCGCGGTGCGCGACGTGGCCAAGGCCCTCGGGCTGCCGCCGGATCAGGTCAACGCCCTGGCCGACTGCTGCGGCCGCTGGAGCGACGAAGCGCCGCCCCTGGAACGCCTGCGCGAAGGCGGCTTCGACCCCGACAGCCCGGTGCTGCGCCGGGTGCTCGCCTTGACCCAACAACTGATCGGCTTCCCCCGGCACCTGTCCCAGCACCCCGGCGGTTTCGTGATTTCCGAACACCCGCTGGACACCCTGGTGCCAGTGGAAAATGCCGCCATGGCCGATCGCACCATCATCCAGTGGGACAAGGACGACCTCGACGCCGTGGGCCTGCTCAAGGTGGATATCCTCGCGCTGGGCATGCTCAGTGCGATTCGCCGCTGCTTCGACCTGCTGCGTCGCCATCGCAATCAGGACCTGAGCCTGGCCTCAATACCCAAGGAAGACGCGGCAACCTACGCGATGATCAGCAAGGCCGACACCATCGGCGTGTTCCAGATCGAGTCGCGGGCGCAGATGTCGATGCTGCCAAGGCTCAAGCCAAAAACCTTTTATGACTTGGTGATCGAGGTCGCCATCGTCCGCCCCGGGCCGATCCAGGGCGGCATGGTGCACCCGTACCTGCGGCGGCGGAACAAGGAGGAAGCAACCACCTATCCATCGCCGGAGCTTGAAGCCGTGCTGGAGCGCACCCTGGGCATCCCGCTGTTCCAGGAGCAAGTGATGCAGATCGCCATGGTCGCCGCCGATTACAGCCCTGGCGAAGCCGACCAGTTGCGCCGCTCGATGGCCGCCTGGAAACGCCACGGCGGCCTCGAACCTCACCAACAACGCCTGCGCACCGGCATGCTGAAAAACGGCTACAGCGAAGCCTTTGCCGCGCAGATATTCGAGCAGATCAAGGGCTTTGGCAGCTACGGTTTTCCCGAGTCCCACGCCGCCAGTTTCGCCTTGCTGACCTACGCCAGTTGCTGGCTCAAATGCCACGAGCCGGCAGCCTTTGCCTGCGCCCTGATCAACAGTTGGCCCATGGGTTTCTACAGCCCGGACCAGATCCTGCAGGACGCTCGCCGCCATCATTTGCAGATACGCCCGGTGGACGTGCAGGCCAGTGACTGGGATTGCAGCCTTGAACCGATCGAAGGCCAGCAACCGGCAATCCGCATGGGCTTGCGGATGATCTCCGGGTTTCGCGAAGAGGATGGCCGGCGCATCGAAACGGCGCGCCAGGTCCGGGCATTTTTTGACATTGCCGACCTTGGCGAACGTGCGCGCCTGGACACCCGTGCCCAAGAGTTGCTGGCGGATGCCGGCGCCTTGCGCGGCCTGGCCGGGCATCGGCACCGGGCGCGCTGGGAAGTGGCCGGTGTGCAGAAACAGCTGGGCCTGTTTGCCGGTGTGGCCAGCCCGGAAGAGGCGGTGGTGGAGCTGCCGCAACCGACGGTAGGCGAAGACCTGTATGCCGACTACGCCAGCGTCGGCACCACCTTGGGCCCACATCCGCTGGCGCTGTTGCGCGACGAACTGCGCGCGCGGCGCTGCCGCAGTTCCAAAGAGTTGTTGCTGGTTGAGCATGGACGCAATGTGAGCGTCGCCGGGCTGGTCACCGGTCGGCAACGCCCGGGCACGGCCAGCGGCGTCACCTTCGTCACCCTGGAAGATGAATTCGGCAATATCAACGTGGTGGTCTGGCGCGATCTGGCCGAGCGCCAACGCCAGGCGCTGGTGGGCTCGCGGTTGCTTAAAGTGGATGGGCGCTGGGAGGCAGTGGGGGAGGTTCGGCACCTGATCGCCGGGCGCTTGACCGACCTGACACCGCTGCTGTCAGGCATCAGTGTGCGCAGCCGGGACTTTCGCTGAGCCGGCCCTTGCTCCTTCATGCCTGCTTAAGCAATATGCAATGAAACCAACCGCTGCAGCCAGGCTCAAAGTTTTCATCGCCGCCCACCTTTATCTTCCTATAGAGCCGACCGATGCAGTTTTTATCCAATACCCATGGCTGTGAAGGCTGGGCTGGCGAAATGGCCCAGAGGATTCGTGCTTTCGATTGGTCCAACACCGACCTCGGTCCGATCGGTGCCTGGCCTTCGAGCCTGACCAGCGCCGTGCAGATGCTGCTGGCATCGCCGATGCCGATGGTGATGCTGTGGGGGCGTGACGGTTACATGATCTACAACGACAGCTACTCGGTGTTTGCCGGTGGGCGTCATCCCTATCTGTTGGGAACGCCGGTGGAGCTGGGTTGGCCGGAGGTCGCCGACTTCAATCGCAATGTCGTCAACACCTGCCTGGCCGGTGGTACCTTGTCTTATCGCAACCTGGCCTTGACGCTGTTGCGCAATGGCAGCCCGGAAGACGTGTGGATGGACCTGTATTACAGCCCCGTGGCCGGTGACGACCAGCGGCCGGCCGGGGTCCTGGCGATTGTGGTGGAGACCACCGAGCATATGATTTCCGAGCGCCTGCGCCAGGAACTCACCCACAACCTGGAACAGCGCGTGGCCGCCGAAGTGCAAGCCCGTTCCGCCGCCGAAGAGCAATTGCGCCAGTCGCAAAAACTCGAAGCCATCGGTGGCCTGACCGGCGGTGTGGCCCACGACTTCAACAACCTGCTGCAAGTGGTCGCCGGCAACCTGCACCTGCTGGCCCGGCATGAACCGGACAATGCCCAGGTGCAGCGCCGGGTCAGCGCCGCCATCGCAGCGGTGGAGCGCGGGGCCAAGCTGACCTCGCAACTGCTGGCATTTGCCCGTCGCCAGCCGCTGTCGCCGGCGGTCTACAACCCACTGCGCATCTATGAAGGCCTGGGCGAACTGCTGCAGCGGGCGCTGGGGGAAACCATCCACATTGATGTGCAACTGCCCCAGGATCCGTGGTGCATTAACGTCGACCGCAATCAACTGGAAAACGCACTGCTTAACCTGGCGATCAACGCCCGGGACGCCATGAAAGGCGAGGGCGTAATTCGGATTACCGGCGAAAATATCATCCTCAACCCCCCGGACTGTGCCGGCAAAAGCATCAGCCCCGGCGAGTATGTGCGCCTGGCCGTCACCGACAGCGGCGCCGGCATGTCACCGAAGATCATGGCGCGGGCGTTCGAACCGTTTTTCACCACCAAGCCGGATGGCCACGGCACCGGGCTAGGGTTGAGCATGGTGTTTGGGTTCGTGCGGCAAAGTGGCGGGCATGTCGAGGTGCAGAGCGAGGTGGGCAGCGGCACCGTGGTGCAGATGTATTTCCCGCGCAGCCTCGAAGAACCGCAAAGCCCCGAAGCGCCTGTCGACCTCACCGAACACAGCGGCGGCCAGGAGACGATCCTGGTGGTCGAGGACAACGAAGGCGTGCGCACGGCCGCAGTGGAATTACTCGAACAATCCGGCTACACCGTACTGATCGCCGAAGACGGTGACAGGGCCATGCTGATGCTGCGCGCCGGCCTGCAACCCGACCTGATTTTTACCGACGTGGTGATGCCGGGCCGGGTCAAAAGTACTGACCTCGCCGAATGGGCGCGCGAGCAAGTGCCGGCGGTAGCCGTGCTGTTCACCTCGGGGCACACCCGCGACATCCTCTCCAGCAACCATCTGCTGAGCGCCGACATACACCTGCTGAGCAAACCCTACAGCCCGGACGAACTGGCCCAACGGGTGCGCTCGGTGCTGACCTCCCGGATACTGCAATAACCCTGTGGAATGGAGACCTAACAAGCAAAGCAAATCCAGTGTGGGAGCTGTCGAGCTTTAGCGAGGCTGCGATGGCGTCATTACTGCAAGCATCTATGTTGGCTGACCCGCCGCTGTCGCAGCCTCACAACAGCCCGCACACCAATAAGGTTGACCATGACTTCCCAGCGCAACTTGCCCCCAGACATCTCACTCTCCACCCAACGCCCAGGCTTCGTCCGGGTGCGGGGTGCCCGGGAACACAACCTGCGCAACGTCGACGTGGACATCCCCCGCGACGCGCTCGTAGTGTTCACCGGCGTGTCAGGTTCCGGCAAATCCTCGCTGGCATTCTCCACCGTCTACGCCGAAGCCCAGCGCCGCTACTTCGAGTCCGTTGCACCCTACGCACGCCGGCTGATCGACCAGGTGGGCGTACCGGATGTCGACTCCATCGAAGGCCTGCCGCCCGCTGTGGCCCTGCAACAACAGCGAGGCACGCCCAGCACACGCTCCTCAGTGGGCAGCGTCACCACCTTATCCAGCCTGATCCGCATGCTCTACTCCCGCGCCGGCAGCTACCCGGCGGGGCAACCGATGCTGTACGCCGAAGACTTTTCCCCCAACCTGCCACAAGGCGCCTGCCCGCAATGCCACGGCCTGGGCCGCGTGTACGAAGTGACCGAAGCCCTGATGGTGCCCGATCCCTCCCTCACCATTCGCCAGCGCGCCGTAGCGTCCTGGCCGCTGGCGTGGCAAGGCCAGAACCAGCGCGACATCCTCGTCACCCTCGGCTACGACGTCGACATCCCCTGGCGCGACCTGCCGAAAAAACAACGCGACTGGATCCTCTTCACCGAAGAAACCCCCACTGCACCGGTGTACGCCGGCTTCACGCCCGCACAAACCCGCGACGCCCTCAAACGCAAACTGGAACCGAGCTACCAGGGCACCTTCACCGGCGCCCGGCGCTACATCCTGCACACCTTCACCCACTCCCAAAGCGCCCTGATGAAAAAGCGCGTGTCGCAGTTCATGCAAGGCAGTCCATGCCCGTTGTGCGAGGGCAAGCGCCTGAACAAGGCTGCGCTGTCGGTGAAATTTGCCGGCGTGGACATTGGTGAGTTATCGCAAATGTCGCTGCTGCAACTCGCCGAACTCCTGCGCCCGGTGGCCGAAGGGCAGGGCGATAAAAAGCTCTCCGTGGAAAAGCGCCTGGCCGCCCAACGCATCGCCCAGGATTTGCTCGAGCGCGTCAGCACCCTGACCGACCTCGGCCTGGGCTACCTGGCCCTGGAGCGCAGCACACCCACCTTATCCTCCGGCGAACTGCAACGCCTGCGCCTGGCCACGCAACTGGGTTCGCAATTGTTCGGCGTCATCTACGTACTGGACGAACCCTCCGCCGGCCTGCACCCCGCCGATGGCGAGGCCCTGTTCGCCGCCCTCGACCGCCTGAAGGCCGCTGGCAACTCCCTGTTCGTGGTGGAGCACGACCTGGAAACCATACGCCGCGCCGACTGGCTGATCGACGTCGGCCCCGCCGCCGGAGAGCACGGCGGGCAAGTGCTGTACAGCGGCCCACCCGAAGGCTTGGCACAGATCGAAGCGTCGCAAACCCGCGAATACCTGTTCGCCGAAAAGCGCCCGGTCAGCCAACCGCCGCGCCAACCCAGCGGCTGGCTGAGCCTGGAAGGCGTAACGCGCAACAACCTCAACGACCTGAGCGTGAGCTTTCCCCTGGGCTGCTTCACCGCCGTGACCGGCATCTCCGGCTCGGGCAAATCCAGCCTCGTCAGCCAGGCGCTGTTGGAGCTGGTAGGCGCAGGATTGGGCCGCGTGGTGGAAACCGAAGACGAACCCAGCCTGGAAGACGACACCCCCCAAACCAGCGGCGGACGCATCAGCGGTGGGCTGGAGCATATCCGCCGCCTGGTGCAAGTGGACCAGAAACCCATTGGCCGCACGCCGCGCTCCAATCTCGCGACCTACACCGGGCTGTTCGATAACGTGCGCAAACTGTTCGCCGCTACACCGGCGGCGAAAAAGCGTCATTACGATGCCGGGCAGTTCTCCTTCAACGTCGCCAAAGGGCGCTGCCCGAATTGCGAAGGTGAGGGTTGTGTCAGTGTTGAGTTGCTGTTCATGCCGAGTGTGTACGCGCCGTGCCCGACGTGCCACGGGGCGCGGTACAACCCGCAAACGTTAGCGATCAAGTGGGAAGGATTGACCATCGCACAAGTGCTGGGGCTGACCGTTGAACAGGCCGTGGAGGTGTTTGCCGAGCAACCGGGTGTACTGCGATCGCTGCAAGTGCTGCGGGATATTGGGCTGGGCTATTTGCGCCTTGGGCAGCCGGCGACCGAGTTGTCGGGTGGGGAGGCGCAGCGGATCAAGCTGGCTACTGAGTTGCAACGTAATGCACGAGGCGCGACGTTGTATGTGCTGGATGAACCGACTACCGGGTTGCATCCTCGGGATGTGGATCGGTTGTTGAGCCAGCTGAATCACCTGGTGGAGGCGGGGCATACGGTGATTGTGGTGGAGCATGAAATGCGCGTGGTGGCGCAGAGTGATTGGGTGATCGATATCGGGCCGGGGGCAGGGGATCGCGGGGGGAAGGTGGTGGTGAGTGGCACGCCGCAGAAAGTTGCGAAGAGCAAGAGCAGCCGGACGGCGCCGTTTTTGGGGCGGGAGTTGGGATAGAAAAATAGGGGTGATACCACAATTTAAATAATGATGGTCTGACCCCTATGAGTTTAGTTTCTATGAGTTTTGCATAGGCGTTGACCGTGACGATTTGATGGGTGCTAATGCTATATAGGCACTAATATGATTTAAAGGGATTTAGTTATGAGCATAATTGAAGATTTAAAGGTTAAATACCCCGGAGCCATTGCATGGCCATTTGGGGATGCTCCAGAAATGGCAGATGAGTTGGCTGAACTTGTTGCTAAAGGAATAAAGACAGCCGGGTGTAGCTCGCTTTCGTCATTCAAACATGAAGATGAATCACCGACTATTGGCGGTTACAGCATCATCCTCAATAGTAAGGGCGAGCCTGTATGTGTAATTAGAGTTATTTCGATGCGGATAATTCGTTACTGCGACGTAGATCAAGATCTTGCAACGAAGGAAGGCGAAGGTGATCTCAGCCTCAGGTACTGGATGCAGGGTCATAAAGATTTTTTTCAAAGAGAGGGCTCGTTCGACGAGGCGATGGAACTTGTGGCAGAAGAGTTTGAGTTGGTGGAAGTATTATAAAAGAGAATAGAAAATAGGGGGAAGACCACATTTAAAACAACGGTGCTCTGACCCATTTCACTTGTATATAGGGTGTGAGTTGACCTCAGTCGGGGTTGTGCAGTGAGGGGGTTTTCTCCGTCAGCTTCCGGCCAGGAGCGCCTGCTAAACTGTTGACCTTTTCAGTTACCTGGAGGATCTCGTTTGAATCCGGAACTCATCATTTGTCCGCAGGACGGTTCCATCCGAATTCAGCGAAATGAGTTCAGCATTGTGATCGATAACACCCTCACTGCAGATAGGGCAGTGGCGGTGCTGGCACCGTTCTCTCTGTCAGAACGGGATCACGGAAATGGCTACCAATGGCGCTCGTACAGCGGCGTCAGTATCAACGGTGTCCCAAGTTCTTTTGCGCTGTGTTTTTATGCCGGTCGTTTGATGGAGGTCCATTTAGGCTTATCTCCATCGAACGAGGCCACCAATAATGTGTGGCCTTCGCAAGAGTCAGTCGAGCGGGACGTCGATTTTCTCCGAGACTCGTTGAGGCAACAGCTATCTCGGTCTTTCGAGAGCGGCACAGAGACGTTTCCATGGGGCAGCGCGTGGGTCACTTTTGATGCAAAGGCATTTTCGCTCAGCGCGGGAGTGAGATACCGACTGCCTGATACATCCGTTCAAGCAGAAAGGGGATAGATTTATTTGATTAAAAATAGATCCACCTCACTGATGAAACCTGCGCCCCAGTGCATCCAACCGCACCGCAATCGGCGGCAACCGCTCACTGCTCCTGGCCAACGTCTCCACATCCTGCGCCGTACTCTGCGCAATGCTCTGTACTGATTGCAGCCGTCCCACAATCTCCACATTCGCCGTGGATTGCTCGCGGGTAGTCGACACAATCCTTCCGTTCAACTGATCAATCTGCGAAATATCATTGCCCACCGCCCGCAGCATCTCCACCGCCAGCTGGCTGTCTTCCACGCAGCGCTCCACCCCTTGGCGGCTATCGTGCATGGCTTCAACCGCCTGCCGACTGCCGTGTTGCAAGCCTTCAATAATCGTCTTGATCTCCTGGGTAGACACCGCCGTGCGCTGCGCCAGGCTGCGTACCTCATCGGCGACCACGGCAAACCCGCGCCCTTGCTCACCCGCGCGGGCGGCTTCGATGGCGGCGTTGAGGGCCAGCAGGTTGGTCTGGTTGGCGATGCTGTTGATGACTTCCAGCACCGAGCCAATTTGTTCGGCTTGCACCGCCAACCCTTGGACCGTCTCGTTGGTGCCGTGGAGGCGGGTGGCGAGCTGGGTGATTTCCTGTTGGGCGCGGCCGACGCTTTCCTGGCCGCGGATGATTTGCTGGCTGGCTTGACCCGCGTGTTCCACCGCATGTTCGACGTGTACGGCGATGTGGCTCATGGCGTCTTCCATGCGTTGCATAGAGCCGGTCATTTGCTCGATTTCCGCCAGTTGGTGGCGCGCGCCTTTTTCCAGGGTGCCGCTGGCGTGGGCCAGTTCCTGGCCGAGTTGGCCGAGGCCATGGGAGTCGCGGGCGACGCCGTCGATCAGGCCGGTGATCTGGGTTAGAAAGTGGTCGAAACGGGTGGCGAGGGAGACATGCACTTTTTCCGGGTTGCCCTTGGCTGCCTCAGCGCTGAACCGGGTGGTGACGGCCAGCATTTTTTCGAGCATCTCCTGGCTTTCTACCGCTTCTTTCTGGCTGTGCACCGCGAGATAGAGCAGGGCGACCGTCTCCATCACCACGTAGAAAGCGTGGACGAAAATCATGCTCCAGCCGCCGTGATGCTCCATCACAAACACCGGGAAGCCCTGGTGCTGCAAGGCATGGAACACCACGTGATGCACCGCGATAGTGACGGCGGCCACCAGGATAGGCAGCCAGTCACGGTAGAACGTCAGCACCGCCAGCAGCGCGAAGATACCGAAGTGCGATTCGATGACGCCCTGTGCCTGGTTGATGTGCAATGCAGCCATGACCATCAGGCCAACGCCCAGCGCGCAGCGCATCAGGCGAGTGCCGCCGATGACGCGATAGGCCAGGGTAAGCACCACGCTGGTGCCGCCTCCTATGATGAGCGCTTGCAGCAGTGTGTCGTGCCAGAACGCCAGGCCGAGGGAGAACAGCGTCATCAGCCAGATCAGGGCGAGCATGATGCGGTCGGCTTTGCGGTAGTGCTCGATGAAACGGGCTTGCGTAGGCATTCACTCGTACTCCATGTGGACTGGCCCCAGGATCAAGCAAGCATGCGACGTGCCACACGGGCATGCGGGGAGCGAATCGGGTGTAGGGGAGCGGGGATTGATTGATGCCAGGAGGTTATCGGCATGGTTGGGAGGGGCTTTAGGTTAGGGGAGGGGAAAAGCAGCTGTTGGCTGTTGTTGGAGTAGGTCCGTCCCGCTGATTGTGGGAAAAATAGAGGCAGGCCACATTTGAAATAATGGTGGCCTGCCCGTTGGTGAAAGCGCCAGGAACCAATCTGGCTTGGCGGAGAGGTCGACGTCGATCCTCTCAAAGGGCACATTCTTTTCCAGCAGCACGATGGCCGCTCGCTAAACGAACGGGTACAACGGATGACTGATGAGCGTAAGTTGAGCGGGCGGCATGATGGTCTCTCGATAGGGTGGCGAGGGGATGGAATGAGTTCGGCTGTGGCTACAGCAACTGCCCGCCCGAGATGTCAAAAGTCGTCCCGTTAGCCCAGGCCATGTCATCGGACAGGATCGCGGCAACAGCACCGCCTATATCGTCCGGTAGACCGACACGGCCCAGAGCGATGCCCTGTGCTACATAGGCGTTCACGTCCTTATTGTCGCGCACTGCTCCACCACCAAAGTCGGTTGCGATGGCGCCTGGAGCAATCGCATTCACTCGAATTCGACGCGGACCTAATTCTACGGCCATGTAACGGGTCAGCACCTCGACTGCGGCCTTCACCGCCGCATAAATGCTGTACCCCGGCAGAGTGAAGCGCACGAAGCCGGAGGAAACGTTCAGGATACGACCGCCGTCCTCTACGAGTGGTAACAGCTTCTGAGTCAGAAAAATTGGACCGCGAAGGTGCGTGGCGACCAGTGAGTCAAACTGGTCCTCGGTCGCATCAGTAAAGTTCGCAAAGAGACCATTGCCTGCATTATTGACGAGGAAGTCGAAGCGCTCGCGACCGAACTCGGTCATCAACGTATCAGTCACAGCGGCTGAAAAAGCCGGATAGCTGGTAGTGTCGGTGATGTCGAGCGGCAGCATCGCGGCCTTGCCGCCCTGAGCCTCGATCTCCTGCTTCAACGTCTCGGCTTCTGCAACGCCGCTGCGATAGGTACCGATGATGTGGACGCCGCGCTTTGCGAGGTGAAGGGCCATGTTGCGGCCAAGGCCACGGCTGGCGCCAGTGATGAGTGCGATCTGGTTGGTCATGGGCTGTCTCTGCTAGGTTGGGCGCGCCTTTCGGCGCTCTCTTGACCTGCTCAAGGTAGACACTAACCGGTTCGTAACCCACGCCCAATAAGCTCAATTTATTGCCTGATTGTATCAATCATATTGTGTGGTGGAGTGGGGGAGGCATAATCGCCTCATGAATAACGATCTTGCACCGCATCTTGCTATAGCCCTGCGCCATGCGCCACCGGGCTTGACTGCCACACGGATCCCGCGTGTAGACCTCTGCGTCGGACAAGGCTCCACAGACAAGGCGCCATGCCTGTATCGCTCGATGATCTGCTTTATCCTGCAAGGCTCGAAGCGCGTTGCGATTAACGAAAGTCTGCTGAGTTACGATAGTGAGCAATATCTCATTAGCGCGCTGGATCTACCTCTAATCGGACAGATTCTTGATGCCGAAGGTGGGCAGCCCTACGTTGCGGTGTCGCTTGTGCTGGATCCGGCCATACTGGCGGAATTGGCGGCGATCATGCCGCCGGTTCGCGATAGCGAACAAAAAGGGATTGGCATCACGATAAACCCGATGAACGCCTCGCTACGAGACACATTACTCCGCTTATTGTCACTGCTCGACACGCCTGCCGATATCCCGGTTCTCGGCCCAATGGTCGAACGGGAATTGCTCTATCGTCTGCTACTGGGCCCTCAGGGGCGGCTGCTACGTCAGATTGCCCAGCCCGATGGCGCATTGAGTAGCATCCGGCGTGCCGTTGCCTGGATCAGGGACAATTACAATGCCCGACTTCGCATCGATGCGTTGTGCGATGCAAGCGGCATGAGCCGGGCAAGCCTGCATCGCCATTTTCTGTCGATGACAGGCCTCAGTCCCATCCGATATCAGAAACAGCTTAGATTGCAGGAAGCTCGCCAGCTTTTGCTTGCCGGCGAGCATCGCGCGTCTGACGTGGCGTTTGCTGTCGGCTATGAAAGCGCATCACAGTTTAGTCGAGAATATCTAAGGCAATTCGGCACATCGCCTGCCCGCGACGTACGTGAGATACGGCAGGCGATCGGAGGAAAATAGGAAAAGGACCGTTCATCATCTGCCTGATGTAAAAGGCAGTTCGCCGAGAGACGTTTCGTGTGCCTTGATTCCCGAATGTGGATGAAGAAGACTCCATCCATTATGTCACTGGACTTCGTTCCCCATCTTTCCGGCAATGAAATCAAATGGCACAGGACATCAAAAACAGCACGACCTGATCTGACTTTCGATGTGCGAGATCGAGCGTTTGATATCTCATACAGCTACGGACCCGATGTCATAGCAACCAGCGCACCCGATATCCTCCGGGCAGCCATTCCAAAAGCGGAATCGTTTTGGAACGAGGCTCGTTCGATAGCCGACCTGCCTGGTGCTTTCGAGCGGGTCAAGCAGCATTTGTCGACTGGTGGCCTGGGTTTTTACAACTACATGCAACATCCTCTTGCATACGCGTTTGTATGGGCCATGAACGGCAAGCCCGACACAGCCGAAGAAGAGTTTCAACGCTATTCACAGCGTCTTTCAGAGGCGGCTCGAAAAAAACTCCGCAAGCTATTTAGTGATGCAGGCGGTCACCTTGGCTAAGCGAGTACGACTTTTTCAACAGAATCGGCCGAAAGCCGCCATTGAGCGCGGCATGAGTGGCGACTCACTCAGCCGAAAACTGCAGCTTGGCTGCTCATCGCCGCTGAGCCGCTGTAGATACCTACAACGCCTCGGCGACTAGTCGATTGAGCTAGTTGAACAGCCTGAGCCACGGGCGGCCTCAGCTACAAGGCACCTCCCGATCCATCAGCTTGCCCACCAACAACACCCCCAACTCACTGAGTTGGTGAATAGCCAACACCACATCACGGTCTTTGCCGCTCAGTTCTTCAGACAGATCAAGCAACAATGCACTCACCGAGGCAAAGGTTTCATAGCTATTGGTAATCAGACTTTCACTGCTGGCATCAGCAGCAACACTGAACAGCGCACCCGACGGCGGGGCAGTTTTGGCGGGGGAGGGATTGAGATAGTGATCCAACGCACGCTGAGCAGCCTGCTGAAGTTTTGGATCGGGAGTTCCCGGCGGATTCGGCGTTACCTTAAACATCGTTAAGTTCCTTGCTCGGGCCGCTACCCCGTTGCTACTAAACGAAGGGGTGGCAGCTGTACGCAGGTTAGTAGACCGGGGGAACCTAACAAAAACCGGCGCGCCCGAGGGCGCCCTACGCACAGCCACCATCAAGCACAGACAAGGACGTCCGACAGATGAAGCTCATGCACACGTTAGGTTGAACCTCGGGCTACTAAACCCGATCACTGAGGTTTCAGCGACCGAGCAACCTTAGAGAGGCCGACCCAGGTGCACAAGCCGGCGGATTCTGACGCAACTGTAGGCAATGGAGCAAGGTGCCGTGCTCACGGCCTCAAGCCACGGGACTGAAATCAATCAGTCCCGTTTTTCTTTCTCAGGCAGGTTGCGCCGCCAGGCTATTACTCACGTTACGCCCCAGCACAAGCACCGTCACAAAACCTAAGCCCACCAAGGCCGTGGCCAAACTCAACAGCACCGAAGTACCCATTTTGTCGACAATCTGCCCGCCAAAGAACGAGCCCAGGGCAATGATCACCTGAAACAACGCTACAAACAGTGGCATGCCACGTTCCACATCCTTGGGCGCGACCACAAACATCCAGATACTGGCGCAGGCCGGGAAGGCGCCGAAGGCGAAGCCCCACAGTGCGATCAGCATCACGGCGCCGCTCATGCCGGTGGCGAAGTAGGGGAACAGGGCGGTGCTGGTGCCGATCATCAGGGCGACCAGCAACAGGGTGTTGCGCACGCTGCGGTTGGCGGCGAAGCCGGCGAAGACGTTGCCCATTACCCCGGCCACGCCGTAGAGCAGCAGCAGCGAGCCAATGGTCGGGCCGTCGAAGCCGGAGCTGTTTTTGAAGAACGGCGCGACGTAGGTGTAGGCGGCAAAGTGCGCCAGGCCGATCAGCAGGACGGCGATCAAACCGACCCGGGCTTGTGGGTTGATGAACAGGGCCGGCAGGTCGCTGACGCGAATGGCTTTTTCCGGTTTGAGTCGGGGTAGCAGGAACATCTGCGCCAACAGCACCGGTATGCCCACCAGCGCGGTGACGAGGAAGGTCATGCGCCAGCCCATCAGGCCGCTCAGCCAGGTGCCGACGGGCACGCCGAGGACGGTGGCCAGCGTCACGCCCATCATGATGATCGAGGTGGCCTTCGCGACGCCCACGCCCTTGGGCGCCAGGCGGCCGCTGAGGGCAATGGCCGTGGCCCAGAAGCCGCCGATGCTGATGCCCAGCAGTACGCGGCCGAACAGCAGCAGGCTGAAGTCGCTGGCGTAGGCCACCACCATGTTGGCGATGATCATGATCAGCGTCAGGCCGATCAGCAGGTAGCGACGGTCCATGGCGCCAATGCCGATAGACAGCAACGGGGCGGCGAGGGCAGCCATGATGCCGGGCAGGGTGACCATCAGGCCGGCGTGGCCGGCGCTGATGCCGAGGTCGGCGGCGACGTCGTTGAGTACGCCCACCGGCAGGAACTCACTGGTCACCAGGGCGAAGGCGCCCACGGCGACCGAGAGGATCGCCAGCCACTGCTGTGCGACGGTTTGTTGATTATGTTCGGGGAGGCCGCTAGGGGCCTGGCTTGCGCTTGGCATGGTGTTGGGTTCCGGGAGGAGATTTCGCCTGAAGACAGACGGGAGGGAGAAAGTGGAGGCGATTATAGGAAGGGGTCTTGGAAACCCAATAGGCGACCATTTCGATAGTAATCATCAGTCCCATCGATAAGACGCCCTGAGTAGAGCGCCCCAACTAACCTGCGCAATCTCTATGAAGACAGCCCACTTTTTTGCTCATCGATTTGCTGCATGAATGCGTCAAGTGCAGAAACAATCAGTGGGCGGATCGCTGGATCATTTGCGATGGCCTCAGCACTCAATTCCGTGGAAAGCAGATTTACGGATATTGATGCTTCTTCCACGATACACGCCGACATTGTTTCCAGGACCAGCCGAAGTGCTGCCTGCGCATGGGATGCACGCGGTGAGGCGTTGAAAAGAGCAACGGGTTTGCCCGGGAACTCCTCGGAGCTGACGAGCCAGTCCAGCATATTCTTGAATGAGCCGGGAATGCCGCGAGCGTACTCAGGGCAAGAGATCAGAACGCCGTCTGCGTGGGCGATACGTTGGCGTAAACGCATGATGGATTCAGGCGGTGTTTGCGTGAAGTCCGGATTGAAATGAGGTAACTGGCCAACCTCGTGATAGTGCGTTATCGACAGCCCTTTGGGGCAGAGCGCCTCAGCCGCGCGCAAGAGCACTGAGTTGGAGGATGCCTCGCGAAGACTCCCTGAAATTGCAAGCAAACGCACCATCTCAAACACGCTCCCTGATTGGTCGGGTGGGGAGTGTCGCATGAGGGCAATTGGCCGCACCACCGTTACATCGCCGCCCGCAACGACCGTGGCGAAAGCCCATAGTGAGATTTGAACCTCACTGCAAACCGTGAAGCCGACGCATACCCGCACGCGCTGGAAATCTCCCCAATGGAATCCCTGGAGGTTTGCAGCTGTTGCAAGGCCGCCCCCAGGCGAACATTTTCCAGAATGGACCTGAAGCTCGCATCCTCGTTCGCCAGTTGCCGACGCAGGGTGGACTCACCCAAATTCAGCTGCTGCGCGACCGTGGCAACGGTCCAGTCCCTGGACAGGTTGCTACCGATCAGCCGCTGCACGCGCTCACTCAATGGATCGTTGCGATCCATCAGCAACGGCCCCGCCTGGCCGGCCAGGCACAGGCAGAGCAGCACGGCTTCGCCATAGTGGGTGCACAAGGTCGCCGGGGCGCCGGTGCTCAGTGCGATCAGCAATTGGTCCCAGGCTTGTCGGGTCTGTTTATCCAGGCGTATGCACAGGTCTGTACTGACGCTGCCCGAGGTCACGCGGGTGAACTGCGCGCCATAGCGGGCGACGAAATTACGCAACACCACCACCGGAAAAGCCACCACATCAGCGATGTAGTCGCCCTGGGCACCGGGAAAGTTTGTCACGCCGACCTCGCGGCCCGCGGGCAGTAAAATCAAATGCTGTGGGCCTGCGCGCATTTCCCGCTCGTCCCACTGCATCAGCTTTTGCCCTTGGCGCACGCGGCACAGGGCCGTCATGAAGATCGGCACGCGTTGCAGGGTGTGATGTTGCCGGGCCCTGATCACGCAGCGTTCGATGATGCTTTCCCGGTGCCGCAAACCTTCGTGAACATCCATCGTGACTAGCGTCCGTAAAGGGCCGTAATTGTGGCCTTGGCCAGGCTGTTGGCATTGAGCATGTAGCCGACCAGGGCGCCGCTGGACTGATTGTTGATCGGCAGCTTGTCGACTTTCAACGCCCACACGGTGAATTGATAGCGATGCGGTGCGTCACCCACCGGCGGGCATGCGCCGCCAAAGCCGGGCTGGCCGTAATCCGTGCGCCCTTGCACCGCTCCGGCAGGCAGGTTGGCGCCCACATTGGCCGGCACGCTGTTGACGGTGGTGGGCAGGTTGACCAGGGTCCAGTGCCACCAGCCGCTGCCGGTCGGGGCGTCGGGGTCGTAAACGGTAATGGCAAAGCTTTTGGTGCCCGCCGGGGCATTGGTCCAGGCCAGGGCAGGGGAGGTGTTGCCGCCGTTGCAGCCGAAGCCGTTGAATTCTTGCAGGTGAGTCAGCGGCCTTTGGTCCGCAATGTCCGGGCTGCTGAGTGAGAAGCTGGCGGCGTGCCCGCTGGCGGCCATGATCAGGGTGATCGCAGGTGCAAGTGCTTTGAGTTTCATCGCGGTGGTGTCCAGGCGTGGGTTTAGCGTTAAGCCTAAACAGCGCCGGGACGCAGGACTGCGCCGAAGCGCTCGATGATTGTGCCGAAATGCTCTGTCCACTAAGCCTGAGTTCTCAGCGCCCTGATGATAAACGCATGCAGGCTATTGACCGCTTTAGAGCTGCGAGACGCCCGGCTACGCAGAATCGAAACTTCCATGGGTTCAATGTTTCCCAAGCCGTGCTCGTCACCCAGTACCTGAAGCGAATCCTGCACGGTGCACTGGGTGATCGCGGCAATCGCGAGCCCGCCCTCAACGGCAGCCACCTGGCCGGCAAGGCTGGAGCTGTTGTAGACCACCTTGAATTCGCGGCCTTGTTGGGTGAGTGAATTCACCGCATAACGCCGAGCCAGGCTTGCGCTTTCGTAGACGGCGATAGGTATCGGGTCTCGCCGCCACAGTTCGAACTGCGGTGAGCCCACCCAAACCATGGGCTCCTTGAACAGAAATGTACCGCTCTGAGGCGAGTCCCTGGACACCAGCGCCAGATCAAGGTCGCCGCTGCGCACACGCGGGATAAGCGCGGTCGACTGTTCACACGTCAGTTCTATTTCTACGCCTGCGTAGCGCGGCGAAAAACGCTTCAGAAGCGGCGTGAGATACCTGGCCGCATAGTCTTCCGCGACGCCCAGGCGGATGCGTCCGGTTAGCTCTTCACCGTGAAACGCCGCTTGGGTCTCGGCGTGAAGGGCGAGCATGCGACGGGCGTAGCTCAGCAGCGTCTGGCCGTCTGCGGTCAGTTGAAGGTGCCTGGGGCCACGACTCAACAACTGCCGTCCAAGCGCGGCTTCAAGCTTTTTCATCTGCATGCTGACGGCGGATTGCGACCGGTTGACCTCGTGGGCAGCGCCAGACAGCGAACCGGCATCCACTACCGCCACGAAGCATTTGAGCCAATCGAGTTGCAGATCACTGGCTGGCATCGCGGTTACCTCTATTCGTTAATCGAATGGCTGTGACGTGAATTATGCGCTTTTCATGATCGTTTGTTCACCCGCAAGATCTTGGCTGAACCAACACCTACTGGATCGGATCATGCCATTTGAGACCTGGTTGCTTTACCTGGTTACCTGCTGCGGTATCGCGGTAGTGCCAGGGCCCAATGCGTTATTGGTGCTTACCCATGGAGCCCTTCACGGGAGTCGCAAAACGCTGTTTACGATTACCGGCGGCGTGCTCGGTTTTGCAATCGTGCTTTCGTTTTGCGCCTTGGGGTTGGGTGCGCTGATCCAGGCGTCGGCCAGTTGGTTCACGGCGTTGAAGGTGGTTGGCGGGTTGTATCTGATCTGGCTGGGCTTCGGGCTGTGGCGGGCGGCACCGGTCAGTCTTGAGGCGACCGGCGCTACCGGTTCGCGGCGGTGGTCGCTGTTCCGTCAGGGCCTGGTATCGGCTATTTCGAACCCCAAAGCCTTGCTGCTTTTTACCGCGTTTATTCCACCGTTCCTGGATCCGCACAGAAGCATCATCGCGCAGACGGTTACCATCGCGTTGACCTACGCCGTCGTGGAGTTCGTCGTGGAGTATTTGGTGGCCAGCGCAGCGCACCGGGTCAGGCCCTGGTTGGCCCGAACCGGGCGCCGGTTCAATAAAGTCTGTGGCGGTTTTTTTGTACTGTTTGGGTTGGCGCTGCCTATCCATGCCTGAGGGCTCATCGGTAGGTTCTCAAGGATGCTCGATCACCATCACCGCCGTGGTATCCGCCTCAAGTGCCTCGAACACATGCGGCGCATTCGCCAGATAGCTGATGTAGTCACCGGCCCGCAGCAGCACGGGCTCATTGGCCGGGCCGATATTCGCGCTGCCGCTGCACAGCACCACATGCTCTACGG
>NZ_NIXO01000009.1 GCF_002204795.1 Pseudomonas sp. K2I15
CGCGAATGCGGTGTATCAGTTGATGCATTCGGTGACTGGTTCACCGCATTCGCGAGCAAGCCCGCTCCCACATTTGATTCGGTTCCGGCAGGGAGTCGTGCGGTGCGCCTTAGCCGCGCTTGGTCAGGCCCATCTTCACGCGGCCTTCGGCAGGGGTCATAACCCGTGCACCCAAGCGGCTGAGGATCTCGCTGGCGCGTTCCACCAACTGGCCGTTGGTCGCCAGCACGCCCTTGTCCAGCCACAGGTTGTCTTCCAGGCCGACCCGCACGTTGCCGCCCAGCAGCACCGCTTGCGCCGCCATCGGCATCTGCATGCGACCAATGCCGAAGCCGGCCCACACGGCGTCTGCCGGCAGGTTGTCGACCATGGCTTTCATGGTGGTGGTGTCGGCCGGCGCGCCCCACGGGATGCCCAGGCACAGCTGGAACAGCGGGTTGTCGAGCAAGCCTTCCTTGATCATCTGCTTGGCGAACCACAGGTGACCGGTGTCGAAAATTTCAAGCTCAGGCTTAACGCCCAGCTCTTGAATACGTTTGGCGCCAGCGCGCAGTTGCGCCGGGGTGGAGACATAAATGGTGTCGCCATCACCGAAGTTCAGGGTGCCGCAATCGAGGGTGCAGATTTCCGGCAGCAGCTCTTCCACGTGGGCCAGGCGGGTCAGCGGGCCGACCAGGTCGGTGTTGGGGCCGAACTCCATGGGGTTTTCACCACCACCGATTTCCAGGTCGCCACCCATGCCGGCGGTGAGGTTGACGATGATGTCGACGTCCGCCTCGCGGATGCGCTCCATCACTTCGCGGTACAGCGCCACGTCGCGGCTGAACTTGCCGGTTTCGGGGTCACGTACGTGGCAATGCACCACGGTGGCACCGGCTTTGGCAGCTTCCACCGCGGCGGCGGCGATTTGTTTGGGGGTGACCGGCACGTGAGGGCTTCTGGCGGTCGTGTCGCCAGCACCGGTGAGTGCGCAGGTGATGATGACGTCGTGGTTCATGAGGCAGGTTCCTTACAGGCGTGGTGATGCCGTTCGCAGCCAGGCGCGGCTGCGAAACGGTTATTCAAAAAGGTTATTTGCTGGTCAATTGCAGGTTGGCGGCGGCCGGTTTGCCGTCGAAGGTGGTCACGCCTTCCAGCCAGCGCTGCTGGTCTTGCGGGTGGTCCTTGAGCCATTGCTTGGCCGATTCCAAAGCGTCCTTGTGATCCAGCAGCGGCTGCATCATTCGGCTCTCGTCGGCGGCGGTGAAGGTCAGGTTGCTGAGCAATTTGTGCACGTTGGGGCATTGCTCGGCGTAGGTCGGTGCGGTGACGGACCACACGGTGGCCATGCCTTCGTTCGGGCCCAGTGCATCATCGCTGCCGGTGAGGTAAGTCATCGCCACGTTGACGTTCATCGGGTGCGGCGCCCAGCCGAAGAACACCACGGCCTCTTTGCGGCGCACGGCGCGGTCCACGGCGGCGAGCATGCCGGCCTCGCTGGATTCCACCAGCTGGAACTTGCCCAGGCCAAACTGATTCTTGGCGATCATCGCCTTGATCTGGGTATTGGCGCCCGAGCCGGGCTCGATCCCATAGATCTTGCCGCCCAGTTCTTTTTCAAACTTGGCGATATCGGCGAAAGTCTTCAGGCCTTTGTCGGCCAGGTAAGTCGGCACCGCCAATGTCGCGCGGGCGTCTTCCAGTGATGGCTTGTCGAGCACCTTGACCTGTTTGGCGTCGACAAACGGGGTGATGGTCTGGGTCATCAGCGGGTTCCAGTAGCCCAGGAACATGTCCAGGCGCTGGTCGCGGATCCCGGCAAAGATGATTTGCTGGGACGCGCTGGTTTGTTTGGTCTTGTAGCCGAGGCCGTCGAGCAACACTTGGGTCATGGCGCTGGTGGCGATTACGTCGGTCCAGTTCACTACGCCCATGCGCACGTTCTGGCAAGAAGCCGCATCGGCGGCCATCACGTTGGTGCTCAAAATGGCGCTGGCGCTGAGTGCGAGCACGCAGCGGCTGATCAGTCGGTTCATGGTGGTTCCCTCGGCAGGTTGTTATTGTGGGTTTCGGCGTCTTTGTGCACCGTGTGGCCGTCTTGCAGGTTTAAGCTACGCAGCTTGAGAGCGAACAAAACGCACGGCGGCGACCCGCTTTTGCACTGCAGCGACCTGCCCCCTTGAATGACCGATTGAACTGGCGTATCACAGTGACCACGCTGTCTGTCCTACGAGAGCGCTCCATGTCCCAGGATTTCTACTTTCTGCTGATGCCGGGTTTCTCCGCCATCGGCTTTATCTCTGCAATCGAACCGCTGCGCGTCGCCAATCGCTTTCGTGGCGAACTGTATCGCTGGCACGTATTGAGTGCCGACGGCGGCGCGGTGCTGGCGAGCAATGGCATGTCGGTCAATGCTGACGCGGCGCTGGAGCCCTTGAAGAAGGGCGCGACCCTATTGGTGGTGGCCGGCTTCGAACCGCTGAAGTTCGCCACACCTGCGCTGGAACACTGGCTGCGCCGCCTCGATCACGACGGCGTGACCCTGGGCGCCATCGACACCGGCGCCTGCGTGCTCGCCGAAGCGGGCCTGCTCGATGGCCACCGCCTGACTCTGCACTGGGAAGCCATCGACGCCTTCAAGGAGTCTTATCCACAGCTGACGGTGACCCAGGAACTGTTCGAGATCGACCGCCGGCGCATCACCTCGGCGGGCGGCACCGCTTCCATCGACCTGATGCTCGACCTGATCGGCCAGGCTCACGGGCCGGAGTTGGCGATCCAGGTGTCCGAGCAATTTGTGCTCGGCCGCATCCGCCCGCGCAAAGACCACCAACGCATGCAGATCGCCACGCGCTACGGCATCAACAACAAAAAGTTGGTGCAGGTGATCGGCGAGATGGAGCAGCACACCGAACCGCCGCTGAGCACCCTGGCGCTGGCGGAAGCGATCAAGGTCACGCGGCGGCAGTTGGAGCGGTTGTTTCGGCTGCACCTGAACGACACACCGAGTAATTTCTACCTGGGCTTGCGCCTGGAGAAAGCCCGGCAGCTGTTGCGCCAGACCGACAGGAGCGTGCTGGAAGTGAGCATCGCCTGCGGGTTTGAGTCGCCGTCGTATTTCACCCGCAGTTACCGGGCGAGGTTTGCCAAGTGCCCGAGGGAGGATCGGCGACGGGAAGCGGTGTGAGCACCGCTCTCGAGAACAACGCAGATCAAATGTGGGAGCGGGCTTGCTCGCGAAAGCGGTGGATCAGCCACCGAATGCATCAACGGATACACCGCATTCGCGAGCAAGCCCGCTCCCACAGTGGATGTGTGGTGTGGCTTATTTCTTCAGCAGCGCCGAGCACGCGGCCTTGAAGGCCTCATGCTGATATTTGTTCAGCGTCGCGGGCACATCAAAATTGTGTTTTTTGTTCTGCGCATTGATGGTCTGCGGCGACAGCAGCGTCACCTCAACACCGTCCAGCAGCTGAAACACCCCTTCAATCTTGAACGTGGTCGGGCCACCGGCGAATTCGCCTTTCTTGCTGCGCTTCTTGATGGCGATGCGGGTGATCGCGTTGTCCCGCACAAACGCACTCACTTGAGCGGCGAAGGCCTTGACGTTGGCCGCCTCATCGTCGTCTTCCAGGGCAATTTTCTTGGTGGCCAGGGCAACGTGGCTCAACGCCTGGCCGTCCAGTGAGGCGACGGCGATGATGGCTTCGCTGCCTTTGATTTCGATGCCGCAGATAGTCATGGGGTCGCCTTGGAAAAGTGGAGAAGGCGCGAATGGTATCAGGCCCGACCCGGTTCGCGCGTTCTGGCCATCAGGCTCAGGCACGCTGCCGCCAGGGCCAGCGCCGTCACCAGCGCACCCACCAGCGGGGTGATTTCCAGGCTGCCCTTGGCGATCACCACGCCGCCCAGCGCCGCGCCCAAGGCGACGCCCAGGTGCATGGCCGAGGTATTGATCCCCACATTGGCTTCACCGGATTCGGGCGCAGTGTGCAGCAAGTAGTTCTGCACCACCGGCGAGATGGTCCAGCTCAACGCCATCCACAACGCGTACAGCGCCAGGAAACTCGCCAGCGAACCGATGGCCCATGGCAGCAACGCCATGACCAGGGTGAACAGCGCCGGGATCAACACCAGCGCACGCTTGAACCCCAGCCGGTCCGACAGCCAGCCGCCGCAAAAACCACCGCTGATGGCCGCGATGCCGAAGAACACATAGAGATAACTCAAGGAAACGCCGTGGATACCCATGGTCTGTTGCACGTAGGGCGCCAGGTAAGCGAACAGCACAAAATGCCCGGTCAACAGCAAGACCGACACCAGTTGCGCCAACAGCAGCCTGGGAATCACCAACTGCCGGCAGTAATCACGCAACGAGGTGGGCGGGCGGCTGGCGAATGTCGGCAGGCTCAGGCGCAATAGCGCGGCGATCACCACCGCCAGCAGCGCCAGCAGCAGAAACGGCGCACGCCAGCTCAGGGACTCGCTCACGGCGATGCCCAGCGGAATCCCCAGCACCAGCGAGCCGCTGATGCCCATGAACACAATGCCGATCGCCCGCCCCCGCAGGCGTGCGTCCACCAGCGAAGCCGAGAGGGTCGACGCCAGCACCACCACCAGCGCACAACTGGCCGCGCTGATGATGCGACAGACCAGCAGCATCCAATAATTCACCGCCAGCCCGGAGCCCAGGTTGCCCACCGCAAAGGTCAGCAACGCGGCAATCAGCAGGGAGCGCCGTTCAATCCGCGACGTCAGCGACAGCAACGGCGCGGCGCACAGGGCAAAGGTCAGGGAAAACACCGCCGTCAGCTGCCCGGCCGCACTCAGGGTGACGCCCAGTTCCCGGGACAGCAGCGGCAGAATCCCGCCCACCAGGTTTTCATCGATACCGGCGACGAAGGCGGCGAGGGCGAGGAGGTAGATGCGTGGGTTCATGGGGCGGCATTGGTAGAAATGGGCGCTGATCATGGCGGGCATGGTGATTGACTGGCAAGTCAACAAAATTGCTCGGGGCCGGACCGGAAGGGAAAGATGCAGAGAAATAATTAATGATAAGGGATAAAATCTTGTCCGTTATTCTAATTATTTCGTGATTATGGATAATCTGTTATCCATTATAGTTTTATTATTTTTATCGTTGCTACACTTGCTCACACTCCACCGGAAGTCGAACCATGGCCCTTACTCATATCCTCTACGCCCCTGGTGAGATCGCCCTGCAGATCGCCGGCAACGCCAAAGCGCTTCGGTTGAGTAAAAACCTTTCTCGACGGGCACTGGCGACCAAATCCGGGGTGCCCGAGTCCACGATCAAGCGTTTCGAGACAACCGGTAAGGTTTCCCTGGATGCGCTGTTATTGATTGCGATGAGCCTGGGCGTCGGCGAGCAACTGGCGCAGTTGTTCAGCGCGCCAGCACCGGCCAGCCTTCAAGAACTGAAAAATCACACCAGGCTTCGAGGTCGTCAATGAAACCGGTCACTGCGCTCCACGTCATGTTGCAAGGTTCCCGGGTGGGTGAGTTGGTCGATATCCCCCGTAAAGGCCTGTATTTCTCCTATGACCCGAGCTGGCTGTTGAAGGGGTTCAATTTGGCGCCCCTGCACATGGAGTTTTCATCAAGGCCCCAGTTGGCTGCGGACACCACGCTGTTCAATGGGCTGCATGGTGCTTTCAGCGACTCCCTGCCCGATGGTTGGGGGTTGCTGCTGATGGATCGTTTCTTTCGCCGCTCAATGGCGATTGAGCGGCATGCGTTGGGACCTTTGGACCGATTGGCCTACATGGGCGACCGGAGCATGGGAGCATTGGAATACGTGCCTATGTTCGAAAAGGATCCCGATCAGACGGCCCTGGATCTGGCCTCTCTCTACCAGGCCTCCCAGGACGTTCTGTCGGGTGAGACCTGTGAAGTGATTGAATCATTGCGTTTCGCCGGTGGTTCCCCCGGCGGTGCCCGTCCCAAGGCGGTCATCGGGCTGTCGCCTGACAAGTCCCGGGCCATTTCTTCATTTGGTGAGATGCCGGATGGATACGAACACTGGCTGATCAAATTCCGCAGCCAGGACGAGCATCGCGACAGCGGCGCGATCGAGCAGGTTTACGCAATCACGGCTCGCAGTGCCGGCGTCGAAATTTCCGCCTCGGACGTGTTAGAGGTCCCGACACCGACAGGCATTGAGCGTTTCTTTGTCACTCGCCGTTTTGACCGTGACAGCGCCACCCGGCGGCATATGCTGACAGCCGCTGCGATTCTGTACGCAGACTTCCGCATGCCTAGCCTGGATTACGGCGACCTGTTGCGCCTCTCATTCGCGATTACCCAGGATGCCAGCCAGGTACAGAAAATGGCGCGGCTGATGGTGTTCAACGCGCTTGCCCACAACCGGGACGATCACGCCAAAAACTTCTCGTTCTTTGGCGCAGCCAATGGCTGGCAGATGGCGCCGGCGTACGACCTGACATTTTCCAGCACCAGTGGTCGCGGCAACGAGCACACCACAGCGTTTGCAGGCGCCGGCCACCCGACACGCAAGGTGATCATCGAAGTCTGCAAGCCATTCAGCTTTCTGGAGCCTGAGCTTTACATCGAGCAGACCCTGGACGCGTTATCGCAATGGAATCAGCACTGTGCCGACTTCGAGGTCGATAAGGTCCAGCGGGAAAAAGTGCTGCTGACGCTTAACTCGGTATGGAAAGACTTCTAACGCTTATTCCTGCCCAATCGACTCCAAAAACTCCGACCGTTCATCGCTCATCCGCGCCAAACAGTCATTCTGCTCAATCGCATACGCCTTGCTTCCCGCCACCGCCGGGAAGGTATCCACGGCGCAATCCGCGTCGCGCAGTTTTTCCCACTTCTGCTGGGCATCCTTCAGACGAGCGGTAATGTCCGCCAGCTGCGTCTTGTTGCTGCCATAGGTCGAACCCATGCGTTCCAGCAGCCCCTGGTAGTTATCCTTGAGCAGTTGCTCGGCGGTGGTTTTGTTGTAGGTGGCGCATTCCAGGGTTTGCTTGTCGTTCTCGATGCCATCGCAGGGCGTGTTGTCGGTGTCTTCAGCCGCGTGCACGCCGGTTGCGATGAGTGCCAAAGCCAGGAAAATCGATTTCATTGCGCCGTCTCATATCAGTTGATGAGCAAATTCTGGCTCAAGCGTAAGACAAAGAACAGACACCCGTCAGAGATGTCATGTTGGCCTTTGTCGCGGATTGACGCTTTCGGCAATTCCCTTGTCGTTTTTGCACCCGGCTCCTTCTGCCCCGGGGCATATGCTGGCCCCAAAGCGCCGGCAGACGATTCGGCGCATGAATTGCCAATAAGGGGACGCCTGATGAGCCCAGCCGAATTGCACGCCGACAGCATCGTTATCGACGGGCTGATCATTGCCAAGTGGAACCGCGACCTGTTCGAAGACATGCGCAAGGGTGGCCTCACCGCTGCCAACTGCACCGTGTCGGTATGGGAAGGGTTCCAGGCCACCATTAACAACATCGTGGCCAGCCAGACCCTGATCCGCGAAAACAGCGACCTGGTGATTCCGGTGAAAACCACCGCCGATATCCGTCGCGCCAAGGAACAGGGCAAGACCGGCATCATCTTCGGCTTCCAGAACGCCCATGCGTTTGAAGACCAGCTCGGCTACGTCGAGATCTTCAAACAGCTCGGTGTTGGCGTGGTGCAGATGTGCTACAACACCCAGAACCTGGTGGGCACCGGCTGCTACGAGCGCGATGGCGGCCTGTCGGGCTTCGGTCGTGAGGTCGTCGCCGAGATGAACCGCGTCGGCATCATGTGCGACCTGTCCCACGTGGGCTCCAAGACCAGCGAAGAAGTCATCCTCGAATCGAAAAAGCCGGTGTGCTACTCCCACTGCCTGCCTTCAGGCCTTAAAGAGCACCCGCGCAACAAGTCTGATGAAGAGCTGAAATTCATCGCCGACCACGGTGGTTTTGTCGGCGTGACCATGTTCGCGCCGTTCCTGGCCAAGGGCATCGATTCGACCATCGACGACTACGCCGAAGCCATCGAATACACCATGAACATCGTGGGCGAAGACGCCATCGGTATTGGCACCGACTTCACCCAGGGCCATGGCCAGGATTTCTTCGAAATGCTGACCCACGACAAGGGCTACGCCCGCCGCCTGACCAGCTTCGGCAAGATCATCAACCCACTGGGCATCCGCACCGTGGGCGAGTTCCCCAACCTCACCGAGACCCTGCTCAAGCGCGGCCATCCTGAGCGTGTGGTGCGTAAGATCATGGGCGAGAACTGGGTCAACGTCTTGAAAGACGTTTGGGGCGAATAAGCCACTGCATCCTCTGAATCCTTTCCCGCTGCCGTCCGCGCAGCGGGCAATAAACCGAATTGTTTGGAGTTAAGTTTCCATGGCCAAGATCGCCCCTCAATTGCCTATCGAAGTCGACAGCGAAACCGGTGTCTGGACCTCTGACGCCCTGCCGATGCTGTACGTACCGCGCCATTTCTTCGTCAACAACCACATGGGCATCGAAGAGGTTTTGGGTGCCGACGCCTACGCCGAAATCCTCTACAAGGCCGGCTACAAATCTGCCTGGCACTGGTGTGAAAAAGAAGCGGAATGCCACGGCCTGGAAGGCGTCGCGGTGTTCGAACACTACATGAAGCGCCTGTCGCAACGCGGCTGGGGCCTGTTCAAGATCCAGGACATCGACCTCGACAAAGGCACCGCCAGCGTCAAGCTCGAACACTCGGCGTTCGTGTATGTATACGGCAAGGTCGGGCGCAAGGTCGACTACATGTTCACTGGCTGGTTTGCCGGTGCGATGGACCAGATCCTCGAAGCCCGCGGCAGCAAGATCCGCACCGTTGCGCAGCAGGTCTATGGCGGCTCCGAAGAGGGCCACGACGACGGCCTGTTCACCGTCCAGCCGTTGTAAGTCGAGGACCCTGCCATGGCTTTCGAAGCAATGTTTGCGCCGATCCAGATCGGCAAACTGACCATCCGCAACCGCGTGCTCAGTACCGCCCACGCCGAGGTGTATGCCACCGACGGCGGCATGACCACCGACCGCTATGTGAAGTACTACGAAGAGAAAGCCAAGGGCGGGATCGGCCTGGCAATCTGCGGCGGTTCTTCCAGTGTCGCCATCGACAGCCCGCAAGGCTGGTGGAAATCAGTGAACCTGGCGGATGACCGGATCATCCCGCACTTCCAGAACCTGGCCGATGCCATGCATAAGCATGGCGCCAAGATCATGATCCAGATTACCCACATGGGCCGTCGCTCGCGCTGGGACGGCGAGCATTGGCCTACGCTGCTGTCGCCGTCGGGCATCCGCGAGCCGGTGCACCGCGCGACTTGCAAAACCATCGAGCCGGAAGAAATCTGGCGGGTGATCGGCAACTACGCCAGCGCTGCGGCGCGCGCCAAGGCGGGTGGCCTGGACGGCGTGGAACTGTCGGCGGTGCACCAGCACATGATCGACCAGTTCTGGAGCCCACGGGTCAACAAGCGTACTGATGAATGGGGCGGCAGCTTCGAAAACCGCATGCGTTTTGGCCTGGAAGTATTGAAGGCTGTACGCAAGGAAGTCGGCCCGGATTTCTGCGTCGGCATCCGTTTGTGCGGCGATGAATTCCACCCGGACGGCTTGTCCCACGAGGACATGAAACAGATCGCCAAGTACTACGACGACACCGGCATGCTCGACTTTATCGGCGTGGTCGGCTCGGGTTGCGACACCCACAACACCCTGGCCAACGTTATCCCGAACATGAGTTATCCACCGGAGCCCTTCCTGCACTTGGCGGCCGGCATCAAGGAAGTGGTCAAGGCCCCGGTGCTGCACGCGCAGAACATCAAGGACCCGAACCAGGCGACCCGCATCCTGGAAGGCGGCTACGTGGACATGGTCGGCATGACCCGCGCCCACATCGCCGACCCGCACCTGATCGCCAAGATCAAGATGGGCCAGATCGACCAGATCAAACAGTGCGTCGGCGCCAACTACTGCATCGACCGCCAGTACCAAGGGCTGGACGTGCTGTGCATCCAGAACGCCGCCACGTCCCGTGAGTACATGGGCGTGCCGCACATCATCGAGAAATCCACCGGGCCCAAACGCAAAGTCGTTGTGGTGGGTGCCGGCCCTGCCGGGATGGAAGCGGCGCGGGTTGCCGCTGAACGTGGCCACGACGTGACGCTGTTGGAGAAGAAAGAATTTATCGGCGGGCAAATCACTACCGCATCGAAAGCCCCGCAGCGTGACCAGATTGCCGGGATCACCCGCTGGTTCCAGCTGGAGCTGGCGCGCCTGAACGTCGACCTGCGCCTGGGCGTGGCGGCGGACGCGGCGACCATCCTGGACCTGCGCCCGGACGTGGTAGTGCTGGCGGTGGGCGGTCATCCGTTCCTGGAACAGAACGAACACTGGGGCGCGGCGGAAGGCCTGGTGGTCAGCAGCTGGGATGTGCTCGACGGCAAGGTGGCGCCAGGCAAGAACGTGCTGGTGTACGACACCATCTGCGAATTCACCGGCATGTCGGTGGCGGACTTCCTTGCGGACAAGGGCAGCCAGGTCGAGATCGTCACCGACGACATCAAGCCGGGCGTGGCCATCGGCGGCACGTCGTTCCCGACGTACTACCGCAGCATGTACCCCAAGGAAGTGATCATGACCGGCGACATGATGCTGGAAAAGGTCTACCGCGAAGGCGACAAGCTGGTGGCGGTGCTGGAGAACGAATACACCGGCGCCAAGGAAGAGCGGGTGGTCGATCAAGTGGTGGTCGAGAACGGCGTGCGTCCGGATGAAGAGATCTACTACGGGCTCAAGGAAGGTTCGCGCAACAAGGGCCAGATGGACATCGAAGCCCTGTTCGCGATCAAGCCGCAGCCTTGCCTGAGCGAGCCGGGTGAAGGGTACTTGCTGTTCCGCATTGGTGACTGTGTGGCCCAGCGTAATACCCACGCCGCCATCTACGACGCCCTGCGCTTGTGCAAGGATTTCTGACCCGACACCGAACCACTGTGGGCTCGGTCAAAAATGTGGGAGCTTCACCATGTTGAACACCTTGCTTCCTATTCTCTTGTTTGCCGCCCTGGGCCTTGCTGTCTTGGGTGCACTGCGGCGGGCAGCCATGTGGCGCCGCGGCCGCGCCTCCAAGGTCGACCTGATCGGCGGCCTGCTGGCCATGCCCAAGCGCTACATGGTCGACCTGCACCACGTGGTTGCCCGCGACAAATACATCGCCAACACCCACGTCGCCACCGCCCTGGGTTTTGTGCTCTCGGCGGCGCTGGCGATTCTGGTGCACGGTTTCGGCCTGCATAACCGCATCCTCGGCTATGCCTTGCTGCTGGCCTCGGTGCTGATGTTTGTCGGCGCCACGTTCGTCTATCTGCGCCGTCGCAACCCGCCTGCACGCCTGTCGAAAGGCCCGTGGATGCGCCTGCCGAAAAGCCTGATGGCGTTCTCGGTGAGCTTCTTCCTGGTGACCTTGCCGGTGGCCGGGATTCTGCCTGCGGACTTCGGCGGCTGGCTGCTCGCCGCCTTGCTGAGTGTGGGCGTGCTGTGGGGCGTGTCCGAAATGTTCTTCGGCATGACCTGGGGCGGCCCGATGAAACACGCCTTCGCCGGGGCCTTGCACCTGGCCTGGCACCGCCGCGCCGAGCGTTTCGGTGGTGGCCGTTCCACCGGCTTGAAGCCTCTGGACCTCGCCGACAAAACCGCGCCACTGGGCGTGGAAAAACCGGTGGATTTTACCTGGAACCAACTGCTCGGCTTCGACGCCTGCGTGCAGTGCGGCAAGTGCGAAGCCGCGTGCCCGGCGTTCGCCGCCGGCCAGCCGCTGAACCCGAAAAAACTTATCCAGGACATGGTCGTCGGCCTGGCCGGTGGCACCGACGCCAAGTTCGCCGGCAGCCCTTACCCTGGCAAGGCTATCGGCGAACACAGCGGCAACCCGCACCAGCCGATCGTCAACGGCCTGGTGGGCGCTGAAACCCTGTGGTCGTGCACCACCTGCCGCGCCTGCGTGGAAGAGTGCCCGATGATGATCGAGCACGTAGACGCCATCGTCGACATGCGCCGCCACCTCACCCTGGAAAAAGGCGCCACCCCGAACAAGGGCGCCGAAGTCCTGGAAAACCTGATCGCCACCGACAACCCGGGCGGTTTCGCACCGGGCGGGCGGATGAACTGGGCGGCGGATTTGAACCTGCCCTTGCTCAGTGACAAGCAAACTGTCGACGTGCTGTTCTGGGTCGGCGATGGCGCCTTCGACATGCGCAACCAGCGCACCCTGCGTTCGTTCGTCAAAGTGCTGATAGCCGCCAAGGTCGACTTCGCGGTACTGGGCCTTGAAGAACGCGACAGCGGCGACGTGGCCCGGCGCCTTGGCGATGAAGCCACCTTCCAACTGCTGGCCGCGCGCAATATCCAGACCCTGGCCAAGTACAGCTTCAAGCGCATCGTCACCTGCGACCCCCACAGTTTCCACGTGCTGAAAAACGAATACGGCGCCTTCGACGGCAACTATTTCGTGCAGCACCACAGCACCTACATGGCCGAGCTGATCGACGCTGGCGCCTTGAACCTGGGCCAGCACAAAGGCAACAGCGTGACCTATCACGACCCGTGCTACCTGGGCCGCTACAACGGCGAATACGAAGCACCGCGCCAAGTGCTGCGGGCGCTGGGGATTGAGGTCAAGGAGATGCAACGTTCCGGTTTCCGTTCCCGTTGCTGCGGTGGCGGTGGCGGGGCGCCGATCACGGATATCCCCGGCAAGCAGCGGATTCCCGATATGCGCATGGAAGACATCCGCGAAACCGGCGCCGAGCTGGTGGCCGTGGGTTGTCCACAGTGCACGGCGATGCTTGAAGGTGTAGTTGAACCGCGTCCGTTGATCAAAGACATCGCCGAGTTGGTGGCTGACGCGTTGCTCGAAGACGCTGCGCCAGCCAAGACCCCGATCAAGCGTGAACCTGCGCAGGTGCATATATGAGCGACATTATCCGCCGCGACCCACGGGCCGAATGGATCGCCCGTAACCGGCTGCATCCGCTGCACGCGGCGATGCAGCCGGTGCAACAAAGCTGGATGGGGCCTAACGGCGTCATCCGCAAGAACGTACATGGCGTCGGTTTTATCGGGCCCAATGGCATCAAGCGTATCGACCGCAGCGGCGCCCAGCAGGGCGGCGCGGCCAAGCGTTCGGCGGCGGTGGACGTGCAATTGCCGCTGCATCAGGTGGCGGCGCCTGCGTTCTACATCAACGTGGTGCCGGACATGGTCGGCGGCCGCTTGAGCAGCCACGACCGCGACCTGCTGGGCCTGGCCCGACAGTTGGCCGGCAACGACGGTGCGGTGCTGGCTGTGGTATTCGGTGAACACAAGGAAAACGCCTTCGCCACCGCCGGTGTTGACCGGCTGCTGGTGCTGGACGGCCACGCGTTCGACGGGTATTCACCGGAGCAACGGGTTCACGGCCTGCGGGCTGTGGATAACCAGTTCAACCCGCGCCATTGGTTGCTGCCGGACAGCCGCAGCGGCGGCGGCGGCGGGGAATTGGGCCGGCGCTTTGCCGCAAGCCTCAAGGAACGCCCGGCCACGCGGGTCTGGCAGATCAAGGGCCGGGAATGTATTGGCCGCGCAGGTGCCGGCCAGGAAGACCTCGCCCGGCCATTGCCACGGATGATTCTGGCGGCGGTGGAATGCGCCGAGCCCGTCAGCGAAACCCGTCATGAAGTGCTGCCGGTGGAGTTATCCACAAGCCTGGCGCGCAGCTTGCCGCGTATCGAGGATTTGGGCGCGGTGGCGGTGGACCCGGCGGCGATTCCCATGGCCGAAGCCGAATTTATTTTCTCCGGCGGCAACGGGGTCAAGGACTGGGCGCTGTTCCACCAGACCGCTGCCGCGTTGGGCGCTACCGAAGGCGCCTCGCGGGTGGCCGTGGACGACGGCTTCATGGCGCGTGATCGCCAGGTCGGCGCCAGCGGTACCTGGGTCACCGCGCGGGTTTACGTGGCGGTGGGGATTTCCGGGGCGATCCAGCACCTGCAAGGCATTGGTGCCTGCGACAAGGTGGTGGCGATCAACCTCGACCCGGGCTGCGACATGATCAAGCGTGCCGACCTGTCGGTGATCGGCGAAAGCGCCGCGATTCTGCAAGCCTTGATCGTTGCGGTCGAGGCCTACCGCCACGGCGCCAAGCGCGATGCGGCTTAAGGAAATGGCCATGACGACTACTGTAATCAGCCTGGTGTCCATCGGCGCCCACCCGACTTCGGGCCGCCCACGCCGCGCCGAGCAAGATGCCCGCGCTGTAGAGCTGGGCCTGCAACTGGCTGGGGATAACCTGCAGGTGCTGCACGCCGGCGACATCGCCGAACCGACCCTGCGCGCATACCTGGGCATGGGCTTGCCGCAGTTGCACGTGCTTGAACAACCGTCCGGCGCGGATGCCTTGCCGGTGCTCAGTGACTATCTGCGTGACGCTGGCGCCCAGGTGGTACTCACCGGCAGCCAGGCGGAAACCGGCGAAGGTTCGGGAATGTTGCCGTTCCTGCTGGCCGAGCAACTGGGCTGGCCGCTGATTGTTGGCCTGGCCCAGGTGGAAACTATCGAAGGCGGCGTGGCCCACGTGCTGCAAGCACTGCCACGTGGCCAGCGGCGGCGGCTGAAGGTGCGCCTGCCGTTCCTGGCCACGGTGGATAACGCGGCGCCCAAACCACGGCAAAGCGCCTACGGCCCGGCTCAGCGTGGGGTGCTGGAAGCTCACGACGTTGAGGTGCTGGAGGATGAGTTATTCACAGGCGCTGTGTTGCAGCCGGCCAAGCCACGGCCCAAGCGCCTCAAGGTGATCAAGGCCAAGAGCGGGGCGGATCGGATGAAGGCCGCAACGGCCAAGGCCAGTGGTGGCGGTGGGCAGGTGCTCAAGGGTGTTAGCCCGGAAGCAGGCGCTGAAGCCATTCTTAAGCTGCTCATAGAAGAAGGCGTAGTACGCTAATCCAGTGTGGCAGCGGGCTTGCTCGCGAATACGGTGAATCAGTCAATACATGTGCCGACTGAAACGCCGCCTTCGCGAGCAAGCCCGCTGCCACATTGTTTTGCGGCGCTTGTGGGGTTACCCACAATCCCTGTTCACCCACCTGTGGATAACCTGTTCGCGGCTGTCCACATCCCATGCAAATCAAGCCCTGCAGCCTGCTGTACGAAAAACAACCAACCTAACTGACGGTTTTTCCTTGGGTTTTTCTGTGGATAAGGAAAATACCCGGCGCAAACTTGCCCCCAAAGTCTGTTGGTGCTTCTGTGGATAAGATGTTCGCTATCCGCTGTAGGCCATACAAAACGTGGCTTGTGGTGCGTTGGTTGAAATTTGATCAATATCGCCTTTTCAGCTGGCTTTCGCTCTCAACGTCGCGATTTTGCTCAGTTTCAGCCGGTTTTCCACAGATAGACCAAAGTTGCCCCCAAAGTCTGTTGGCGCTTCTGTGGATAAGGTGTTTGCGTTCCTCTGTAACCCATACAGAACGTGGCTTTCAGGCTTTAGATTAAAAAACGATCAATGTGGGATAAAACCGGTCTCTTTGAATAAGTCACGGATTTTCTTGGTTTTATTTCGAGGGATAAGCGCAGTTGCCCACAATTGCTGTGGGTGGCTTTGTGGATAAGTTGTTGGGCAATCGCTGGAAGTCAGGGCGCCACTGGTCTGTCAGGGTGTTGGATGAATTATGTACAGCCATAAACTATTGTGGGAGCCGGGCAAGCTCGGCTCCCACATTTTGATCGGCAGCGTGTCAGCCGGTTACTCGTGTACGGCAACGCCTTTCAGATACGGCGCCGGCGCCGCCCCCAGGTTGCTCAGCATCCGCTCGCTGTACCAATCCACAAAGTTCACCACGCCAAACTCGTACGTCTTGGAGTACGGGCCTGGCTGGTACGCGGTGGAGTTGATGCCGCGCTGGTTCTCTTCGGCCAGGCGACGGTCCTGGTCGTTGGTGGCGTCCCACACTTTGCGCATGCGCTCGACGTCGTAGTCCACGCCTTCCACGGCGTCCTTGTGCACGATCCACTTGGTGGTGACCATGGTTTCCTGGGCACTGATTGGCCACACGGTGAACACGATGATGTGATCGCCCATGCAGTGGTTCCACGAGTGCGGCAGGTGCAGGATGCGCATTGAGCCCAGGTCCGGGTTCTTGATGCGGCCCATCAGCTTGTTGCAGCCTTGCTTGCCGTCGAGGGTCATCGACACGGTGCCCTTGAGCAGCGGCATGCGCACGATGCGGTTGCGCAGGCCGAAGCTGGCGTGGGCGTAAGGGATCTTCTCGGCGTCCCACGCGGCGGCGGAGGCGGCCACGTGGTCCTTGAACGCCTGGTCGGCCCGTGGGTCGGTGACGTCGTCCCATTCCAGCAGGGTTTTCAGCAGTTCCGGGTGCGACGCGTTGCAGTGGTAGCACTCACGGTTGTTTTCCAGCACCAGTTTCCAGTTGGCTTTTTCAAACAAGGTGGTGGTAATCGCCACCTTGGTGTTCTCCATGTCGTAGGGTTCCATGTAATGGCTCAGGGTCGACAGGAA
Organism: Pseudomonas sp. K2I15; assembly: GCF_002204795.1. Taxonomy (GTDB): domain Bacteria; phylum Pseudomonadota; class Gammaproteobacteria; order Pseudomonadales; family Pseudomonadaceae; genus Aquipseudomonas. The sequence goes on from NZ_NIXO01000009.1 coordinate 16,552, forward strand.
GTCGTCGATGGCCGGCGGGTTCTGCGACAGGCTGATGAAAATGTAGCCACCGGCGGTCTTCACGTTCACCGGCTTTAGGCCGTACTGCTTCATGTCGAAGTCGGCGCCCATCTCGGTGCCGGCGAACAGCAGGCGGCCGTCCAGCTCGTATGTCCACTGGTGGTAATGGCAGACCAGCTTGGCGACCTTGCCCTTGTCGCTGGTGCACAGGCGCGAACCGCGATGGCGGCACACGTTATGGAACGCATGCACCACGCCGTCGGCGCCCCGGATCACGATGATCGGGTTCTTGCCTATTTGCAGGGTGATGTAGTTGCCCTTGGCGGGAATCTCGCAGGTCATACCGGCGATCAACCACTCTTTCAGGAAAATTTCCTGCATGTCGATATCGAACAGCCGCTCATCAGAGTAAAACGGCTGCGGCAGCGAAAAGGTGCGTTCGCGCTCTTGCAGCATTTGCGCGGTGGCCTTGCGTGCGGGTTCCAGCGGATCGCCCAAGCTTAAGGTTGCGGTGACGTCCATCGTGTGTGTCCTCATGGCCATTCTGTGTGGCCGGCGAAAAGTGGCTAATCAGGTTTTGCAGCAAGGCGTAAAGAAAGTGTCGTTGTTGGGAGCGAGTGTGGGGCCGGCGCAGGCCAGAACCTTATCCATGAGCGACATGGCCCACTCTGTTCCCGACGCGCAACCCCCGTGGTATGGGGGCTGGTCGCGATAAGTATGTGAATGTCGCAGATAGGTAAATGGCCGGTGTGCGCGTTACGCAGAATCGCCACCATAAGGCCGACACACGGCTACGGAGAACAGCATGTCCAACAGCTTCCTGAACCCGGTAACTACCCAGACCTGGGCCAATGGTCGGCACATCGTCCGTTGCGTCAAAGTCATCCAGGAAACCTGGGACGTGCGCACCTTCTGCTTTATGGCCGACCAGCCGATCCTGTTCTTTTTCAAGCCGGGGCAGTTTGTCACCCTGGAGCTGGAAATCGACGGCCAGCCGATCATGCGTTCCTACACCATTTCCAGCTCGCCGTCGGTGCCTTACAGCTTCTCGGTGACCATCAAGCGCGTGCCCGGCGGCAAGGTCTCCAACTGGCTGCACGACACGTTGCACGAAGGCCAGGAGCTGGCGGTGCACGGGCCGGTCGGTTTGTTCAACGCCATCGACTTCAGCAACCCGAAGGTCCTGTACCTGAGCGGTGGCGTCGGCATTACGCCGGTCATGTCCATGGCGCGCTGGTATTACGACACCAACGCCAACGTCGACATGACATTTATCCACAGCGCCCGCTCGCCAAAAGACATCATCTACCACCGCGAGCTGGAGCACATGGCATCGCGGATCGATAACTTCAGCCTGCACCTGATTTGCGAGAAGCACGGTCTGGGTGAGCCTTGGGCCGGTTATCGCGGTTACCTGAACCACAAGATGCTCGAACTGATGGTGCCGGACTTCCTTGAGCGGGAAGTCTTCTGCTGTGGCCCTACGCCGTACATGAATGCGGTGAAGCGCCTGCTGGAAGCCGCTGGCTTCGACATGAGCCGCTACCACGAGGAATCCTTCGGCGCGACGCCGCCGGAAGCCCGTGCGGATGCGGTGGAGCAAGCCGAACAAGCGGCGGATGCCCCGGAAATCGACCTGGCAGACCTGCACCAGGTGGAATTCATTGCCTCAGGCAAAAGCATTCGCGTGGCACCGGGCGAGACGGTGCACGCGGCGGCGGCCAAGCTTGGCCTGCTGATTCCGAAAGCCTGCGGGATGGGGATCTGCGGAACGTGCAAGGTGATGAAGCTCGGCGGGGAGGTCGAAATGGACCATAACGGCGGGATCACCGAGGAAGACGAAGCCGAGGGTTATATCCTCTCTTGCTGCAGCGTGCCGAAGGGCGACGTGCGTATAGAGTTTTAAGTGGGTAGTGATCGTTCCCACGCGGAGCGTGGGAACGATCATGGGGGCTTCAGCTTCGCGTCGAGGGTCATGAGTCTTCGACGCGAGCCTCAGGCGTTAAAGGTTATTGGGCGTAGATATGGATGACGAAATGCTGGCCTGATGCTGTCAATTCATAGACTTTATCGGTGACCCTCAGTGTCCTCGTCGGCTCGCTGATCGTGTCACCGACGTTCACGGTTTTTCTGAACTCATCCCAGTCGATAACCGTGGTGTGGACAGTGCCGTCGCCTTGCAGGTTGTTTTCGTAGCGTTGAACTTCCATGGTATTACCCTCTGCTGGATTTCCGTTTCCGGCCGATTGTTCGGCAGGTGGTTAGTCCCGAAAGGTGGCAGATACGTCTGCCGTTTCCTTCCGGGTTCCAAGAGGCTAGTCAATGAAAGTGGGGTATATGGCTGTCAGAAATATCAAAAAACAGTCTCGGCATTCCGCCAGTATCCGACGGCCTGATTCCTACCTCAGGCGCTCATCACTTCGCGAATATCAGCGGCTAATTCTCTGACGCGCTCTTCCTCGGTATCCCACGCACACATGAACCGCGCGCCGCCTTTACCGATGAAGGTATAGAACCGCCAGCCCTTGGCCGTCAGCGCGGCAATCGCCGGCTCCGACAGTTGCAGGAACACGCCGTTGGCCTGCACCGGGAACATCAATTCCACTCCAGGAATATCCGCCACCAGGCTGCTGAGCAATTGCGCGCAATGGTTGGCGTGGAGGGCGTGTTTGAGCCACGCGTCGTTTTCCAGCAAGCCTACCCACGGCGCGGAGAGGAAGCGCATCTTCGAGGCCAACTGCCCCGCCTGCTTGCAGCGGTAGTCGAAGTCTTCAGCCAGCTTGTGGTTGAAGAACAGGATCGCTTCACCTACAGCCATGCCGTTCTTGGTGCCGCCAAAACACAGCACGTCGACGCCGGCTTTCCAGGTCAGGTCGGCAGGCGAGCAGCCGAGGAATGCGCAGGCGTTGGAGAAACGCGCGCCGTCCATGTGCAGGTTCAGCCCCAGCTCTTTGCAGGTGACGCTGATGGCGCGGATTTCTTCCGGGGTGTACACGCTGCCGACTTCCGTGGCCTGGGTCAGGGTGACCACGCGAGGTTTTGGATAGTGGATGTCTTGACGCTTGAGGGCGATCTCGCGGATCGACTCCGGGGTCAGCTTGCCGTTTTCGGTGCGGGCGGTGAGCAGCTTGGAGCCGTTGGAGAAAAACTCCGGCGCGCCGCATTCGTCGGTTTCGACGTGGGCGGTTTCCGAGCAAATCACGCTATGGTAGCTCTGGCACAGTGATGACAGGGCCAGGGAGTTGGCGGCGGTGCCGTTGAAGGCGAAGAACACTTCGCAGTCGGTTTCGAACAGTTTGCGGAAACCGTCGGCGGCGCGGTGGGTCCATTCATCATCGCCGTAGGCGCGTTGATGGCCCTGGTTGGCGAGTTCCATGGCGGCCCAGGCTTCCGGGCAGATACCGGAATAGTTGTCGCTGGCGAATTGTTGGCTCTTGTCGGTCATGGCCCAGTCCTGTGGTCGATGTTGGTGCGCACTTTACCCAAGATTGTCGGGCGGGCGCACGCACTGTTAATGCAAAGTCATTGGGGAATTATGCACGGTTCTGAAAGCGTTCCTGTAAGCCGCGTCCGCGATGGCGCCCTGGATCTGCTCAAGTGGCTGGCGCTGCTGAGTATGGTGCTGGACCACCTGCGCTACGTCGGTTTGAGCCTGGACGGGCTGTATGTGCCGGGGCGCCTGGCGTTCCCGTGGTTTTGCCTGGCGATTGCGGCGAACCTGCACCGGGTCAAGGATGCGCCCGTTACCGGCCAGTGGCGCTATTTGGGCTGGCTGCTGCTGTTCAGTGTGATCAGTGAAGTGCCGTACCGGATGTTCATTGACGACGCCGACACGCTGAACGTGCTGCCGACCCTGGCGCTTGGGTTGCTGGTTGCGCGGGGATGGCAGCAGAAGGCGGCTGTTGATCGAGGATTGGCGTTAATCGCGCTGGTTTTGGCGGGGTTGTTTTCGGCGCATCTGATGTTCGGTTTCTTTGGCGTGCTGCTGCCGCTGGCGATGCTGTTGGTGTTTCGTCGGCCATGGTATTTCAGCTTGTTGCCGGGTGTGGTGTGCCTGGCGGCCAATCAATGGCAGATTCTGCTCAACAGCGGCACCCTCGTGGCCATGCTGGGATTGGCCACATGCCTGATAGCGCCACTGGCCGGATTGGTCTTGTTGCGACATGCCCGGCACGTGTCGCCGCCCGCCATGCGTCGCTGGGCGTATGCGCTCTATCCGGCGCATTTCTTACTGCTGCTACTCGTGCGCAAGATCATCGCCTAACCCCTGTGGGAGCGGGCTTGCTCGCGAAAGCGGTGTGTCAGGCTGCACCTATATTGGCTGGCCCACCGCATTCGCGAGCAAGCCCGCTCCCACATTTGTTCTGCGTCGTTCATCCGATGTCGTAAACGCACCTTTGCGTGGCGTCCGTAGGCATTTGGTCTATCTGCACCAGCCCTACCATCGCATCAAAGGGCCCCTCCGTCGTGCGGCGGCCCCAACAATACGATTGGCGCACCGCCGCCGCTGGGAGAGACGCGATGTTCAGCAAGCAAGACCAGATCCAGGGTTATGACGATGCACTGCTGGCGGCCATGAATGCCGAGGAGCAGCGCCAGGAAGATCATATCGAGCTGATCGCGTCAGAGAACTACACCAGCAAGCGCGTCATGGAAGCCCAGGGCAGCGGCCTCACCAACAAATACGCCGAAGGTTATCCGGGCAAGCGCTACTACGGTGGCTGCGAGCACGTCGATAAAGTTGAAGTGTTGGCCATCGAACGCGCCAAGCAGCTGTTCGGCGCCGATTACGCCAACGTGCAGCCGCACTCCGGTTCGTCCGCCAACAGCGCGGTGTACCTGGCGCTGCTGAACGCCGGTGACACCCTCCTCGGCATGAGCCTGGCCCACGGTGGCCACCTGACCCACGGCGCCAAAGTGTCGTCCTCGGGCAAACTCTACAACGCGGTGCAATACGGCATCGACACCGCCACCGGCCTGATCGACTACGACGAGGTCGAGCGCCTGGCCGTGGAACACAAGCCGAAGATGGTCGTGGCCGGTTTCTCCGCCTACTCCAAGACCCTGGACTTCCCGCGTTTTCGCCAGATCGCCGACAAGGTCGGTGCGCTGCTGTTCGTCGACATGGCCCACGTCGCCGGCCTGGTTGCCGCCGGTCTGTACCCGAACCCGCTGCCCTACGCCGATGTGGTCACCACCACCACCCACAAGACCCTGCGCGGTCCACGTGGCGGGCTGATCCTGGCCAGGTCCAACGAAGAAATTGAAAAGAAACTCAACTCTGCAGTATTCCCCGGCGCCCAGGGCGGCCCGCTGATGCACGTGATCGCCGGTAAGGCGGTGTGCTTCAAGGAAGCCCAGGAGCCGGGTTTCAAGGTTTATCAACAGCAAGTGATCGACAACGCCCAGGCCATGGCCGGCGTGTTTATCAAACGCGGCTACGATGTAGTGTCCGGCGGTACCGATAACCACTTGTTCCTGGTCAGCCTGATCCGTCAGGGCCTCACCGGTAAAGAGGCGGACGCTGCCCTCGGTCGCGCCCATATCACCGTCAACAAGAACGCCGTGCCCAACGACCCGCAGTCGCCGTTCGTGACCTCGGGCCTGCGCATCGGCACCCCGGCGGTGACCACACGTGGCTTCAAAGTGACCCAATGCCTGGAGCTGGCCGGCTGGATCTGCGACATCCTCGACAACCTCGGCGACGCCGATGTGGAGGCCAACGTCGCCAAGCATGTGGCCGCCCTGTGCGCTGATTTCCCGGTTTATCGCTGAGCGCGGTTTTGGAGTAATGACTATGCAACGCTACTCGGGCTTCGGCCTCTTCAAGCACTCACTCAGCCACCACGAAAACTGGCAGAAAATGTGGCGCACGCCGACCCCTAAAAAGGTCTACGACGTGGTCATCGTCGGCGGCGGCGGGCATGGTCTGGCGACGGCTTACTATTTGGCCAAAGAGCACGGCATCACCAACGTGGCCGTGGTCGAGAAAGGCTGGCTGGGCGGCGGTAACACCGCGCGCAACACCACTATCGTGCGTTCCAACTACCTGTGGGACGAGTCGGCGCACCTGTACGAACACGCGATGAAACTCTGGGAAGGTTTGTCCCAGGATTTGAACTACAACGTGATGTTCTCCCAGCGTGGCGTCTACAACCTGTGCCACACCCTGCAAGACATCCGTGATTCCGAGCGTCGCGTCAGCGCCAACCGCCTCAACGGTGTGGACGGCGAACTGCTCAACGCCAAACAAGTGGCCGACGAGATCCCGTACCTCGACTGCTCGAAAAACACCCGCTACCCGGTGATGGGCGCCACCGTGCAACGTCGCGGCGGCGTGGCCCGTCACGATGCCGTGGCCTGGGGCTTTGCCCGTGCGGCGGATGCACTGGGCGTGGACTTGATCCAGCAGACCGAAGTCATCGGTTTCCGTAAGGAAAACGGTGTGTGCATCGGCGTCGAAACCAACAAGGGCTTTATCGGCGCCAAGCGCGTTGGTGTGGTCACGGCCGGTAACTCCGGCCACATGGCTTCGCTGGCGGGCTTCCGCCTGCCGATCGAATCCCACCCGCTGCAAGCGTTGGTGTCGGAGCCGATCAAACCGATCATCGACAGCGTGATCATGTCCAACGCCGTGCACGGTTACATCAGCCAGTCCGACAAGGGCGACCTGGTGATCGGCGCCGGTATCGACGGCTACAACGGCTACGGCCAGCGCGGCTCGTACCCGGTGATCGAGCACACCATCCAGGCCATCGTCGAGATGTTCCCGGTGCTGTCGCGCGTGCGCATGAACCGCCAGTGGGGCGGCATCGTCGACACCACGCCGGATGCCTGCCCGATCATCTCCAAGACGCCGGTACCGAACATGTTCTTCAACTGCGGTTGGGGCACCGGTGGCTTCAAGGCCACACCCGGCTCAGGCAACGTATTTGCCGCCAGCCTCGCCAAGGGTGAAATGCACCCGTTGGCCGCTCCATTCTCCATCGACCGTTTCCACAACGGTGCGCTGATCGACGAACACGGCGCCGCGGCCGTCGCCCACTAACAGGAGAAATTCCTATGTTGCATATCTTCTGTCCTCACTGTGGCGAACTGCGCTCCGAAGAGGAATTCCACGCCTCCGGCCAAGCGCACATCCCGCGCCCGCTGGACCCGAATACCTGCACCGACGAGCAGTGGGGCGACTACATGTTCTTCCGCGATAACCCGCGTGGGCTGCACCACGAACTGTGGATTCACGCCGCCGGTTGCCGCCAGTATTTCAACGCGACCCGCGACACCGTGACCTACGAAATTCTTGAAACCTACAAGATAGGCACCAAGCCGCAATTCACCGCCAAGGCTTCTGGAGAGAAGGTATGAGCCAGATCAATCGCCTGTCCAACGGTGGCCGGATCGACCGCAACAAAGTCCTGAGCTTCAGCTTCAACGGCCAGAGCTACAAAGGCTTTGAAGGCGACACCCTGGCCGCTGCACTGCTGGCCAACGGCGTCGACATCATCGGTCGCAGCTTCAAGTATTCGCGCCCGCGCGGCATCTTCGCCGCCGGTAGCGAGGAGCCAAACGCGGTGTTGCAGATCGGCGCCACCGAAGCCACGCAAATACCCAACGTGCGCGCCACGCAACAGGCGCTGTACCAGGGTTTGGTCGCCACCAGCACCAACGGCTGGCCAAGCGTGAACAACGACATGATGGGCATTCTCGGCAAGGTCGGCGGCAAGCTGATGCCGCCGGGCTTCTACTACAAAACCTTCATGTACCCGCAATCGTTCTGGATGACTTACGAGAAGTACATCCGTAAGGCAGCCGGTCTTGGCCGCTCGCCGACCGAGAACGATCCGGACACCTACGACTACATGAACCGTCATTGCGACGTGCTGATTGTGGGCGCTGGCCCTGCCGGTCTGTCGGCTGCCCTGGCTGCTGCGCGAAGCGGCGCCCGGGTGATCATCGCGGACGAGCAGGAAGAGTTCGGCGGCTCCTTGCTGGACTCCCGTGAAAGCCTCGACGGCAAGCCGGCGGCCGAGTGGGTTGCCAGCGTGATCGCTGAGCTGAAGGCCCTGCACGATGTGGTGCTGCTGCCTCGCGCCACCGTCAACGGTTACCACGACCATAACTTCCTGACCATTCACGAGCGCCTCACCGATCACCTCGGTGACCGTGCGCCGATCGGCCAGGTGCGTCAGCGTATCCACCGTATTCGTGCCAAGCGCGTCGTGTTGGCGACGGGTGCGTGCGAGCGTCCGCTGGTGTACGGCAACAACGACGTGCCGGGCAACATGCTGGCGGGTGCGGTTTCGACTTATGTGCGCCGCTACGGCGTGGCACCGGGCAAGAAGCTGGTGCTGTCGACCAACAACGACCATGCCTACCGCGTTGCACTGGACTGGTTTGACGCAGGCCTCACCGTGGTGGCTGTGGCCGATGCCCGCCACAACCCACGCGGTGCACTGGTTGAAGAAGCCCGCGCCAAAGGCATTCGCATCCTCACCGGCAGCGCCGTGATCGAAGCCCGTGGCAGCAAGCACGTCACTGGCGCCCGCGTTGCCGCCATTGACGTCAAAGCCCACAAAGTCACCAGCCCCGGCGAATGGCTGGAGTGCGACCTTGTCGCCAGCTCCGGCGGCTACAGCCCGGTGGTTCACCTGGCCTCGCACCTGGGCGGCAAGCCGATCTGGCGTGAAGACATCCTCGGTTTTGTACCGGGCGAAGCACCGCAAAAGCGCGTGTGTGTCGGCGGTATCAATGGCGTCTACGGCCTGGGTGATTCCCTGGCCGACGGTTTTGAAGGTGGCGTGCGCGCCGCCAGCGAAGCCGGGTTTGCGCCGGTGGAAGGTACGCTGCCAAAAGCCTTGAGCCGTCTTGAAGAACCGACCCTGGCGCTGTTCCAGGTGCCTCACGAAAAAGCCACTGCACGGGCGCCCAAGCAATTTGTCGACCTGCAAAACGACGTCACCGCTGCCGCCATCGAACTCGCCACCCGCGAAGGTTTCGAGTCGGTGGAGCACGTCAAACGCTACACCGCGCTGGGCTTCGGCACCGACCAGGGCAAGCTCGGCAACGTCAACGGCCTGGCCATCGCGGCCCGTTCGCTGAACGTGACCATCCCGCAGATGGGCACCACCATGTTCCGTCCCAACTACACGCCAGTGACTTTCGGCGCGGTAGCGGGCCGCCACTGTGGGCACATCTTCGAGCCGGTACGCTACACCGCGCTGCAAGCCTGGCACGTGAAAAACGGCGCCGAGTTTGAAGACGTCGGCCAGTGGAAGCGCCCGTGGTACTTCCCGCGTAACGGTGAAGACCTGCACGCCGCGGTGAAACGCGAATGCCTGGCCGTGCGCGACAGCGTCGGCCTGCTGGATGCGTCCACCCTCGGCAAGATCGACATTCAAGGCCCGGATGCCCGCGAGTTCCTCAACCGCATCTACAGCAACGCCTGGACCAAGCTCGATGTGGGCAAGGCCCGCTACGGCCTGATGTGCAAGGAAGACGGCATGGTCTTCGACGACGGCGTAACCGCCTGCCTCGCCGACAACCACTTCCTGATGACCACCACCACCGGCGGCGCAGCGCGCGTACTCCAGTGGCTGGAAATCTACCAACAGACCGAATGGCCAGACCTCAAGGTGTACTTCACCTCGGTCACCGACCATTGGGCGACCATGACCTTGTCCGGCCCTAACAGCCGCAAGCTGCTGAGCGAAGTCACCGACATTGACCTGGACAAGGACGGCTTCCCGTTCATGACCTGGAAAGAAGGCTTGGTGGGCGGCGTGCCGGCGCGGGTGTTCCGGATTTCGTTTACCGGTGAGCTGTCGTTTGAGGTCAACGTGCAGGCCGACTACGCCATGGGCGTGCTCGAGAAAATCGTCGAAGCCGGCAAGCAATACAACCTGACCCCGTACGGCACCGAGACCATGCACGTGCTGCGGGCCGAGAAGGGTTTCATCATTGTTGGCCAGGATACCGACGGCTCGATGACCCCCGACGACCTGAACATGGGCTGGTGCGTAGGCCGCACCAAACCGTTCTCGTGGCTCGGCTGGCGCGGGATGAATCGCGAAGATTGCGTGCGTGAAGACCGCAAGCAACTGGTGGGTTTGAAGCCGATTGACCCGAACGTGTGGCTGCCGGAAGGCGCGCAGTTGGTGTTCGACACCAAGCAGACGATCCCGATGAAGATGGTCGGCCACGTCACCTCAAGTTATGCCCACAACTCCCTCGGCTATTCGTTTGCCATGGGCGTGGTGAAGGGCGGCTTGAAGCGCATCGGCGAGCGGGTGTTTGCACCGCTGGCGGATGGCAGCGTGATCGAGGCGGAGATTGTGTCTTCGGTGTTCTTTGACCCTAAAGGCGATCGTCAGAACATCTGATACCTGAGCATTCCCACGCTCTGCGTGGGAATGCATCCCGGGACGCTCCGCGTCCCAAGAGCGGACGCAGAGCGTCCATGGCGGCATTCCCACGCAGAGCGTGGGAACGATCATTCAAACAGGTGCTTTATGACAGCAGCCAATGTTTACCAACAACGCCCTACCTCCGGAGCCAAGGCCGAGTCGTCGCTGCACCATGCCGACCTCGCGAGCCTTGCGGGCAAGGGCCGCAAGAACGCCGGTGTGACCGTGCGCGAAAAGAAACTGCTGGGCCATCTGACCATCCGTGGTGATGGTCATGACGCAGCCTTCGCCGCTGGCGTGCACAAGGCCCTTGGCATCGAATTGCCCGGCGCCCTGGCCGTCATCTTCAAGGGTGAAACCAGCCTGCAATGGCTCGGCCCGGATGAGTGGCTGCTGGTGGTGCCGAGCGGTGAAGAATTCGCCGCCGAGAAAAGCTTGCGCGAGGCGCTGGGTGATTTGCATATCCAGATCGTCAACGTCAGCGGCGGCCAGCAGATTCTCGAACTCAGCGGCCCGAACGTGCGGGATGTGCTGATGAAGTCCACCAGCTACGACGTGCACCCCGACAGCTTCCCGGTGGGCAAGGCCGTGGGCACGGTGTTCGCCAAATCGCAATTGGTGATTCGCCATACCGCGCAAGACACCTGGGAGCTGGTGATTCGTCGCAGCTTCTCGGATTACTGGTGGCTGTGGTTGCAGGATGCGGCGGCTGAGTATGGGTTGAGCGTGGAAGCCTGATCGAGTGAGTGCATACCTTTTGTGATGAGCGGGCTGTTGTGGCGAGGGGGCTTGTCCCCCGTTGGAGCGCGCAGCGGTCCCAATAAGGTCAGCGCATTTTTTCTGAAATAACCGAACGGCAGGTTTTGGGGCTGCTTCGCAGCCCAACGGGGGACAAGCCCCCTCGCCACAAAGGCCTGAGGATTCCAATATGAGCCGCGTACCCGACACATGGATTTTGACTGCCGACTGCCCCAGCGTGCTCGGCACGGTGGACGCGGTGACCCGCTATCTGTTCGAGCAGGGCTGCTACGTCACGGAACACCACTCCTTTGATGACCGGCTCTCGGGCCGGTTCTTCATCCGCGTGGAGTTCCGCCAGCCCGACGGTTTCGACGAACAAGCCTTCCGCGATGGCCTGGCCACTCGCGGCGAGGCCTTCGGCATGATCTTCGAACTGACCGCGCCGAATTACCGGCCGAAAGTGGTGATCATGGTCTCCAAGGCCGATCACTGCCTCAACGACTTGCTCTACCGCCAGCGCATCGGCCAACTGTCGATGGACGTGGTCGCCGTGGTCTCCAACCACCCCGACCTCAAGCCCCTGGCCGACTGGCACCAGATTCCCTACTACCACTTCCCCCTGGACCCCAACGACAAACCGTCGCAGGAGCGCCAGGTGTGGCAGGTGATCGAAGAGTCGGGCGCTGAGCTGGTGATCCTTGCGCGCTATATGCAAGTGCTGTCGCCGGAGCTGTGCCGCAAGCTCGACGGTAAAGCCATCAACATCCACCATTCCCTGTTGCCCGGTTTTAAAGGCGCCAAGCCGTATCACCAGGCGTACAACAAGGGCGTGAAACTGGTGGGCGCCACTGCGCACTACATCAACAACGACCTGGACGAAGGTCCGATCATCGCCCAGGGCGTGGAGGTGGTGGACCACAGTCACTACCCGGAAGATTTGATCGCCAAGGGACGGGATATCGAAGGCCTGACGTTGGCCCGGGCCGTGGGGTATCACATTGAGCGGCGGGTGTTCTTGAACGCCAATCGCACGGTGGTGCTCTGATGGACGCCTTCGCGAGCAAGCCCGCTCCCACATTCGACCGCATTCCATAGGTGGAACCCGGTCGAATGTGGGAGCGGGCTTGCTCGCGAAAGGGCCATCACCAACAACGCAAAAACAGCATCTGTACCCGAGCACTTTAACGCGCTGCCTGTCTGGGCAACGCGGTTCCCTAAAAACAACAGCGAGGTGAAAGCATGTCTGGTAATCGTGGTGTCGTGTATCTCGGCAATGGCAAGGTCGAAGTACAGAAAATCGACTATCCCAAAATGCAGGACCCCCGTGGCAGGAAGATTGAGCACGGCGTCATCCTGCGCGTGGTCTCCACCAACATCTGCGGCTCCGACCAACACATGGTGCGCGGCCGTACCACCGCCCAGACCGGCCTGGTACTGGGGCATGAAATCACCGGCGAAGTGATCGAGAAGGGCAGCGACGTCGAGAACCTGAAAATCGGCGACCTGGTGTCCGTACCCTTCAACGTGGCGTGCGGCCGCTGCCGCTCCTGCAAGGAAATGCACACCGGCGTGTGCCTGAGCGTCAACCCGGCCCGCCCGGGCGGTGCCTACGGTTACGTCGATATGGGCGACTGGACCGGCGGCCAGGCCGAATACGCGCTGGTGCCGTACGCCGACTTCAACCTGCTGAAGCTGCCGGACCGCGACCGCGCCATGGAGAAAATCCGTGACCTGACGTGCCTCTCCGACATCCTGCCTACCGGTTATCACGGCGCCGTGACGGCCGGTGTTGGCCCGGGCAGCACGGTCTACGTGGCCGGTGCCGGCCCTGTCGGCCTGGCTGCTGCCGCTTCGGCTCGCCTGCTGGGCGCGGCGGTGGTGATCATCGGTGACGTGAACCCGATCCGCCTGGCCCATGCCAAGGCCCAGGGTTTTGAAATTGCCGACCTGTCCAAAGACACGCCGCTGCATGAGCAGATCGCTGCGTTGCTGGGCGAGCCAGAAGTGGATTGCGCGGTGGATGCGGTGGGCTTTGAAGCGCGCGGCCACGGGCATGACGGCGTCAAGCACGAAGCCCCGGCGACCGTGCTCAACTCATTGATGGGCGTAGTGCGGGTGGCCGGCAAAATCGGTATCCCGGGCCTGTATGTGACTGAAGATCCGGGTGCTGTGGACGCTGCCGCGAAAATGGGCAGCCTGAGCATTCGTTTTGGTCTGGGTTGGGCCAAATCCCACAGCTTCCACACCGGGCAAACGCCGGTGATGAAGTACAACCGCCAGTTGATGCAGGCGATCATGTGGGACCGCATCAAGATTGCCGACATTGTGGGCGTGGAAGTCATCAGCCTGGATGACGCACCGCGTGGTTATGGCGAGTTCGATGCGGGTGTGCCGAAGAAGTTTGTGATTGATCCGCATAAGTTGTTCAGCGCGGCGTAGGCGATAGATAAGGGCGACCCAAGGGTCGCCCTTTTTATATAAAATTTCAGTCTTCTATAAGAAATCCGGTGATGGTGATACCTATAAGCGAGAGACAGGTAACGAGTGTTGGTATGACCATCCAATACTTGAGGTGCCGTGGTATTTGTTCAACGTCCTCAACCAGTACCATACCCCGGCGTTGAATTATTTTCGGAATGAGAATAACGGTTGCCATAGCGAATACACGTTGCGGCCTTCCTTCAAAGTGGGTATGACGAAACGTGTGCCTGCATCCGACTATAAAGGTGCTGTATTGCATATAGCGCTCAGCGGCATCGAGCTTTTTGTACATGGCAGAAAAGACGATCGGGAAGCTGAGTAGCAGGAGGATGCATGAGCCCACCGCAAAGTATTCCAAGTACATTCAATCCTCCACTGCCTGATAGAGAACTTTACCCACCCATTCTCCAGCATTGCTTCCAAGCGTGCCCAAGGCGAGTCCACCTGCTGCACCACCGATGATGGCGCATGCCAAAGCACCGGCGCCAGCCGTAGGAATACCAAAAACAATCGCACAGGCGCCGATACCGCCAACGGCTCCAAGTGTCCCGCCCGCAGATGCTCCACCCACTCCAATCACCAACTTCCCACCTTCAACATACTTCGCTTGCGTACACGCTTGCTCGCGGCCCGTGGAGCACGCCTCCGTTATCTCCAGTGCTGTCGCCCCAACATCCAGCGCGATACCAATATAAGTCCCCTTTTTCAATATCTGCGAAGCCTTGGCTACGCGCTTGACCGTTTCCTCATACCCGCGAATTTCTCCATGATGCCAATAGCTTTTACTGGAGATACCCAACATTTTCTTGATGGAACCTTCACTTCTCAGCCCGCTTCCGAAGCGGGCCATGCCGCGCAGTTGACTCTCGAGTCGGGTGAATAAGGTTCTTCGTTTAACCACGAACTCATCCCTTGCGGCCATGGTCCCTTTGCTCAAGTACTGCTTATGAAGACCTTCGATTTCCTGGAGGGTCTTTTCGATTCCGTCCAGGTGTTTACTCCACGCGCTGGTGGCGCTCCCGACACCGATGGAAGCGTGGGCCATGATTGCCTGCAACTGGTCGTAATTTTTGATCAGGAACTGATCAGTTGCAGAGTGTGCCAACAGGGCATGTTTCACGTTCTCTGCCGAACTCATCAACCGTGCTTCTTCGGGGGTACAAGAAGCTGTCTGGCTGTCGCCGATGATCACCAGTTGCCCGGGCAATACCACGGTATTGCGAATATGTTGGTTGAGGGTGTCGAACTTTGTTTGCGTATGGGGATTAAGCGACAGGCGTTGTTTGAGCAGCGGATAAGGCTGTGATCGATCATTGATAAATGCGTAGGGTCCCTGCATTACGTACACCTCCAGTGACTGAGGCGCACGACTATAAGAAGGCGCTACAAGCGGAGTAAGACGCGTGCAGGGACGTTTTCAGCGTTTCGGAAATGGACTACTTAAGTGTAGGTGTATGCCTACACCTGCAAACGTCGGCCGATCACATCCATCAAATCGCAACCGTCACGCAGCGGAATGGCGCAGAGCAGGGCGAAGTCCTTGAGGACGATGGTGTCGGTGATCAGGGTGTCGCGAAACGCGAGATTTTCCAGGACTTGCGTCACCGCGCGGATGCGGTAGGCGGCAGCGTCGTGGAGCACGTCCAGCGGGGTTTGAGTGTCGATGAGCAGGGACGGGACGGTGCAGTCGTGGCCGGTTAGGGGCATGTATCGGTTCATATGTGCAACCTCATTTCAGTAAATGGGGCTACCACTCACACGTCGCCAAACGAATGGGTGGCAGCTGTACGCAGGTTGGCGAACCGGTGAAATGAAGCAAAGCCGGCAGACCCGAAGGTCTCCCGCGCACAGCCGCCATAAAGCGCAGCTTTGCGGGTGCAAAAAAGCCTGCAAAGAAACAGGTGCTTTTGCATGCATTATTTCAATCGAGTCGCCAAACCCGTATCGCCATGTGGACGACCGCCGGACTATAAGCTTCCTTGTTTGGCCGATGCAAGGCGCAACACCGAACACATTTTGAACCCAACGACGATCAACTGTAGGAGCGAGCTTGCTCGCGAAAAACCTGAGGGCGCCGTGGGCTTTCAGGTTTCCCGCGTTATCGTTGACGACCTTCGCGAGCGAGCTCGCTCCTACAGGGGTTAGAGTGAGGCCAATTGGCCTTGATACAGCACCGGCCCCGTCGGTTGCCCGGTCGGCGAACCACCGTGCGGCTCAAGACTCACCGCCAGCGTCAACGGTGCCTTGAGCAGCGCCTGCTGTTCCTTGCTCAACTGAATCCGGCCTTTACCCGACACCGGCACCAACCCCAGAGAAATCGGCTTGCCCCCCGGCGCAATCGCCCACAGCTCCAGGTCCCGCGCCTGCTCCACAGCCGCCAGCGTCAGCGGTTCAACCTGCAGATGATCCGCATACGCCTGGATCTTCAACGCTGGCTGCTGGTCCGCCGCCACCAGCGTAGCGTTGTATTCCACCCCAAGATCGCGCTGGTACAACACACCCACCAACACCGCGATCACCACCCCGCACGCTGCCGCCAGCAACCGCAGGTTCTTCCAGAACGGCCTCTTCGCCGGCATATGCAGCACTTGCGGTTCAATGCGCGCCTTGATCCCTTCCCACACATGATCCGGCACCGGCCGCTCGGGCAACGGCCCGGTCAGGCTGGCGAGGGCATCCTGCCAATGGCCCAATTCGACCCGCAGGGCTGCATCGTCCAGCAGCAGCGCTTCAAAGCGTCGACGAGCGGTGGCCGGCATCAGCCCAATGGCGTAATCAGCCGCGAGGGCGCGGCGCAGGGACGTGGTCTGGTAGTTCATGATTCAAGGCACCTGCGCAAACGCTCCATGCCGCGGCGAATCCAGGATTTGACCGAGCCCAGGGGCGCGGCCAAGTGGTCGGCCAACTCCGAGCACGACAGGCCCTGGAAGTAAGCCACGGTGATCGATTGGCGCTGCATGCCTTCAAGGCTGTCCAGGCAGCGGTTCAGGGCGTGGGCTTCACGCTCGCTGTCGAGCCGTTCATGGGCGCTGGGGCTTTCGTCGGCCATGGCGTCCTCTTGGCCTTCGCTCAGGGGTTGCTCGCGGTGTTTGCGCAATTGGTCGATCGCCAGGTTGCGGGTGATATTGATCATCCAGGTCATTGGCGCCGACAGGTGGGCTTCATAGCGCGAGGCGTTGAACCAGATGCGCACGAAGCTTTCCTGCAGCACCTCTTCGGCCAGGTCCTGGCGCCCCATGAAACGCAGGGCAACACCGTGCAAGCGCGGGGAAACGCTGCGATAGAGCGTTTCGAACGCCGGGCGGTTACCCAGGGAACATTGGGCCAGCAATTGCCGTAGCTGATCTGCATCGTGGGTCGAAATGGGGCTTCTCCAGGCACTTGTAACAGGGCGATGGGACGGCGCACGGTAAAGAGAGCAGGCAGAGGTTAGTCCAGCTTGGGCATTCATTCCATCTACCTCCGTGCGGCTCGTGGTGGATATACGTAGCGCAAGGCGATTCGGATGCAGTGGTTTTCTGAACTAATCTGTAGGGAGGGAACAATCCTTCGGCGTACCCAGTCAAAGCCCTGCTTTTAGCGCTTACTTTCAGAGGTTGTCTTGATGAAGATTTCACGCGGTTTTGCCCTGTCCTGCCTGCTGACCGTGGCGGCCAGCCCGGTGTTTGCGGCAGGTTTCAGCCTCGGCGACGTGGCCAACGCCGTTTCCGGCGCACAAGGTGGCGACAAGGCAGCAGCGGCTGCACCCACCTCACAGACCGCTGGTCTGCTGGGTGCCCTGACCTCGCAATTGAACGTGACCCCTGAGCAGGCCGTCGGTGGCACCGGCGCGATGCTGGGCCTGGCCAAGAATAAATTGGGCGGCGGTGATTACTCGCAACTGACCCAGAGTGTTCCGGGCCTGGACAAGCTCTCCGGCAGCAACTCCCTGGGCAGCCTCGGCGCGCTGAGCGGCATGCTCGGCCAGAGCGGCGGCAGCAAGACCTCGGGCCTGGACGGCGTATTGGGCAATGTGAAGAACACCAGCGACCTGAACACCGCGTTCAGCGCGCTGGGCATGGATGACAGCATGGTCGGCAAGTTTGCCCCGGTGATCCTGCAATACCTGGGCGGCCAGGGCGCCAATAGCTCGGTGCTGGGCAAGCTGGGCGGCATCTGGGGCGCCGGCAGCTAAGGGCGTTCTGCGCGCAGTTTGGCGATGCGCGCATCCTTCTCCATCCAGAGCTGGTTGACCCAGTTCTGGACGGTCTGGCGAAACGCCGGATCGTTCTCGTAATCCCCCTGCCACAACGCCGGGTCCAGCTCTCGGCTGCGGATATCTACGATCACCTTCGGCACCGCGCCGCTGATCAAGTCCCAGAAGCCGGGAATGTTCTGCTGTGGATAAACCACGGTGACGTCGAGCACGGCATCCAACTGTTCGCCCAAAGCCGCCAGCACGAACGCCACGCCGCCCGCCTTGGGTTTCAGCAGGCGCTCGAAGGGTGAATCCTGCTGTTTGCGCTTTGCCTGAGTGAACCGCGTGCCTTCCAGATAATTGACCACCGTGACTGGCTGGCGCTTGAACAGTTCGCAGGCCTCTTGGGTGATTTTCAGGTCCTGGCCCGCAAGCTCGGGGTGCTTGGCCAGGAACGCCTTGGTGTAGCGCTTCATGAACGGGTAATCCAGCGCCCACCAGGCCAGGCCCAGGAACGGTACCCAGATCAGCTCCTTTTTCAGGAAGAACTTGAAGAACGGCGTGCGCCGGTTGAGGGTCTGGATCAGCGCCGGGATGTCGACCCAGGATTGGTGGTTGCTGATCACCAGGTAGGACGTGTCGCCCCGCAGGTTGCCACCGCCGCGAATGTCCCATTGGGTGGGGATGCACAGGGCGAAGATCAGCTTGTCGATCTCGGCCCAGGTTTCAGCGATCCACATGACCGCCCAGGAGGCGTAGTCGCGAACGCGACCGGGGGCCACCAGCTTGAGCAGGGCAAACACCATCAATGGCCCGAACAGCACCAGGGTGTTAAGCAATAACAGCAATGTGACAAAACAGCCGGTGAGCAGGCGGCGCATAAGTAACTCTTGGAATCATTTTGGCCCGCCATGATAAGCAGCTTGGGGTCTAGAGGCCAAATCGCAAATACGCTGACGAATGTTTCACAGCGGGCTGGGTATGCTTTGTGATCTAACTAAGCGGCGATTTTGCAGTCTAGAATTGGCCCACCTATTTCAAGGAAACCTCCTACGTGAAATCCATCCTTGCCCTGCTAACCCTCGTGGCCTTGCCTGTCATGGCCGCCGAGCCGACCCTTTACGGTCGCTACGAATACATTCAACTGCCGGAAATCGGCGAAACCTTCAAGGCCAAGATGGACACCGGCGCGCTGACCGCCTCGCTGTCGGCCCGGGACATTGAGACCTTCACCCGTGATGGCGACGACTGGGTGCGCTTCCGTGTCGGCGGCAAGGACGCGACCAACAAGGTCTACGAGCACAAAGTCTCGCGCATCAGCAAAATCAAAAGCCGCTCTGACGAAGATGACGACAAGGACGAAGCCACCGTGGCCAAGCGCCCGGTGATCGACCTGGAAATGTGCCTGGGCAACGTCAAGCGCACCGTGGAGGTCAACCTCACCGACCGCAGCAGCTTCAACTACCCGCTGCTGATCGGCGCCAAGGCCCTGCGTGAATTCGGCGCTGCGGTGAACCCGGCTCGCCGTTACACTGCGGACAAACCGGACTGCTGATTGAGACCATGCCGCATATCCTGATTGTCGAAGACGAAGCGGCCATCGCCGACACGCTGATTTTCGCCCTGCAAGGCGAGGGCTTCACCACCACCTGGCTAAGCCTCGGCCAGGCGGCGCTGGCCCATCAGCGGCAAACCCCGGCGGACCTGATCATCCTCGACATCGGCCTGCCGGACATCACCGGCTTTGAAACCTGCAAGCAATTGCGCCGCTTCAGCGAAGTGCCGGTGATGTTCCTCAGCGCCCGGGATGGCGAGATTGACCGTGTGGTGGGCCTGGAGATCGGCGCTGACGACTATGTGGTCAAGCCGTTCAGCCCGCGTGAAGTGGCGGCGCGGGTACGGGCGATTCTCAAGCGTGTGGGCCCGACGGCGGTGCCGACAGTGTTTCAGGTGGACCACGAGCGGGTGCAGATTGGCTACCGTGGCCAGCCGCTGAGCCTGACACGCCATGAATTCCGTTTGCTGAACTGCCTGCTGGAGCAACCCGAGCGGGTGTTCAGCCGCGAACAACTGTTGGACGCCGTGGGCGTGGCTGCCGACGCAGGCTACGAGCGCAATATCGACAGCCATATCAAAAGCGTGCGCAGCAAATTGCGCGCGGTGGCGCCCGACGCCGAGCCGATCCAGACTCATCGCGGCCTCGGCTACAGCTACAGCCCGGGCAATAGCTGATGCGCCTGGGGATTCGGTTCTTCCTGGTGTATGCGCTGTTTATCGGCCTGACCGGCTACTTTGTGCTCAGCACCGTGATGAAGGAAATCCGCCCCGGCGTGCGCCAGTCCACCGAAGAAACCCTGGTGGACACCGCCAACCTGCTGGCGGAAATCCTGCGTGACGATGTGAAGAACGGCACCCTCGGCCAGAGCCATTGGCCGGAACTGCTCAAGGCTTACGGCGAACGTCAGCCCGGCGCGAACATCTGGGGCCTGCCGAAAAATCAGGTGAACCACCGCATCTACGTCACCGACGCCAAGGGCATCGTGCTGCTGGACTCCACCGGCGAGGCAGTGGGCGAGGACTACTCGAAATGGAACGACGTGTACCTCACTCTGCGCGGCGAATACGGCGCGCGCTCGACCCGCAGCGAACTGGACGACCCGGCCTCGTCGGTGATGCACGTCGGCGCGCCGATCCGCGATAACGGGCAGATCATCGGCGTGGTCACCGTGGCCAAGCCCAACAGTTCGCTGCAACCCTATGTGGATCGCACTGAAGACCGGCTGCTGTGGTACGGCGCCGGGCTGGTAGGCCTGGGCCTGCTGTTTGGCGCGCTGTTGTCGTGGTGGTTGAGTGTCGCGTTGCGCCGGCTGACGGCGTATGCCCAGGCGGTCAGCGAAGGCCGGCGCGCCGAGTTGCCGCACTATCGCGGCGGCGAGCTGGAGCAACTGTCCACCGCCGTGGAACACATGCGCACGCAGCTGGAAGGCAAGGCGTACGTCGAGCGTTATGTGCACACCCTGACCCACGAATTGAAAAGCCCATTGGCGGCGATTCGCGGCGCGGCGGAGCTGTTGCAGGGCGACATGTCCCGTGATCAGCAGCAGCGATTCGTGGGCAATATCGACAGTGAAAGTGCGCGCTTGCAACAGTTGATCGAGCGCCTGCTGAACCTGGCTCAGGTGGAGCAGCGCCAAGGCCTGGAAGACCAGGCCAGCCTGTCGTTGGCAGCGCTGGTGGATGAAGTGCTCAAGGCTCAATGTGCGCGTATCGAAGGCGCCGGGTTGCAGGTCGAGCAGGCGATTGCGGCGGATGTGCAGGTGTACGGTGAGCCATTCCTGCTGCGTCAGGCGCTGGGCAATCTGTTGGAAAACGCCCTGGATTTCACCCCGCCCGGTGGCACATTGCGGTTCAGCGCCCGGGACGTGAATGACGGCATCGAATTTGCGCTGTTCAACCAGGCCGAACCCATCCCCGAATACGCCTTGCCGCGCCTCAGCGAGCGCTTCTATTCGCTGCCGCGCCCGGCCAGCGGGCGCAAGAGCACCGGCCTTGGGCTCAATTTTGTCGAGGAAGTGATGAAACTGCACGGCGGCTCATTGCGGATCGGCAACGTGCCCGGCGGCGTGCTGGTAAAACTGCATCTCCACACAGTCTCCACATTCCCTTCATAAACCCCCCTTAAGCCCTTGCCAGACTCTCCCCCATCAAAACAGGGAGAGCTTCATGAACCGCAATCTGCTTTTCAAACTGGGCGCCATCGCGCTGCTGATCGTGCTGTTGTTGATTCCGTTGCTGATGATCCACGGAGTGATTACCGACCGTCAGCAGCTGCGCGACGACGTCTTGCAGGATATCGCCCGCAGTTCCAGCTACAGCCAGCGCCTCAGTGGCCCGGTGCTGGTGGTGCCTTATCGCAAGACCGTCCGGGAGTGGAAGCTCAATGAAAAGCTTAACAAACGCTACGAAGAAACCCGCGAGGTGCGCGGTCGTCTGTATTTCCTGCCGGAGCAATTTGCCCTCGACGGCCAGGTGCAAACCGAAGTGCGTTCCCGGGGCATTTACCAGGCGCGGCTGTTCCATGCCGACAGCCGTATCAGCGGGCGGTTTGTGTTGCCGGAGCAATTGGGTATCAAGGAGAACTTTGCCGATTACCGCTTTGACCCGGCGTATCTGGCGGTGGGTATCAGTGACATTCGCGGCATCGAAAATGGGTTGAAGCTGGAGCTGGGCAGCCAGCAACTGGAGTTTTCGCCGGGCACTCAAGTGGCGTGGCTGGGGGAAGGCGTACACGTGATGCTGCCCGAGCAGGACAATAAGAAGCCGGCGCCGCTGGACTTCGCTTTTGACCTGCGCTTGCAAGGCACCGAGCAGCTGCAAGTGGTGCCGGTGGGTAAGACCAGCCAGGTCAAGCTGGCGTCCAATTGGCCGCACCCGAGCTTTATCGGCAACTTCCTGCCGGCCCAGCGTGAGGTCACCGCCCAAGGCTTTACCGCCAACTGGCAGACCACGTTCTTCTCCACCAACCTGGAAGAAACCCTGCGCGGCTGCTCGTGGGACCAGGTGTGTGACGACTTCAACGGTCGCAGCTTTGGTGTGAGCTTTATCGACCCGGTGGACCAGTACCTCAAGAGCGATCGGGCGATCAAATATGCGCTGCTGTTTATCGCCCTGACGTTTGCCGGTTTCTTCCTGTTCGAGGTGCTCAAGAGCCTGGCGGTGCACCCGATCCAGTACGCGTTGGTGGGAGTTGCCCTGGCGTTTTTCTACCTGCTGCTGTTGTCGTTGTCGGAGCACATCGGGTTTGGCCCGGCGTACCTGATATCGGCGGCTGCCTGTGTGTTGCTGATTGGGTTTTACGTTTGCCATGTGCTGCGCAGTGTCGTCCATGGCCTGGGGTTTTCGGCGGGGTTGGCGGCGTTGTATGGCTTGTTGTACGGGCTGTTGAGTGCCGAGGATTACGCGTTGTTGATGGGCTCGCTGTTGCTGTTCGGGTTGCTGGGCACGGTGATGGTGCTGACCCGCAAGCTGGATTGGTATGGGGTGGGCAAGCGATGAGCCGGTCGTTGGGGTTGCGGGAGGATCAGCAGGCGCGGACAAAGTTGGTGATGCAGATCAACTCACTATTTCCAGTGCCGGGCGCTATCAATGTGGCGAGGGGGCTTGTCCCCCGTTGGGCCGCGCAGCGGCCCCAGTGCAGTCACAGCGTATCTTCAGACAAACCGGGTTAGCAGGTTTAGGGGCTGCTTCGCCGCCCAACGGGGGACAAGCCCCCTCACCACAAGAGCCTTTGTGCAACCATTGAATCGTGGTCAGACAGGTGGCTGGGTCTGGAGCATCGAAGGCCGCTGACTCACCTCGGCATACCACGCCGCGAGCTTCGGATGGCTCGACCGCCACTGCATGTCCGGGTGGCGGAAGTCCAGGTAAGCCAGCGCGCACGCCACGCTGATCGCCGCCACATCAAACGGCCCGGTCAGCTCAGCGATGGCGTCCTGTTCCAGCATGTCGAGGGCGCGGCGGATCTTGTCGCGCTGCCCTTCCAGCCACAGGTCCCAATGTTTTTCCTCGGGGCGCATGGCGGTTTCATAACGCACCAGCAC
The DNA here is from genome assembly GCF_002204795.1 of Pseudomonas sp. K2I15. Classification (GTDB taxonomy): domain Bacteria; phylum Pseudomonadota; class Gammaproteobacteria; order Pseudomonadales; family Pseudomonadaceae; genus Aquipseudomonas. The sequence goes on from NZ_NIXO01000009.1 coordinate 39,954, forward strand.
GGCGGCATCCATGATCCCGTCTGCGGTCGAGGCCAGGGTCAGGCGCCGCCAGCGGGCCGGGCCGTCACGAGGGATCAGCGGTGTGCCGCAATGTTGGTAGTCGAGGTAATCGAGGATCACCCGGCTGTCATGCAGCGTATTACCATCGGCCAGGCGCAGGGCGGGGATTTTGCCCAGCGGGTTGTCCCGGATCACATCGGCATCCGGCTTCACCGGCGTCGGCACGCAGGCCTGCAAGGTCACCCGGTCCAGTTGGCCGGTCTCGTGCAACAGCACCCGTACCTTGCGAACAAACGGCGAGGCAGGGTTGTGGAACAACGTCATGCTGGGGGCGGACATGGGCATTCCTCTGTAGGAGCGAGCTTGCTCGCGAAAGGCGTCAACGATAACGCAGCGCGTCTGGTTTAACGCGGTGTTCTGAGGTTTTTCGCGAGCAAGCACGCTCCTACAAAAGTGCCCATACTCCTATTGCCGCCGGAATGCCCAGCCCGACCCAGCTCAACGAATCCCACAGCCCGTCCCCCAGCAGCGCCGCAAACAACCCGGCAGCACTCAGCAGCCCGATGGCCAGCGGAATGCCAAACACCTTCCAGAAACTCGACTGGCGCGGCTTCATGGCTTGGCCGCCTTGCGCCGCACCCGCCACAGGTACACGCCACTGCCCAGGACGATAATGGTCAGCACGTCCAGCACCGCCCAGAGGATCTTCATCGGCATGCCGCCGTAGTCACCAAAGTGCAGCGGCTGGGACATGCCCATCGCGTCCATGTACCACGGCCGCTCAGCGATGGCGGTGACGTGCAGGTTGCTCGCGTCGATCAACACCGGCGTCAGCAGGTGCGAGGTCAGGTGGGTGCTGCCTTTCATGAACACTGCGTAGTGATGCTCGCTGGAAAAGCGCGTGCCGGGGAACGCAATAAAGTCCGGCTCCATGCCCGGCGCGGCCTTGGCGGCAATCGTCAGCAGGTCGGTGGCGGGCGCGCGCAAGGTCAGCGGCGGGGCGTCTTTGTAGGGTTCGATCATGGCGCTGAGGCTGTCGGTGCGCCAGGCGGCGATGATCAGGTCGGCGCAGGCGCTGATTACGCCGGTCACGCCCACCACCAAGGCCCACGTCAGGGTGACCACGCCGATCAGGTTGTGCAGGTCGAGCCAGCGCAGGCGCGTGGATTTGTCCTGACGCACGGTGGCGAACTTGAGCCGGCGCATGAACGGTAAATACAGCACCGTGCCGGAGATGATCGCCAACACAAACAGAATGCCCATGAACGCCAGGAGCAACTTGCCCGGCAGCCCGGCGAACATGTCGACGTGCAGGCGCAGCAGGAACAGTGTCAGCCCGCCGTTGGCCGAAGGGGTTTCCACGGCTTCGCCGGTGCGGGCGTCGAGCATGAAGGTGTGGGAGGCATTGGGTTCGGTACCGGCGGTGGCGGCCATGATCGCGATCACGCCGTTCTTGTCGTCCTCGTCCCAGGCCAGGTATTGCATGGCTTCGCCGGGGCGATGGGCCTGGGCTTTGGCCACCAGTTGTTCGAGGTTCAGCTGTGGGGTGTCCGCCGGCATGTGTGCCAGTTCGGGTTCGTTGCCCAGCAGGTGGTCGATCTCGTGGTGGAAGATCAACGGCAGGCCGGTGAGGGCGAGCAGCAGCAGGAACACGGTGCAGACGAGGCTGGTCCAGGTGTGGATGAAGGACCAGCGGCGGATGGTTTTGCTTTTCATTTTCTAGCCTTCAGACACACCGAAGCCGCCCACGGGGCGGCCTGGTTGTTAACTCAGCCGATTACCACTGGTAGGTGGCGCTGGCGACGACGCTGCGTTGGTCGCCGTAGTAGCAGTAGGAACCGTCACAGGTGGAAATGTAGTCCTTGTCGAACAGGTTGGTGGCATTCAGTTTCAGCGACGCACCTTTGAGGCTGTTGTCCAGGCGGCCGAGGTCGTAATGCACGGAGGCATCGAACACGGTGTAGGCGTTGGCCTTGCCCAGCCAGGTGTTGCCCTGGTCGCCATAGGTGTTGCCGGTGTAGCGGGCGCCCGCACCAATGCCGAAACCGTCGAGCACGCCGGCGTGCCAGGTGTAGTCGGTCCACAGGGACGCTTGCTGGTTGGGCATCAGTTGCAGGCGGTTGCCTTTGTATTGGCCTTTTTGCACTTCGGACTTGGCCAGGGTGTAAGCGGCGATGACCTTGAGGTTCTCGGTCACGTCAGACACGGCTTCCAGTTCCAGGCCCTTGACCTTCACTTCGCCGGTCTGGTCGGTGATCGACTGGCCACCGGCGCCGAAGCTGGTGACCAGCACGTTCTTTTGCGTCAGGTCGTAGACCGCAGCACTCAGCAGGGTGTTTGAGCCGGGCGGCTGGTACTTGACCCCCAGTTCCCATTGCTTGCCTTCGGTAGGTTTGTACGACTCGGTCGGCGAGACGCTCGCGTTACTCGCTGGCTGGAACGATTCGGCGTAGGAGAGGTACGGCACGAAGCCCGAATCGAACACATAGCTCAGCGCGGCGTTGCCGCTGAAATTTTTGCTGCGGTCGGTATTGGTCGCATCGTTTTTGTTGAAGTACGTGGTGCCTTGGTGCACCCAGTCTTCACGGCCACCCAGGGTCAGGCGCCACTTGTCCAGGGCCATCTGGTCCTGGGCGTAGAGGCCGGTCTGGATGGTTTTCTGGTTGTAGTCGTAATAAGCCGTGGAGCGCGCCGGGCGCACAATCGGCTGGGTATTGACCGGGTTGTAGATGTTGACCGTTCCGGCGTCACCGAAGATCGATAGGTACGAAGTGTCGGTACGCTGGTGATCCAGGCCGAGCAGCACAGTGTGGGTAATGTCGCCGGTGGCGAAGTCAGCCTGGAAATTGTTGTCGACGGCGAACTGGCCAATGTTTTCGTCCACGTTGGTTGACGAGCGGCTGGTGTTGCCCTCGGCATCAATGGTCGAGTAGCCGTAGGAACCCACGGTCAGTTGCTGAAAGGCCAACTCTGACTTGGTGTAACGCAGGTTCTGCTTGAACTGCCAGGTATCGTTGAAGCGATGCTCAAAGGCATAGCCCAGTGCGTAGTAAGTGCGGTCGTAGTACTCGTAGTCCGGATCACCCAGGTTCTTGTGATGAGACACCTCGCCCAGCGGCGATTTGATCTTGGTGCCTACGATCGGCAGGAACTGACTGGTGGTGCCGGTATCGTCACGAGTGAACTGCGACAGAAAAGTCAGCTTGGTGTCGGTGTCGATGTTCCAGGTCAGGCTGGGCGCGATGTTGTAGCGCTTGTTGTCGATGTGATCGACCTGGGTGCCTGCATCGCGCACCACGCCGCTGAGGCCATACAGAAATTTGCCCTCATCATCGATCTTGCCGGTGCTGGCGAAGTTGATCTGGCGATAGTTGTCGCTGCCGTATTGCACCTGGATCGCATTGCTCGATTCAGCGCTGGGGCGTCGGCTGACCATATCCAGCAGGCCGCCGGGTGGCGTCTGGCCGTACACCGATGAGGCCGGGCCACGCAGCAGTGCGAGGCGGTCGAGGTTCCAGGTTTCTGCTTTCGGGTTGGCGTACACACCGCGTGGCAGCGGCAGGCCGTCGAGGAATTGGGTGGGTTCGAAGCCACGCACACGCATCCAGTCGTAGCGGGTGTCACTGCCGTAGCTGGCGGACACAATGCCGGGCATGTATTTGACGGCGTCATCAAGGTTCTGGACGTTGCGGTCCTGCATCTGCTGGCGCGTGGCGACGGAAATCGAACGCGGCGCTTCGACCAATGCGGTGTCGGTCTTGGTGCCGGCGGCGGTGCGACTCGCCAGGTAACCCTCCACCGGCCCCCATGCACTTTCCGCATCGGCTTGCCCAGTAATGCTGGTCTGCGGCAACGCCACAACCCCATCCGGAATCGCTACCAGGCTGAACGTGCCCGCGCTGCTTTGCTCCAGCTGCAAACCCGTCCCACGCAACGCTTCACGCAATGCGCCCTGTGCGTCGAACTGCCCTTTAACCGGCGCGGAAGTCTTGCCCGACGCCAACCCCGGATTGAGCGTCAGCGCCAATCCCGCCTGGCTGGCGATCTGGTTCAGGGTGGTGGCGAGTGGCGCGGCCGGCAGGTTGTAGGCGCGCACGCTGGACGCCTGTTCGGCGGCGATCAGCGTGGTGCTGGCCAGCGGGGCGCTGAGGGCAATGGCCACGGCTAACAGGCTGGGGCGCAACAAGGTGTCTAGCGTGCGGGACATACGGCGGCTCCTGAATGGAAATATTTCTCAATTGCCTATGTGCCGTGCGAGATTCAAGAAGTGATAGGGCTGAATGAAAATAATTTCTATTGGGTTGCAGGCTTACTGGAAACCGTCACCCACCACGGCGTGTGCTGCTCGATTTGCACCGGCAGCGTTGGCAGCAACGCGTTCAGCGCCAGGTTGGTGTCGTGCAGCGGGAAGCTGCCGGTGATCCGCAGGTCGGCCACCTGTTTATCCACGCCCAGGTAGCCGGTGCGGTAGCGGCTGAGTTCCTCAACCACATCGCCGAGGCGCGCGTTGTCCACCACCAGCATGCCGCGCGTCCAGGCGTCAGTGCCGGGGCTCACGGCCAGCATCGGGCCGAGGCCGTCGCGGCGCATCAGCACTTGCTGGCCTTCCTTGAAGACCTGCTCCTGCTGCAGCGCCTCAGGCTGCGCGCCGACGGCGGACTGCAATACGCTGAGGCGCGTGCCGTCCTCCTCGCGCTTGACGATAAACCGCGTGCCCAGGGCGCGCAGGCTGCCTTCGCGGGTTTCGACAAAAAACGGACGGGCGTCGTTGTGGCCGGTTTCGATGAGGATCTCGCCTTCCTGCAACACGATCAGCCGGCGTTTTTCATCGAAGCGCACGTCGATGGCGCTGTGGGTGTTGAGGTTGATCACCGTACCGTCCGCCAGCTTCAGCGTGCGCTGTTCGCCGGTGGCGGTGCGTTGGTCGGCCAGCCAATAGTTGAGCGGCATGTAGCGCTGGCCGGCGAACAACACCAGGCCGCACACCAGCACCACACTGGCCAGGCCGCTGCCGAGCTTGCGCACGCGGCGGCGAATGCCTTCGCGCGACTGCAACAAGGCCGCACGGGCCGGGCCCGAGGCCACGCTGAAACGCTGATCGAGCGTGCCGAGTTGGCGCCAGGCGCGGGCGTGTTCTTCATTGCTGGCCAGCCACTTGGCGAACTCTTCCCGCTCCACGGCGCCGCCGTCGCCCGAGTCGAGAGACAGTTGCCAGGCAATCGCCGCGTCGAGTACCCGCGCCGACACCGGCTTGGAACTGACCTGGCTCACAGCGGCTCGCCATACAGGGCGATGTAGCACTGGCGAATGCCCTGGGCCAGGTATTGCCGCACACGGGGCACGGAAACCCCCAGGCGCTGGGCGATTTCGGCGTGGCCCATGCCATCGAGGCGGTTATAGAGGAAGGCGGCGCGGGCTTTGCTCGAGAGTTTGCCCAGCAGACGGTCGATGGCCTTGAGGTCTTCGAGGATCAGTTGCTGTTCTTCCGGGGACGGGTGTTCGCATTCCGGGATCAGCATCAACTCGGTGAGGTAAGCCTGTTCCAGCGCCGCGCGGCGGAAGTAGTCGAACAACAGGCCCTTGGCGATCGCCACCAGAAACGCCCGTGGTTCGCGGGGTTCGCGCAGTTCTTCACGGCCCAGCAGGCGCATGAACGTGTCCTGGCTCAGGTCTTCAGCACGGCTGGGGCAAGCCACGTTGCGTCGCAGCCACGCCAACAGCCAGCTGCGATGGTCGCGGTATAACGCGCCAACAAGCTCACTGTGGGGACTTTGGACTGACGACAAGGCGACACCGATCGGAAAGTTTAAACTAACGAGAATTATTCGCGATTGTGGCAGAGGTGTAAGGCGGGTGCAATTGGCGTTGGTCGGGTGGCGGCGTAATGATATCTATCATGATGATGCAGCTTACTGTGGCGAGGGAGCTTGCTCCCGCTCGGCTGCGCAGCAGTCGTAATCCAGGCAGTGCATTTATTCAGTTGGAAATTGGTTGGCTGGTTTTGGGGGCGCTTCGCACCCCAGCGGGAGCAAGCTCCCTCGCCACAATTAGAATGAGGGGGCTTGCTTGCGACGTTTCCACTGGCCCAGGCGATCTTGCAAAGCCTTGGGACTATCAATCTGCTGCTGCCGGGCCCGGCTGAACAGAATCAACATCAACTCCGCCGTCGCCAACGCATCCGCACTGGCATGGTGACGCTCACCCACCTGCAGCTTGAAATGCCCGATCCAGTCATCCAGCCCTGCTTCGCGAATGTTCGCGTCGGGGCACAGCAGCGGGGCGATGTCGGCCACGTCCACAAAGGTGTGGTTCAGGCGATAGCCCAGGCTGTCCTTGAGCGCCCGGCACAGCATGTGTTGGTCAAAGGGCGCATGAAACGCCAGCAACGGGCTGTCGCCAACAAACTCCATAAAGTCCATCAACGCTTCAGCCGGATCACTGCCCGCTGCAATGGCGCTGGGCCCCAGGCCGTGGATCAGCACGCTGGGGCTGAGCTTGGTCTCGGCCCGTTGCAGGGTGCGTTCGAACAGTTGGGAGAAATCCACCGCGCCGTCTTCGATCACCACCGCGCCTATCGACAACACCTGGTCGCGATTGAGGTTCAGGCCGCTGGTTTCCAGGTCCACCACCACCCAGCGCTGGTCCCGCAGCGAACCGTCCCCCAGCTCCCGAGGCTCGGGCAATTGCTCGACTCGCCGCTGTTGCGCCGCATCCAGGCCGGGTTTGGGTTTACGCAGCCAACCAAACAAGCTCACAGCTGATACCGCAAGGTCAGGCTGCTTTGCAGGCGTTGGGCCTGGCGCAGGGATTCACGCAGAATGCGCCGGTCGAGGTGGTTGAGGCTGTCGGGGTCGACGCGGTTGGAGTAGGGCAGGTTCTCGCGGGTTTGAAGTTGGTGCTGCTGCATGCGGGTTTGCTGGATAAAGTGGTAGGCCTCTTCATAGGCCGCACCGTCCAGGCGCTCGATAACTTCCCTGGCCACCAGTTGGCGCAAGCGCTCCTGGGTGTTGATGGCGCTGATGCCATTGGCCAACGCCAGCAGCCGGGCACCGTCGACAAAGGGCGTGAGGCCTTGCACCTTGAGGTCGAGTGTGGCCTTGTCGGCGCCTTTGCGTGTCAGCACAAAATCCCGGAAACGCCCCACCGGCGGGCGCTGGCGCAGCGCGTTCTCGGCCAGCATGCGCTGGAACAAGCGGTTGTCCGCCACCTGGTCGAGAATGCCCTGGCGCAATTGCTCGCACCCTTGCTCGTCACCCCAGACCACTCGCAGATCAAAATAGATGCTCGAACCCAGCAGGTTCGCAGGCGTCGCCTCACGGATAAACCCGGCAAACCGCCGCGCCCATTCCGCCCGGGACAGGCACAGCTCAGGGTTGCCGGCCATGATGTTGCCTTTGCACAGGGTAAAACCGCACAGCGCCAGGCTCTGATTGATCTGTTGTGCCAGCGGCAGCAAGCGAGCACGAATCTCGTCGGCTTCAGCGGCATCCCTGGCTTCGAACAGAATGCCGTTGTCCTGGTCGGTATACAGCGTCTGCTCGCGGCGGCCCTCGCTGCCGAAACACAGCCAACTGAACGGCACGCCAGGGTCGCCCTTGTCGGCCAGGGTCAGCTCGATAACGCGGCACACGGTGTGGTCGTTGAGCAAGGTGATGATGTGGGTGATCTGGGTGGACGACGCGCCATGGGCCAGCATGCGCTCCACCAACTGGCCGATTTCGCCCCGGATCGCCACCAGGTTGTCCACCCGCGGCGCATTGCGAATGGTGCGGGCCAGGTGCACCAGGTCCACCCGTTGCAGGGAAAACAGATCGCGCTCAGACACCACGCCGCACAGGCGCTGATCCTTGACCAGGCACACGTGGGCAATATGCCGTTCGGTCATCGCAATCGCGGCGTCGAAGGCGCTGTGGTCCGGCGTGAGAAAGAACGGCGCCTGGGTCATATGGCGCTGAATACTCTGGCTGAAATCGCTGGTGCCGTCGGCCACCACCTGGCGCAGGTCGCGCAGGGTGAAAATCCCCAGGGGCGCCTTGTGCTCATCGACGATCACGATGCTGCCCACTTGCTGTTCGTGCATCTGCGTGACGGCTTCGCGCAGCGGCGTCAGCGGGCTGCAGGTCACGGGGTGACGCATGGCCAACTCGCCCAGCCGGGTGTTCAGCGAATATTGCGTGCCGAGGGTTTCCACGGCTTTTTGCTGGACTTGCTGATTCACCTGATCCAACAGGCTGCTCACCCCGCGCAAGGCGAAGTCGCGAAACGCGCTGGAAAGGGCAAACAGCTTGATAAACGCAGGCTTGTTCAGTTGCAGGCAGAAGGTGTCTTCAGCGGCTTTATGTTCGGTGCGGGTCGCCCGTTCACCCAACAACGCAGCCAGCGGGAAACATTCACCGGTGGTGATTTCAAAGGTGGTTTCTGTGGAATCCGGCCGCTCGCCGACCACGCGCCCCTGCTTGACGATGTAAAAGTGTTCCACCGGCCCGCCCGACGGCTTGAGAATGCTCTCGCCGGGGCTGTAGAAGCGCAATTGGCACTGCTCTACCAGAAAAGCCAGGTGGGCGTTTTCCATCTGGTTGAACGGCGGGAAGCGTTGCAGGAATTGCAGGGTGCCGTGGATGTTCTGCAACACAGCGGTTTTTCCCGCTTGTGTGAAAGCATCAGCTTTACTCATACCTATGACCGCAGTTTTTTTGTCGTTATCGTGCCTCATGGTCGACTTCTGCGCTGCGGGTGCCCATTGGACGTAAGTCTAGGTAGCGTTCTGCCTTCCAGTACTAGGGAAAAACCTTACATGAATATCGTCCAAACCCCGTAGAACGCCCACTAGGCAAACTTTCCGACGAAGTGCACATTGTTCGCCCTTCCGGTGATGTCTGACTTCTGTGCTGGGAGATTGATAAGAACTGCCGAGAAACGTATGTCCGACCACGATATTTTGAGTGATGCCGAGCGCGAGGCCCTGAGCGCTGTTATGCAGGAGCCTGATTTACCGCCACAACGGGTTTTGATCGTGGATGACGACAAGGACTCTCGCGAACTGCTGGCAGAAATTCTTGGCCTGGACGGAATCCGCTGCATGACCGCAGACAGTGGTGAGTCGGCGTGGGACTTGTTGAGTTCCAGCAGCTCCATTGGCTTGCTGATCACCGACCTGCGCATGGCGCCGAGCAACGGGCTGCAATTGATTCGCCAGGTGCGCGAATCCACCCGGGCGGCGCTGCCGATCATCATCATGTCGGGGGATGCTGAAGCACCGGATGTGATTGATGCCATGCATTTGAGCGTGGTGGACTTTCTGCTCAAGCCGATTGATAGCGTGAAGCTGGCGAAGATGGTGAAGCGGGAGTTGGGGATGGCGTCGTAGGAGCGAGCTTGCTCGCGAAAATCGTCAACGATAACGCAGGCACTCTGTATGAACGCGGTGGTCTTGGGTTTTTCGCGAGCAAGCTCGCTCCTACAAGAAAAAAGCCCTGATCTTTCGATCAGGGCTTTTTCGTTTCCAGCGCTTACTTACAAGCCATTTTTAGCCTTGAACTCACGACGCCTGCGGTGCAACACCGGCTCGGTATAACCATTCGGCTGCTTGGTCCCTTCAATCACCAACTCCACCGCTGCCTGAAACGCGATGTTGCTGTCGAAATCCGGAGCCAGCGGACGATACAGCGCGTCCCCAGCGTTCTGACGGTCTACCACCGGCGCCATGCGCTTGAGGCTTTCCATCACCTGGGCTTCATTGACGATGCCGTGGCGCAACCAGTTGGCGATGTGTTGGCTGGAGATACGCAGGGTGGCGCGGTCTTCCATCAGGCCGACGTCATTGATGTCCGGCACTTTCGAACAACCTACGCCCTGGTCGATCCAGCGCACCACGTAACCGAGGATGCCCTGGGCGTTGTTGTCCAGGTCGTTGCGGATTTCTTCGTCAGACCAATCGGTATTTTGGGCCAGAGGAATGGTCAGGATGTCGTCCACCGATGCGCGCTCGCGCTTGGCCAGCTCGGCCTGGCGGGCGAATACGTCGACCTTGTGGTAGTGCAGCGCGTGCAGCGCGGCAGCCGTTGGCGACGGAACCCACGCCGTGTTGGCGCCGGCCAGCGGGTGAGCAATCTTCTGCTCAAGCATCGCGGCCATCAGGTCGGGCATGGCCCACATGCCTTTACCGATTTGTGCACGACCTTGCAGGCCAGTGCTCAAGCCGATATCGACGTTCCAGTTTTCGTAGGCGCCGATCCACTTCTCAGCCTTCATCGCCGCCTTGCGCACCATCGCGCCGGCTTCCATGGAGGTGTGGATTTCGTCGCCGGTACGGTCGAGGAAGCCGGTGTTGATAAACACCACGCGCTCGCTGGCAGCCTTGATGCAGGCCTTGAGGTTGACCGTGGTGCGGCGCTCCTCGTCCATGATCCCGACTTTGAGGGTGTTGCGTGGCAGCTTCAGCACGTCTTCGATGCGGCCGAACAGCTCGTTGGTGAACGCTGCTTCTTCCGGGCCGTGCATTTTCGGTTTGACGATGTAGACCGAACCGGTGCGGCTGTTCTTGCGGCTGTTGTTGCCGTTGAGGCTGTGGATCGCCGAGAGGCTGGTGAGCAGGCCGTCGAGAATGCCTTCTGGCACTTCGTTGCCGTCTTTGTCGAGGATCGCGTCGATGGTCATCAAGTGGCCAACGTTACGCACGAACAACAGCGAACGCCCGTGCAGGGTCACTTCTTTACCGTCTGCACCGGTGTAAACGCGGTCGGCGTTCATGGTGCGGGTAAAGGTCTTGCCACCCTTGGCGACTTCTTCCGACAGGTCGCCCTTCATCAGGCCGAGCCAGTTGCGGTAGATCACCACCTTGTCATCGGCATCGACGGCGGCGACGGAGTCTTCGCAGTCCATGATGGTGGTCAGGGCGGCTTCCATCAGCACGTCCTTCACGCCGGCAGCGTCGGTCTGGCCGACCGGGGTGCTGGCGTCGATCTGGATTTCGAAGTGCAGGCCGTTGTGTTTCAGCAGGATCGCGGTCGGCTTGGCGGCGTCGCCGTGGTAGCCGATCAACTGGGCATCGCTGTGCAGGCCGCTGTTGCTGCCGCCCTTGAGGCTGACCACGAGCTTGCCGTCGACGATCTTGTAGCCGGTGGAGTCCACGTGGCTGCCGGCAGCCAGGGGCGCGGCTTCGTCTAGGAAGGCGCGGGCGAAGGCGATGACCTTGTCGCCGCGCACCTTGTTGTAGCCTTTGCCCTTCTCGGCGCCATCGGCTTCGCTGATGGCATCGGTGCCATACAGCGCGTCATACAGGGAGCCCCAGCGCGCATTCGAGGCGTTGAGGGCAAAACGGGCGTTCATCACCGGCACGACCAACTGCGGGCCGGCCATGTGGGCAATTTCTTCGTCGACGTTTTGGGTCGAGGCCTGGAAATCCGCAGCTTCTGGCAGCAGGTATCCAATATCCTGGAGGAAGGCTTTGTAGGCCACCGCGTCGTGGGCCTGGCCGGCGTGTGCCTGGTGCCAGGTGTCGATGCGCGCTTGAAAATCATCGCGTTTGGCGAGTAGGGCTTTGTTCTTCGGCGCCAGGTCGTGGATGACCTTGTCGGCACCGGCCCAGAACTGGTCGGCGGTAATGCCGGTACCAGGAATGGCTTCGTTGTTCACGAAGTCGAACAGGACTTTGGCGACCTGCAGGCCACCGACTTGAACGTGTTCAGTCATTGCTTGCCTCACTCTGCGGAGCTTATGCGCTTTTCAGCTTTTCAATTTACCAATGAAGCCTCTGGCCATGTAAACCGTGAGCACGCCGCACCAGTACATGCCGTTGAAGGCGGCTGGGCGGGCTGCATCGCGGTGCGTGGTTGCCTTGGCAGACATCGACCTAACGTTATGTAGTGCGCGATTGGGCATACTACATGATGAGTTGCGGTTGTGAAAATTAGACTAAATACGTCGTTTAGCGACCCACTTTGGTCGTACGGTCACAGTGGGGTACGGGATGTTCTCAAAAAACTATTGGATTGTTCCAGATAAATATAAAAACGGTACACGATTTGTTTTCGTGAGCGCCTGCGTCCACCTTGTAGGAACGAGCTTGCTCGCGAAGGTTGTTAACGATAACGCGGGAAGCCTGACACCCAACGTTGCTCTCAGGTTCTTCGCGAGCAAGCTCGCTCCTACAAGAAGCCGAACAAGAGGACGACACCATGGACCATCTCGTACTGACTGTCATCGCCCCGGACAAACCCGGCGTGGTTGAACGCATCGCCCAATGCATCGCCTCCCACGGCGGCAACTGGCTGGAAAGCCGCATGGCGCACATGGCCGGGCAGTTTGCCGGGATTTTGCGCGTGAGCGTGCCGGCGGAAAATCGTCTGGATTTGATTGGAGCGCTGGAAGACTTATCCACCCACGGCATTCGCGTGCTGCTGGGTGAAAGCAGTTCGGTCGCCGCCAGTGAGTCGCAACCGATCGCGATGGCGCTGGTGGGTAACGATCGGCCAGGGATTGTCCGCGACATCACCGCGCTGCTCAGCAAGCAGGGCGTCAACCTGGAGCGCCTGATCACCGACGTGCGCCCGGCGCCCATGAGCAGCGACCCGCTGTTCCACGCCGAAGCCCTGCTGGCGGTGCCATTGACGCTGCCGTTGGAGACCTTGCAGGCCGCCCTGGAAACCCTGGCGGATGACTTGATGGTGGAACTGGAACTGCGCAGCGAGGAATAGTTGCCCACAAGGTTATGCATGGAAATCTTGCATGGGCCTGTGGATAACCTGTAGAGACCCGCGGCCAGCCCACGCGGGCCGTGGCTCTTCGCCGGTTGAGCAAAAAACGAGCAGTTTCAAGGGCTTGTGCACAAACGCCGGGGATCAGGCTGTGGATAACCTTGGGGTGAATGCCTGCAAGCCACGCCGGCTGTGGCTTGCAGGCGATTGTACGTTATTTGATCAGTTTTTCCGTATGGTCAGCCAGGCGTCGAGGCTGTAAACCACCAGGCCGGCCCAGATAAAGCAGAAGGCGATCAGCGTGGCTGGCGCCAAGTGTTCGTTGAACAGCAGCACCGCTTCCAGCAGCACCAGGGTCGGCGCCACGTATTGCAGGAAGCCCAGGGCGGTGTAGGGCAAATGTCGCGCGGCAGCGTTGAAACACACCAGCGGGATCAGCGTCACCGGGCCCGCAGCTACCAGCCACCATGCTTCGGAGGTGCTCCAGAACGCCATCTGCGCGCTATGGGCAGACGGATTGAACAGCAGCCATGCGATGGCAATCGGCACCAGCATCCAGGTTTCCACCACCAGCCCAGGCAGCGCCTTGACCGGCGCCTGCTTGCGGATCAACCCGTAGAAGCCAAAGGTCGCCGCCAGTACCAGGGACACCCACGGCAGGCTGCCGACTTGCCACACCTGTTGCGCCACACCTACCGTCGCCAAGCCCACGGCCACCCATTGCAGGCGGCGCAGGCGCTCACCCAGGATCACCATGCCCAGCAGCACGTTCACCAGCGGGTTGATGTAATAACCCAGGCTGGCCTCAAGCATGCGACCGCTGTTCACCGACCACACATAGGTCAGCCAGTTAGCCGCGATCAAGGTGCCGCTCAGGGCCAGGATCGCCAGGCGCTTGGGGTTGTCCCGCAGTTCGCGAAACCAGCCCGGGTGCTTCCACACCATCAGCAACAAACTGCCGAACAGCGCCGACCACAGCACGCGGTTGACGATGATTTCTGCGGCGGGAACGCTGGCGATGGCTTTGAAGTAGATCGGGAACAGGCCCCAGATGATGTAGGCGCTCAGGCCCAATATGTACCCGCGACGGGGGTTGGCGGCTTGCATGCAGAATCCTTGCTTAGGCAGCTAACAAAGCCGCGATTGTAAGGATATTTGTCAGGGGATGTGTGTTGAAAGTGCAGGGCCCAAGGCTTGGGCCCAGACGGTAGGGATCAGAACAGCTTCAACGGTTCTTCATTGAGCGCCGACAGCTGTTCGCGCAACGCCAGCACCTGGTCGCCCCAGTAACGTTCGCTGCCAAACCAGGGGAAGCTGTGGGGGAACGCCGGGTCGTCCCAGCGCCGTGCGAGCCAGGCGCTGTAATGCATCAAGCGCAATGCGCGCAGGGGTTCGATCAGGGCCAATTCTCGCGGGTCGAAGTCGTGGAATTCCTGGTAGCCGTCCATCAGTTCCGACAGCTGCCCCAGGCATTCCTGGCGATCACCGGCGAGCATCATCCACAGGTCCTGTACGGCGGGGCCCATGCGGCAGTCGTCGAGGTCGACGATGTGGAACATCTCGTCGCGGCACATCATGTTGCCGGGGTGGCAATCGCCGTGCATGCGGATGTTCTTGTGGGGCGTGGCTTTGTAAACCTCTTCCACACGCTTGAGCAGGTCGCGGGCGACGGACTCGTAGGCTGGCAGCAGGCTGCGAGGAATGAAATTGCCTTCCAGCAGGGTGTTCAGGGAATCGTGACCGAAATTCTTCACGCCCAGGGCTTCGCGGTGTTCGAAGGGGCGGGTGGAGCCGACCGCGTGCAAGCGGCCGAGCAGTTGGCCGAGGCGATACAGCTGGTCGAGGTTGCCGGGCTCCGGCGCGCGGCCACCCCGGCGCGGGAACAGGGTGAAGCGGAAACCGGCGTGTTCGAACAGGCTTTCGCCGTTGTGAATCATCGGCGCCACCACCGGCACTTCGCACTCGGCCAGTTCGAAGGTGAAGCTGTGTTCTTCGAGGATCGCTTCGTTGGTCCAGCGCTGCGGCCGGTAGAACTTGGCGATCAAGGGCTCGGAGTCTTCGATGCCGACCTGGTAGACACGGTTTTCGTAGCTGTTGAGCGCGAGGATGCGGGCGTCGCTGAGGAAACCGATGCTTTCGACAGCGTCGAGCACCAGGTCAGGGGTCAGTGTTTCAAACGGGTGTGCCATGCGAACTCCTGCGCGCAGCAGGGCGCCGCGTCCGGCCGGGTATGGTAACGCACACGGGCATAGATAGGTGGTGGCTGTGCGGACGCGTTCGCGAGCAAGCCCGCTCCCACACTTGACCGCATTCCAAAGGTGGAACTCGGTCAAGTGTGGGAGCGGGCATGCTCGCGAAGAGGCCTTATCAGGCGCCGACGATCCCGCCATCATCCCGACGAATCGCCATCACCGAGGACCGTGGCTTGCCATTCGGCAGATGTTCCGGCCAGGTCGAGCCACCGGTTTCTCCAGGATGCTGAATCCCCACGAACAGGGTTTTCTGGTCTGGCGAGAAGCTGATCCCGGTCACTTCACAGGCCACCGGCCCCACCATGAACCTGCGGATCTCACCGGTTGCCGGGTCGGCACACAGCATCTGGTTATTGCCTATCCCGGCAAAGTCGCCGCCGTTGCTGTAGTCGCCATCGGTGAGGATCCACAACCGCCCGGCCTTGTCGAAGCCCAGGCCGTCGGGGCTGTTGAACATGTTCTGCGGGTTGATGTTGGATGAGCCGCCCTTAGGCGTCCCGGCATGCGCGGCCGGGTTGCCAGCCACCACAAACAGGTCCCAGCTGAAATCCGGCGCGCCATGGTCGTTGGCATTGGCCTTCCAGCGCAGGATCTGCCCGTAGACGTTTTTCTCCCGCGGGTTCGGGCCGCCTACCGGCTGGCCGTCTTCGCCACGCTTGGCGTTGTTGGTCAGGGTGCAATACACCTGGCCGTCGGTGGGGCTGACCACGATCCATTCCGGGCGGTCCATGCGGGTGGCTTTCACCACGCTGGCCGCCAGGCGGGCGTGGATCAGCACTTCGGCCTGGCTGGCGAAACCGGTGTTGGCGTCGATGCTGTTCTTGCCGTAGGTCAGTTCGACCCATTGCCCCTGGCCCTTGGGATGGTCGGCATTGCCGTCGCCCGCGTCGAAGATCGCCACGTACAAGGTGCCGTGGTCCAGCAGGTCCTTGTTGGCCTTGGGGTTCTTGTGATTGATCTTGTCGCGGCTGATGAACTTGTAGATGAACTCGCCGCGCTCGTCGTCGCCCATGTACACCACGGCGCGACCGTCGCGGGTTTCTGCCAGGGCGGCGTTTTCGTGCTTGAAGCGGCCCAGGGCGGTGCGTTTGACCGGGGTGGATTGCGGGTCGAACGGGTCGATTTCCACCACCCAGCCGTGGCGGTTGAGTTCGTTGGGGTTCTTGGCCATGTCGAAGCGCGGGTCGTGCGGGTGCCAGTTGATGTCTTTGCTGGCGGCCACCACGCCGTAGCGTTTCTGGCCGGCGTCGAAGGTTTGTTGCGGGTTGCTGCTGCCGAAGCAGTCGGTGAAGTTTTCTTCGCAGGTCAGGTAGGTGCCCCACGGGGTCTTGCCGTTGGCGCAGTTCTGGAAGGTGCCGAGGACCTTCTTGCCGGTTTTGTCGGCGCTGGTTTTCAACCAGGCATGGCCCGCCGCGGGGCCGCCAAAACGGATCGGTGAGTTGCCGTGGATGCGCCGGTTGTAGCGCGAGTCCTGGACGAACTGCCAAGTGTCGCCTTTGCGCCGCACTTCGATCACCGACACACCTTCGCTGGCCAACGCCTTGCGCACGTCCTCGGCCGATTGCGGCGCGCCGCCGTGGGCGTAGAGGTAGCGGTAGTTGGTGTATTCGTTGTTGATCGCCATCAGCGCGCGGTTGTCGTCACCGGGGAAGGCGAACAGGCTCATGCCGTCGTTGTTGTCGCCGAACTGCTGTTCCTGGGCCTTGGCCGTGCCGTTGCCGCTGGGGTCGAAGGCCGGCGCGTTCTTGTGCAGCGGCTGGCCCCAACTGATCAGCACCGAGGCGCTGTAGCCGGGCGGCAGGGTGATGGTGTCGCTGGTGGCGGCGGCGATGCTGGCGAAACCCAGCAATGGGCTGTTGGAGGCGGCACTCACGGCCATGGCGCTGCGGGTCAGCAGGTTGCCGCCGAGGAACATTGCAGCACCGCACAGGGCGCCGGCGCCGATAAAGCGACGGCGGGTGAGGCCGACCATCTGTTCCAGGTCGGTGGTTTGGTTTTCTTCTAACAGGCTCATTTCAGGCTCCCTGCGGGTTTTTTCAGCCACCTTAGGGAGCGGTCGTGACGAAACTGTTGCAGTTTGAAGCGTTACACCGGGGTGCCCAGCAGCACGTTGCTGGGGGAGAACTGCACCTTCACCTGTTGGCCTTCGGCGGCATTGATCTGCGCGAGCGCGTCGGGCTGGGCCAGGGCGCACAAAACCTGGCCATTGGGCAGGGTGATACGGACCTCGCTGGGGCCGTCACCGGCGTCGAGAATGGCCTCGATTTTTCCTTCCAGGCAATTGTGTCCAGGTGTTGCGGTTTGCTCGACGGCCAGCACGTCAAGCCAGCCGGCCTTGATCAGGGCGACGACTTCGGTGCCGGTCTCCAACTCCAGGTGCAAGGTGCTGTCATGGGTGATTTGCGCATCCAGGCCAAGCCCGCCGGCCAGCTCCAGGCGAATCAGGTCGTTGCGGCCGTGGCTGTCGATGGCCATGACTCTGCCGTGCAACTGGTTGCGTGCGCTGGTGCGCAGCATCAGGCGGCCCAGCAGGTTGAAGTCGCTGGCGTCTTCGGCGGAGTCCAGCACCTGGGCTTGCAACACTTGCAGGCGCTGGTAGAGGCGCAATACCCGTTCGCCTTCGGCCGTCAGCTTGGCGCCGCCACCGCCTTTGCCGCCGACGCTGCGTTCCACCAGAGGCTTTTGCGCCAGGTTGTTCAACTCGTCGATGGCGTCCCAGGCTGCCTTGTAGCTCAGGCCCGCGCTCTTGGCGGCGCGGGTGATGGAGCCCTGTTCGGCAATGTGTTGCAGCAGCGCGATACGCTGGGGGCGACGGACGATGTGTTGGCTCAAGAGGGTTGGCAGGGACATGGGGACACGCTTCGATGGAATGGGCAGACGTTGCGGGCAGGGCGCCTCGGAGTCAAGTCATGTGCCCGGCTTGGGCGTGCGCGCCAGGCAATACACATCGACCTGTCGGGCACCGGCGTCCATCAAGAGCCGGGCCAGGCTGTTGGCGGTGGCGCCGGTGGTGAGTACGTCGTCGATCAGCGCCAGGTGCCGGCCTTTAACCTGGGCACCGTCCGCCAAGGCAAAGGCCTGGAGCAGGTTGCGCTTGCGGGTCTTGGCGTCCAGGGCCTGCTGCGCCACGGTTTCATGAGGCCGTAACAGCAGGTGCTCATCGTAAGGGATGTTCAGGTCCTTGCTCAGCCAGCGCGCGAGCATTGCCGCTTGGTTAAACCCCCGTTCCCGCAGGCGCTTGCGGGCCAGGGGCACGGGCAGCAGGCAGTCGGGGCGCGCCAGCCCGGTATCTTCATAATGGTGTTGCAGGAATTGCCCCAGCAGGTGCGCGAGCAAATGGCCCAGCGGCCAGCGGGCTTGATGCTTGAAACGGCTGATCAGGCTGTCGACGGGAAAGCTGAAGGTCCAGGGTGCAACCACCTGGTTAAACGCCGGCGGTTGCTTCAGGCATTGGCCGCATACCAGGCCGGTCATGGGCAACGGCAGTGCACACACCTCGCACTGATCCATCAGCCAGGGCAGCTCGGTTTCGCAGACGTTGCAGATGGAATGGGCTGTTTCGCTGCTTTCATCGCAGACTAAACAGATTTGGTTGTTTTTTAACCAGATGTAAACCTCGTGTTTGTTATCAAGTTGACAGTGCATGAATCTTCCTTAAATATGCCGAGCATCCGTGTCGTGCCTGTGGGTATTACTTCCCGCAGGGCTTGCCAAAGCATAATCAAGGAATCGCCCATGAGCGCCAGCATCACTGCCAACCTGCGTCACGATTGGTCTCTAGCCGAAGTCAAAGCGCTGTTCGTGCAGCCCTTCAATGACCTGTTGTTCCAGGCGCAGACCGTGCACCGCGCGCATTTCGACGCCAACCGCGTCCAGGTTTCCACGCTGCTGTCGATCAAGACCGGCGCTTGCCCGGAAGATTGCAAATATTGTCCGCAGTCGGGCCACTACAACACTGGCCTGGAAAAAGAGAAGCTGATGGAAGTGCAGAAGGTCCTCGAAGAGGCCGCCCGCGCCAAGGCCATCGGTTCGACCCGCTTCTGCATGGGCGCCGCTTGGAAGCATCCGTCGGCCAAAGACATGCCCTACGTGCTGGAGATGGTCAAAGGCGTAAAGGCCATGGGCCTGGAAACCTGCATGACCCTCGGCCGCCTCGACCAGGACCAGACCGAAGCCCTGGCCCAGGCCGGCCTCGATTACTACAACCACAACCTCGACACGTCGCCGGAGTTCTACGGCTCGATCATCACCACCCGCACCTACGGCGAGCGCCTGCAAACCCTGGCGTACGTGCGTGATTCGGGGATGAAGATCTGCTCGGGCGGCATCCTCGGCATGGGCGAGTCGCTGGACGACCGCGCCAACCTGCTGATCCAGCTGGCCAACCTGCCGGAGCATCCGGAATCGGTGCCGATCAACATGCTGGTGAAAGTTGCCGGCACACCGCTGGAAAACGCCGACGACATCGACCCGTTCGACTTCATCCGCATGCTGGCGGTGGCTCGCATCCTGATGCCGCAGTCCCATGTGCGGCTGTCGGCCGGGCGTGAGGCGATGAACGAGCAGATGCAGGCCCTGGCGTTTTTTGCCGGTGCCAACTCGATTTTCTACGGCGACAAGCTGCTGACCACCGCCAACCCGCAGGCGGATAAAGATATGCAGCTGTTCTCGCGCCTGGGGATCTTGCCGGAAGCCCGTGAGGAGCACGCCGATGAAGTGCACCAGGCGGCGATCGAGCAGGCGTTGGTGGAGCAAAAGAGCAGCGAGCAGTTCTACAACGCGGCTGTTTGATAATTCCACTTTGGAATGCAATCCAAATGTGGGAGCGGGCTTGCTCGCGAAAGCGGTCTTTCGGTTGATGCCTGTACTGACTGACACACCGCATTCGCGAGCAAGCCCGCTCCCACATTTTTGACCGCGTTCAACCTGATCTACCGAGGTCTCATGTCTTTCGATCTCGCCGCGCGTCTTGCGGCCCGTCGTGCCGAACATCTGTATCGCCAACGTCCGCTGCTGCAGAGCCCTCAAGGCCCTGAAGTGGTGGTCGATGGCCAGCCGTTGCTGGCGTTCTGCAATAACGATTACCTGGGCCTGGCCAATCACCCGCACGTGATTGAAGCCTGGCGTGCGGGCGCGGCGCGCTGGGGTGTGGGCGGTGGCGCTTCGCATCTGGTGGTCGGGCACAGCACGCCGCACCATGAACTGGAAGAAGCCCTGGCCGACCTGACCGGTCGACCGCGGGCGCTGCTGTTCACCACCGGTTACATGGCCAACCTCGGCGCGGTCACGGCGTTGGTAGGGCAGGGCGATACGGTGCTCGAAGACCGTCTTAACCACGCCTCGTTGCTGGATGCCGGTTTACTCTCGGATGCGCGCTTCAATCGTTACCTGCACAACGATGCGGCCAGCCTGGCCAAGCGCCTGGAGAAAGCCACCGGCAATACGCTGGTGGTGACCGACGGCGTGTTCAGCATGGACGGCGACCTGGCCGACCTGCCGGCGCTGGCCCGTGAAACCCGGGCCAAGGGCGCGTGGCTGATGGTGGATGACGCCCATGGCTTCGGGCCTTTGGGCGCCAACGGTGGCGGGATCGTCGAGCATTTTGGCTTGAGCCAGGAGGACGTGCCGGTATTGGTGGGCACGCTCGGCAAGGCCTTCGGTACTGCCGGGGCATTTGTGGCAGGCAGCGAAGAGCTGATCGAAAGCCTGATCCAGTTCGCCCGCCCATACATCTACACCACCAGCCAACCGCCAGCGTTGGCCTGTGCCACGTTGAAAAGCCTGGAGCTGCTGCGCACCGAGCATTGGCGACGTGAGCATCTCAACGGGCTGATCCGCCAGTTCCGCCAGGGCGCCGAGCAGATCGGCCTGGAACTGATGGACAGTTTCACGCCGATCCAGCCGATCATGATTGGCGACAGTGCCCGTGCCGTGCGTTTGTCGCAGATGTTGCGCGAGCGTGGGCTGATGGTGACCGCGATCCGGCCGCCAACCGTGCCCGCCGGCAGCGCCCGCCTGCGGGTAACCCTGACGGCAGCCCACAGTGAAGCCCAGGTGCAGCTATTGTTAAGCGCATTGGAAGAGTGTTTCCGCTTGTTAGGCCAGGAGCCCGGCCATGCGTGATCGACTGATATTGCTGCCCGGCTGGGGCCTCGGTATTTCGCCGCTGGAACCGTTGGCGGCGGCGTTGCAGGGCCTGGATGAGCACTTGCGGGTGCATATCGAACCCTTGCCGGTGCTGGCTTCCAGCGACCTCGACGAATGGCTCGACGAGTTGGACGCCAGCCTGCCGGACAACGCCTGGCTGGGCGGCTGGTCCCTCGGCGGGATGCTGGCAACGGAGCTGGCCGCGCGTCGGGGCGATCGTTGCTGCGGCCTGGTGACCCTGGCCAGCAACCCTTGTTTTGTCGCCCATGACGGCTGGCCGAGCGCGATGCCCGCCGAAACCTTCGATGCGTTTCTCGCCGGGTGCAATGCCGATTCCCAGGTCACGCTCAAGCGCTTCGGTTTGCTGTGTGCCAAGGGCGCCGAAGATCCTCGCGGGCTGGCGCGCTTGTTGGTCAGCGGGGCGCCGAATACGTCCTCCTCTGTGCTGATGACCGGCCTTGAGTTACTGGCTCAACTGGATACCCGTGAGGCATTACTGGCCTTTCGCGGCCCGCAATTGCACCTGTTTGCCGGCATGGACGGCCTGGTGCCCGCTGAGGCGGCCAGCGACCTGCTGACGTTGTTGCCCGATGTTGAAATCGGCCTGATTGAACAGGCCGGTCACGCTTTTCTACTGGAGGACCCCCACGGTGTAGCGGGGGCCATCCAGGCTTTTTTGCATGAGTGCGGTGATGACTGATTTATCCCATCCTGCGCTGCCGGGCGGCTTGCCAGACAAGCGCCAGGTAGCGGCTTCCTTTTCTCGCGCAGCCGCCAGTTACGACAGCGTTGCCGAGTTGCAGCGTGCGGTGGGTAGCGAGTTGCTGCGGCGTGTGCCCGACGGTATTTCTCCACAACGCTGGCTGGACCTGGGCTGCGGTACGGGCTATTTCAGCCGCGTGCTTCACCAGTCATTTCCGGATAGCCAAGGTTTGGCTGTCGATATCGCCGAGGGCATGCTCAACCACGCCCGGCCCTTGGGCGGTGCGCAGCATTTTATCGCTGGCGATGCCGAGCGTTTGCCGTTGCAGGACGCCAGTTGCGGGCTGATCTACTCCAGCTTGGCGGTGCAGTGGTGCTCGGATTTTGCGGCAGTGCTCAGCGAAGCACGGCGGGTGTTGCAACCCGGCGGCATGCTGGCGTTTGCCAGCCTGTGCGTGGGTACACTGGATGAGTTGCGCGAGAGTTGGCGTGCGGCGGATGGCATGGTTCACGTCAATCGCTTCCGGCCGTTCAGTGCTTATGAACAGTTGTGCGCGGCCAGTGGCTTGCGAGTGCGTAGCCTGGAGCTGCGTCCCCATGTGCTGCATTACCCGGATGTGCGCAGCCTGACTCACGAATTGAAAGCGTTGGGTGCGCACAATCTGAACCCGGGGCGCCCCGGAGGCTTGACGGGCCGGGCGCGGATTGTTGCACTGGTGCAAGCCTACGAGCAGTTCCGCCAGGCCCAGGGCCTGCCGGCGACTTATCAAGTGGTGTACGCCGTCCTGGAGAAACCTCTATGAGTGCCGCTTACTTCATCACGGGGACCGACACCGACGTCGGCAAGACCACCATCGCCGCCGGCCTGCTGCATGCTGCGCGGCAAGCCGGTAAAAGCACCGCTGCTGGCAAGCCGGTGGCCTCGGGCTGCCAGGTGACGCCCAAGGGCCTGCGCAATTCGGACGCCCTGGCGCTGCTGGCTGAATGCTCATTGCCCTTGACCTATGCCGAGGTCAACCCGGTGGCGTTCGAGCCGGCCATCGCACCGCACCTGGCGGCCCGTGAAGCCGGTGTGGCACTCACGGTGCAGTCGTTGCTCAAACCCATGCAGCATATTCTGGCCAAGCAGGCGGACTTCACCTTGATCGAAGGCGCGGGTGGTTGGCGTGTGCCATTGGCCGATCAGGACAATTTGTCAGACCTGGCCCAGGCGCTGAAGCTGCCGGTGATTCTGGTGGTGGGCGTGCGGCTGGGCTGTATCAGCCATGCGCTGCTGACCGCCGAAGCCATCGCCCGGGACGGTTTGCCGCTGGCGGGCTGGGTGGCCAATATCATCGATCCCAAGACCTCTCGTCTGGAAGAAAACCTCGCAACCCTGGCTGAACGACTGCCTGCGCCATGCCTGGGCAGGGTGCCAAAGCTCAAGCATCCCGGCGCCGAAGCGGTTGCCGAGTACTTGCAACTGGACCTGCTTGACTAGTTTTGCCTATCGCTAAGGCATTATGCCATTAGTGTTTTTGACGGGCGTTTTGCCGGTATGTCTGCTTCAATAACGGTTCACGATTCTCTTTTAGGCAGGTTCACGCCATGGAAATCTCTGGTAGCAGTGCGTTTTACTCGGGGCTGAGCGCGATTCAGACCGGGCAGAACCGTGTCGACCAGGCCGCGGGCAAGATCGCCAGCGCCGCCACTAACCAGCCTTCGGACGCGCAAAATGATCGTTTGCGCTCGGTAGATGCCAATCAGGCAACCAATTCGGCCAGCAATATGGTCGAGATGGCCCAAGGCAAGTTCCAGGTCGAACTGGGCGTCAAAGTCGCCAAGGCTTCCGACGAAATGCTCGGCACGTTGATCGACACTTACGCATAACCCCCTCTTGTTTATCGTGCGAGCTGGCTTCTCTGTGGGAGCTGGCTTGCCTGCGATAGCGTCACCTCGGTCCTCCTGATACACCGCGGCGCCTGCATCGCAGGCAAGCCAGCTCCCACATTGGTCTTCGCCGCTCAATAATCTTTCTTCACGCTGAATCTTCATGCGGCATTTCGCTGCAGGCCTCGCCGTGCCTGACGTTGACCCACGTCAGGACAAACGGCATTTGCGCGACGCTTGACAAGGATTGGTCGTAAACGTATGTTTCAAACAACTGTTTGACCGCCACAACACATCCACGCGGTTGTTCATCCCAGATACATCAGCAGAGGTTTATCGCTATGCCTGACTACAAGGCCCCCTTGCGTGATATTCGCTTCGTTCGTGACGAACTGCTTGGCTATGAAGCGCACTATCAGAGCCTGCCGGCTTGCCAGGACGCTACCCCGGACATGGTTGACGCCATTCTCGAAGAAGGCGCCAAGTTCTGTGAGCAGGTACTGGCACCGCTGAACCGCGTGGGTGACATCGAAGGTTGCACCTGGAGCGAGTCAGGCGTTAAGACCCCTACCGGTTTCAAAGAAGCCTACAAACAATTCGTTGAAGGCGGCTGGCCAAGCCTGGCCCACGACGTGGCGCACGGTGGCCAAGGCCTGCCGGAGTCGTTGGGCCTGGCAGTCAGCGAAATGGTCGGCGAAGCCAACTGGTCGTGGGGCATGTACCCGGGCCTGTCCCATGGCGCGATGAACACCATTTCGGAACACGGCACCCCGGAACAGCAAGAGGCTTACCTGACCAAGCTGGTGTCGGGCGAGTGGACCGGCACCATGTGCCTGACCGAACCGCACTGCGGCACCGACCTGGGCATGCTGCGCACCAAGGCTGAACCTCAGGCTGATGGCTCCTACAAGGTTTCCGGCACCAAGATCTTCATCTCGGCCGGTGAACACGACATGGCCGACAACATCGTCCACATCGTGCTGGCCCGCCTCCCGGACGCACCGGCTGGCACCAAAGGCATTTCGCTGTTCATCGTGCCCAAGTTCGTACCGAACGCAGACGGTTCGATTGGCGAGCGCAACGCGGTGTCCTGTGGCTCCCTGGAACACAAAATGGGCATCCACGGTAACGCCACCTGCGTGATGAACTTTGACGCGGCCACCGGCTTCCTGATCGGCCCGGCGAACAAAGGCCTGAACTGCATGTTCACCTTTATGAACACCGCTCGCCTGGGTACCGCGCTGCAAGGCCTGTCCCACGCTGAAATCGGCTTCCAGGGCGGCCTGAAATATGCCCGCGACCGCCTGCAAATGCGCTCCCTCACTGGCCCGAAAGCGCCAGACAAGGCTGCCGACCCGATCATCGTGCACCCCGACGTGCGCCGCATGCTGCTGACCATGAAAGCCTTCGCCGAAGGCAACCGCGCGATGGTGTACTTCACCGCCAAGCAGGTTGACGTGGTCAAGTACGGCACCGACGACGAAGCCAAGAAACAGGCTGACGCACTGCTGGCGTTCATGACCCCGATCGCCAAGGCGTTCATGACCGAAGTCGGTTTTGAAGCCGCCAACCACGGCGTGCAAATTTACGGCGGCCACGGCTTCATCGCCGAATGGGGCATGGAGCAGAACGTTCGCGACAGTCGCATTTCGATGCTGTACGAAGGCACCACCGGCATCCAGGCCCTCGACCTGCTGGGCCGTAAAGTGCTGATGACCCAAGGCGAAGCGCTGAAGGGCTTCACCAAGATCGTCCACAAGTTCTGCCAGGCCAACGAAGGCAACGAAGCGGTACAGGAATTCGTTGCACCGCTGGCTGCACTGAACAAAGAATGGGGCGAGTTGACCATGAAGGTCGGCATGGCTGCCATGAAGGACCGTGAAGAAGTCGGCGCCGCTTCGGTGGATTACCTGATGTACTCCGGCTACGCCTGCCTGGCTTACTTCTGGGCCGACATGGCCCGCCTGGCCGCCGAGAAACTGGCTGCCGGCACCACCGAAGAAGGCTTCTACACCGCCAAGCTGCAGACGGCGCGCTTCTACTTCCAGCGCATCCTGCCGCGTACCCGCACCCACGTTGCAACCATGCTGTCGGGCGCCAACAACCTGATGGACATGAAAGAAGAGAACTTCGACCTGGGCTACTAAGCCTTAGCGGGTTCATTTCAAAAGCCGCCGCTCCTTCGGGAGCGGCGGTTTTTTTTTGCGCGATAAAAAACCACAGCGCAGCACTCAGGGATTGCGCCGCGCGGCCGTTAAAGTGATGGCAATGTGATACGCATCGCAGCGAATGTGCTTAACTGTGCTCAGTGAAGGCACTGTGCCATCTTTTTTAGTGGGTCGGAGCTTTACCCTTGTCGCGCGCGTCTGCTGTACGGTTCAGTCATTTTCTACCTTCACTGCTATTGCTCCTGGCGGGGCTCTCGGCTGCGTACGTGAAGGATCTCAACGTGTTCTTCACTTCACTGTTCAACGTGCTGCCGACCCTGGTGTTGCTGCTGGGCGGCTCGTACTGCGCCGTCTACCGCAGGCAGCGCGAGCTGTTCCTGATGATCACGGTGTACGTCATCTATTTCCTGCTGGACACCCAGACCGATTACTACCGCGACCACGGCCGTGTGCGTGAAGACGCGGCCGTGGTCTTCCATCTGTGTTGCCTGTTGTTGCCGCTGCTGTTCGGCATCTATGCGGTCTGGCAGGAAAAAACCCATCTGTTTCGCGACTTCGTCGCACGCTGCGCGGTGCTGTTTGCGGTCGGTAGCGTGGCGTTGGCCCTTGAGCAAAGTTTCCCCCAGGCCTTGTTGAGCTGGTTGGCCGAGATTCGCTGGCCCGCCTTGCATGGCCGCTGGATGAGCCTGATCCAGCTGTCGTATCCGATGTTCCTGATTGCTTTTGTCACCCTGGCCGCGCAGTACTGGTACCAGCCAAGGCCGCTGCACGCCGCGCAGCTGGTGGGGTTGCTGGGGTTGTTCTGGATGTTGCCGCAGACTTTCATCCTGCCGTTCACCCTGAACATCATGTGCAGCCAGGTGATGCTGATGATCGCTGCGGGCGTGGCGCACGAGGCTTATCAAATGGCCTTCCGTGACGAGCTGACGGGCCTGCCGGGCCGCCGCGCGCTCAATGAGCGTATGCAGCGCCTGGGGCGCAACTATGTGCTGGCCATGGGCGATGTCGATCACTTCAAACGTTTCAACGACACCCACGGCCACGACGTGGGGGACCAGGTATTGCGCCTGGTGGCCAGTAAGCTGTCCAAGGTCAATGGCGGCGGCCGGGCTTACCGGTACGGCGGTGAAGAGTTTGCCGTGGTGTTCGCCGGCAAGACCCTGGATGAGTGCCTGCCGCACCTGGAAGAGATTCGAGAAATCATCGCCAACTACGACATCAAGTTGCGTAACTCCGATCGCCCCAACGACGACCAGCAAGGCCGGCAACGTCGTGCAGGCAGTGGCGCTTCCAGCGTGTCGGTGACGGTCAGCATTGGCGTGGCCGAGCGTCAGGCCGAGCAGCGTACGCCTGAAGAAGTGCTCAAGTCTGCCGACCAGGCGCTGTACAGCGCCAAGGGTGCCGGGCGTAATTGTGTGGTCGCTTGGGGGCAAAGCCGCCGGGGCGCGGTGCGCATGGACAGTGCTGCCGGTTGAGTGATGTCGCTGTATTCAGCGGCGCTACAGTGATTGTCCGGTGGGCCGGGCGGCAGTAGGTTGAAGGCATCTGCTGCCGGAGACATTGCCATGCCTGACTATAAAGCTCCCCTGCGCGACATGCGCTTTCTGATCGATCACGTCTTTGATTTCCACGGCCACTACGCGGCGCTGGGTGCGAACGATGCCAGCCCGGACATGGTCGGTGCGATCCTCGAAGAAGGCGCCAAGTTCTGCGAAAACGTCCTGTCACCGCTGAACCGCTCCGGTGATGAAGAAGGCTGCCATTTCGACAACGGTGTGGTGACCACGCCCAAGGGTTTCAAGGAAGCCTTCGCCCAGTACGTGGAAGGCGGCTGGCACGGCTTGGCAGCAGACCCAGCCTACGGCGGGCAAGGCTTGCCGCTGTCCCTGGGCCTGGTGCTCGCCGAGATGATAGCCTCCAGCAACACGTCCTGGGGCATGTACCCCGGCCTGACCCACGGTGCGATGTCGGCGATCCATGCCCACGGCACTGAAGAACAGAAAAACACCTACCTGAGCAAACTCACCGCGGGCCAGTGGACCGGCACCATGTGCCTGACCGAAGCCCATTGCGGCACCGACTTGGGGCTGATCAAGACCCGCGCCGTGCCTCAGGCAGACGGCAGCTACGCAGTCACCGGCAGCAAGATTTTCATCTCGGCCGGCGAGCACGACATGAGTGAAAACATCATCCACCTGGTGCTGGCCAAGCTGCCGGAAGCGCCGGCCGGGACCAAGGGTATTTCCCTGTTTATCGTGCCTAAATTCCACGCCGACTCGGGCGAGCGCAACGCGGTGAGTTGCGGCTCCATCGAGCACAAGATGGGCATCAAGGCTTCTGCCACCTGTGTGCTGAACTTCGATGGCGCCCGGGGCTTCCTGATCGGTGAGGCGAACAAGGGCCTCAACTGCATGTTCACCATGATGAACCATGCGCGCCTGGGCACCGGCATGCAGGGCCTTTGCCTGGGTGAAGCGAGCTTCCAGGGCGCAGTCAAGTACGCCAACGATCGCTTGCAGATGCGCTCGCTGACCGGTGCCAAGGCGCCCGAAAAGGCGGCAGACCCGATCATCGTCCACCCGGATGTGCGGCGTATGTTGTTGACCATGAAAGCCTTCAACGAAGGCAATCGGGCGCTGACCTACTTCACTGCTCAGTTACTCGATACGGCGCACCTGAGTGCTGATGAGGGTCAGCGTCAGGAAGCCGAAGACCTGTTGGCATTCCTCACGCCGATCTGCAAAGCGTTCATGACCGAAACCGGGCTGGAGGTGACCAACCACGGCATGCAGGTGTTCGGCGGCCATGGCTTTATTCGTGAGTGGGGCATGGAGCAGTTGGTTCGCGATTGCCGGATTGCGCCGATTTATGAAGGCACCAACGGTATTCAGGCTCTGGATTTACTCGGGCGCAAGGTGCTCGGCAGCCAGGGCAAGCTGCTGCGGGGCTTTACCAGGATCGTCCACAAGTTCTGCGCGGCCAATGCCGAGCATCCGCAACTCAAGGCCCATGTGGCGCAGCTCAACGAGCTGAATCAGCAGTGGGGCGAGCTGACGGTCAAGGTTGGCATGGCGGCCATGAAAAACCCCGATGAAGTCGGCGCCGCAGCCCTGGATTACCTGATGTACAGCGGCTACATCATCCTCGCCTACCTGTGGCTGCGCATGGCGCTGGTGGCACAAGAGCAGTTGGACGGCGGCAGCGGTGATGCCGATTACGCCCGAGGCAAGTTGGCCACCTGCGAGTTCTATTTCAAGCGCCTGTTGCCACGCACGGCAGCCCATCGGGCGGCAGTAGAGGCGGGCAGTGAGTGCCTGATGAGTCTGCCGGCAGAGCTGTTTGCGCTTTAATGACTGTAAAATACCTATTGGTCATGATCAGACCCTATGTGTCTCAAAAGTTGTTCGGGTACACTCGGGGTCTGTAAAACCGACACTACCCGAATCACTTTAAAGTTCTCACGAGGTTTGCCATGGCTGACTACAAAGCGCCGCTGCGCGATATGCGCTTCGTCCTCAACGAAGTTTTCGAAGTCGCCAAACTCTGGGCTCAGTTGCCAGCGCTGGCGGATACCGTCGACGCCGAGACCGTTGAGGCAATCCTCGAAGAAGCCGGCAAAGTCACCTCCAAGACCGTCGCCCCGCTGAGCCGTGGCGGCGACGAAGAAGGTTGCCGCTGGGAGAATGGCGCGGTTTTCACCCCGGCCGGCTTCAAGGACGCCTACACAACCTACGCCGAAGGCGGCTGGGTAGGTGTCGGTGGCGACCCGGCCTACGGTGGCATGGGCATGCCCAAGGCCGTTTCGGCCCAGGTTGAAGAGATGATCAACTCCTCGGGCCTGGCGTTCGGCCTGTACCCGATGCTGACCTCTGGTGCCTGCGTGTCGATCAACACCCACGCCAGTGAAGAACTCAAAGCCACTTACCTGCCGAATATGTACTCGGGCGTGTGGGCCGGTTCCATGTGCCTGACCGAGCCGCATGCGGGCACTGACTTGGGGATTATTCGGACCAAGGCCGAGCCTCAGGCAGACGGTTCCTACAAGGTCAGTGGTACCAAGATCTTCATCACCGGCGGCGAGCACGACCTCACCGACAACATTATCCACCTGGTGCTGGCCAAGCTGCCGGACGCACCGGCGGGCCCCAAGGGCATCTCGCTGTTCCTGGTGCCCAAGTTCATGGTCAATGCCGATGGCAGCCTGGGCGCGCGCAACCCGGTGACCTGTGGCTCCATCGAACACAAGATGGGCATCCAGGCTTCCGCGACTTGCGTGATGAACTTCGACGAAGCCGTGGGTTACCTGGTGGGCGAGCCGAACCGTGGCCTGGCCGCGATGTTCACCATGATGAACTACGAGCGCCTGGGCGTCGGTATTCAAGGCCTGGCCTCCGGCGAGCGCTCTTATCAGAACGCTATCGAATATGCGCGCGACCGCCTGCAAAGCCGTTCGCCAACCGGTCCGAAAGCCAAGGACAAGGTCGCTGACCCGATCATCGTCCACCCGGACGTACGGCGCATGCTGCTGACCATGAAAGCCTCGAACGAAGGTGGCCGTGCGTTCTCCACCTACGTGGCGATGCAACTCGACACCGCCAAGTTCAGCGAAGATGCCACCACCCGCAAACGCGCGGACGACCTGGTTGCCTTGCTGACCCCGGTGGCCAAGGCGTTCCTGACCGACCTGGGCCTGGAAACCACCGTGCACGGCCAGCAGATTTTCGGCGGCCACGGCTACATTCGCGAATGGGGCCAGGAGCAACTGGTGCGTGATGTGCGCATTACCCAGATCTACGAAGGCACCAACGGCATTCAGGCCCTGGACCTGGTGGGACGCAAGGTCGTCGGCAGCGGCGGCGCGTTCTACAAGCTGTTCGCCGACGAGATCCGCCATTTCACCGCCACGGCCGGCGCCGAACTGGCCGAGTTCACCAAGCCATTGAACGCGGCGGTGGATGACCTGGATGAACTGACCGCCTGGCTGCTGGATCGCGCCAAGTCCAACCCGAATGAAATCGGCGCGGCGTCGGTGGAGTACCTGCATGCGTTCGGCTACATGGCCTATGCCTACATGTGGGCCCTGATGGCCAAGGCTGCCTTGGGTAAAGAGGCTCAGGAAGACTTCTACGCCAGCAAACTGGGCACCGCGCGTTTCTATTTTGCCCGCTTGTTGCCGAGGATCGCGTCTCTCAGCGCCTCGGTAAAAGCCGGTAGCGAATCGCTGTTTTTGCTGGATGAAGCACTGTTCTAAGGGCTTGGAGGGTTTGTAAGCATTCTCTTACATGACGTGCTGCTATTCGTCCTCTATCGCCAAATTGGATCCACGGATAATCTACTTCACATGGACGTCGCGCAGGAAGCGCAAAGAAACAACACGGACACGTAGGATTCTGCCAGGAAGGCGGAGTGAAATGGATGTCAGGGAAACAGTCTGCAAAGCCCCGCTTCGGCGGGGTTTTCTTTTGCCTGCGAAAAAGTCAGACAGGCGCGTTCATCACGTCTTCCAGCAGCGTGCGCAACAATTCCAGCGTCGCCTGCTGACGCTGCACATCCCGGCACACCAACCCTACCTTCAATGGCACCCGTGGTTCGCTCAGCGGCTTCCACAGCAACGCCTTGCTGTTGTGTTCGTCCTGAGAGCGTCCGGGCAGCACCGTGGCCAGTTTGGTGTGGGGCAGGCTGTCGAGAATCCCCACCATCGTATTCAACTCTGCCTGCACTTGCGGGCGTCGGCCCAGGTTGGTCAGTTGACCCTGCCAGATCTGGCGTACCTGAAACTCTTCCCCCAGCAGCAACATCGGCAACTCGGCGGCCTGCTTCAAGGAGACTTTCTTGAATTCCCGCAATGGGTGGTCGGATGGGATTACCACCTTCAGTTCATCTTCATACAGCAGCACACCGTGCAGCCCCGGCTGGCGCGGCGGCAGGTAGCTGATGCCGATGTCGAGCGAGCCGTTGAGCAGCCGGCGTTCGATTTCCATACCGGTCAATTCATAGATCTGTACCACCAGGTGCGGCTGGGCCTTGCGTACCCGTTCCAGCATCTGCGGCACCAGGCTGGTGTGCACGGTTTGCAGCACCCCGATGGCCAAGGTGCGCAACGCCTGGCCCTTGAAGTTGCGCAGCGCTTCCACCGCCTGCTGCATGCCATCAAGCAACGGCAGGGCGTGGTTGTACAAGGTGTGGGCGGCGAGGGTCGGCAGCAGGCGCTTGCTGCTGCGTTCGAACAGGCTCACATCGAGGTTCTGTTCGAGTTGGCGAATCTGTTGCGACAAGGCCGGCTGGGAGATCGACAGGCGCTCTGCAGCCCGCCCCACGTGGCCTTCTTCATACACCGCGACGAAATAACGCAGTTGCTTGAAATCCATAAGTAATGCTTATCGAAAATGCTGGAAAATCGAAATGGCCGAGTGCCCCCGAGACGCCTAGTCTAGCGCCTATTCACAGGGCTTACAGGGCCGGAAAGTGCGATGAATAGTGTTTATGTTGACGGTGTTTGCATAGGCAAGGCAAAAAACCTCTGCCATGGGTTGATCGGTAGTACCGACCAAGGTGCGATTGCCAGAGGGGTTCATCCATGAACCTGTTCAACCTGCGTCGCCCGGTCCCCAGTCTGGATGATCTGATCCTCGACGCGAAAACCCCGACACTGCGAGACGATCTTTCCAGCGACTGCCTGATGCCCAGTGTTGCTCGCCCGCCGCAGGTGTTTGTGCGCGGCCAGGGTTCCTGGCTGTGGGACAGCGAAGACCGCGCCTATCTCGACTTCAATCAAGGCGGCGGCGCCAACAGCCTGGGCCACAGCCCGCAGGTATTGACCAAGGCATTGGCCGATCAGGCCCAGTCGTTGATCAACCCCGGCAACGGCCTGCACAACCGCGTTCAACTGAACCTCGCCGATCGCCTTTGCCATCGCACCGGCAGCGACCAGGCTTACCTGCTCAACAGCGGTGCCGAAGCCTGCGAAGCGGCGATCAAGCTGGCGCGTAAATGGGGCCAACTGCACCGTGGTGGCGCCTATCGCATCATCACCGCCAGCAACGGTTGCCATGGCCGCAGCTTTGCCGCGATGTCGGCCTCGGCCGCCGCCAGTGAAAACCGTTTCGAGCCGCAATTGCCGGGTTTCAGTCATGTGCCGTTTAACGATCTGCCTGCATTGCATGCCGCAGTCGACGCGCAAACCGTGGCGATCATGCTGGAGCCGATCCAGAACGACGCCGGCGTCATCCCCGCGACCGAGCACTACCTCAAAGGCGTCGAACGCCTGTGCCGCGAGCTGGGAATCCTGTTGATCCTCGACGAAGTGCAAACCGGAACTGGCCGCTGTGGCACCTTGCTCGCCGAACAGCACTATGGCGTACGCGCCGACATCATCACCCTGGGCAAGGGTTTGGGTGGCGGTGTGCCGCTGGCGGCGTTGCTCGCGCGGGGCAAGGCGTGTTGTTTCGAACTGGGTGAGTTGGAAGGCACCCACCATGGCAATGCGTTGATGGCATCTGCTGGCGTGGCGGTGCTCGACACGGTGCTGAATCACGGATTTCTTGAGCACGTACGCGAGGTCGGCGCTTACCTTGGCGAAGGGTTGGCACGCCTGGCTCATCGTTATGGGCAGGGCGAACTGCGTGGCCAGGGCCTGCTGTGGGGACTGACCTTGTCGGAAGATTCGGCAGATGCGGTGGTAAAGGCAGCGCTGAGTGAAGGGCTGATCCTAAGCGCGCCGCAAGCCGATTGCCTGCGCTTCACCCCGGCGCTCACGTTAAGCAAAAGCAACGTCGACGAAATGCTCCTGCGCCTGGCGCGCGCCTTTTCCCGGGTGCGCACCGCACAGCTGCAATGCCGCAAGGGCATTGCCGTTTAACCCCAAATTCCTGAACCGTCTCGCGGTATACGCGGCGCCTCCAGCCTGATTCTTTTGGCTGGGGGCGTTTTTTTGTCTGCGAATTAGACGATGGCTGAGTGCCAGAACCCACTGAACCCTTACGAACGGCCAAGGTCGATTAGCTTGTACGGCTCACACGAGCCGATTTTCAGGAGCTGAACCCATGGATATCATTCGCATCATCATCGCCATTCTGCTGCCGCCACTGGGTGTGTTCCTGCAAGTGGGTTTCGCCGGCGCGTTCTGGCTGAATATTCTGCTGACCTTGTGCGGTTACATCCCGGGCATCGTGCACGCGGTATATATCATCGCCAAACGTTAATAGGCCTCAGCCTTTCGCGATCAGCCGTGAGTTGCGCTCATTGCGAAAGGCCAGTTGCTCGATGGTCTGGGTCGCATGCTCCGCTTCCTCGCGGGCTTGGAGAATCATCCCGTGATGCTCCGACTTGCTGCACACCGGGTCGGCATTACTCGCATCCCCGGTCAGCATGAATGCCTGGCAGCGGCAGCCGCCGAAGTCCTTTTCCTTTTCATCGCATGAACGGCATGGCTCGGGCATCCAGTCATAGCCGCGAAAGCGGTTGAAGCCGAACGAGTCGTACCAGATGTGCTGCATGCTGTGGTCGCGCACATTGGGAAATTGCACCGGCATCTGTCGGGCACCGTGGCACGGTAGCGCAGTACCGTCCGGTGTCACTGTCAGGAAGATGCTGCCCCAGCCATTCATGCAGGCTTTCGGGCGTTCCTCGTAGTAATCCGGCGTGACAAAGATCAGCTTGCATGGGTGGCCTTCGGCTTCCAGCTTGGCGCGGTATTCGTTGGTGATGCGTTCGGCGCGCACCAGCTGTTCCTGGGTGGGCAACAGGCCGACACGATTAAGCTGGGCCCAGCCGTAGAACTGGCAGGTGGCAAGCTCCACAAAGTCCGCTTCCAGGGCAATGCACAGCTCGATGATGCGGTCGATCTTGTCGATATTGTGCCGATGGGTGACGAAGTTCAGCACCATCGGGTAGCCGTGGGCTTTCACCGCCCGAGCCATTTCCAGTTTCTGTGCGAAGGCTTTTTTTGAGCCGGCCAGCAGGTTGTTCACCTGCTCGTCGCTGGCCTGGAAGCTGATCTGGATATGGTCCAGGCCAGCCTTCTTGAAGTCGCTGATCTTTTGCTCGGTGAGGCCGATGCCTGAAGTGATCAGGTTGGTGTAGAAGCCCAACTTGCGCGCCTCGGCGATCAGCTCGGCGAGGTCCTGGCGTACCAGCGGTTCACCGCCGGAAAACCCCAGTTGTGCGGCGCCCATTTCCCGGGCCTCGCGAAACACCTTAATCCACTGCTCGGTGCTCAGCTCCTTGCCCTGCTGCGCAAAGTCCAGCGGGTTGGAGCAATACGGGCATTGCAGCGGGCAGCGGTAGGTCAGCTCGGCCAGCAACCACAGTGGCAGGCCGATCTCTGGTTTTGGGGGTAGATCAGGCAAGTTCGATCCAGTGCTGAGCACGGGCAACCTCCATGAATTGCTCGATGTCTTCACCGAGCTCGGGCACGCCCGGGAATTGCTTGTCCAGCTCGGCAATTATCGCGTTTACATCGCGCTCGCCATCGATCAAACCACCGATCAACGCGGCGCTGTCGTTAAGCTTGATCATGCCTTCCGGGTACAGCAGCACATGGCCTTTTTGCGCCGGTTCGTACTGGAAGCGATAGCCCTGGCGCCAAGTCGGTTTTTTGCTGCGATCAAAGCTCATAGGGTGATCCCCTTATGCCATACACGCTGATCAGTCACGCTGTGATACGGCGGGCGCTTCAGTTCGTAAGCCATGCTCATGGCATCGAGCATGCTCCAAAGAATGTCCAGTTTGAACTGGAGAATTTCCAGCATGCGCTCCTGGCCTTCGCGGGTAGTGTAGTGCTGCAACGTAATCGCCAAACCGTGCTCCACATCCCGGCGAGCCTGGCCCAGGCGCGTGCGGAAATACTCATAGCCGGCCGGGTCTATCCACGGGTAATGCTGGGGCCAGCTGTCGAGGCGCGACTGGTGGATCTGTGGCGCGAACAGTTCGGTCAGTGAGCTGCTGGCGGCTTCCTGCCAACTGGCGCGGCGGGCGAAGTTGACGTAGGCGTCTACCGC
The DNA here is from genome assembly GCF_002204795.1 of Pseudomonas sp. K2I15. GTDB lineage: Bacteria > Pseudomonadota > Gammaproteobacteria > Pseudomonadales > Pseudomonadaceae > Aquipseudomonas. The sequence continues at coordinate 75,785 of NZ_NIXO01000009.1, forward strand.
AAATCGTACGCCGGGCAGTACCAATTCCTGGGAGCGCAGTTGATCCGGGTCCAGGCCAACTGCCTGGCCCAGGCGCAACCAGGCTTCGATACCGCCGTCTTCACCGGGTGCGCCGTCATGGTCGAGCAGGCGCTGGATCCACTCGCGGCGGATTTCCCGGTCCGGGCAGTTGGCCAGGATCGCGGCGTCCTTGAGGGGAATGTTCACCTGATAATAAAAGCGGTTGGCGACCCAGCCCTGGATTTGCTCGCGGGTCGCGCGCCCTTCATACATCGCCACGTGATACGGGTGATGGATATGGTAGAAGGCGCCCTTGGCCCGCAGGGCCTGTTCGAACTCGGCGGTGGTCAGCGGTGTGTCAGTCATTTGGCTCGCTCCTACAATTCTATGCTCATGCCGTCGTACGCCACTTCCACATTGCGTCGCACCAGCTCGGCTCGCTCGGGCGAGTCCTCATCCAGGATCGGGTTGGTGTTGTTGATGTGGATAAGCACCTTGCGTTGCTCGGGCAACTGCTCCAGCACTTCCAGCATGCCGCCGGGGCCGTTTTGTGCCAGGTGGCCCATCTCGCGGCCAGTACGGGTGCCAACGCCACGGCGCTGCATTTCGTCGTCATCCCACATCGTGCCGTCCACCAGCAGGCAATCGCTGCCGGCCATGATTTCCAGTAACGGCCCGTCGACCTTGCCCAGCCCCGGCGCATAGAACAGCTTGCCGCCGGTGCGCAGGTCTTCGACGATCAGGCCGATGTTGTCGCCTGGGTGTGGGTCGAATCGGTGAGGCGAGTAGGGCGGCGCCGCGCTGCGCAGAGGCAACGGCGTAAAACGCAGGTTTGGGCAGGCGGGAATCGTGAAGCTGGCGTCCAGCTCGATGCGGTTCCAGGTGAGGCCGCCATTCCAGTGGGTCAGCATGGTGAACAGCGGGAAGCCGGTGCTCAGGTCTTCATGGACCATGTCGGTGCACCACACCTGGTGCGGGCAGCCTTCGCGCAGGCTGAGCAGGCCGGTGGTGTGGTCGATCTGGCTGTCCATCAGGATGATCGCGCTGATGCCGGTGTCCCGCAGGGCGCGGCCGGGTTGCATCGGGGCGAACCCTTGAAGCTGGGCGCGGATGTCTGGCGAAGCGTTGCACAGGACCCAGTTCACGCCGTCATCGGAAATCGCGATGGACGATTGGGTACGCGCCTCCGCCCGCAGGCTGCCGTCGCGAAAACCTGCGCAGTTCGCGCAGTTGCAGTTCCATTGCGGGAAACCACCGCCGGCTGCGGAACCTAGAATCTGGACAAACATGGCCGCTCCATTACACATAACTCAAAAATAAAAACGCCCCGGGCGAGCCGAGGCGTTGCATTGCAATACAAAGCCAATCAGCGGCTGGCAAAGTACATGGTGACTTCAAAGCCGATGCGCAGATCAGTGTAAGCAGGTTTGGACCAGGTCATGTTCTTACTCCTACGAAGGGATGGGACGTTTACTACCAAGTAATACATATAGTCCACCTCCAAGCGGAGATGTTCAGAGGTGTGCGTATGAATGTTACTTACTTCTGTTAAAGATAGCGCTGTCCTGGCGGAAAAAGCCTTTTACCGTAGCGGCAATGATCAGCCAGATACTTGCCAGGGCGCTGCCAGACATTCGCCGTTGGCCACACAGCGCCAGCCGCCTGCAGCAGCATTGAGTTGCTGTGCGGCGTCCATTAAATCCTTGCGGGTGCGGGTCTGGATGAAATCTTGTAACTGCCGGATGTAGTCCGACGGGTGGCCTGCCAAGTGCGCGTGCCAGAGCAGTTCGGCGGCTTGGGAGGTGGGTAGTGCGTCGAGGGAAAATTGCTTGATCAGATCATCCGGCTGTTCGCTGATGTTGATCAGTGCAGGTAGCTGGTTCAGGAACGTGTGCAGGTGCTCGAGGATCTGGGCAAGGGAGGCCGTGGGGGACTGTACCCCGAACAAAAGGCCGGTTTGCCCGTTGATCTGGCGGATGCCGCTGAATACGGCGTAGCCCAGTTGCAGTTCGACTCGCAGGCGTTGGTAGAACGGGGCTTGCACCAGACTCGCGAGTAAACGCCAGCATGCCTCGTCGGCCAGGGATTGGGTGGGTGTCGGGCAGAACAGCAGCAACGCGGCGTCGCTGGAATCGGTCCTCACTTCATGCCAAAGATGCTGGCCGCCGAACGATGGAAATTCGCTGATGGCTGTCGCCGGTTGGCCGGGGAGTTTCCCGGCAGCACTTTTAATTGCCTCTTCGCAGCTGGCGGGCAGCCCTACTGCAAGCCCTTGCCAGCGGGCCGTTGACCATCTGTCCTGGTGAGCTGTCGGGTTGGTGGGCGTGATGCCTGCGCAACACTCGGGCAATGCTTTGAGCAACTGCCGGATTGCCATCGGTGGTGCGGCACTGCGTGGTGCTCCAGCTTTTTCATCGAGTTGGGTCAGGCTGCGTGCCACTTCTGTCAATACCGCCGGCATAGGTTCGTGAAGCCCGACCATCTTCAGTTGCCAGTGATTGCCAATGGTCTCGAAGGACAGTTCGACGCCAGCCTGGCGGGCGTTCTCACGCAATTGTGGGAAAAGCTCTGCATGCAGCGGCGAATCCAGATGCCAGCGCAGGTAAATCGCACCCTCGTCTGTGTCGTCAGGCATAGCCTGGCTGAACGTCAGTGCCGACAGGTCTCGCCGTCCCCGGGAGCGATCCTGGGCGAACGTGCGCAAGCCGCGATGGGCGCTGGTCTGCCCACGAATAAGCCCCGGGCGTTCCTCCTTGGCCGCCGGACGCAGGAACGGATTGGTGGGTGGTAGTTGCCAGGCGTGCCCGGACGGCGGCAATTGCAGCGAGTCCAGCAGGGCCTTGAGGGATTTGGCGCTTTGCTCGGACAGGACTGGTTCGTGGTCCTGTCGGGCCAATGCCAGTGCGCCGCTGACCTGCTGTATGCGTGCAAGCAGCAGGGCGTACTCTTCCCGCAGCAGCGTCCAGTCACTGTGTGCGAAAAAGCTCAGCCAGTCGTGCAACAGTTCTTCGATCAGTGTCGTCTGCTGCGCACCGTGAGTGCCCAGGGTGAACTTGATATCCAACAGCGCCTGGCCGGCGAACTGATACAGCGCAGTCGCATTGATGGCGCTGACCAACTGCCGCGACTGCAATTCGGCAAGCAATCCGTCCGGCGCCGAAGCGTTCAGCCACAGGCACAGGAAATCCAGCGCCTCAGGGGATGCTTCGCTCATCACGACCTGATGCCAGTGGTGCTCATCGGCGTGCTGATACGTGCGTTGATTACCGGCCAACAACGCGGGCGCAGGCTTCTGTGGCTGCATCGGTGCAGTCTTCAAAGCACCGCCAAACTGTTGCGCCAAAGTCTCCAGCTCCGCCAATGGCTGAGGGCCCGCAAGGCTCAACGTCATCTGCCCGGTGTGATAGAAACCTTCATAAAAATCCTGCAACGCTTGCTGAAAATCCTCACGCTCTACTGGCAAGCTATCCCGGTTGCCCGCATGAAACGCCCGCAACGGATGACCTGCCGCAACACCTTCCAGCATCGCCTGTTGCTGTTGCGCCGTGGCATCTTGCGACCAGGCGATAAACTCCGCCTGCAACACTTCACGCTCACGTAACTGGTCTTCCAAGGCCAAGCGCGGATGGGCGAGCATATCTCCCAGGCGTTCCAACGCTGCCTCAAATGCCGAAACAGGCACCTCAAAGAAAAAGTCGGTAGTGCGTTCGCGAGTGCTGGCATTGACCTGCCCACCCTGGCGCTGCACGTAGGCCATCAGCCCTTCGCTTGCAGGAAAACGCTCGGTGCCCAGGAACAACAAATGCTCAAGAAAGTGCGCCAGTCCCGGCCACGCCAAGGGCACATCGTGACTGCCCGCCGCTACGCGCAACGCCGCCGCACAGCGCTTTAAACGCGGCGCATGACGCAAGGAAACCCGCAGGCCGTTGGCCAGGGTCAATTGAAGGTAATGAGGGTGGGCCGGCGCAGGCATGAGCACTTCCGAAACGTAGGAAGTGCCTATGCTAGCGCAAACCTGCCGGATCAGTGCTTGTGCAACGCACCGTAAAGCTCCGGGCGACGGTCGAGCAGGTAGCGATTGGCCGCGCGCGAGTCGACCATCAACTGCCTATCAAGTGTGCCCACGATCAGTGCTTCATCCAAACCTGCCTGGGCAATCCGCTGGCCATCCGGCGCGGCGATGCTGCTTTGCCCGCAATACTGGATCTCGCCTTCCTGCCCGCAGTAGTTGGCGTAGGCCACATAACACTGGTTTTCAAACGCCCGCGCCCGCACGGTGACATCGGCGACGAAATCGAAGGGCACCATATTGGCCGTCGGTACCAGGATCAACTCCGCTCCCGCCAGCGCCAGTCGCCGAGTGTTTTCCGGGAACTCCAGGTCATAGCAAATCAGGAACCCCAGCTTCCAACCGTTCAATTCCACCAGCGGAAAATCATCATCTCCGGCGCTGAACATCGAGTTGTCGAGGTCGCCGAACAAGTGCGTCTTGCGGTAGTTGCACAGGCGTTGGCCGTTGGCGTCGATCAACTGCACGGCGTTGTAGATCTGCCCGTCCGCACCGCGTTCCGGGTAGCCATAAAGAATCGCCACACCCGAGTTTTTCGCCAGCCCGGCGATGGACTGCGCAGACGGGCCGTCCTGAGCTTCAGCCAAGGCGCCGACGGCTTCTACGCCGATGTTATAGCCGGTGAGAAACATCTCCGGCAGCACCAGCAGGTCGGCGTCGTTGGCCTCTTGCGCCAACTGATGCAGGCGCTTGAGATTGCCGGCCACGTCCAGTGGCAAAGGCGGGCATTGATACAGGGCGACACGCATGGGTAACTCCTTACTCGGGCAGTGCGATCGGCCCGATCTCGTCGAACACATCGCCCGGTCCCGGGTTCTGTGGGTGAGTGCTGCCACCGAAGTGAGTCATGATGCCCCACACCGCGTTCAGCGAGGTTTGCACGGCGCCTTCAACCCACGCAGGCGTCCAGGACACGTCGTCACCGGCAATGAAAATGCCGCGTTGCTCAGCCGGCATGTCCTTTTGCATGAAGTGTGCGTACATCCGTTGGTTGTAGCGGTAATGGCCCGGCAGCGCGCCCTTGAAAGCACCGAGGAAATGCGGGTCGGCTTCCCACGAAACGGTGATTGGATCGCCGATGATCCGCGCGGCGATGTCGACTTTCGGGTAGATCTTTTTCAGCGCGTCGAGGGCCAGCTTTACGCGCTTCTCGATCGGCTGCGGGAGCATTTTCAGGGCGTCGCTCATCCACGAGTAGGACAGACAAATCACCCCCGGCTTGTTGTCGCCATTGTCGAACAGATAGGTGCCACGGGTCAGGCGGTCGGTCAGCGTCATGCTCATCAAGTCGCGGCCGGTTTGCGGGTCTTTGTCCTTCCAGAAGGGCCGGTCGACCATCACGAAGGTCTTCGACGACTGCATGTAGCGAGTGCGGTCCAGAGCCATCCACATCTTTTGCGAGAACAGGCTTTCATCGCACTCGATCTGGGTGGTCAGCAACCAGCTCTGGCAGGTGGTCAGCACGGCGGCGTATTCGCGGGTGTCGCCGTAGTTGTCGGTAACGGCGAAACGGCCATCCGGGGCGTGGGCAATGCGCTTGACCCCGGCCCGTGGCGCGCCGTTGTGCAGCGAGCTGAGGCTGGTGCCTTCGGGCCAGTGGGCGCAACGCTCTGGCACATGGCGCCAGATGCCCATGGGCACTTGGGCCACGCCGCCGACCACCAGGTGCTGGTGATCGTCGCAGTTGGTCATCACCACGCGGAAAATTTCCAGCATCGAGTTGGGGAAGTCCGAGTCCCAGCCGCCGGTGCCGAAGCCGACCTGGCCGAACACTTCGCGGTGATGGAACGACAACTTGGCGAACGCTTTGGAGGTGGCGACGAAGTCGTAGAAGGTGCGGTCGTCCCACAACGGAACCAGCGTATTCCACAGCTCTTTCAGGCGTGGTACGTCACGGTCACGGATGGCTTGCTGGATATCGGCGAACTGCGAACCGGCTTCCAGGGCGTCGGCCCAGGCGTCAGCCACTTCCTGGAACAGTGCAGGCAGGTCGGCGAGTTTCTGTGCGTAATGCGTCTGGCCTTCGAGGTCGATGACCGTGCTGCCGGAGGCAGGCGTCAGCGGGTTGGGAAACGGTTTGGTCTCAAGACCGAGCTTGTCCACGTAGTGGTAGAACGCGGTGGAGGACACCGGGAAGCGCATGCCGCCCAGTTCCGCGATGATGCCTTCGGCGCCTTCAAACGTCTGGGAGCGCAGGCGGCCACCCATTTTCGAGGCCTCGTACACCACCGGTTTCAGGCCCAGTTTCATCAGCTCATAGGCCGCCACCAGCCCGGCAATCCCGGCGCCGACGATCGCCACTTCGGCGCCGTGGTTGGCCGCCGGAATGCTACCCAGGCCCGCCGGGTGCTCGATCCAGTCATCAAAAGCGAACGGAAAGTCCGGACCAAAGATGGTGATCGGTTTTTTACCGTTGGCAGGGTGGCGGTTGGGCTTGCTGATGGTGCTGGAAGGAATGCTCATGGCTGACCTTGCTGGCGACTCGGCGGGGCGCGACCCGCTGAGTATAGGAAAAGATGGCAGCCATTCTAGGGAGCGTAGCGTTCGTTAATAAGACGCAATGTGTCGTCGTATTGAATTGTTTTTAGTCAGAGTGACGAGGTTGGTGGTCAGATTGGTTGGCCGCGATCCAATTTGTTACTGAGGATGATCGAGGTGGTGGTCTTCTCCACGCCGTCGACGCTGCCGATCTGGTCCAGCAGTTGATCCAGCTGCTCCGGCGAGTCGGTGCGCAGCCAGGCCACGTAATCGAACTCACCGCTCACCGCACACAGTTGCTGAACCTGCGCCATGGCGCTGATTCGGCGCAGCACTTCCTTGCCGGAGCGTGGTTGCACAGTAATCCCCACGTAGGCCTGCAAACCGCCGTCAACGACCCGCTGGCTCAGGCGCACGCCGTAGCCGGTAATCACTTGGGTTTTTTCCAGGCGCGCCAGGCGCGAGGTGACGGTGGTGCGCGCGATGCCCAGTTGCCGGGCGAGCATGGCCACGCTTTCGCGGGCGTTGATCTGTAACGCCGCGATCAACTGGCGGTCGATTTCATCGAGGACGGGAGGGTGAGAGGCGGGCAAGGTGTTCTCCGGCGCGGGCATCAATGGGCGAGCATGTTACAGGCTCGTCCCCCTTGATGCTCGCGGCGGCGCCGGGCTTAGTTGCGCAGGAACTGCTGGTAGTTTTCCGGAGTGACCAGTTGCGTAGGAATCCATACATCGCCTTGCAGGGCGGCGTGCTTGATCAGCATCAGCGCCGCGTCCACCGAGCCGGCACCGATGGCCACCGGGTCGCGGAAGACGGTCACTGCCAGTTGGCCTTTTTTCAGTGCCTGCAAACCATCCGGCGTGCCGTCGATGCCGCCCACCAAAATGTCCTGGCGGCCGGTCTGCCGCAGGGCCATGGCGGCGCCGATGCCCATCTCGTCATTGTTGGAGGCTACGGCGTTGATGGTCTGGCCCTTGGTCAGCCAGTCATTCATCAGGTCCATGCCTTTTTCCCGCTGCCAGTCGCCGGACTGTTCTTCGACGACTTTGATCTCGGGGTATTTGGCCAGCACATCCTTGACCCCACTGGTGCGCTTGCCGGTATCGCTGTGGGCGAGGCGCCCGAGGATGATCGCCAGGTTGCCTTTGCCGCCCATCTTCTCGGCCAGGTATTCCATCTGCATCCTGCCAATCGCACGTTCGTCGGTGCCGACGAAAACTACACCTGGCGGGAAGGTGTCCACCTCCGGGCGGCTGTTCATGTACACCAGCGGGATACCGGCGGCGTTGGCTTTTTCGGTGATTTTGCGGGTGGCGGCGGTGTCGGCCGGGTTGACGATGATCGCGTCGACTTTCTGGCTGATGAAGCTTTCCACCTGGTTCAGCTGACGGACTACGTCGCTGGCGGAGTCTTCCACCTGCAATTTGACGCCATCGGGTGAGGCCTTGGCTCGGTCTTGCATGGCCTGCACCAGGTAGGAAACGTAGTTATCGAACTGTCCGACCGATACCCCAATGCGCAATTCAGCGTGGGCGGCGGTGGACAGCAGCAGGGCACAGGCACAGCCAAGCAGGCGCTTCATGACAGGTTCCTTTTTATTGTTTTAGTGCGACAACGATTCTGAAGTAGACACTATTGGAAATAAAATTCCACATCAAGCCAGGGTCAGAATTTATTTTCGCCGCCGATAGACGTCGCATCAGCCAGCAGGCACCGGGCAAAGAGTTGCGGCACGGGCAGGTTGAGTTGGCTGTAGCGGCTCAGCAGGATGATTTCCCGGCAGAAGGTCAGCTCGCCCAGCGGGATGACACGCACCTGCGGGGACCGGTCCAGCCACAGACCGGCGTGGGGAACCAGCGAAACACCCAGGCCGCATTCGACCATTTTGACGAGGGCCTCGATCTCGTCCAGCTCCAGTGCCACTTGCACGTCCAGCCGCTGCTCCCGCAGAAAACGACTGACCAGCCTGCCGCCGAATGAAGCGCGGTCGTAGCGCACGTGCGGATGAGCGGCGAGCAGTTGCAGCGGGTCATCACCCTTGACCGTTTGCGGCACGATCAACACAAACGGCTCGTTGCGCAGCACCTGCACGTGCAGCTCCTTGGGCAAATCAAAGGGCGGACGAATGATGATCGCCGAATCCAGTTCGCCCGCATCCACCTGGCTAAGCAGCTCCAGGGAAACCCCCGGCACCAACTTGCACTCCACCGTCGGCGCCGCCTGGCGCAAGCGCACCAGGGCTTGAGGCAGCAGGCCCGTCTGGGCGGTGGTGATGGCGCCAACTTTCAACTCGCCACGGTATTCGTTGGCGTCCACCGGCACGGCCATGCGGTTGAACGTCTCGAGAATCTCCTTGGCCAGCGGCAGCGCGCGGGTGCCCGCCGCGTTGAGCGTGGCCTGGCGCCCGGTGCGGTCGAACAACTGCACGCCGAGCACCTGCTCCAACTGGCGGATCTGCGCGCTGACCGCCGACTGCGTCAGCCCGATGTGCATGCCCGCCGCCGCGAACGTGCCATGGCGGGTGACGGCGATAAAGGTTTTCAGTTCGCGCAGCATGGGCGTCTCGACTGATCAAAATAATTTGTGCTCGGTGCGAAAACTATCGTCTTTCCATCGATGACGGCAAGGCTAGACTCGGAAGGACTTAATACCCACAGAGGTTTGACCTGATGGCACTGGCTCCTTTTCACCTGGCGATTCCGGTATTCGACTTGGCGGCTGCACGGCAGTTTTACGGTGAGGTGTTTGGCTTGGAGGAGGGGCGGGCCAGTGATCACTGGGTCGATTTCGACTTCTTCGGTCATCAATTGGTTATTCATGAACATCCGAAAACTGCTTCTCAAGAGGCTGCACATACCAATGCGGTGGACGGTCACGATGTGCCGGTGCCGCATTTTGGCGTGGTGCTGAGTTGGGACGATTGGCATGCACTGGCTGAGCGTTTACAGGCGCGCAACACCCAGTTTGTGTTGGAGCCGCATATCCGATTCAAAGGTCAGGTGGGTGAGCAGGCGACGTTGTTTCTGTTTGATCCGTGCGGCAATGCGCTGGAGTTCAAGGCGTTCAAGGACATTGGGCAGTTGTTTGCCAAGTGAGGGCGCGTCGATGAATGATCTCGACGCAACGGGCATTGCCGACGCGGTGGGTGCTGGTGCCGGTACGTCTGCTTTGGTGGCTGAATACTTTCTTGCGCGGATAGGTGTCGACGAGCCGCAGATCCAGGCATTTGTATCCTTCGATCCTGAAGCGGTACGCGAGCAGGCAAGGCAGCTTGAAGGGAGTGCCGGCCTGCTGGCGGGCGTGCCTGTGGGGATCAAGGACATCTTTGATACCGCCGACCATCCAACGGAGTTCTATTCGCCGATTTACCAGGGTAATCGGCCATCGCGGGATGCCCATGTAGTGACGCTGCTGCGCCAGGCGGGCGCGATCATCATGGGCAAGACCCACACCACCGAATTTGCCTACATGAACACGGGGCCGACGCGTAATCCGCTTGATCTGGCTCGTACGCCGGGTAGCTCCAGTGCGGGTTCTGCGGCGGGGATGGCCGCCGGGTTTTTCCCGTTGGCGTTGGGTACCCAGACGGCTGGGTCGTTGCTCAAGCCTGCGGCTTATTGCGGGTTGTTTGCCTTCAAACCGTCGTTTGGGCTGGTCTCGCTGGAAGGCGTGAAACCGCTGGCGCCGAGCTTCGATACGGTGGGTTGGTATGGGCGTTCGGTGCGCGATCTTGAGCGGGTGGCGCGGGTGTTGATTCCGGGGTTTCCGGCTGTTGAGGCCGTGCGTCGACCTTTGCGGCTTGGCTTCTGCCGTACCTCTCGCTGGTCTGATGTGCAGCCGGTGGTGGCCCAGGCTATTGAGCGAGCGATATCCCGGTTGGGGCCTTTTGTCAGTGAAGTCGTGTTGCCCGAGGCGTTCGACGGTGTTTTCGATGATCACCAGTTGATCAACGATTGCGAAGGTGCCCGCTCATTGGCCAAGGAGTTTCAGTCTCATCCTGAGCTACTCAGTGATTCGACGTTGGCCATGATCGAGCGTGCGAAGGCTACGAATTGGGAACAGGAGTCGGCGGCCAAGGCGCGCTTGGCTCAACTGGCCCCGCAGCTCGCACAGATCTGCCAGCCGTTTGATGCGATGTTGAGTGTTTCCTGCGGGATGCTGGCGCCGGTGGGGTTGGAGACCACGGGTCCATCGGACTTCATCAAGTTCTGGGGCGCGTTTGGTTTGCCGCAGGTGAACGTGCCGGTGGCACGTGGGGAAGGGGTGTTGCCGGTGGGGTTGCAGGTGATTGGGGCGTTTAGAGGGGATGCGCCGTTGCTGAGCACGGCGCAAGTCATTGTTGATGCGTTGGTGTGATCGGCGAGATTAAGACGCCTTGCACACCTTGGCAGCGGCAGGATCGTTCGGGATGAACGAATCCGGCGCGCCAGGCTTGAGCACCACATACCCACGCCGCCAGGGTCGATCGTCCACCAGATTCCAGCGATGCCCTGTGCCGGTATTGTCTTCGGCTATCAGCACTTCACCCGGGTGCAGCGTGAACTTCTCACCGCCGCGAGTCACGAACGCCAGGGTGCCGGACAGCGTCATAACGTACTGAGGCTCCGGGTCGTTATGCCAGCCGTACGAGGAATGCGCCGGGGTTTGCTTGAAGTGAATAGCAGTCACGTCGTTGCGCATGCTCTGGTCGATGGTGCCTTCCAGTACATGAGAGGCGTTGTCGGCGCCGGTGCACAGCTTGAATGCCTTGATGGTGTCAGTGGCAGCAGGGGCGGCTTGTGCGCAGCTTAAAGTGGCGAGGGTGATTGCGATGGCGGCTGCGGCACGCATGCCCAGGCTGTGGATTGCGTTGTGCGGCGAGCGTTTCTTCTGATGCATTGAACAAGTTTCCCTCGTGCTGGAGTGGCGTTGACTGGGAATCATGGTCGTAGCCGCAGCCGTCCGGGACAACTAACTAATGTTTCATTGCTGCACGCCTCAGGCGCCAGAAACGACAAAGCCGCGCAATGCGCGGCTTTCAAGATGGTGGGCCCAGTAGGACTCGAACCTACGACCAAGGGATTATGAGTCCCCTGCTCTAACCAACTGAGCTATAGGCCCTCAGTAGGCCGCGGATTATAGCGATGGTTTCTTCGCTGTGCCATCCGAAAAGTCCGAAACACTCATACGAAGGAAAGTAGCGGCAAAAAGGTCCGGCGGCAGCGGCAAGCTGACGATGTAGCCCTGCATCTGTTCGCACCCTTCAGCCGCCAAAAACGCTTGCTGGGCAGACGTTTCCACACCTTCGGCAATGATGGTGAATTGCATGCTGTGCCCCAGGGCAATAATGGCACGCACGATCGCCGCATCATGCGGGTCATCTGGCAGGCCGCGCACGAAGGACTGGTCGATCTTCAGGAAATCCAGCGGCAGGCGTTTCAGGTAACTGAGGGACGAATACCCGGTGCCGAAGTCATCAATGGCCAGTTGCACGCCCAGGCGCTTGAGTTGGTGTAGCACCTCCAGCGCTTCTTCAGCCTGGCTCATGATGAAGTTTTCGGTGATTTCCAGTTGCAGGCAGCCGGGCTCCAGGTGGTTGTCCCGCAGCAATTGTTCGATGCGCGCCAGCAGGTTGGGGTGGCGCAGTTGTGCGCCGGCGAGGTTGACGGACAGCGTGCCGAACTCATCAAAGGCCTCTCTCCAGTCGCGCATTTGCCGGCAAGCCTGTTCCAGCACCCAGTCGCCAATCTGCAGGATCATGCCGTTCTCTTCGGCCAGGGCAATGAAGTGCTCGGGCGGCACGTCGCCGAAGGTGGGGTGCCTCCAGCGAATCAGCGCTTCGGCGCCGATCAGTTGTTGGGTATCCAGGCTCAGTTTCGGCTGGTAGTAGAGGAACAATTCATCGCGCTCGATCGCCCGGCGCAGTTCGTGTTCCAGTGCCACTCGTTCGTTGGCCTGGGCGGTGAGGTCCTGGGTGTAGCTTTCGACGCGGTTGCGGCCTTTGGCCTTGGAGCGGTACATGGCAGCGTCGGCATTTTTGACCAGGGTGGCGACATCGGTGCCGTCCCGCGGATACAGGCTGGTGCCGATGCTGGCGCTGATGAAGAACTCATGCTCGCCCGCCTGAAACGGCGGCGTGAAGCAGGCCAGCAGTTTATTGGCCAGGTGTTCGGCGTCGCTGGCTTGTTGCAGGCCGGGCAGCAGGATGATGAATTCGTCACCGCCCAGGCGCGCGACGGTGTCGACGTCGCGCAGTTGGTCCTTGAGGCGCACTGCGATGTCTTTAAGTAACAGGTCGCCAATCGGGTGGCCGAGGCTGTCGTTGATGTGTTTGAAGCGGTCGAGGTCGAGGAACAGCACCGCGCCCTGGCTGCCGGTTTCCTGTTGATTGTTGAGGGCGGCCTGCAGGCGGCTTTCGAACAGGGTGCGGTTGGGCAGGCCGGTCAGCGGGTCGTGGTGGGCCTGGTAATCGAGGCGCGCCTGGGCGTGCTTGAGGCTGGAGATGTCGGCAAACACGGCAACAAAGTGGGTGATCGACTGCTCGCGGTTGCGCACCGCGCTGATGGTCAGCCAGCTGGGGTACAGCTCGCCGTTCTTGCGCCGGTTGGAGATCTCGCCTTGCCAGTGGCCGTTGGCCGTCAGTTGGTGCCACATGGCCGCGTAGAAAGCGCTGTCGTGCAGGCCGGACGCGAGCAGGCGCGGGGTTTGGCCGAGGGCTTCGGCTTCGCCGTAGCCGGTGATCTCGCTGAAGGCGCGGTTCACGGCGCTGATGTTTTGCCGGGTGTCGGTGATCAGTACGCCTTCGGCTGTGCTCTCGAAGACGGTGGCGGCCTGTTGCAGTTTTTCCTGCATCAGTTGGCGTTCGGTGATGTCCCGGGCAATGGTCAGCATGCAGTCTTCATCGCCGATGGGCAGCGAGCGGCTGGAGACTTCACACAGGCGAATCTCGCCGTCGTTGCGGCGGATATGGCAGACAAAGTCGCGGACGAATCCGTCCCGTTGCAGCAGTTCCAGCATGTCCTTGCGTTCGTTCAGGTCGACCCAGATGCCGAGGTCCAGGGTTGACTGGTCCAGTGACATCACGCTGTTGAAGCCGGTTATACGGCTGAATCCTTCGTTGACTTCAATCAGCAGCCCGTCACTTTGGCGGCTCAGCAGCAGGCCATCAGGGGAGGCGTGGAAGGCTTTGGCAAATTTCTCTTCGGAGGTTTGCAGGCGCTGCTGGGTTTCTTTCAGTTGGGTGATGTCGCGCACCACCACCACCAGGGCTTCAGTGGTATCGAGTTGAAACGGCTCGGCGGAAATCAGCCCGGTGAAGGCCTGGCCGTTGCTGCGCAGGAAGGGCATTTCCAGGTTGCGGATGCTGGTGGTCTGCACCCGTTGCAGCAGGCCGGGGCCTACGCCCTGAATGCCCCAGATATTCAGTTCGGTGGCGGTTTTTCCCACGACTTCTTCGGCGCTCAGGCCGATCTGGTCTTCGAACGCCTTATTGACCTCCATCAGGCAACCGTCGGACAGCCGGGCGATCACCAGGATGTCCGGGCATTGCTGGAACACCGAGGCGAACTTCTGCTCCGAAAGCTGCAACGCTTCCTCGGTGCGCTTGGCTTCGCTGATGTCGATCATCAGGCCGCGCAGCACCGGCTCGTGGCCATGTTCGATCAGGCTGACGATGTCCCGCACCCACAGGCAGCGGCCATCGGCGGTGATTACCCGGTAGTCGACGCTGTGGTCGCGGTTGGCCCGGGTTTCGGCGTAGCAATAGGCCTCTGTGCGGGTCAGGTCGGCCGGGTGGATGATGTTGCGCCAGAAGCCCGGGATCAGCCAATGGGCGCGTGGGTAGCCCAGTAGCTCCTCGGCGTGGGGCGACACGTAGCTGTAGGTGAAATCGCTGATGCTGGCTTCCCAGGCGATCGCGGAAAGGCTCTCCACCAAGCCACGGTAATGGTATTCGCTGCTGCGCAGTTCCTGTTCGAGGGCAACCCGACGGGAAATCTCTGAACTGAGCCGGCGGTTGATCCGGATGACAACGGCCAGCACGATGCTCAGCAGCAGTACGGCGGGCAGCCCGTAGAGCAGCACATCCGTCCAGAGGGTGCGGTGGTCGATGACATTGCCGATCCAGCGTTGCTGAATGGCCTCGGTCTCGGCCGGGCTGATATCGGCCAGGACTTTATCGAGGATGCCCACCAGCATCTTGTCGTCCTTGGGTACGCCCATGGCCAATTGATAGCGATAGGGTGTCTCGCCACTGATGTACAGGCCTTCCAGCTTGAGTTGGCGCAGGCTCCACACACTGGACGCCAGGTCGCCGACTACGGCGTCCACCTTGTCGGTGGCCAGGGCCTGCAACGTTGCGCTGACATTGGGCATGGCCACCAGGTTGAGGTCCGGGTGGTGAGTGCGCAGCAGTTCGTGGGGGGCGTAGTTCTCCACCACGGCGATCTTCAGCCCATACAGGTCTTTGAGGCTGCGCGGCTGCGGGCCGCCTTCATGGGCGAGGATGACGATGGGGAAGTCGAGATACGGCCGGGTAAACGACAGGAAATCCTGGCGCTCCGGGGTGGACATAATGCCCGGCAGCAGGTCGAGCTGGTTGTTGCGGGCCTGTTCCAGCACCGCGCTCCAGTTCACCGGCTCGATCAGCTTTAGCCGGACCCCTAGGCGGTCCTGCATCAGCCGCACGTAATCAGCGGCCAAGCCTTGGTAGCGACCATCTTCATCGCGGTATTCAAAGGGTGGCCAAGAGGCATCGACGCCCAGGCGCAACTCTTGGTGGTCCGCCAGCCAGACACGCTCTTCATCGGTGAGAGTCAACGCGCCAGCCGTTGCGGTCCAGGTCAGCAGCGACAGCAGTAACACGGTCGGCAATCTGGGCATAACGGTCTCGTTATGGCACGGGGAATGTTTCGAGTGTAGACGGGCATTGCGGAGAGGGGTACTGCGGGGCAGTTAATCTATAGAGACTAATCTGTAGAAGCAAAAACCCCGGCCTGGGCCGGGGTTTTTGTGATCACTCGTCGAGGAAGGAGCGCAAATGCTCGCTTCTCGTCGGGTGGCGCAGCTTGCGCAGCGCCTTGGCTTCGATCTGACGAATCCGCTCACGGGTAACGTCGAACTGCTTACCGACTTCCTCAAGGGTGTGGTCGGTATTCATGTCGATGCCGAAGCGCATGCGCAGTACCTTGGCTTCACGTGCAGTGAGGCCGGACAGTACGTCGCGAGTCGCTTCTTTAAGGCTCTCAACGGTAGCAACATCGATTGGCGACTGCATGGTCGAGTCTTCGATGAAGTCACCCAGGTGGGAGTCTTCGTCATCACCGATCGGGGTTTCCATGGAGATCGGCTCTTTAGCGATCTTCAATACCTTGCGGATTTTATCCTCAGGCATTTCCATGCGTTCGCCCAGCTCTTCCGGGGTCGGTTCGCGACCCATTTCCTGCAACATCTGCCGGGAAATACGGTTGAGCTTGTTGATCGTCTCGATCATGTGCACCGGAATACGGATGGTGCGGGCCTGGTCGGCGATCGAGCGAGTGATCGCCTGACGGATCCACCAGGTGGCATAAGTCGAGAATTTGTAGCCGCGACGGTATTCGAACTTGTCCACCGCTTTCATCAGGCCGATGTTGCCTTCCTGGATCAGATCGAGGAATTGCAGGCCACGGTTGGTGTACTTCTTGGCGATGGAGATCACCAGACGCAAGTTCGCTTCAACCATCTCTTTCTTCGCGCGGCGGGCCTTGGCCTCACCGATCGACATGCGACGGTTGATGTCCTTGATCTCGGCAATCGTCAGACCGGTTTCGGTCTGCAATGCAGTCAGCTTCTGTTGGCAACGAACGATGTCGGCCTGGAAGCGACCAATGGCTTCAGCGTATTTGCTTTTGCCTTTGGCCAGTGCGTCGGTCCAGCTTTCGTCGACTTCGTTGCCCGGGAACTGGCGCAGGAAATCGGCACGCGGCATGCGCGCATCACGGACACAGAGCTGCATGATCGCACGCTCTTGTGCACGCAGACGCTCAAGGGCGCTACGAACCCGCTCAACCAGGCCTTCGAATTGCTTCGGTACCAGTTTGATCGGCATGAAGAGTTCAGCCAGGGCCAGCAATTCAGCAGTTGCCTGCTTGCTGCCGCGACCGTGCTTCTTCAGGGCCTTGCGAGCCAGTTCCATCTGATCGGAGACCGCGCCAAAGCGCTGGGCTGCGATGATCGGATCCGGACCGCTTTCGACTTCTTCTTCGTCATCGGTGCTGGCTTCAGCTTCTTCATCGTCGGTGTCGTCGTCTGCTTTCGCAGCCTTGGCATCGATCGGTGGCGGAACTTCAGCCGCAGGTGGCGCAATGCCGTCGTCCGGGTCGATATAACCGCTCAGGACGTCGGACAGGCGACCACCTTCGGTGGTGACGCGAGTGTACTCGGAGAGAATGTGGTCAACCGTGCCTGGGAAGTGCGCGATTGCGCCCATCACTTCACGGATGCCCTCTTCGATACGCTTGGCGATTTCGATTTCGCCTTCACGTGTCAGCAGCTCTACCGTACCCATTTCGCGCATATACATGCGCACAGGGTCAGTCGTGCGACCGATGTCGGTCTCGACCGCTGCCAACGCGGCAGCTGCTTCTTCAGCGGCTGCCTCGTCGGTATCGGCGTCGGCCAACATAAGGGCGTCCGCATCCGGAGCACTCTCGTGTACGGGGATCCCCATGTCATTAATCATGCGGATGATGTCTTCCACCTGCTCTGGATCTGAAATATCCTCAGGCAGGTGGTCGTTGACCTCTGCGTAAGTCAGATACTTCTGCTCACGACCAAGGGTGATCAACTCTTTGATACGAGACTGCTGTTGCGCTTTTCCGGACATAACACCCTATCCACTGAAGGTCTTGGCGGGCAAAAAACAAGCCGAGGATTATACCCGAGCTATGACCTCACACGCCAGCTGAGGTCGGGTTTGATGCGGAAACATTGCGACTTAAAAGGTCGCGCAGTTGATTTTTCTCTTCGGCGGTCAATTCACTCTGACGCGCTTTTCGAAGAAGTTGTTCCAGGTTTCGCTCGCGTTGACGAGCTACCAAGCTAGTAATGGTGTCGAAAAACTGTTGTTCAAGGTTAGCGCCATCAATCAGCCATTCCTTTTCTGCCAACGCCTTTAGCAAACGGCCCTGTTCAGTGCCGTGCCAGCGTGCAATCAGCTGGAATGAGTTTAGCTTAGGATTCTTCTGTACGGCTTCGAGCAGGGCCACCAGCAGTTGTGTATTGGTGTGGTCTTCGGCCGCAAAGTGCCCCGCGTCTTCGACTTTTTGTGCCAGTTGCGGGTGGTGCAAAAGCGTGCGCAGGGCTGCCATGGTGGGCGGCTCTACTGCTGCTGGGACGCGTGGGCCGCGCGGTTCGTCACGGTCGCCGCCACGTTTGCCGTTTTTATCCCAGGGTTTCTTGTCCCATTTCTTGCCGCCGGCGCCGGGTTTTTTCGGTGTCCACTCCTGCTGGGGCGTGTAGGCCTCCTGCGGTTGGTGGAAGTCGGAGTAGTCCGGCATGGCGTCGTAATCCATGCCCGGGTCGTAGGCCGGCGGCGCCTCTTGCGGCGCGCTGCGCGCCAGCTGGCTGACGGCCTCGCCACTCAATCCGGTGATTTCCAGCAGGCGCTGGCGCATCAGGGTCCGCAGGTTGGCGCCCGGAACCTTGTCGATCAGCGGTGCCGCGAGGGTGACCATGTGGGCCTTGCCTTCGAGGGAGCGCGGGTCGGACTCTTCGGTCAGTTGCTGGAAAAAATAATCGGCCAGCGGTTGTGCGTGTTGGTTGATGCGCGCGCGGAACGCGTCGGTGCCTTCGGCGCGGACCAGGGTGTCCGGGTCTTCGCCTTCGGGCAGGAACAGGAAGCGTGCGCGCCGCCCGTCCTGCAGGCTCGACAGGGTCGACTCAAGGGCGCGCCATGCAGCGTTGCGGCCGGCCTGGTCGCCGTCGAAGCAGAACAGTACGTTGGGCACCACGCGAAACAAGCGCTTCAAGTGCTCTTCGCTGGTCGCGGTGCCCAAGGTGGCCACGGCATTGCGCAAACCTTGCTGGGCCAGGGCGATTACGTCCATATAGCCTTCAACCACGATGATTTCATCGAGGTTGCGGTTGTTCTTGCGCGCTTCAAACAGACCGTAGAGTTCCTGGCCTTTGTGAAACACCGGGGTTTCCGGTGAGTTCAGGTATTTTGGCTTGTCGTCCCCCAACACCCGGCCGCCGAACGCGATGATACGGCCGCGACTGTCGCGGATCGGGAACATCACCCGGTCGCGGAAACGGTCATAACGCTTGCCGGTCTCGGCGTTTTCCACCAACAGGCCGGCGTCGATCATGGCTTTTTGCTGCAGGGTGTCGCTGCTCAGGTGCTTGTACAAGTTGTCCCAGCCGGGCGGGGCGAACCCGAGGCCGAAGTCGCGGGCGATTTCACCAGTCAGGCCGCGGCCCTTGAGGTAATCGACGGCGGCTTTGCGCTGCGGGTGGCTTTTCAATGCCTGGCGGTAAAAGTCGGCGGCAGCTGTGAGCAATGGGTACAGCGGCGAATCGGTGGGTTGCCGCGGTTTGTGCGGGCGGCCACTTTCTTCGCGGGGGATTTCCATGCCGGCGGCTTTCGCCAGTTCCTCGACGGCCTGGGGGAAGTCCAGGTTGTCGTGGTCCATGATGAAGCCGAGGGCATTGCCGCCGGCGCCGCAGCCGAAGCAGTAGTAGAACTGCTTGTCGGGGCTGACGCTGAAGGACGGAGTCTTTTCTTTGTGAAACGGGCAGCAGGCAGTGTAGTTCTTGCCGGCCTTTTTCATTTGCAGGCGCGAGCTGACTACATCGACGATGTCGGTGCGGTTCAGAAGGTCGTCAATAAAGCTCTGGGGAATTAGCCCGGCCATGGCGTTCTCGTCATCACTGCGTGTAAAAGAGGGCCCGCAAAGTGCTCAAGGCGCGCGTGTTGTGCGGCTCGATCAACTGTCGTCTGCTTGGTCTGTCAGGAAGTGTATCTGCCGAACATTCACTGACGTTAGTTCCGATCAGTGCCCGGCGTAGAAATGTTGCCCGGGAGTCCGGTCTTGGCCATGTGGGGGCCTCGGATGCTCGTCGGTGGGCGCAGCCGACCTGTTGATCGCCTGTTAAAAAATAAGTGTGCTCGTCAGTAGCCTTGTTAGGCTCGTCAGAAGAGACGTGCACCGCTGGCAAAAGAGCCAGTCCTGACGTGTGAAGCAGTTCGTTTCAGTCGCGTGTGCGGCGTCAACGGTGAAGCATCAAGCGATATCCGCAAATGCCAACGGCCCGGCTGAGGGCCGGGCTTGGCAGAAGCTTGCTACGAACGTCTGTGTATTAGTACAGACGAACGGCGCGGCGCTGCTCGCGCTGAACTTTCTTGGCGTGACGCTTAACAGCGGCTGCTGCTTTACGCTTACGCTCAGAAGTTGGCTTCTCATAAAATTCGCGGCTACGAACTTCAGCCAGAACACCGGCTTTTTCGCAGGAGCGCTTGAAACGACGCAGAGCTACGTCGAAGGGTTCGTTCTCTTTTACTTTGACGGCTGGCATCCAGAGCTACCTTCTTTCATTACCGGGAATCAACGTTCTCGTCGCAAAAAATTCGCGGCTGAGGTCGTCGGTTTTTAAGGGTTGCGGATGTTAACCCCTCATTGCCCGGAATGCAAAGCCTCTGATCGAAAACCGCTAGTCGGGAGGGGGAGTGGCGACTATTATGCGCGCCTTCGAATTCAGCCTCTACAAGGCGCAAACCCATGCTAGTTCTGGGATTAGAAACCTCGTGCGACGAAACCGGTGTCGCACTTTACGACAGTGAACGCGGGCTTTTGGCCGACGCACTGTTCAGTCAGATCGACCTGCATCGCGCCTATGGTGGCGTGGTGCCGGAGCTGGCCAGCCGTGATCATGTCAAACGCATGCTGCCATTGATTCGCCAGGTGTTGGACGAGGCTGGCTGCGTGCCGACCGAGATCGATGCCATTGCCTATACCGCAGGCCCCGGATTGGTCGGAGCCCTGCTGGTTGGGGCCTCTTGCGCCCAGGCGCTGGCATTTGCCTGGGGCATTCCGGCCCTCGGCGTGCACCACATGGAAGGCCATTTACTGGCCCCGATGCTGGAAGAAAACCCGCCACAGTTCCCGTTCGTCGCTTTGTTGGTTTCAGGTGGCCATACGCAGCTGGTTCAGGTCGATGGAATCGGCCAATACACGCTGCTGGGCGAAAGCCTGGACGACGCTGCCGGTGAAGCTTTTGACAAGACTGCGAAGATGATGGGCCTCAACTATCCCGGTGGCCCGGAAATCGCACGGCTGGCGGAAAAAGGCGTTGCGGGGCGCTTCACCTTCCCGCGTCCGATGTGCGATCGCCCTGGCCTGATGTTCAGCTTCAGCGGCCTGAAAACCTCTGCCCTGAACACCTGGCAGCACAGCGTCAGCGCCGGAGACGACAGTGAGCAAGCCCGTTGCGACATCTCTCTGGCGTTCCAGCAGGCCGTGGTGGAGACTTTGGCCATCAAGTGCAAGCGGGCCCT
Organism: Pseudomonas sp. K2I15; assembly: GCF_002204795.1. Taxonomy (GTDB): domain Bacteria; phylum Pseudomonadota; class Gammaproteobacteria; order Pseudomonadales; family Pseudomonadaceae; genus Aquipseudomonas. The sequence continues at coordinate 96,844 of NZ_NIXO01000009.1, forward strand.
GAAGCAGGCGGGCATGAAGCGCCTGGTGATCGCTGGTGGCGTCAGCGCCAACAAGGCATTGCGCGTGTCGCTGGAAAAAATGCTCGGCGACATGAGGGGCGATGTGTTTTATGCCCGTCCTGAGTTTTGCACCGACAACGGCGCGATGATCGCCTATGCCGGTTGCCAGCGTTTACAAGCTGGTCAGCATGAAAGCCTGGCCATCAGCGTGCAGGCGCGCTGGCCGATGGAGCAACTGCCGCCGCTGTAACCGGCGAACGTGAGCCGGGTTCATCGGGTATTTTTAAAAATGCCGTTCGCGCCCGGCAAACAGGTCGCGTAGATTGCCCCGGTGGCGCCAGACGATCAGCAGTGTAAGCACGCTCATCGGCACCAGCGCCGCCGGCTCCTGCCAGGCCAGCAACGGCAGGGTCAGGGGCGTGGCGATCAATGCGGCCAGCGAGCTGGTACGGGTCAGGTAGAACGTCAGCAGCCAGGCCAGGATGGCCAGCAGCGCCGCCGGTGGATAAATCCCCAGCAGCATGCCGGCCGCCGTCGCAACACCCTTGCCGCCGCGAAAGCGGAAGTACAACGGGAACAAGTGGCCGAGCACCGCGCAGACGCCAATCCAGGCTTGCTGTTGCAGCGAAAGCCCGGCGAGATCAGCGATCAGCACGGGCAACAGGCCCTTGCAGACGTCGCCGAACAACGTCAGCACGGCGAGTTTTTTGCCGGCCAGGCGCAACATATTGGTGGCGCCGGCATTGCCTGAGCCACTCATTCGCGGGTCGGGATTACCCGTCAGGCGGCTGAGCAAAATGGCGAAGGACAGCGAGCCGAGCAGGTAGGCGAGAGTCGCCAGTAACCAAAACATGCTAACTATTCCGGGCGAGGACGCCCTGATTCTAACGGGGCATCGCGCCCTTGTCGTGCAGCGGAGAAGAGTGCTTGGACAGAGTGTTTATCGAAGGCCTGGAAGTTGACACCGTAATCGGGGCCTACGACTGGGAGCGCGGTATCCGGCAATGCCTGCGTCTGGACCTGAGCTTCGCCTGGGACAACCGCCCGGCCGCTGCCGGTGACGACCTGAGCCTGGCGCTGGATTACGCCAGTGTGTCCGCACGTATCCAGGCCTTTGCCGAGCAGGCGCAGTTCCAGCTGGTGGAAACTTTCGCCGAGCGCCTGGCCGAAGTGTTGATGAGTGAGTTCCAGATTCCCTGGCTGCACCTCAAACTGACCAAGCCCGGCGCCGTTCCGGCTGCCAAGGGCGTGGGCGTGGAGATCGAGCGCGGATGTCGCTAACTCAGGTTTACCTTGGTCTTGGCAGCAATATCGAACGTGAGGCCCATTTGCGCGCCGGGCTCGATGCGCTGGCGGGTTTCCTGACGGATATGCGCTGTTCGGCTGTGTTTGAAAGCCAGCCAGTGGGGATCAAGAGCGGGCCGTTCTTCAATCTGGTGGTGTCGGCCTATACCGACCTGCCGTTGATGGAGCTGGACCGCCGGCTGAAATTCATCGAGGCCGACAATGGCCGGTACGCCCCGGATCGCAAGGGCTTGCCGCTGGATATCGACGTGCTGCTGTACGGCGAGCTGGTCGGTAATTTCGATGGCCTGATTCTGCCCCGGGCTGAAATCCTGAAAAACGCGTTTGTACTGTGGCCGCTGTCGTTGATGGCGCCGGAGCGTGTGCATCCTGAAGCGGGCAAGTCATTTGCCGCGCTTTGGCAGGATGCACAAATCGATCAGGTATTGGCGCCGGTCGCATTCGTGTGGCGTGATCAGTCGTTAACGCCGGATGCGCTCTTGTAGGCTTTCAACGCCTTGAGCCGTTCGCGTTTCAGCGCTTCACCCAGCTCAGGGCCTTTGAAGCCTTGCTCCAGCAGCGGTGCTACCGGTACGCCCCGTGCCGCCAGCGCTGCGCCGCGCAAATAATCCGCTTGTGGATAACTTCTCTGCTCAAGGCCTTTGCGGCCGCGGGCGTCCATCTCGCATGCCACCACAAACTCCTCGAACCGCTGCGGGCGACGGTAAGCGTCGAAGCTTTGCAGCAACTCCAGCAAGGTCGAGGGCCTCAGCTCCAGCGCGCGATGGCCATGGGTGTGATATTCGCCCACCAGCAGCGCCAGTTCCTGGCAATCCCTTGGCACCTTGAAGCGCTCGTTCACCGCCTTGATCAGCGTCAAGCCGCGTTGCTCATGAGCAATGTGCTGCGGCAACTTATCCACAGGCGTCACGCCCTTGCCCAAGTCATGCAGCAGGCAGGCCCAGCGCACGGTCAGCGGTTGGGCGTGGAGGGCCGCCTGTTCCAGCACGCTCAGGGTGTGAACGCCGGTATCAATCTCGGGGTGATGGGCTTCGGGTTGCGGTACGCCAAACAGTGCGTCGATTTCCGGCATCAGGGTTTTGAGGGCGCCGCAATCGCGCAGCACCTGGATGAACACCTGTGGCTGATTTTCCATCAAGGCGCGGGAGATCTCTTTCCAGCTGCGTTCAGGCGTCAGGGCTTCCAGTTCGCCGGAATCGCTGAGTTCGCGCATCAGTTCCAGGGTTTCTGGTGCGACGGTAAACCCAAGACTGGCGTAGCGTGCTGCAAAACGGGCAACGCGCAGGACCCGGAGCGGATCTTCGGCGAATGCGGGGGAAACGTGGCGAAGAATACGTGCTTCCAGATCTTGCTGGCCGTGATACGGATCGGTCAGGTTGCCGTCATCGTCTTCGGCCATCGCATTGATGGTCAGGTCACGGCGTATCAGGTCTTCTTCCAGGGTGACGTCGGGGCTGGCGTGAAACACAAAGCCGCCATAACCCTGGCCGCTCTTGCGCTCCGTGCGGGCGAGGGCGTACTCGTCGCCGTTTTTCGGATCAAGGAATACCGGGAAGTCAGCACCCACAGGCTTGTAGCCCAGGGCGAGCATTTCTTCAGTGGTAGCGCCGACTACGACACGGTCGACATCAGAAACGGGAATGCCCAGCAGGCGATCACGTACCGCACCGCCGACTTTGTAGATTTGCATGAAAAAGCCTCCATTAGCGGCACAGGATAACGCCTGCGGCCCGCCAATGGAGGCTTTGCCGTTTCACAGATGCACGACGGCCAGGTCCAGGCGACCGTAATCGTTATCGCTGTGTTCGTTGCGGGGCGGAACATGGTGGGTTTTCATCACCTGGTCGCCTTGCAGCGTTTCCAGGTGAATATCGAACCCCCACAACCGGTGCAGGTGCTTGAGGACTTCGTCAGTGGACTCTCCCAGCGGTTTGCGGTCGTGCTGCTGGTGGCGCAGGGTCAGCGACCGATCGCCGCGTACGTCGATGCTGTAGATCTGTACGTTGGGTTCGCGATTGCCCAGGTTGTACTGCGCCGCGAGGGTTTCACGGATAGTGCGGTAACCTGGTTCGTCATGAATCGCCGGCACCAGCAGATCGTCCTTGAGGTCGTCATCCATGATGCTGAACAGCTTGAGGTCACGGATCACCTGGGGCGACAGGTACTGCAAGATGAAGCTTTCATCCTTGAAGCTGCTCATGGCGAACTTGATGGTCGACAGCCAGTCGCTGCCCGCGATGTCCGGGAACCAGCGGCGGTCTTCTTCGGTGGGGTGTTCGCACATGCGCCGGATATCCCGGTACATGGCAAAACCCAGGGCATACGGGTTGATGCCGCTGTAGTACGGGCTGTCAAAGCCCGGCTGGTAGACCACGCTGGTGTGGGACGTCAGGAACTCCATCATGAAGCCGTCGGTCACCAGGCCTTCGTCGTACAGGTCGTTCATCAGGGTGTAGTGCCAGAACGTAGCCCAGCCCTCGTTCATCACCTGGGTCTGGCGTTGTGGGTAGAAGTACTGGGCAATCTTGCGCACGATCCGCACGATTTCCCGCTGCCAGGGCTCCAGCAATGGCGCGTGTTTTTCGATGAAGTACAGGATGTTTTCCTGAGGTTCGGCGGGGAAGCGCGCATTGTCCTTGTCGCTGTTCTTGCCGGCGCGTTTGGGAATGGTGCGCCAGAGGTCGTTGATCTGTTTCTGCAGATGCTCTTCACGGTCTTTCTGGCGCAGCCGTTCTTCCTCGGCAGAGATCGGATAGGGGCGTTTGTAGCGGTCGACACCGTAGTTCATCAGGGCATGGCAGGAGTCGAGCAGGTCTTCCACCGCATCGATGCCGTGGCGCTCCTCGCACTGCATGATGTACTGCTTGGCGAATACCAGGTAATCGATGATCGAGCTGGCATCGGTCCAGGTGCGAAACAGGTAGTTGCCCTTGAAGAAGCTGTTATGCCCATAGCAGGCATGAGCCACCACCAGCGCCTGCATGCAGATGGTGTTTTCTTCCATCAGGTAGGCGATGCACGGGTCGGAGTTGATGACGATCTCGTAGGCAAGACCCATCTGCCCACGGGTGTAGGACTTTTCAGTGCTGAGGAAGTGTTTGCCGTAGGACCAGTGGTGATAGCCCAGGGGCATGCCCACGGACGCATAGGCGTCCATCATCTGTTCGGCGGTGATCACTTCGATCTGGTTGGGGTAGGTGTCCAGGGCATAACCCGCCGCGATGCGGCTGATTTCCCGGTCATAGGCCTGGATCAGTTCGAAGGTCCATTCGGACCCTGTGGATATGGGTTGGCGCTTATGCTCTTTGGCGGTCATGTCACTAACCTGCGCTGGAAGAGTTCACGGAAGACCGGATAGATATCGCCGGCCGAGACCAATTGTTGCTGGGCGAACGTGTCAGCGAAGGCTTCGCTGATGCGCTCGTATTCGAACCACAGCGCCTGGTGTTCGCGCGGGGTGATTTCGACGTAGGTGTAGTACTGCACGAACGGCATGATCTGGTTGATCAGAATGTCGCGACAGATCGGTGAGTCGTCGTTCCAGTTGTCGCCGTCGGAGGCCTGGGCAGCGTAGATGTTCCACTCGTTGGCCGGATAGCGCTCGGCCATGATTTCCTGCATCAGCTTCAAGGCGCTGGAAACAATGGTGCCGCCGGTTTCCCGCGAGTAGAAGAACTCCTCTTCATCGACTTCCCGGGCGCTGGTGTGATGGCGGATGAACACCACATCGATCTTGTCGTAGTTACGCTTGAGAAACAGGTACAGCAGGATAAAGAAGCGCTTGGCGATATCCTTGGTCGCTTGGGTCATGGAGCCGGACACGTCCATCAGGCAGAACATCACCGCCTTGGAGCTGGGGTTGGGTTGCTTGACCAGCAGGTTGTACTTCAGGTCGAAGGTGTCGAGAAACGGCACGCGGTGAATTCGTGCGCTGAGTTTGGCGATTTCGGCTTCGATTTCCTGAATATCGCCGAAGTTGTCTGGCTCTTCGCGTTTCAGGCGCTCCAGTTCTGCCTTGGCGTCCCGCAGTTTTGCCCGGCTGCTGCCCGACAACGCGATACGCCGGGCATGGGCTGAACGCAGGGTGCGGATGATGTTGATCCGTGACGGATTACCTTCGTTGCTGATCCCGGCGCGCACGGTCTTGAAGGTGTCGGTGCCGGTCAGGTTGCGTTTGACCAGGTTGGGCAGCTCCAGGTCTTCGAACATGAACTCCAGGAACTCTTCCTGGGTGATCTGGAACACGAACTCATCCATGCCTTCGCCGGAGTTGCCGGCCTTGCCCGGGCCTTTGCCGCCCGCGCCGCCTTGAGGGCGCTGGATATGCTCGCCGCTGGTGAATTCCTTGTTGCCCGGATGCACGACGGTCTGTTTGCCGCCCCGGCCGTGGTGAAGCACCGGTTCATCGATGTCGCGTCCGGGAATGCTGATCTGCTCGCCGTGCTCCATGTCGGTGATGGAGCGGCGGCTGACGGCCTCTTCGACGGCCTTTTTGATGTGGTCACGGTAACGCCGCAGGAAACGCTGGCGGTTTACCGTGCTCTTGTTCTTGCCATTGAGACGTCGGTCGATCACATAGCTCATGTGGGAGCCCTCCGGGCAGCTTCAAGTTACAAGCTTCAAGCGGCAAGCTGGAAGCTTAAAGACAAGCGGTCGATTGCCAGGCTGTCCGGCGTACCGGGAGCCTGGCATTTCACGCTTGTCGCTGCCTTACTGCGATTTGCGCACCCGCAGGTACCACTCGGAGAGCAGTCGTACCTGTTTGTCGGTGTAGCCACGCTCGACCATTCGAGTGACGAAGTCGTTGTGTTTTTGCTGATCCTCCTTGCTGGCCTTGGCGTTGAAGCTGATGACCGGCAGCAGGTCCTCGGTGTTGGAGAACATTTTCTTCTCGATGACCACCCGCAGCTTCTCGTAGCTGAGCCAGGTAGGGTTCTTGCCGTTGTTGTTGGCTCGGGCGCGCAGTACGAAGTTGACGATTTCGTTGCGGAAATCCTTCGGATTGCTGATGCCGGCGGGTTTTTCGATCTTTTCCAGTTCCTCGTTGAGGGCCACGCGGTTGAGAATCTCGCCGGTTTCCGGGTCGCGGTATTCCTGGTCCTGAATCCAGAAGTCCGCATACAGCACGTAGCGGTCGAAGATGTTCTGGCCGTATTCGCTGTAGGACTCCAGGTACGCGGTCTGGATTTCCTTGCCGATGAACTCGATGTAGCGCGGTGCCAGGTATTCCTTGAGGAAGCGCAGGTAGCGTTCGCGGGTTTCGGCCTGGAATTGTTCCTGTTCGATCTGCTGTTCCAGCACGTAGAGCAGGTGCACCGGGTTGGCGGCGATTTCGTGCGGGTCGAAGTTGAAGACTTTGGACAGGATCTTGAACGCAAAGCGTGTCGACAGGCCGTTCATGCCCTCGTCCACGCCCGCCGTGTCGCGGTACTCCTGGATCGACTTGGCCTTCGGATCGGTGTCCTTGAGGTTCTCACCGTCATACACCCGCATTTTCGAGTAGATGTTGGAGTTCTCCGGCTCCTTGAGACGCGACAGTACGGTGAACTGGGCCAGCATCTTCAGGGTGTCAGGCGCGCAATGGGCCTTGGCCAGGGAGCTGTTGAACAGCAGCTTGTCGTAAATCTTGATTTCATCGCTGACCCGCAGGCAGTACGGCACCTTGACGATGTAGATCCGGTCGATGAAGGCTTCATTGTTCTTGTTGTTGCGGAAGGTGTGCCATTCCGATTCGTTGGAGTGGGCCAGCAGGATCCCGGTGAACGGAATCGCCCCCAGGCCCTCGGTGCTGTTGTAGTTACCTTCCTGGGTCGCAGTGAGCAGTGGGTGCAGCACCTTGATCGGCGCCTTGAACATCTCCACGAACTCCATCAGGCCCTGGTTGGCCCGGCACAGTGCGCCCGAGTAGCTGTAGGCGTCGGCGTCGTTCTGCGGGAATTCTTCTAGTTTGCGGATATCGACCTTGCCCACCAACGCCGAGATGTCCTGGTTGTTCTCGTCACCCGGTTCGGTCTTGGCCACGGCGATCTGGTTGAGGATCGACGGATAGAGCTTCACCACCCGGAATTGGCTGATGTCGCCGCCGAATTCGGCCAGGCGCTTGGTCGCCCAAGGCGACATGATGGTGTTGAGGTAGCGCCGTGGAATGCCGAAGTCTTCTTCGAGGATCGCGCCATCTTCCGTGGCGTTGAACAGCCCCAAGGGCGACTCGAACACCGGCGAGCCCTTGATGGCGTAGAACGGCACCTTCTCGATCAGCTGTTTGAGCTTCTCGGCCAGGGACGACTTACCGCCGCCGACAGGGCCGAGCAGGTAGAGGATTTGTTTCTTCTCTTCCAGGCCTTGGGCGGCATGGCGGAAATACGAGACGATCTGGTCAATGCATTCTTCCATGCCGTGGAAGTCTTCAAAGGCCGGGTAGCGGCGGATCACCTTGTTCGAGAAAATTCGCGACAAGCGCGAATTGGCTGCAGTGTCCACCAGCTCCGGCTCGCCGATCGCCAGTAGCAGGCGTTCAGCGGCAGACGCGTAGGCGCTGCGGTCCTTTTTGCACAGTTCGAGATACTCCTGAAGCGAGAGCTCTTCCTGGCGGGTGGACTCGAAGCGTTGTTGGAAGTGGCTAAAAATACTCATGACGTCGTCACCTCGCTCGATACGTGGAGCCGACGCCGGATCAATCAGTCGATGCTGGCAGTCATTGGTGGACACCAATGGCCGTTTTCCCCCCAGAACACCCTGAAACGCTACCGATGACCCGCACGCCGGTGTACCGGCTCTCCCCTGTTTTGGATGGCCTGCGCTTAAGGATAGTTCGGAATTAGGGAGGTCAAGGCGCGATACGTAATTAGTTTGGCTGCGCCGTTCGTCAGAAACGGCGCGAGGCCAAGCGTCACGCGGGATAGCGGGGTTTGAAAAAAATTATTGCGCGTCGCCTGCGGCAATTTCTGCAGGATACGTCGTACGCCATAGCTCAAAGCCACCGTCGAGGCTATAGACATCGCTGAAGCCCTGGCTCACCAGATAGGCCGCCGCGCTTTGGCTCGAGTTGCCGTGGTAGCAAGCCACAATCACCGGTGCGTCGAGGTCGGCGGCGCGGATGAAATCGGCGATGTTGTGGTTGTCCAGATGCTGGGCACCACTGATGTGGCCGGCGATGTAGGTCGGCTGGTCACGGATGTCGACAACCACGGCGCCTTGCTCGCGCAGGGCCTGGGCTTGTTCGGGAGGGATACGTTTGAATTCAGTCATGGCGGGCTCCTTTGGCCTGTATGAAAGCGCGGCTCAGCGCTTTGCCGTGGCCTGCAGTTGTTCGGGAATGGGCGACTCGCACTGGCAGCTCGAGCGCTCGCCGGTGTCGATGTTCATCAGGGTCATGGCGCCGCCCCACACGCAACCGGTGTCGAGGGCGAACACACCCGGTTCATCACATTTGCCTTCCAGGGCTGCCCAGTGACCGAAGATGATCTTCGTTTCACGGGTCTTGCGCTCCTTGTGGGCGAACCAGGGCTTGTAGCCGGGCAGCGCGGTGTCGGCGCCTTCCTTGCTCTTGAGGTCCAGCTTGCCTTCGGCGGTGCAGAAGCGCATGCGGGTGAAGTAGTTGGTGATCACCCGCAAGCGGGCGACGCCGGTGAGTTCGTTGTCCCATTTCACGGGCTCGTTGCCGTACATGCCATCCAGGTAGGCGGTATACAGGGTGTCATCGGCCAGGGCGGCTTCGACTTCGCTTGCACACTTGAGGGCTTTCTTCAGCGTCCACTGGGGTGGAATGCCGGCATGCACCAGCGCGATGTCGCGGCTCTCGTCGTAGTGCATGATTTTTTGCCGGCGCAGCCAGTCAAGCAGCTCAGCACGGTCTGGCGCCTCGAGGATTTCCCGTAGGGTATCGCCCTTTTTCAGACGCTCGATGTTATTGCCGGCCGCCAGCAGGTGCAGGTCATGGTTGCCCAGCACGCACACCAGGGAGTCGCGCATGCCATAAAGGAAGCGCAGGGTTTTCAGGGATTGCGGGCCACGGTTGACCAGATCGCCTACCAGCCACAGGCGATCCTTGACCGGGTCGAAGGCCACGCGGTCGAGCAGGCACTTGAGCGGTTCCAGGCAGCCTTGCAGGTCGCCGACGGCGTACGTCGCCATCAGTGCAGGGCTCCGGGTACCGCGAGGCGGAAGGGAGCGATGATGGCGTCGAAGTGTTTGCCGTCGTCGGCGAGCATCTGGTAGCTGCCTTGCATGTTGCCGACGCGGGAGGTCATGACGGTACCGCTGCTGTAGGTGTGGCTCTTGCCGGGGGCGATCAGCGGCTGTTGGCCGACCACGCCGGCGCCACGTACTTCCTCGACCTGGCCGTCACCGTCGGTGATGACCCAGTGGCGCGACAGCAGCTTGGCAGGCAGTTCACCGTTGTTTTGCACAGTGATGGTGTAGGCGAACGCAAAACGGTTCTGCTCGGGTTGCGATTGTTCCGCCAGAAAGCGGGTGACGACGCTGACGTCGATCTGATAACGAGGATCGGACATGCAAGAGGCCTTAAAAGCAAAAGCGGGGGAACAGCGGATGCCGGTCAGTCTAGGCCAAGTGGTGGGCACTAGGCCAGACATGCTGTCTGGCTGTGCCCGACTCCGCTTTATTCGGCCGCAGGCGTTGGCTGAATGGCGAGCTGATCAGCCAGGCGCACAAAGGCAGCCAGGTCCAGCTGCTCGGGGCGCAGGCTGCCGTCGACGCCGGCAGCTTCGATTTCAGCATTGCTGAGCAACGCCTTCAGCGTATTTCGCAGGGTCTTGCGGCGTTGGTTGAACGCTTCGCGTACCACGCGCTCCAGCAATTTGTGATCTTTGGCCGGGTGCGGCAACACTGCATGCGGCACCAGGCGCACGATGGCCGAGTCGACCTTCGGCGGTGGGTTGAACGCACCAGGGCCGACGTTAAACAGGTGCTCAACCCGGCAATGGTACTGAACCATGATCGACAGGCGACCCCAGTCACCGCCGCCAGGACCCGCTGCCAGGCGCTCGACCACTTCCTTTTGCAGCATGAAGTGCATGTCGCGGATGATGCCGGCGTTGTTCAGCAGGTGAAAAATCAGCGGCGTGGAGATGTTGTACGGCAAGTTGCCGACCACGCGCAGGCTGTTGGGCGCTGCATTGAGGCTGGTGAAGTCGAACTTCAGCGCATCGCCCTGGTGCAGGTTGAAGTTGGGCATGCCGGCGAACTGCTGGTTGAGGATCGGGATCAGGTCCTTGTCCAACTCAACCACGTCCAGTTGGCCGCCGCTGTTCAGCAGGCCTTGGGTCAGTGCGCCCTGGCCCGGGCCGATTTCCAGCAGGCGGTCGGAAGATTTGGCATGGATGGAGCGCAGGATGCGATCGATCACGCCAGCGTCGTGCAGGAAGTTTTGCCCGAAGCGCTTGCGCGCCCGGTGTTGGTAATGCTCAGTCATATACGGGTCTCGGCCATCTGATAGGCGGTTTCCAGGGCCACGTGCAGGCTGCCGGTATCAATCTTGCCGCTGCCGGCGAGGTCCAGGGCGGTGCCATGGTCGACGGAGGTGCGGATGATCGGCAGGCCCAGTGTCACGTTGACTGCGGCGCCGAAGCCTTTGTACTTCAGCACGGGCAGCCCCTGGTCATGGTACATCGCCAGCACTGCGTCGCAGTGCTCCAGATATTTGGGGGTAAACAGAGTGTCGGCGGGCAATGGGCCGCGCAGGTCCATGCCTTCAAGGCGCAGACGCTCCAGGGTTGGTTCGATGATGTCGATTTCTTCATGGCCCAAATGGCCACCTTCACCGGCGTGGGGGTTGAGCCCGCAGACCAGGATGCGTGGTTGGGCGATGCCGAATTTCTGCTGCAGGTCGGCGTGCAGGATGCGTGTTACACGTTCCAGGCGCTCGGGGGTAATGGCGTCGGCAATCTCGCGCAGGGGCAGGTGAGTGGTCACCAGCGCCACCCGCAGGTCACCTGTCGCCAGCATCATGACCACTTGTGCGGTGTGGGTCAGCTCGGCGAGGAATTCGGTATGGCCGGAAAAGGCAATTCCCGATTCGTTGATCACGCCCTTGTGCACGGGCGCGGTGATCATCCCGGCGAAATGCCCGTCGATGCAGCCTTGGCCGGCCCGCGTCAGTGTTTCCAGGACGAAGGCTGCATTGGCCTTGTTCAGTTGCCCTGCAACGACCTTGGCCGGCAGTGGGGTGTCCCACACGTACAGGCTGTTGGCCGGTGCTGGCAGATCAGGCCAGTTGCCCGGGCCCACCGACAGCAGATCGACAACCACACCCAGTTGCGCGGCCCGCTCAAGGAGCAGGTCGCGGCTGGTAATGGCAATCAGGGGGTGTGGCTGGGGTTGCGAGGCGAGTAGCAGGCACAGGTCAGGACCAATGCCGGCCGGCTCGCCGGGTGTCAATGCGAAACGCTTGGGTTTCACTGGGCTGCCTGGTCGGTGCCTGTTTGGTCGGCGCCAGGAAGCTTGTTCTCTACGTAGGCTTCGTCACGGATCTGACGCAACCAGGTTTGCAGCTCTTCGTCGTATTTACGGTTACGCAGTACGGTCAGGGCTTGTTGCTCACGGGCCTGGGCAGTGTTGTCAGTGGCACGACGGCCAAGGACTTCCAGCACATGCCAGCCGTATTGGGTCTTGAACGGCTTGGACAGTACGCCTTGCGGGGTCTTGGCCATGACGTCCTGGAACTCTGGAACCAGTGCTTTCGGGTCGATCCAGTTCAGATCGCCGCCGTTAAGCGCCGAACCCGGGTCTTCGGAATAGCTCTTCGCCAGTTCGCCAAAGTCTTCGCCCGCCTCGATGCGGTCATAGAGCTTCTGCGCCAGTTCCTTGGTTTGGGCTTCGGTACGGATCTCGCTAGGCTTGACCAGAATGTGACGAACGTGAACTTCGTCCTTCATCTGAGCTTCTTCGCCGCCGCGCTTGCCGAGCAACTTGAGAATGATGAAACCGCCTGGAGTACGGGCCGGCTGGGTGATGCCGCCCACTTCCATGGCGCTCAGCTCGCGGTCGAACGGTGGTGGCAGTTGGGCGGCTTTACGCCAGCCCATGTCACCACCTTCGAGGGCGTTGTCGCTGCCGGACTGGGCAATGGCCATCTGAGCAAAGTCAGCGCCTTGCTTGAGCCGGTCATACACAGCCTGGGTTTTCGCTGCGGCAGCGTTGAGCTGTTCAGCGTTGGCGCTGTCTGGCGTAGGAATCAGGATATTGGCCAGGTGCAGTTCTTCGGAAAGCTGCATCTTGCCAAGGTCGGAGGCGAGGAAGTTCTTCACTTCCTGCTCGGACACCTGAACCCGCTCGGCCACACGGCGCTGGCGCACACGGCTGATGATCATTTCACGGCGAATCTGGTCACGGGCGTCCTCATAGGACAGGCCGTCGTGAGCCAGGGCGGCGCGGAACTGATCAACACTCATGTTGTTGCGCTGGGCAATGGTGCCGACAGCCTGGTTCAATTCTTCGTCGCTGATACGGATGCCGGAACGATCGCCGATCTGCAATTGCAGGTTTTCAACGATCAGGCGTTCAAGCACCTGCTGGTCCAGCACGCTGGTAGGCGGTACGCCACCGCCACGCTTGGCGATGGTTTGCTGAACTTCCTTGACCCGTTGGTCCAGTTGGCTCTGCATGATCACGTCGTTATCGACGATGGCCACTACCTTGTCCAGCGGTTGAACCGCAGCGTGAGCTGCGGCAGTACCCAGGAACAGCGCGCCCAGCATCAGCGGGCGCAGACAATCAGAAAGCTTGGTCTTCACGTTCACGATAACCTTCAATGCCTTTGTCGAGGAAGCTCTCTACCTTGGCGCCGGTCAGGCCGCCGAGTCCTTTAAGGACGATCTGGAGGAAGAGCCCGTGGTCACCCTTTTCGTTCAGCGGGGCGATCTGGCTGTATTCGTCGTTGGAAACCCAGTAACGGTTGATGACGCGCAGTTTCCAGCAGCAGTTGTCGTACTCGAAACCACCAAAGGCTTCCAGGGTACGGTTGCGGGCATAGTCATACTGCCAGCGGGTGATCAGGTTCCACTGCGGAACGATCGGCCACATCATCGAGAAGTCGTGTTGCTGGATTTTGTAGTAATCCTTCACGAAGTTGTCGGTGCCCGGCGTGCCATAGTCGCCACCGAACTGCCATTTGCCGGTTAGCTGGTTGTAGACCACCTGGTCGTTGCGATAGCGGTAGCCGACGTTGATAACCTTGTTCGGGTTGTCTTCCGGCTGGTAGTGGAACATCGCGCTGCCGGAGCGTGGGCTGTGGCTTTCCGGGTCCCAGTTGTAGTCGGCAGTGGCGCGCCAGTCGCGGTTGAAGCGGAACTCGTAGTCCAGGGCGATCGGCGAAACATCCGACTGTGCGTCAGCACGGTCGGAGGCCAGGATACCTGGCAGTTGAACTTCGCGATTCTTGAAGTACACGGCCTCACCGACGCTGATGCGTTGACGTTCGAAGCCGTTTTCTTCGATCCAGCGGCTGGTCACGCCCAGGGAAAGTTTGTTCTCGTCGCCGATACGGTCGGAGCCGCTGAAGCGGTTGTCGCGGAACAGCGACGCATAGCTGAACGAGTACTCACTGGTGTCGAATACCGGGATATCGCTCTGGTCCTTGTTCGGCACATACAGGTAGTAGGCACGAGGTTCCAGCGTTTGACGGTAGTCTTTGCCGAACAAGTTGGTGTTGCGGTCGAAGTACAGGCCGCTGTCTACGCTGGCGACCGGTATTGCGCGGTCTTGTGAGCTTTTGAAGGTGCCACCGGCATAAGGGTTGGCTGCAGTTGCCGCTGCTTGCGCTGCGATAATCTGATTCTTGCCGGTGCTGTCCAAATCAAGATCGTACTTGGTATAGACGTACTTCAACTTCGGCGTAACGAAGCCGTAGGTCCAGTTCATCGGATATTCGACGGCTGGCGCGGCGTTCAGGCGAGTACCGTTGGCACGGGTCAGGCCGGTTACGTAGGTGTCGAGACGAGGCGATACCAGACCGTTCTCATCGGTGAAGTTGCCGTTCTCCAAGTCCCGATCAAAGCGCACGGCTTCAGTCTCATAAGAGAAATTCAACCCGCCCGGATGGTACGGCAGCTGACCATTGAAGGTGATCTGCGGCAGACGGTCATACGGCGTGATCTGGGAGATCGTCGCCAGCTGGTATGCCTGCAGGTTCAACCGCGCCTGGTAGCTATCGCCGCGATACGTCACGGAACCTTGCTGGTTCACGTAGTCGTTGCTCTTCACGCCTTCCTGATAGGACTTCAAGTCCTGGAAGTAGTAAGGATCGCTGATCGTGGTGTAGTCGACCTGGGTCAGTACACGCGAATCCAGGCCGCCCTTGTGCTGCCAGTTGAGCATGTAGCGGGTTTTTTCGTAATCGGTCTGGAGCTTGCGCTCGCTGCTGTCGTCGTTCAGATACGCGCCGCCAAACTGGCCTTCGCTGGACTTGGTGAGGTAGCGGAATTCGCCTTCCATCAACATGCCGCGCTTGGTCATGTATTGCGGGTACAACGTGGCATCGTAGTTCGGCGCCAGGTTGAAGTAGTACGGCGTAACCAGGGTGAAGCCGGTTTCGCCACCGGTGCTGAAGCTCGGCGGCAGGAAGCCGGATTGACGACGGTTGTCGATCGGGAAATAGATGTACGGGGTGTAAAGGATCGGAATGTCCTTCACTCGCAACGTCACGTTGGTCGCGGTACCGAAACCGGTGGCCGGGTTGAGCGTGATGTTGTTGCCCTTGAGCTGCCAGGCGTTGCTGTTCGGCTCACAGGTGGTGTACGTACCGTCCTTGAGACGGATGATCGCGTTCTCGGCACGCTTGGCGTACAGCGCGTTGCCGCGGATGCGCGATTTGTGGATCACGTATTCGGCGTTGTCGACCTTGGCGGCGCCGGTGTCCAGTTGGACTTCAGCGTGGTCGCCCACCAGCAGCGCACCGTTGTCGCGCAGACGAACGTTGCCGTTCAGCTCGCCACGGTTCTCGGCCTGGTACAGGTTGGCCTCGTCGGCCTCGACTTGCATGCTGCCCTGGCGCATGACGACGTCACCGGCCAGGGACGCGACTTGTTGTTCCTGCTCGTAACGAGAGGCCTTGGCACCGATGAAGGTCGGCGCGTCGCTCTTGTTCGTCTTGTCGTTCATGCCAGGACGGATCGGCTCGATGTACGCGCCGGAGCAATACGGGCCGGTTTCGGCCAGTTGTGCGGCGGTGAGCTTCTCGCGAGGGACCCAGTCCAGGTGGCTGTAGTCGGCGCTGCGCGAACGCAGGCCCCGGCCCTTGGCTTCGGTGACCAGTGCGGTCTGCGGCGCGGCCTCGGCACTGCCGGCAGACTCGCCTTGCGGCGTGCCACTGGCGGAGCTGACAGCACTGCCGTCATGCACCGGGCGCGGTGGCAGCGGGGCTGCGGCCGTCTTCGGCGCGCAATCCCAGGCACCCGAAGCAGAGACTGAGCAGTCATACTGTTCCGCGGCGACCACGAATGAGGTGGCGAAAGGTTGCATGGCCAGCAGACTGCCGGTTACCAGCAACGGAAATTTTCTACGAAACGCGGGGGATTTCAATGCCATCTTATTAGTCCGGGCTTCCTGCGTGCCATCTGCCCGCGGTGTGGGCCGCACGCCTCTCGATGGTCTGAAAAAGATGCGTGATAATAAAGCATGACCCGCTTGACGGCTAGCGCCGTCGGAGACCCTTGTAATGCCCGACCAAGATCTACGTTTGCAACAGCTGAAAGTCTGGCTTGATGAACAATTGCCCAGCCTTTTTACCGACCAGGGCTGGGGTGTCGTACCCCCGGCCACGTTGACCGCGGCCAGCAGTGACGCGAGTTTCAGGCGTTACTTTCGGTGGGACGGAGGAGGTCGCAGTTTTGTCGTAATGGACGCTCCGCCACCCCAGGAAAACTGCAAACCTTTCGTCGATATCGCTCATTTACTCGATCAATCGGGAATAAATGTTCCGAAAATTTATGCGCAAGATCTGCTTCGCGGCTTTCTTTTGCTTAGCGACCTGGGGAAAAAAACCTATCTGGACGTGATTGACGAGCAAAATGCCGATCAATTGTTCGCCGACGCCATCGACGCGTTGCTGGCTTTTCAACAGTTGCCGATGGAGGCGCCGTTGCCCAGCTATGACGTCGCGCTGTTACGTCGCGAGCTGGAATTGTTTCCTGAATGGTACGTTCGCCGTGAGTTGGGCATCGAGTTCGACACCCGGCAACTTGCCCTGTGGCAGCGCGTCAGCGAACACCTGATCGACAGCGCCCTGGCCCAGCCCAAGGTATTGGTGCACCGCGACTACATGCCGCGCAACCTGATGATCAGCGAGCCGAACCCCGGCGTGCTGGACTTTCAGGATGCGGTCTACGGCCCGGTGACCTACGACATCACCTGCTTGTTCAAGGATGCGTTCCTCAGTTGGCCGAAGGCGCGTGTGCGGGAATGGCAGCGCGGCTATTGGGAGCGTGCCGGCGCGTTGGGCATCCCGGTGCAGGCGGACTTCGAGGAATTCCTGCGGGCCAGCGACCTGATGGGCGTGCAGCGTCACCTGAAGGTGATCGGTATTTTCGCGCGCATCTGCCATCGCGACGGCAAGCCACGCTACCTGGCCGACGTGCCGCGCTTCTTTGCTTATATAGAGGCGGTACTCGCAGACCGGCCAGAGTTGCGCGAACTGGGTGAATTGCTGACGAGCCTGCGCCCCGAGGCGACCGTATGAAGGCCATGATCCTGGCCGCTGGCAAAGGTGAGCGGATGCGTCCACTCACCTTGCACACGCCCAAGCCGCTGATCCAGGCGGGCGGCAAGCGCCTGATCGAGTACCACCTTGAGGCACTGGCGAAAGCCGGCTTCAGCGATATCGTCATCAACCATGCCTGGCTCGGCCAGCAGATTGAAGGCTACCTGGGTGACGGTTCGCAGTTCGGTGTACGCATCCAGTACTCGGCCGAAGGCGAGCCGCTGGAAACCGGCGGCGGGATTTTCAAGGCGTTGCCGTTGCTGGGGGACGAACCGTTCCTGGTGGTCAATGGCGATATCTGGACCGACTACGATTTCGCCAGCCTCGACCGGCCGCTGGGCGGGCTGGCCCACCTGGTGATGGTCGACAACCCGGCGCATCACCCGTCCGGCGGTGACTTCTACCTAAAGGACGGTGCGCTTCATGATGCCGCTCCTGGTGCCGATAACCTGACCTTCAGTGGCATTTCCGTGCTTGACCCGAAGTTGTTCGCGGGTTGCAGCGCGGGTGCCTTCAAGCTGGCGCCGCTGTTGCGTGACGCCATGGCCAAAGGGTTGGTGACGGGGGAGCACATGAGTGGACGCTGGATCGATGTCGGGACGCTGGAGCGCCTGGCGCAAGTCGAAACCCTGCTGACAGCGGGGCACTAGGATGTTGTGGCCAGGGACTCTGATTGGAGCCGGGGCGGGCTTTGCCATTGCCAGCATTCCGGGGGCCATATTGGGCGCACTGCTGGGGCAGGCGCTGGACCGGCGCCTGGAGCTGCAAAGCTGGGCGCAACTGCGCGAACGCCTTGGTGGTCGGGCAGCGCTGCGCAATGACGAATTGCTGTTTGTGTTGCTTGGCCGCCTGGCCAAGAGCAACGGCCGGGTGGTGGACGGGCATATCCAGCAGGCGCGCCAGGAAATGCGCTCGCTGGACATGGCCGAGCCAGCCCAGCGCCGCGCAATTGCCGCGTTCAATCGTGGCAAGTCCGGCTCGGACCGGGTGCGCAGTTATTTGGGCGTGCTCAAGGCCCAGCCTCATGCGGCGGAAGGTGTGCTGCGTGCCTGTTGGCGCATGGCCTGGGCGGACGGCAAAGCCAGTACCGCCGAGCGCGAGTTGATTGAACAATGGGGCAAATGGCTGGGCTGGACGCTCCAGCAGCTCCAGGCGCTGGCGGCTGACTACGAGCCTGAGCGCAAGCCGTTGGCCAATCGTGGCGTGGCTTATCAGGAAGCTATGCGGATTTTGGGGGTGACCTCGACCACAGAACCGTCAGTGATCAAGCGTGCTTACCGGCGCCTGCTCAGCCGCCACCACCCGGACAAAATTGCCGGCAGTGGCGCCAGCCCCGCGCAAGTGCGCGACGCAACCGAACGCACCCGCGAGCTGCACAACGCGTATGCGCTGATTCGTGAGCGACGGGATTTTCGCTAGCGGATGCAGGAAGCGCTACTCGTTTACTGTGTACACCGGATCAACTGTGGGAGCGGGCTTGCTCGCGAATGCGGGGTGTCTGCCAGCTCATGAGTAGCTGATACACCGCATTCGCGAGCAAGCCCGCTCCCACATTTTGTTCTTCGGTATTTTTGAAATTTACGATCAGTTTCCGGTGGCTTGCGGGCTCAACCAACCGCGAATGCGTCGGTACAGTTGTTCTTGTCCGGCCGGGCTGTTGTCGGGGAAGGCCTTCAGGGACACCTGCTTGTAGTTGTCATTCTTCAAACGCTTGCTGGCCTGGGAACGCTCCTGGGCCGTTTTGCGTGCCTGGGCGTTGTCCTGATAGAAGACGTCGGCCGTCGCCAGCTTCAGTTTCGGTGCCAGTTGTTGCAGGTCCGGTTCACGGCCTGCTGGCGTTTGCGCGGCGACCATGACGAATTTCTGCACCTGCGCCGGTTGTTTTTCACTCAGGTAACGCGCCGCCCACCAGGCGCCGGTGCCGTGGCCGAGCAGCACAATACTGCGGGCGTTCTGGGTCTGGGCAAAGGCGAGGGCGGCATCAATGCGCGCGAAAATTCGCGAGGCGTCAGTCTTGTCTTGTTCATCGGCGCCTGGGACCACGGCCGGATCGGTGCCTTCAGCTTCAGCGCTGGCGGCTTGCTCCACGGGTTTGGCGACGGTGCTGGCATCTTTGCTGCTGGTGTCCACGGCCGCCTTGGGCGACTCGATGACGCGTGGCGGCAGCGTGTCCAGGGTCAGGTCCGGCAGCGACAAACTCAGGGTGCCCCAGGCTGCGTCCGGTAATTTTTTGCGCAATGGGGCGATTGCTTGAGGCCAGTCAGCACTTTCGCCGTTGCCAGGGACGATAATCACCACGCCTTCAGGTTCGCCACTGTTGGCCGGCTTCCACAGGGCGAGGAAGGAATCGCTGCCCGCCTGCAACTGTTGCTGTTCCTGCTGCGGGATTTGTCGCTCCAGAGCGTTGGCTTCTTCCTGGCTGCGCTCGGGCAAGGGCTGGCGCACCACGGGCTTTTCCGGGGCGGGAGCGGGAGTGTCGGCGGCCTCGACACAAAAGGCGCTGGTAAACAGCAGCGACAGGCACAATGCTGGCAGTGCCGAGCGGTGGGAAAGTGGCATCGTTGATTTCCGGCCAGAAGTGATTCCGGCAGCCTAATGGGTTGGTCAGTATTTGTCAGTGATATGAGACGTGGATCATGGGTTTTCGCTACCTGCTGTTTATCGGCTGTTTATGCTTTCCCTTGATTGCGGGTGCGGTGCCTGCGCCTGCCGTTCACCAGGCGCAGCTCGACGCCGGCCAGCGTGAATGGCTGGGCCAGCACCCAGACCTGCGGGTCGGACTGGTGTTGCAGGCGCCGTATGCCCAATACGATCGACGTTTGCAGCGGCTGTCCGGGGCCAACGTCGAGTTGATGCAATGGCTGGCCAAGGCGCTGAACATCGAGCTGACCTGGCGCAACTTCCCCAATCAGGAACAGCTGGAAGCGGCGGTGCGTGATGGCGAGGTCGACCTCGCCCCGGGGCTGCAACAAACCCCGGCCGGCCTGCGGCTGTGGCTTTTCTCCGACCCGTACATGCGCGTGCCGCAGCATATCGTCGGGGTCCGCGACGGCGGCACGTCGGTAGACCTGGAAAAACTCGACGACCAATCCCGCGTCGCCGTGCGCATGCCCAGCGCGGTGGCCGATTATCTGCGCAGCACCTACCCGAGCCTCAACCTGCAAGGCGTGCCCATGGAACGCCAGGCCCTGCAACTGCTGGTGAGCCAACAGGCACGGTATGCGGTGGTGGACGAGGCGCAATTGAGCCGCTTGTCTGGCGAAACCGAGTTCGCCGGCCTCGCCGTGGTGGGCGATATCGGCCTGCCGCAATTGCTGCGGGTGGCGACGCGGCGCGATTGGCCGCAGCTGGCCGACATCATGCAAAGCGCCTTGCGTACCATCCCCGCCCGCGACCTGGACCAATTGCACGCACGTTGGCTGCAACCCAAATACCCGCGGGTGACCGAGTCTCCCGGCTTCTGGCAAAACCTCACGTTGCTTCTGGTCCTTTTCTTATTGGCCAGTCTGGCGGTGGTGTTCTGGCAGCGCCGCCAGCAACGAGGCCTGGAACACAACCTGCTGGCCGCCCGGGAAGAAAGCGCCGCCCGCGCCGCCGGTGCTGAAGCCTTGCGCCTGACCCAGTTCTCTATCGACCAAAGCACTGTCGGCATCCTGTGGGTCAATTGGGACAGCCATGTGCGCTACGCCAACCTGGCGGCAGAAACCATGCTCGGCTACGCCCCCGGCGCGCTGATCGAACGCCCGCTGATCGAGTTTGATCCGACGCTGACCATGGACCGCTGGCTTAACCTGTGGAAACGCGCCCGCGCCAGCGAAGACGGGCCGCAGAGTTTTGCGACCAATTGCCTGCGCGCCGATGGCAGTGTGTTGCCGGCCGATGTGTCCCTGAGTTTCCTGCGCTTCGCCGACGGCGAATACCTGGTGGTCTACCTCAACGACGTCACCGAGCGTCGCCGGGCCCTGGCGGCCTTGCAGGAAAGTGAAGCGCGCCTGCAAGGGATCGCGGCCAACGTGCCGGGGCTGGTGTTTCGCCTGGAGCGCTTGCCGCGCAGCGAGGCGATCGAGTTCGCGTATATCAGCCAGGGCAGCGAGGGGCTGGTGGGTTACGCCCCGGAAGTGCTCAGCCATCCGGCCATGGGCATTCGCAGCCTGGTGCACCCCGATGATCGCGCCAGTTATCACCGCACCCAGGACCAGGCCATCGAGACCGAGAGCAACTGGGCCTGGCAGGGCCGCATCCTCACCCGCCAGGGCGAGCAGCGCTGGGCCGATATCAAGGCCGTGACCCGGCGCCTGGAAGACGGCGCCGTGGTCTGGGACGGGATTGTCTGGGACATCAGCGAGAGCAAGCGCATCGAGCTGGAGTTGGACGCCTCCCGCGCGCAACTGCGGGAATTGTCCGCCCACCTGGAAACCGTGCGTGAGGAAGAGAAGGCGCGCATCGCCCGCGAAGTGCACGACGAGTTGGGGCAGATGCTCACCGTACTCAAGCTGGAAACCTCGATGTGCGAGCTGAGCTACGCGCAACTCGATCCCGGCCTGCACGAGCGGCTGAACAGCATGAAGCGCCTGATCTCCCAGCTGTTCCAACTGGTGCGCGACGTGGCCACTGCCCTGCGCCCGCCGATTCTCGATGCCGGGATTGCCTCGGCGATTGAATGGCAGGCCCGGCGTTTCGAAGCCCGCACCCAGATTCCCTGCCTGGTGCAGGTGCCGGATAACCTGCCGGCGCTGAGCGACGCCAAGGCCATCGGCCTGTTCCGCATCCTGCAGGAGGCGCTGACCAATGTGATGCGCCATGCCCAGGCGCATACTGTAGAGCTGACGCTGGTGGTGGAGGGCACGCACTTGCGGCTGACCATCAGCGACGATGGCGCAGGTTTTGTCCAGGCCCCCGGGCGCCCGGTGTCGTTTGGCCTGGTGGGCATGCGCGAGCGGGTGTTGATCATGGGCGGGCAACTGAGCCTGGACAGCGAATTGGGCGAGGGCACCACCCTGAGTGTGACGGTGCCGCTGGATTGATAACCAAAAGAAGAGGACATCCACAGTGATCCGTGTACTGGTAGCCGAAGACCACACCATCGTTCGCGAGGGCATCAAGCAACTGATCGGCCTGGCCAAGGACCTGCTGGTGGTGGGCGAGGCGAGCAATGGCGAGCAGTTGCTGGAAACCCTTCGTCACGTGCCCTGCGAAGTGGTGTTGCTGGACATCTCGATGCCCGGGGTCAATGGCCTGGAAGCCATTCCGCGGATTCGTGCGCTGAACAATCCACCGGCGATCCTGGTGCTGTCGATGCACGACGAAGCGCAAATGGCCGCCCGTGCGCTGAAGGTCGGTGCTGCCGGCTATGCCACCAAGGACAGTGACCCGGCCCTGCTGCTGACCGCCATTCGCAAGGTTGCGGCGGGTGGGCGCTATATCGACCCGGACCTGGCAGACCGAATGGTCTTTGAAGTCGGCCTCACCGACTCCCGGCCGCTGCACTCGCTGTTGTCGGAGCGCGAGTTCTCGGTGTTCGAGCGCCTGGCCCAGGGCGCCAACGTCAACGACATCGCCCAGCAGTTGGCGTTGAGCAGCAAAACCATCAGCACCCACAAGGCGCGGCTGATGCAAAAGCTCAATATCACCTCCCTGGCGGATCTGGTGAAGTACGCCATGGAACACAAGCTTTTATAACGGCATATCTATTTGCGACCACCGCGCGCGCCCGGCAAGCCCATTCCTGCCACCTGTAGCGGCCTCACTGTTCTGTGACCGCCACCCGTGTAGGGCGATCCCTACCCCAAACCTTCCATCCCGCTGATGCCAATCTCTCCGGGCTCCCGATTTCCGGGGGCTTGCGGCTGGACTACGCTTGTTCCATGGCAGTCCAAAACAGAAAGGTGCGGGTATGAGCGAGGCGGATTCAAATGATGTGCTGGTCAGCTTTCGTGGCGTGCAAAAGAGCTACGACGGCGAGAACCTGATCGTCAAAGACCTCAACCTGGAAATTCGCAAGGGCGAGTTCCTGACCTTGCTCGGGCCGTCCGGGTCGGGCAAGACCACCAGCCTGATGATGCTCGCCGGGTTTGAAACTCCCACCGCCGGCGAGATCCAACTGGCCGGCCGCTCCATCAACAACGTGCCACCCCACAAGCGCGACATCGGCATGGTGTTCCAGAACTATGCGCTGTTCCCGCACATGACCGTCTCCGAGAACCTGGCGTTTCCGCTCTCGGTGCGTGGGTTGAGCAAGACCGACATCAGCGAGCGGGTAAAGCGCGTGCTGAGCATGGTGCAGCTTGATGCCTTCGCCCAGCGTTACCCGGCGCAACTTTCCGGCGGCCAGCAACAGCGTGTGGCCCTGGCCCGTGCGTTGGTGTTCGAACCGCAACTGGTGCTGATGGACGAACCCCTCGGCGCCCTCGACAAGCAACTGCGTGAACACATGCAGATGGAGATCAAGCACTTGCACCAACGCCTCGGCGTCACCGTGGTGTACGTGACCCATGACCAGGGCGAAGCGCTGACCATGTCCGACCGGGTGGCGGTATTCCACCAAGGCGAGATCCAGCAGATCGCCGCGCCGCGTACTTTGTACGAAGAGCCGAAAAATACGTTCGTCGCCAACTTCATCGGCGAGAACAACCGTCTCAATGGCCGCCTGCACAGCCACACCGGCGACCGCTGCGTGGTCGAGCTGGCGCGCGGTGAAAAGGTCGAGGCGCTGGCGGTAAACGTCGGCCAGGTCGGCGGCCCGGTAACCCTGTCGGTGCGCCCCGAGCGCGTCAGCCTCAACGGCTCCAGTGAGAGCTGCGTCAACCGCTTCTCCGGGCGGGTGGCGGAATTCATCTACCTGGGCGACCACGTGCGCGTGCGCCTGGAAGTCTGCGGCAAGACCGATTTTTTTGTGAAACAACCGATCGCCGAGCTGGACACAGCCCTGGCGGTCGGCGACGTGGTACCGATTGGCTGGCAAGTCGAGCACGTTCGCGCACTCGACCCACTTCTAGAGGCGAATTGATCGCCCCCTTGCTTCACCAACCTCGCACGTGGAGAGAACAACAATGTTGAGATCCCTGAAATATTCGGCCCTGGCGTTGAGCTTGATGGGCGCGACACAGGCCATGGCAGGCCCTGATTTGACGGTCGTGTCCTTTGGTGGCGCGAACAAGGCGGCGCAGGTCAAGGCCTTCTACGCACCGTGGGAAAGCGCAGGCAACGGCAAGATCGTCGCTGGCGAATACAACGGTGAAATGGCCAAGGTCAAGGCCATGGTCGACACCAAGAGCGTGTCCTGGGACCTGGTGGAAGTGGAATCGCCGGAGCTGTCCCGTGGCTGCGACGAAGACATGTTCGAACCACTGGACCCGAAACTGTTCGGCAACCCGGGCGACTACGTCAAAGGCGCGATCCAGCCGTGCGGTGTGGGCTTCTTCGTGTGGTCCACCGTGCTGGCCTACAACGCCGACAAACTGAAAGCCGCACCTGGTGGCTGGGCAGATTTCTGGGATACCAAGAAATTCCCGGGCAAACGCGGGCTGCGCAAGGGCGCCAAGTACACCCTGGAATTCGCCTTGATGGCTGACGGTGTGGCACCGAAGGACGTCTACAAAGTGCTGGCCGGCAAAGATGGCCAGGACCGTGCGTTCAAGAAACTCGATGAGCTCAAGCCGTACATCCAGTGGTGGGAAGCGGGCGCCCAGCCGCCGCAATACCTCGCCTCGGGTGACGTGGTCATGAGTTCTGCCTACAACGGCCGGATCGCCGCCGTGCAGAAAGAAAGCAACCTGAAAGTGGTGTGGAACGGCGGGATCTACGATTTTGACGCCTGGGCCATTCCAAAAGGCCTGGCCAAGGATCGCGCTGAAGCAGCGAAGAAATTCATCGCCTTCTCGGTGCAGCCGCAGCAGCAGAAGACCTACTCGGAAAACATCGCCTACGGCCCCGCCAATACCCAGGCCGTACCGTTGCTGGCCAAGGACATCCTGAAGGACATGCCGACTACCCCGGAAAATATCGCCAACCAGGTGCAGATCGACGTGAGCTTCTGGGCGGATAACGGTGAGCAACTGGAGCAGCGCTTTAACGCGTGGGCGGCCAAGTAACCCGGTCGCTGATGTGACACCAACCTTGTGGCGAGGGAGCTTGCTCCCGCTGGACTGCGCAGCAGTCCCATCTTTTGGGGGCGCTTCGCACCCCAGCGGGAGCAAGCTCCCTCGCCACAGGACAAGCGCTACACCCACGTTTTGCATTTATGTTTAAGAATCCGGAGTTCGCCATGGCCATCGCCATTCCCAGCCCCACCCTGAAACAGCGCCTGGCGCGTGCCGAGCGGCTCAACCGCTGGAAGGCCCAGGCCTTGATCGCGCCATTGGTGGTGTTTTTGCTGCTGGTGTTCCTGGTGCCGATTGTGGCGCTGTTGTACAAAAGCGTCGGCAACCCGGAAGTGGTGGGCGGCTTGCCGCGCACGGTGGTGGCGGTGACGGCCTGGGACGGTCGTGGCCTGCCCGGCGAACCGGTCTACCAGGCGATCAGTGAAGACCTGGGCGAAGCCCGGAAGAACTCGACCCTGGGCGATCTCTCAAAACGCTTGAACATGGAACTGGCGGGCTATCGCAGCCTGCTGACGAAAACCGCGCGGGCGCTGCCGTTTACCGAAGCGCCTGCCTCCTATAAAGAAGCGCTGGAAAACCTCGACGAACGCTGGGGTGACCCGGCGTACTGGCAGGCGATCCGGCGCAACACCAGCAGCCTCACGCCGTACTACTTGCTGGCGGCCGTCGATCACCGTATCGACGACCTCGGCGAAGTTGCCCCGGCCACTCCGGACCAGGCGATCTACCTCGATATCTTCGCCCGTACGTTCTGGATGGGCCTGGTCATCACGGTGTTTTGCCTGCTGCTGGCGTATCCGCTGGCGTACCTGCTGGCCAACTTGCCGGCGCGGCAAAGCAACCTGCTGATGATCCTGGTCTTGCTGCCGTTCTGGACCTCGGTGCTGGTGCGGGTGGCGGCCTGGATCGTGTTGCTGCAGTCCGGCGGCTTGATCAACAGTGCGCTGATGGGCATGGGCCTGATCGATAAACCCGTGGAGCTGGTGTTCAACCGGCTTGGGGTCTACATCTCCATGGTGCACATCCTGCTGCCGTTCATGATTCTGCCGATCTACAGCGTGATGAAAGGCATCTCGCCGACCTATATGCGGGCGGCGATTTCCCTGGGCTGCCACCCGTTCGCCAGCTTCTGGCGCGTGTACTTCCCACAGACTTACGCAGGCGTTGGCGCCGGCTGCCTGTTGGTGTTCATTTTGGCGATCGGCTACTACATCACCCCGGCATTGCTGGGCAGCCCGAACGATCAGATGGTCAGCTACTTCGTGGCGTTCTACACCAACACCAGCATTAACTGGGGCATGGCCACGGCCTTGGGCGGCTTGCTGCTGCTGGCCACGGTGGTGCTGTACCTGATCTACAACTGGCTGGTGGGCGCCAGCCGCCTGCGCCTGAGCTAAGGAGACCGTTGCGATGCTGAGCCCTTATATGTCGCCCGTGGAGCGGGTCTGGTTCTACAGCTTGCGGATTCTCTGCGGCCTGATCCTGTTGTTCCTGATCTTGCCGGTGCTGGTGATCATCCCGCTGTCGTTCAACAGTGGAAGTTTCCTGGTGTACCCGCTGCAAGGTTTCTCGCTGCACTGGTACCAGGACTTCTTCGGTTCGGCGGAATGGATGCGCGCCTTGAAGAACAGCATCATTGTCGCCCCGGCGGCGACGGTGCTGGCGATGGTTTTCGGCACGTTGGCCGCGATTGGCCTGACCCGCGGTCATTTCCCTGGCAAGGCGCTGGTGATGGCCCTGGTGATTTCGCCGATGGTGGTGCCGGTGGTGATTATCGGCGTGGCCAGTTACCTGTTCTTCGCGCCGCTGGGCCTGGGCAACAGTTTCTTCTCACTGATCGTGGTGCACGCAGTGTTGGGCGTGCCGTTTGTGATCATCACCGTGTCGGCCACCTTGCAAGGCTTCAACCATAACCTGGTGCGGGCGGCGGCGAGCCTTGGAGCGTCGCCGTTGACCGCGTTTCGCCGGGTGACCTTGCCGCTGATTGCGCCGGGGGTGATTTCCGGTGCGCTGTTTGCCTTTGCTACCTCGTTTGATGAAGTGGTGGTGACGCTGTTCCTCGCCGGGCCCGAGCAAGCGACCTTGCCACGGCAGATGTTCAGCGGCATCCGCGAAAACCTCAGCCCCACCATTGCCGCAGCGGCGACCTTGCTGATCGCCTTCTCGGTGGTGCTGTTGCTGACCCTGGAATGGCTGCGCGGGCGCAGCGAGAAACTGCGCACCGCCCAGGTCTAAAGACCGAATCGAGATCAAGTGTGGGAGCGGGCTTGCTCGCGAATGCGGTGGATCAGTCGATACATGTGCTGACTGGCTCACCGCATTCGCGAGCCAGCCTGCTCCGACATTTTTGATCGCATTCAGCCCATGAATGGCAGACAACCTCAAATTCCAAGCTACTCTTGTGCCAGCCCATAACTGATAAGAGGCCGCGCACATGAGTACTTCCTCATTCAAGATCGCCCACAAACTGCTCACCGGCCAAGGTGCCATCGAGCAACTGGCCGCCGAACTGACGCGGCTGGATGTCGACAACCCGTTGATTGTCACCGACGCGGCGCTGGTCAAATCCGGCACTGTGGCGCTGGCGCTGGCGCACCTGGGCGAACGTACCTACGAAATTTTCGACCGCGTGCTGCCCGACCCGGAAATCGCCATCGTCGAAGACTGCATGCGCGTTTACCGCGAAGGCGGGCATGACGGCCTGATCGGCCTCGGCGGCGGCAGTGCCATCGACATCGCCAAGAGCGTGGCGGCCTACGCCGGTTACCACGGCGCCCTGGCCGACCTGTTCGGCGTTGACCAGGTGCCACGCAAAGGTCCGCCGCTGATCGCCATCCCCACCACTGCAGGCACCGGTTCGGAAGTGACCAATGTGGCGATTCTGTCGGACAAGGTCGCGCAACTGAAAAAAGGCATCGTCAGCGATTACCTGTTGCCGGACGTGGCTCTGATCAGCCCGCAAATGACCCTGACCTGCCCCCGCAGCGTCACCGCCGCCAGTGGTGTGGATGCACTGGTGCACGCCATCGAGTCCTACCTGTCGCTGAATGCCTCGCCGATCACCGATGCGCTGGCGCTCGGCGCAATCAAGCTGATCGCCAAGGCGTTGCCCAAGGCCTACGCCAACCCGGCCAACCTTGAGGCCCGCGACGATATGGCCACCGCCAGCCTGATGGCCGGGATGGCATTCGGCAATGCCGGCGTGGGCGCGGTGCATGCGTTGGCGTACCCGCTGGGCGGGCGCTTCGGCATCGCCCATGGCGTGAGTAATGCCTTGCTGCTGCCTTACGTGATGCACTGGAACAAGCTGGCGTGCGTGGAGCGCATGCAGGAGATTGCCCAGGCGATGGGCGTGAATGTCAGCGGGCTGAGTGCGGTGGATGCGGCTGATCAAGCGGTCGATGCGATGACGCGACTGTGTGCCGCAGTCGAGATCCCGTCGGGCCTGCGCAGCTTCGGTGTGCCCGAAGACGCCATCCCCGCCATGGCGATAGAGGCGGCGGGGATCGAGCGCCTGATGCGCAACAATCCGCGCAAGCTCAGTGCCGCCGATATCGAGAAAATCTACCGGGCCGCTTACTAACCATTGAGCGAGGTCACGGTGCGCGCGGTAAAGCATGAGGTATACAATGCGCGCCATCGTGATTTAGCTCAAAAAAGGTGCGTCATGCAGCCCTTCGTCATTGCTCCATCGATTCTCTCCGCCGACTTCGCCCGCCTGGGTGAGGAAGTGGACAACGTGTTGGCCGCCGGTGCCGACTTCGTTCACTTCGATGTCATGGACAACCACTATGTGCCGAACCTGACCATTGGCCCGATGGTCTGCGCCGCCCTGCGTAAGTACGGCGTGACCGCGCCCATCGATGCGCACTTGATGGTCAGCCCGGTAGACCGCATCGTCGGTGACTTCATCGAAGCCGGCGCGACCTACATCACCTTCCACCCGGAAGCCACGTTGCACGTCGACCGTTCCCTGCAACTGATCCGCGAAGGCGGTTGCAAGGCGGGCCTGGTGTTCAACCCGGCCACCCCGCTGAGCGTGCTTGAGTACGTGATGGACAAGGTCGACATGGTGCTGCTGATGAGCGTCAACCCAGGCTTCGGCGGCCAGAAGTTCATCCCCGGCACCCTCGACAAGCTGCGCCAGGCGCGCGCGCTGATCGATGCGTCGGGCCGTGATATCCGCCTGGAGATCGACGGCGGCGTCAACGTCAACAACATCCGTGAAATCGCGGCGGCCGGTGCCGACACCTTTGTGGCCGGCTCGGCGATTTTCAACGCGCCGGACTATCAGGAAGTGATCGCCAAAATGCGTGCAGAACTGGCGCTGGCGCGTCCATGAGCGGCTTTGAGCAACTGTTCCCCGGCAAACTGCCACGGCTGGTGATGTTCGACCTGGACGGTACATTGGTCGATTCGGTGCCGGACCTGGCCGCCGCCGTGGACCAGATGCTGCTCAAGCTCGGTCGCAAGCCGGCGGGTGTCGAGTCGGTGCGCGAGTGGGTCGGCAACGGTGTGCAGATGCTGGTACGCCGGGCCCTGGCCAACAACATCGACGCCGAAGGTGTCGATGAGGTGGAGGCTGAGCATGCGCTTGAGCTGTTCAACGTGGCCTATGAAAACAGCCATGAGCTGACCGTGGTGTATCCCGGCGTGCGCGACACGCTCAAGTGGCTGCACAAGCAGGGCGTGGAAATGGCCCTGATCACCAACAAGCCGGAGCGCTTCGTCGCGCCGCTGTTGGACCAGATGAAGATCGGCCGTTATTTCCGCTGGATCATCGGTGGCGATACCTTGCCGCAGAAGAAGCCCGACCCGGCGGCACTGTTCTTCGTGATGAAAATGGCCAATATCCCGGCGTCCCAGTCGCTGTTTGTCGGCGATTCGCGCAGTGATGTGCTGGCGGCGAAGGCGGCGGGGGTCAAGTGCGTGGCCTTGAGTTACGGCTACAACCATGGCCGGCCGATTGCCGAAGAATCCCCGGCGCTGGTGATTGATGACCTGCGCCTGTTAATCCCCGGTTGCTTGGGAGCGGGCGCTGAGATAACGTTGCCCGACGCTGTTCCATCCCCTTCTGGAAATCCCATCGTGGTGGTCACTCGCAAACTCTGGATGAAAGTCATCAAGGCCCTGGCCCGCTGGCGTTGGCGCGCCTGACTGATCCCCGCCGCGCTGCGGCACGTTTGCACACCTGACCGTTAGACCCTCAAGCCACGAGGCACCTCATGATCCGCGAAGAATTCCTGCGTTTGGCCGCTGCCGGCTACAACCGTATCCCGATGGCCTGCGAAACCCTGGCCGACTTTGACACCCCACTGTCGATCTACCTGAAACTGGCCGACGAACCCAACTCCTATCTGCTGGAGTCGGTGCAGGGCGGCGAGAAATGGGGCCGTTACTCGATCATCGGCCTGCCGTGCCGCACGGTGCTGCGCGTACATGATCACCATGTGAGCATCACCCTGGACGGCGTCGAGATCGAAAGCCACGACGTTGAGGACCCGCTGGCCTTCGTCGAAGCGTTCAAGGCTCGCTACAACGTGCCGACCATCGCCGGCCTGCCGCGATTTAACGGCGGCCTGGTGGGTTACTTCGGCTACGACTGCGTGCGCTACGTGGAAAAACGCCTGGGCAAATCCCCGAACCCCGATCCGTTGGGCGTTCCGGACATTCTGCTGATGGTTTCCGACGCGGTGGTGGTGTTCGACAACCTTGCGGGCAAGATGCACGCGATTGTGTTGGCTGATCCTTCCCAGGCCGATGCCTTCGAGCAAGGCCAGGCCAGCCTCGAAGCCCTGCTGGAAAAACTGCGCCAGCCGATCACTCCGCGTCGTGGCCTGGACCTCAGCCGTCCGCCTGCCGCTGACCCGGTGTTCCGCTCCAGCTTTACCCAGGATGACTACGAACGTGCGGTCGATACCATCAAGGAATACATCCTGGCGGGTGACTGCATGCAGGTGGTGCCGTCGCAACGCATGTCCATCGACTTCAAGGCCGCGCCGATCGATTTGTACCGCGCGCTGCGCTGCTTCAACCCGACGCCGTACATGTACTTCTTCAACTTTGGCGACTTCCACGTAGTGGGCAGTTCGCCAGAAGTGCTGGTGCGGGTCGAAGACAACCTGATCACCGTGCGCCCGATTGCCGGCACGCGCCCTCGCGGTGCGACCGAAGAGGCCGACCTGGCACTGGAACAGGACTTGCTGAGCGACGACAAGGAAATTGCCGAGCACTTGATGCTGATCGACCTGGGCCGCAACGACACCGGGCGTGTCTCGGAAATCGGTTCGGTGAAGCTCACCGAGAAGATGGTGATCGAGCGTTATTCCAACGTGATGCACATCGTGTCCAACGTTACCGGCGAGCTGAAGGCCGGGTTGACCGCGATGGATGCACTGCGGGCGATCCTGCCGGCGGGCACGTTGTCGGGCGCGCCGAAGATTCGTGCGATGGAGATCATCGACGAACTGGAGCCGGTGAAGCGTGGTGTGTATGGCGGCGCGGTCGGGTATTTCGCCTGGAACGGCAATATGGACACCGCGATTGCGATCCGTACGGCGGTGATCAAGGACGGCGAACTGCATGTGCAGGCAGGCGGCGGGATTGTGGCCGACTCGGTGCCGGCCCTGGAATGGGAAGAGACGCTGAACAAGCGCCGGGCGATGTTCCGGGCTGTGGCGCTGGCTGAGCAAACCCCGCAGGGCTGAAGTTAGACGAAGATCAAAAATGTGGGAGCGGGCTTGCTCGCGAATGCGGTGTGACAGTCACCTGATGTATTGACTGATCCACTGCATTCGCGAGCAAGCCCGCTCCCACATTTGTTTTTGTGCAATCTTCAAGTTCGGGTCAGAAATCCATACTCACCCCGACACTGACCCCTTGCTGGGTCAGATTGTCATCCTTCCTCACGTTATACGCGGCGCTCAACACCAGCTCCTTGGTCAATCGCTGACTGACTCCCAGATTCAGTCGATCCGAGTTGGTGCGCGGTGTGTAGCCGTCCAGTTTGAAATTGATCCCCTGCACGCTGTTAAGTGACATGCCCACCCGCTGGGTGTCGTTTTCAAACTCATGCTCGTGGGCGACCTCGCCAAACACCTGGGTCTGCGGCGTGACGCGATAGCTGCCTTGCAACCCCACGCCCAGGCGTTTGGAGTCTCGCTGTTGATCGTCAAACGTCAGCGCGGTGGAGCGGGCGTCTTTCTCCGAGTAGCCGTTCACTTCTACCCGCGCATAGTCGGCGCTCACGAACGGTGACAGGTGCCAGTCGCTGCCCGGCTGGGCGATGTCATACCCCACGCGGCCACTCAAGGCCCACAGCCAGCCGTCAGTGTCGCCTTTCTCGGTACCTTCGCTGACACCCAGGGCGAACTTGCGCTTGAGGTTGTCGAAGTCCAGCTTGCCGCCGGTCAACGCGGCATCGGCCCACCAATGGTTCTGTTGGTACTGGGCGAAGGCCGTGCCCATGTAACTGTTGAGCTTGTAGTCCGAATCGCTGGCGCCGACCTCAAGACTCTGGCGATAGAAGCCTGCTGCCACACCCACGCGCCATTCGTCGTTGAGCCTGTAGCTGCCGCCGATGTTCAGGTTGTAGCCGCTGCCGTCACCGCTGGCCGAGCTGTTTTGGTCATCGAAGTCCAGGTGCTGGCCGCCCGCGGCGACGATCGCTCGCCATTGGCCTACGGGCTGCCAGTTGCCGGAGTCGGCTTGCCACTGGTTGCGCAATTCATCCTGGTGGGCGCGCAAGGTGCCCTGGGCCATTTCCGGAAGCAGGGTTATTTCCCAAGGGGCGGCGAGCAGCGAATAGGCGTAGTCGGCGATCAGTTGCTGGCCGGCTTCGGTGGGGTGGACCGTGTCGTTGTAAATCAGCTTGGTCGGGTCCGGGTTGGTTCCGCCGACGCCATACACGGGGTTCCTGCAGGTGGTGCCGCTAAAGCAGGTCTGGTTGAGGTTCTGGTCTGTGGCAAAACCAAAGCGCCCGGGATCGGC
The DNA here is from genome assembly GCF_002204795.1 of Pseudomonas sp. K2I15. GTDB lineage: Bacteria > Pseudomonadota > Gammaproteobacteria > Pseudomonadales > Pseudomonadaceae > Aquipseudomonas. The sequence continues at coordinate 129,952 of NZ_NIXO01000009.1, forward strand.
AAAGGTTTCCTGGAGCAGCAGCGGAATGTTCAGCGGGATGATCTGCGCATCGATTTGCGACAGGCGCTGTACCAGGGTCTGGTTGAAGACGCCGGCCAAGGCGCTGACGGCCCCTTGGAGCGGCGTGCCATTTACGGCAGGTGTCAGGCCCAGGTCCGGCAGCATCCACACCATCACATAACGGGCGCCAGCTTGTTGCAGAGCCTGGGCGCTGTTGGCCAGGCGCCCGGCTGCGGCCGAGGCCTGATCGGGGCTGAGGACCAGGCCGTCGAGGAAGTCATTACCGCCGCCGGAGAGAAAGTACAACGCGTTGGGGTCGGCTCGGCCACCCGTTGATGCGAGGTATCCGGGGCGTGTGCGCAACACTTGCCCAGTGTCGCTATCGGTGACGGTGGAGTTACCGGTGATGGCATCGTAGATCTGTTGAGTGGTGTAGCCACCGACGGCCCAGTTATTGCCGTCTGCCTGGCCCAGCGCGGCGCGTTCCGGCGAGGTGGAGGCATTCAGATCGCCCGAGGCAACCCCCAGCTTGCCGCCCAATAGTGTCGAGGAAATCAGCGAAGTGCTTTCGCCACTGCCGTCGAAGTATTGGGGGCCAGTGCGGTTGGTGAACCGATAGGTTGAGCCCGGTGCGCCAGGGTCGGCAAATGTCCCGGCATCGGCCAGGCTGTCGCCGAAGACGATCATGGTCGAGTAGGGTGAGGGGGCGGCGAAGGCTTGCGAGCAGGCCAGGGTTAACAGGCAGCCGAGGAGTGGAGCGAAGTAAGGCTTCTTGGTCATGAATCCGTCCATGATTTTATTTTTTTGTCAGCACTGTGACTGTAGCGGGCTCCCAAGGGTTCTGAAAAATTGACGCCAATTATCGGACGGGCAGTTTCCCCCGTATTTGCGGCGCCATATTGCACCGCTGGCGAGGCTACGTTACTGTGCCTGAACGTATGAATGAGACCCTCCCCGTGTTGATCATCAGCAAACTCTTGATGCGAGTAGTCAAGGCACACGCCCGTTGGCGTTGGCGCGCCTAACTTTTCTCTACCGGCCACGCCGGACCTGTACCGATTTGCCTTCTTCACCCTCTGTTCGACGCCCCTTGCCGGCCAACTCCGGCAACCGGAACGTGCGTCTGGCAGCGGGTCACTCCCTTGGAAGGCCGTCATTAGAAGTCAGTGAATTCAAGAGGTTTTAACCCACATGTTGCTGATGATTGATAACTACGACTCCTTTACCTACAACGTTGTGCAGTACCTGGGCGAACTCGGCGCCGAGGTCAAGGTGGTGCGCAACGACGAATTGACCGTGGCGCAAATCGCCGCGTTGAACCCTGAACGCATCGTCGTTTCCCCAGGCCCGTGCACCCCGACTGAAGCGGGCATCTCCCTCGAAGCCATCCAGTATTTCGCCGGCAAACTGCCGATCCTGGGTGTATGCCTGGGCCATCAGTCCATCGGCCAGGCGTTCGGCGGCGACGTGGTTCGCGCCCGCCAGGTGATGCACGGCAAGACCAGCCCGGTATTCCATAATGACCTGGGCGTATTCCACGGTTTGAACCTGCCGGTGACGGTGACCCGTTACCACTCGCTGGTGGTCAAGCGTGAAACGCTGCCCGAGTGCCTTGAGCTGACGGCCTGGACCCAGCTGGAAGACGGCTCTGTCGACGAGATCATGGGCCTGCGTCACAAGACATTGAACGTCGAAGGGGTGCAATTTCACCCGGAATCGATTTTGACCGAGCAGGGCTTCGAGCTGTTCGCTAACTTTCTCAAGCAGAGCGGCGGCACGCGCTAAGGACTTTTCATGGATATCAAGACTGCCCTGAGCCGTATCGTCGGCCATCTGGACCTGAGCACCGCTGAGATGAGCGATGTGATGCGCGAGATCATGACCGGTCAATGCACCGACGCACAGATTGGCGCGTTCATGATGGCCATGCGCATGAAGAGCGAGAGCATCGACGAAATCGTCGGCGCCGTGTCGGTGATGCGTGAGCTGGCGGACAAAGTCGAACTCAAGACCCTCGACGGCGTGGTCGATGTGGTCGGCACCGGCGGCGACGGTGCGAATATTTTCAACGTGTCGACGGCGGCTTCCTTTGTGGTGGCGGCTGCCGGCTGCACCGTGGCCAAACACGGTAACCGTGCGGTGTCGGGTAAAAGCGGCAGCGCCGATTTGCTGGAGGCTGCGGGCATCTACCTGAACCTGACCCCCGTACAAGTGGCGCGCTGCATCGATAACGTCGGCATCGGCTTCATGTTCGCCCAGTCCCACCATGGCGCGATGAAACACGCCGCCGGCCCGCGCAAAGAGTTGGGCTTGCGCACCCTGTTCAACATGCTCGGCCCGCTTACGAATCCGGCCGGCGTGAAACATCAGGTGGTGGGCGTGTTCAGCCAGGCGCTGTGCCGGCCATTGGTCGAAGTCTTGCAACGTCTGGGCAGCAAGCATGTGCTGGTGGTGCACTCCAAGGATGGCCTGGACGAATTCAGCCTGGCAGCACCGACCTTCGTGGCCGAGTTGAAGAACGACCAGGTCACCGAATATTGGGTCGAGCCTGAAGACCTCGGCATGAAAAGCCAGAGCCTGCATGGCCTGGCGGTGGAAAGCCCGGCGGCCTCCCTTGAATTGATTCGCGATGCCCTGGGGCGTCGCAAGACCGAAAACGGCCAGAAAGCCGCAGAAATGATTGTGCTCAATGCCGGTGCGGCGCTGTATGCCGCAGATCACGCCTACAGTCTCAAAGAGGGTGTTGCCCTCGCTCATGATGCATTGCATACCGGGCTGGCGCGCGAAAAGCTCGAAGAACTGGGTGCGTTTACTGCAGTGTTCAAAGTGGAGAATGAAGGATGAGTGTTCCGACCGTTCTGGAAAAAATCCTGGCCCGCAAGGCAGAAGAAGTCGCTGAGCGCCGTGCCCGCGTAAGCCTGGCCGAGCTGGAAGGCCTGGCGAAAACCGCCAGTGCGCCTCGTGGTTTTGCCAATGCGCTGATCAAGCAGGCCAAGGAAAAGCAGCCGGCCGTTATCGCTGAAATCAAAAAGGCTTCGCCGAGCAAGGGCGTGATTCGCGAAATCTTCATCCCTGAAGACATTGCCAAGAGCTATGAAAAGGGCGGCGCGACGTGCCTCTCTGTATTGACCGATATCGACTATTTCCAGGGTTCCGACCTGTACCTGCAGCAAGCGCGTGCTGCCTGCTCGTTGCCGGTGATCCGCAAGGACTTCATGGTCGACCCGTACCAGATCGTCGAAGCCCGTGCGTTGGGCGCCGATTGCGTGCTGCTGATCGTCTCGGCACTGGATGACGTTAAGATGGCTGAACTGGCTGCCGTGGCCAAAAGCGTGGGCCTCGACGTGCTGGTGGAAGTGCACGACGGTGATGAGTTGGAGCGCGCGCTGAAAACCCTCGACACACCGTTGGTGGGCGTCAACAACCGCAACCTGCACACCTTCGAAGTCAGCCTTGAAAACACTCTCGACCTGTTGCCGCGTATCCCGCGCGACCGGTTGGTAATCACCGAAAGTGGCATCGTCAATCGCGCCGATGTCGAGTTGATGGAAATCAGCGGCGTGTACTCGTTCCTGGTCGGCGAAACCTTCATGCGTGCCGAGAGCCCGGGGGCTGAATTACAGCGCCTGTTCTTCCCGGAGCGTGGTGTTGCCGTCAGTGGCTCGACCCTGGATTGATGATGACCCAGCCGGTGGCGATGACGATCGAGGCAGGCCTTAAGGCCGAGCAGGATTTGCTCGCTGCCGTCTGCGCCGGCGAGCAACCGTTCGGCCTGCTGTTCTGGCAGCCAAGTGATCAAGCGCTGGTGATGCCCCGCCGCCTGAGCCGGCTTGCGGCATTCGAGACGGCCAGCCAGGTGTCGGCTGACGCCGGTTGGCCGGTGTTGTTGCGGGAAACGGGCGGTGAGCCAGTTCCGCAATCGGCAGCTACCGTTAATATCGCGCTGGTCTACGCACCGCCGCGCAGTGAAGGCGACCAAGGCCGCATCGAAACCGGCTACCAGCGCTTGTGCCAGCCGATCTGCGACCTGCTGATCGAGTTGGGTGGCAATGCATCGGTGGGCGAGATCGACGGTGCTTTTTGCGACGGTCGCTACAACGTCAACCTCGATGGCCGCAAAATGGTCGGCACCGCCCAGCGCTGGCGCCAGAGTGGCGGGCGCCCGGTGGGGTTGGTGCATGGTGCGTTGCTGCTGGATGACGATCGCGTCGAGTTGATCGCCGCGGTCAATCGCTTCAATGAAGCGTGCGGCCTTGACCAACGGGTGCGTGCCGAAAGCCACATCGCCCTGCACGAAGCCTTCGCTGCGCCAGACGCGATTGCCCGGCTCGACACGTTATACCGCCAGATGCTCGCAAGCTTCCTGCCGGGTTAACGCGTACCGAACACCACCATGGTCTTGCCTTTGACATGGACCAGGCTGCGTTCTTCCAGGTCCTTGAGCACCCGGCCCACCATTTCCCTTGAGCAACCGACAATCCGGCCGATTTCCTGGCGGGTGATCTTGATCTGCATCCCGTCGGGATGGGTCATGGCGTCCGGCTGCTTGCACAGTTCCAGCAGGCAACGGGCGACTCGACCGGTGACGTCGAAGAACGCCAGGTCGCCGACTTTACGCGTGGTGTCTCTCAGGCGCTGCGCGATCTGGCCGCTCAAGGCGTACAGAATGTCGGGATCCTGCTGGGCCAATTCGCGAAACTTCGCATAGCTGATCTCGGCGACTTCGCACTCGACCTTGGCTCGCACCCAGGCGCTGCGTTCCTGTTCCTTGCCGGCTTGTTCGAACAGCCCGAGTTCACCGAAGAAATCACCGGTATTGAGGTAGGCGATGATCATTTCGCGACCATCGTCATCCTCGATCAGGATGGTGACTGAGCCCTTGATAATGAAGAACAGAGTTTCCGAGCGCTCGCCCGCGCAGATGATGTTGTGCTTGGCCGGATGGCGCCGGCGCTGACAATGCATCAATAGTTTGTCGAGGTTCTTGATTTTGGGTGTGGGAGTAATAGCAACCATGGTTGTATCCCGAAAAGACTGCACGGTGTTGTTGAGCTTGTTTTTTTATCCAGCGCGATCAACGGCTAAGCTACATCATCCAGTGGATGGCAATACGCCATTGATTTGGCGCCAGCTTAACAGACACATTCTGACTCCATTAGGGAATTTACCCGGCAAACCCTGCTGTTGATCGCTTTCATGGGAAACGCTGCCGGCCCAAAGCCCTGTGCTAAGCTGGCGACCCTTTTTTAGCAGTGGAGTCTGGGCGATGAAGGCACGCATCCAATGGGCGGGCGAAGCCATGTTCCTCGGTGAGTCGGGCAGTGGCCACGTGGTGGTCATGGACGGTCCGCCGGAGGCCGGTGGCCGCAACCTGGGCGTACGCCCGATGGAAATGCTCCTGCTTGGTGTAGGTGGTTGCAGCAATTTCGACGTGGTCAGCATCCTGAAGAAGTCCCGCCAGGCGGTGGAAAGCTGCGAAGCGTTCCTGGAAGCCGAGCGTGCGAGCGAAGACCCGAAGGTGTTTACCAAGATCCACATGCACTTTGTAGTCAAGGGCCGGGCGCTGAAAGAAGCCCAGGTCAAGCGTGCTATCGAGTTGTCGGCAGAGAAGTACTGCTCGGCCTCGATCATGCTGGGCGCCGCGGGTGTTGCCATCACTCATGATTACGAGATCATTGAGTTGGGCTGATTCTTCAATCGGCAGGCAAAAAGAAAGGGCGCTTAGAAAGCGCCCTTTTTTTGTTTTTTGTAGGAGCAAGCTTGCTCGCGATGGGCGTTAACGGTAATGCTGGCATCCTGAATGAATGCGGTGCTCTTGCGTTTTTCGCGAGCAAGCTCGCTCCTACAGGGGAGCGCTCAGATGCGGTAAGTGCTCTTGGTCATGACCTTGGCCAGCAGGCTCATGCCAAATTTCACCGGTGCCGGGAAGCGGAAGCCGCCCGCGTCCAACGCGCTTTCTGCGTGGTGTTCTTCATCAATGCGCATCTGCTCAAGAATCGCCCTGGACTTTTCGTCCTCAGCTGGCAGTTGCTCAAGGTGTTCATTGAGGTGTTTGCACACCTGATGCTCGGTGGCAGCCACAAACCCCAGGCTGACTTTGTCGCTGATCAGGCCGGCAACCGCGCCGATGCCAAACGATAAGCCGTAAAACAGCGGGTTCAACACGCTCGGGTGGCTGTTCAACTGGCGGATACGTTGTTCGCACCACGCCAAATGATCGATTTCTTCTTCGGCGGCATGCTCCATCGCGGCGCGCACTTGCGGCAGCTTGGCGGTCAGGGCCTGGCCTTGGTACAGCGCCTGGGCACAGACTTCGCCGGTATGGTTGATGCGCATCAGGCCGGCGACGTGTCGGGTCTCGGTCTCGCTCATCTGCGCTTCGGGCTGCACGATGGCGGGCGACGGACGGTGCGGCTGGCCGCTGAATGGCAACAGCGTGCGCATGGCCGTATCGGCTTGCAGCAACAGACGGTCAATCGGCGAGTAGTGACGTTGGGTAGTCATGCTGACCTCCGGGAAGAATCTCGGCGGCCAGTTTACCGCAAGAGAGGGGGAAGCGTTTGCGCTGGGTCAAATTGCTTGTGTGGCGAGGGCGCTTGCTCCCGCTGGAGTGCGCAGCGCTCCCGGTTTTATGCGGCCGCTACGCGACCGAGCGGGAGCAAGCTCCCTCGCCACAGGTAGTGCTCAGCCCGGCGGCCAGTTCATCTGGCGCTGACCCAGCACATGCATATGGATGTGATAAACGGTCTGCCCGCCGTCTTCATTGCAGTTCATCACCACACGGAAGCCCTTTTCGCAGCCTTGCTCCACCGCCAGGCGCTGGGCAGTGAACAGGATATGCCCGGCCAGTGCCTTGTCTTCCTCGGTGAGGTCGTTAAGGGTGCGGATGGGCTTTTTCGGAATCACCAGGAAATGCACGGGTGCCATTGGCGCGATGTCGTGGAAGGCCAGGACCTGATCATCCTCGTAGATGATCTTCGCGGGTATTTCTCTGTTGATGATCTTGGTGAACAGAGTATCCACAGCTGTTTCTCCATTGTGAAAGTGCAGGGTGAGTGTACTCAGGCGATCAGCGTGGGCAATAGGCCTTGTTGATCACGCCGGCGATCTTGCGGGTCAGCCAGCGCGGGCTCAGGCGTGGGCTGAACGCCAGCCAGCGGTTACGCCGGCCGGGAATGATGATGGCTTTGTTCTTGGCCAGGGCGCGTACGGTGTAGAGCGCGACTTCTTCCGGGCTCATCAGTTGTTGGCTGCGCTCCAGTTTGGCGGTGTCCATTTGCGCGGTGCCGAAGAACGCGGTGCGGGTCGGGCCGGGGCAGAGCACGGAAACCTTGATGCCGCAGGTTTTCAACTCTTCACGCAAACCTTCGGAGAAGTGCAGCACATAGGCTTTGCTGGCGTAGTAGGTGCTCATCCACGGCCCTGGCTGGAAGGCGGCAACCGACGCAACGTTGAGAATCTGCCCACCTCCGTGCAGCGCCATGGCGTTGCCGAGGGCGTGGCACATGCGGGTGAGGGCCAGGATGTTGACTTCCATCAGGTCCTGCTCGGTCATCCAGTCTTGCGCGAGGAACGGGCCACTGGTGCCGATGCCTGCGCAATTGACCAGCAGGTCGATCTGCCGCTCGCCTTCTTCCAACTCCAGCAGAAACCCGGACAGCCGCAACGGCTCGCCCAGGTCGCAGGCGCGGAACAGCACCTCGACGCCAAAGCGTTGAGTCAATTCGATTGCAATGCTTTCCAACTGATCACGCTGGCGGGCCACCAGAATCAAGCTGCGGCCGCGACGGGCCAGTGCTTCAGCCAAGGCCAGGCCGATGCCGCTGGAGGCACCGGTGATCAGAGCGTAACGGGTCATGCGTTTCTCCATCGCAACGCTACCGGGCCTGTGACAGAGGCGTCACAGGCGTCGGGCGTTTTTCACTGTTGCGTAGAGTCTACAGGTTCGGCTGTGTCGTCAGCACTTTGCACATCGACTTCATCGACGGTGGTGGCCTGGTCGCTGTCGTCATCGGAGTTGATGGAGCTGCTTTCGTAGCTGCCGCCGACCTCGCTTTCCAGTTGATCCAGGTAGCCGCTCATGCCGAGTATCACGGCGCCGGCCAATACCAGCGGAATGAATGCCAGCCACAGGGCAGACAGGACTTTTACCGCGGTGGAGTTGCGCGGTGGTGGCGCGCCGTACTGGTTGGCGCCTGTGTTGCCCGGGAGAACCATCAGCAGGATCGGGAAGATACTGCCTACGAAGGGCACCAGGTGCAGGAACCACAGCCAGCCGGACCAGCCCAGGTCATGCAGGCGCTGCACCGTGATCTGCACGCTGACCCACACAGCGGCCACGAGTACGGCAATGCCCACCAGGAAGCCAATGACCATGGCAATCGTCGGGGACACCGCGGCGATACCCAGTCCGACAGTGAAGAATACGCCTGAGATAAGGAGCATCACCACGCTCAACACCAGTGTCCACGCCAGGAAGCGCAGGCGTCCGATACGCCCGTTGACGGTGAATACTTTGAGGGTGGAAAACTCCGGCAGGTTCTCGCCAACAGCTGCCCGGGGCGGGGCGTAAGGCGAAGCGGCGGGGCGGGTGTAGTCAGTCGAGCTGCCGGAGTCCGTTTCATGGGTTTCGGCAAGGCTGAAGGCGACGGGCTGCTCTTCTTCTATGCGTGCATCGACCCCGGCGTTTTTCAACGCTTGCAGGTAGGTCTCCGCGTCGGCGCGGGAAAGGTCGCGTTTCAGGGCGACCGGGCGGCCGGTGAATAGTTTTTCGATCGCTTCAACTTCGCTTTTGAACAGCTCGGCGAGGTTCAGCTTGGCGGTGGTGCTCTCGACACCCGGGAGCAATGCGCCATCAAACACAATCTTGAAACGGTTGTCGCTCATGCGGGCATCCTTGTCACTTGAATAGGGGGAGGCCTGCTTCGATCAGCAGGCTTTTATCGCGGATCAGCGAGGCCAGCGTTCAGGCAATTGTGCCACGTGCTCGAGCGCCTTGCGGTATTCGGCATCCAGGCGGGCCACGAGTTCATCGACGCTGGGCAAATCATCAATCTCACCGACGCCCTGGCCGGCAGACCACACGGTCTTCCAGGCTTTGGCTTCGTCGTTGAGTGGCTTGAGCTTGGAGCCGAAATTGACTTCGCCCTTGCCTTGCAGCGCAGCGAGGTCGAAACCGGCGTTTTCCAGGCTCTGGCGCATAAAGCTTGCGGGCACGCCGGAGACGGCTGGAGTGTGCACGATGTCGGCGGCGCGCGATGTGAGCAGCATCTCTTTATAAGCATCCGGGGCGTGGCTTTCGGTGGTGCCGATAAAGCGGGTGCCGAAATAGGCCAGGTCTGCGCCGAGAATTTGCGCCGCGAGGATCTCGTGGCCGTGGTTGAGGCAGCCGGCGAGCAGCAGGGTTTTGTCGAAGAACTGACGGATTTCTGCAATCAGCGAGAACGGGCTCCAGGTGCCGGCGTGACCACCTGCGCCCGCTGCAACGGCGATCAAGCCATCGACGCCTGCCTCTGCGGCCTTCTCGGCATGGCGCCGGGTGGTGACATCGTGGAATACCAGGCCGCCGTAGCTGTGCACGGCGTCCACCAATTCTTTCACTGCGCCGAGGCTTGTGATGACGATCGGCACTTTGTGCTCGACGCAGATCGCCAGGTCAGCTTCCACACGCGGGTTGCTGTTGTGCACGATCAGGTTGACCGCATAGGGCGCCGGGTTGTCCAGCAGCGCCAGGCCCGCTTCGATCTCTTCCAGCCACGCCTTGAAGCCGCCGCTTTCCCGTTGATTGAGTGCCGGGAAACTGCCGACAATCCCGTTACGGCAGCAAGCCAGGACCAGTTGTGGGTTGGAAATCAGAAACATCGGCGCAGCCACGACGGGCAGGCGCAGACTGTGTTCGAGCGAAGCGGGCAGCGACATTGGAAGTACCCCGAGTAATAGAAATTAGAACGGTTTGACCACGACCAAAATTACGATAGCCAGCAATATCAGAACTGGCACTTCATTGAACCAGCGATAAAAGACATGGCTGCGGGTGTTTTCGCCACGGGCGAAACGTTTTACCTGCGCGCCGCACATGTGGTGGTAGCCGATCAGCAGTACTACCAGGGTCAATTTGGCGTGGATCCACCCGCCGGATTGAAAGATGGCGGGGTTTAGGTAGATCAGCCAGCCGCCGAACACCAGGCTGGCGATCATCGCCGGCCCCATGATGCCGCGGTACAGCTTGCGCTCCATCACGCTGAAGCGTTCCTTGCTGACGGTGTCCTCGCTTTGGGCGTGGTAGACGAACAGGCGCGGAAGGTAGAACAGCGCGGCAAACCAGCAGACGATGCTGACGATATGAAAGGCTTTGACCCATAGATAAAGCATTTTTAGTTATTCCCAGGTTCACGGTAGCTGAAGATAGTAGTGGCTCAAGCGTCTACACGTCACGTTGACGGTTGTCGCAGAACGATACGGCCCCTATTATCGACGGCTTTCCAGTGGGTTCGTTGAGGGCAGGTTTATGGTCAAGGTCGGTATCGTCGGCGGCACGGGTTACACCGGTGTCGAATTGCTGCGTCTGTTGGCTCAGCACCCGCAAGCAGAGGTGGTGGTGATCACCTCCCGATCCGAGGCCGGCCTGGCGGTGGCCGACATGTACCCGAACCTGCGAGGCCACTACGACGGCCTGGCGTTCAGCGTGCCGGACATCAAGACATTGGGCGCGTGTGATGTGGTGTTCTTCGCCACGCCCCACGGTGTTGCCCATGCCCTGGCGGGCGAGCTGCTGGCAGCTGGCACCAAGGTGATCGACTTGTCGGCGGACTTCCGCCTGCAGGACGCCGATGAATGGGCCAAGTGGTACGGCCAGCCTCACGGTGCACCGGAGTTGCTGGAAGAGGCGGTGTACGGCCTGCCGGAAGTCAATCGCGAGCAGATCAAGCAAGCGCGCCTGATCGCCGTGCCAGGTTGCTATCCGACCGCTACGCAGCTGGGTTTCCTGCCATTGCTGGAAGCTGGGCTTGCGGATGCATCGCGGCTGATTGCTGACTGCAAGTCGGGTGTCAGCGGCGCAGGTCGGGGCGCTGCGGTAGGTTCGCTTTACTCCGAGACGTCGGAAAGCATGAAAGCCTATGCAGTCAAAGGCCATCGTCACTTGCCGGAAATTCGCCAGGGGCTGCGTCGCGCTGCGGGTAAAGATGTCGGCCTGACGTTTGTGCCGCACCTCACGCCGATGATTCGCGGCATCCACTCCACGCTGTATGCAACCGTCGTTGATCGTTCGGTGGATCTGCAGGCGCTGTTTGAAAAGCGTTATGCCAATGAACCGTTCGTCGATGTGATGCCAGCAGGCAGCCACCCGGAAACCCGCAGCGTGCGCGGTGCCAACGTGTGCCGCATTGCGGTGCACCGTCCACAGGATGGTGACTTGGTGGTGGTGTTGTCGGTGATCGATAACCTGGTCAAGGGTGCTTCGGGCCAGGCTGTGCAGAACATGAACATCCTGTTTGGCCTGGATGAGAAGCTGGGCCTGTCCCACGCGGGCATGCTGCCGTAAGTTTTCTGCTGTTGCGCAAAGGCCCGTTGATCGGGCCTTTCGTGTTTTTAATGGCCGCTGCGCAGATTGATATACCGTAACAATAGTTGACCGCTTTTCTAGGAGAAGCGGATAATGGCCGCCATCACGCATATGGCGGCGCTACGCCGGGAGATTATCAGCATGAGCGTTGAATCCTTCACCCCCACGGCTTTGCAATTCACCCACGGTGCTGCGCACAAGGTGAAGAGCCTGGTCGATGAAGAGGGTAATGATCGCTTGAAGCTGCGCGTATTTGTTACGGGCGGCGGTTGTTCAGGGTTTCAGTACGGTTTCACCTTCGATGAAGACGTGGCCGACGACGACACCATCGTTGAGCGCGAGGGCGTAAGCCTGGTCGTTGATCCGATGAGCTTCCAGTACCTGGCAGGAGCCGAGGTGGACTATCAGGAAGGTCTGGAAGGTTCGCGCTTCGTGATCAAGAACCCGAATGCCAGCACTACCTGTGGTTGCGGTTCTTCGTTCTCGATCTGATCGACAGCGAATGTAAAAACGCCGCTTGGCCTTGCTAGGGCCAAGCGGCGTTTTGCTGTGTGGGGTTCAGGCCGGGTAGATGGCGCCGAGTACGCGAAGACCGCGGGCGCCGGTGACGCTGGGGCGGTTGGCTGCGATGCCTTCAAGGCAACAATGGGCCAGCCAGGCGAACGCCATGGCTTCGACCCAGTCGGGGTCTACGCCGTAGGTGGCGGTGCTGCTGACTTGAGTGGCGGGCAGCAAGGCGCTGAGGCGGCTCATCAAGGTTGTGTTGTGGGCGCCGCCGCCGCAGACCAGCAGGGTTTCGGTCTGTAGTTGTGCGGTTTGCAGCGATTCGACGATGGTCTGGGCGGTCAGCTCCAGCAGCGTGGCCTGCACGTCCTGGGCTGCGAATTGCGGTAACCGCCCCAGGTGATGCTCCAGCCATCCGAGGTTGAAGACTTCACGCCCGGTGCTTTTTGGCCCCAGGGTCACGAAGAACGGATCGCTGAGTAAGGCCTTGAGTAGCTGCGGCTCAACCTTTCCGCTGGCCGCCCACTGACCGTCGCGATCAAAGTTCTCACCGCGTTGCTGGTGAATCCAGGCATCAAGCAGGACATTACCCGGGCCACAGTCAAAGCCAGCGACCGGTTTGCCGGTCTCGATCAGGCTGAGGTTGCTGAAGCCGCCGACATTCAGCACGGCGCGGTTGCCCGTACGCTCGCCAAACAATGCCTCATGAAATGCAGGGACCAGCGGGGCGCCTTGGCCGCCGGCGGCGACATCGCGGCTACGGAAATCACTGACGACGGTGATTCCGGTCAATTCGGTGAGCAGCGCCGGGTTGCCGATCTGCACGGTAAAACCCCGTGCAGGTTCGTGACGAATGGTTTGGCCGTGGCTGCCAATCGCTCGGATGTCCTGGGGCTTGAGGTTCTGCTGATCGAGTAGGGCGTGAATACCTTGGGCGGCGAGCGTCACCCAGTTCTGCTGGGCGATCGCCGAACGGGCAACCTCGTCCGGGCCGCTGGCGCAAAGGCCAAGCAGCTCGGAACGCAGGGATTCAGGCATGGGGATGTAGTGGGTGGCGATCAGCTTGATCGCTGGCTCCTGTTCGATCAGCGCAATGTCCAGGCCATCAAGGCTGGTCCCGGACATCACACCTATATAGAGCGACATGGCTTAGCGTTTCGCCGAGGCCAGGAGGGTAGAGCGCTCCTGGTCCATGCGGGCCATCAGTGGCTGGCTCTGCTGCAGGAAGCGAGCGCGCTCGGCCTTGGCGATTGGGTCAGCCATTGGTAGCTTCTGGCCCAGCGGGTCGACATGCACACCATTGACCTGGAACTCATAGTGCAAATGCGGGCCGGTGGACAGGCCGGTGGTGCCGATGTAGCCGATCACCTGGCCTTGCTTGACGTTGCCGCCAGTCTGGATGCCCTTGGCGAAACCTTGCATGTGGCCATACAGCGTACGGTAGGTGGCGCCGTGCTGGATGATCACGGTGTTGCCGTAGCCGCCACGGCGACCGGCCAGCAATACCTTGCCGTCACCGGCAGCTTTGATCGGCGTGCCACGCGGGGCGGCGTAGTCGACGCCTTTGTGAGCGCGAATTTTGTTCAGAATTGGATGCTTGCGACCCATCGAAAAACGCGAGCTAATACGGGCGAAGTCAACCGGAGTACGGATAAAAGCCTTGCGCATGCTGTTGCCGTCGGCGGTGTAGTAGCTGCTGTTGCCTTGTTTGTTGGTGTAGCGCACTGCGGTGTAGGTCTTACCACGGTTGGTGAACCGCGCGGAAAGGATGTTGCCGGTGCCGACGACCTTGCCGTTGGCGACTTTTTGCTCGTAGATCACGTCGAATTCGTCACCCTGGCGAATGTCCTGGGCGAAGTCGATGTCGTAGCCAAACACGCTGGCCATGTCCATGGTCATGCTGTGGGACAAGCCTGCGCGGGCAGCCGATTGCGACAGCGAACTGTTTATCACGCCGTGTACATAGGCGGAACGCATTACCGGCTTGGTGGTGATGCGATTGAACGCAAAGCCCTTGGCACCTTTGGTCAGCGTGATGCTTTCCAGGTCGCTGACGCTGCTGTGCAGGTTGTTCAGCTGGCCGTCGGGCGTCAGCTCGAATTCGAGCTTCTGGCCATGCTTGAGCTGAGTGAACTGCTTGGCCTGCTTGTCACTTGCCAGCACATCGTTAACGGTTGCAGCGGGTAGCCCGACCTTTTCGAACAGGGTCGAAAGGGTGTCGCCTTTGGCAACAATGACTTCCCGGTGTAGCGGGTTCTTGGCGGCCTCTAACGCAGGCGCGGCCTGTGCGGTCTCTTTAGTGTCTTCGGCACTGTTTTCAATCTGGGCAAACGGCGATTCTGCTGCGCCATTTGTGGCTTGTAGTGCGTCGGAAGCGTCTTGATCTTGTGTCAGTTGCTCAACCGGACTTTCAAGGTCAAGGCTCAGGGTCGTTCGTTTGGCTTCTACGTCGCTGGAAGGAAATACCAGGAGAGCCAGGCTCAGAAGGGCGGCAATTCCACTTGCGGCGAGCAGGTGGGTCTTCGGGTAAAGCGGCGGCGCTTTAGACGGTTCTGTGGTCATAAGTAATTTTGACTTTGAAAAGATGAATTGGAAAAGATGAATGACATGATGAAGATGAAATAACTGTATAAAATATAACCAAATCATCTGTGGTGCAAGCTTGCGAACGCTAGGCTTGCTGAACGGTGTCCGTGCGCAGGGCAAAACTTGTAATTAGTCCCTGATCTTGTATGGTTGGTTCCCTTTTGAATCTGAGCCTTGCGGGTCTGTTATGAAGTCGGTTGAAGAGCAGCTAGCGCTGATTAAACGTGGTGCGGAAGAACTGTTGGTCGAAGCTGAGCTGATCGAAAAGCTCAAGCGTGGCCAACCCCTGCGTATTAAGGCCGGCTTTGATCCGACGGCGCCGGATCTGCACCTTGGGCATACGGTGCTTATTAATAAGCTGCGTCAGTTCCAGGACCTGGGGCATCAGGTGATCTTCCTTATAGGTGACTTCACCGGGATGATCGGCGACCCGAGCGGCAAGAGCGCTACGCGTCCGCCGCTGACCCGTGAGCAGGTTCTCGATAATGCCGAGACCTACAAGGCTCAGGTTTTCAAGATTCTCGATCCGGCCAAGACCGAGGTGGCGTTCAACTCCACCTGGATGGATCAGATGGGTCCGGCGGATTTCATTCGCCTGACGTCCCAATACACCGTTGCTCGCATGCTCGAGCGCGATGACTTCGATAAGCGCTACTCCACCAATCAGCCTATCGCTATCCATGAGTTCCTGTACCCGTTGGTTCAAGGGTATGACTCGGTGGCGTTGCGTGCCGACGTCGAGTTGGGCGGTACCGATCAGAAATTCAACCTGCTGATGGGGCGTGAGCTGCAGCGTGCGTACGGGCAAGAAGCTCAATGCATTCTGACCATGCCTTTGCTGGAGGGGTTGGATGGCGTCAAGAAGATGTCCAAGTCCTTGGGTAACTATGTAGGTATCCAGGAAGCGCCGGGCGTGATGTACGGCAAACTGGTTTCGATTCCGGATGCGCTGATGTGGCGTTACTTCGAGCTGTTGAGCTTCCGCTCGATGGACGAGATCAATGCATTGCGTGCCGATGTAGAAGCTGGTGCGAATCCACGGGACGTGAAGATCAAGCTGGCGGAAGAGATCGTTGCGCGCTTCCATGGTGAAGAGGCTGCGGCCAGTGCTCACCGTGCTGCGGGTAACCGCATGAAAGATGGCGAGCTGCCGGATGATCTGCCTGAGGTTGAATTGACTGCTGCCGAGGCAATGCCGATCGCTGCCGTCCTTAATAAGGCAGGGCTGGTGAAGAACTCGGCAGTGGCGCGCGACCTTCTGGGTTCTGGTGGTGTGCGTATAGATGGTGAGGTTGTCGACCGCACCTTTATATACGAACTGGGCGCGACCCACGTTTGCCAGGCGGGTAAGAAGGCATTTGCGCGTATTACGCTTAAATCCGAATAAACCTGAAATTAACTGTTGACGGCGATTTATATCTGTCTATAATTCGCCCCACTTCCGGCGCAGTCGAAACGGAAAACTCCTTGGTAAACAAAGAGTTATGTAGGTTTCGACAGCGAGCTGCTTCAGATCATCGAAGCCCAGAAGGAGTTAGTAAGGACGTGTTGTTTAGCCCTATTAACGGTTCGATCTTCTCGGTCGAAAGCGGAGAAAAAGAGGTGTTGACAGCAGCGTGTAACGCTGTAGAATTCGCCTCCCGCTAACGAGAGATCGGAAGCGCAAGTGGT